>NZ_MTAW01000234.1 GCF_002154725.1 Nostoc sp. 106C | reverse complement strand
CTCAAGTGTTCCCTTTGTCAATAATCCTCTACCTGAATCCTTACGCAAAATGTTCGCCAAGTTTATCAAGTTTTACCAGAACTGCCAAAAGAATATCTCCGCAGGCTACAAGAAAGTAACCAGTTAGATGCAGAATTTGAACTTGAAAAAATTAAAGAAGAACTAGAAGGCTATAAACGAAATTATTTAGAACAACCAATTCGTTCAGTCTTAAATGTCATCAGGCAAGACAAGCCGCGCAAGAATTATCTAGTTATTTTAGGCGATCCTGGTTCGGGCAAGTCTACTTTGTTACAATACCTAGCTTTAGATTGGATAGAGCAAACTCTTACTAACAATGATTTTAATCTGCCGATTCCTTTGCTAATTGAATTACGCAATTATGTACGCGATCGCGATGCGGGAACTTGTAATAATTTTCTAGAGTATTACCATAAAGGGCCGAATTGCTTCTTTCACCTAAATCAGCATAAATTGCACGAGCAGCTTAAGGCTGGTAATGCTTTAGTGATGTTTGATGGTTTGGATGAAATATTTGAACTGGCGAAACGGGAGGAAGTTATTACCTCTATTCATCGGTTTACTAATGAATATCCAGATGTGCAGGTAATTGTCACTTCTCGGATTATTGGCTATAAGCAGCAACAGTTGCGAGATGCAGAATTTCGCCACCTTATGTTGCAAGATTTAGAACCAGCACAGATTAAAGATTTTATTGAACGCTGGCATGATAAAACTTTTAGTCAAGCCGAAGAAAGAGATAAAAACATTAAACGCGAGCGTCTACAAAGAGTAATTAATGAATCAAAAGCAATTGCAGAATTAGCACAAAATCCTCTGCTGTTAACCATGATGGCAATTCTCAATCTCAAGCGAGAATTACCCAGAGATAGAGGTGAACTTTATAAAGATGCTTCAGAGGTGCTGCTGCATAATTGGGACGAAGGACGCAATTTAAAACCAGATGAGCGTCTGGAAATTATTGATTATAAAGATAAACAGGCAATGTTGCGTCAAGTTGCTTATCAAATGCAAACCAGTGAAAAAGGTTTAGCTGGCAACATTATATATGGGGATGATTTAGAAGCAATCTTCACTAAATATCTGCAAAGCATACCAGTGAATGATGCCAGAGATAAAGCTAGACGGTTGATGAAACAACTGCGCGATCGCAACTTTATTTTATGTTTCTTGGGTGCAGATTACTATGCTTTTGTGCATCGGACTTTTTTAGAATTTTTCTGTGCTTCGGAGTTTGTTCGGCAGTTTGAGAAGGAACGCAGTATTACAATTGAGGGTCTCAAAACTGAAGTTTTTGGCAAATATTGGCATGATGAAACTTGGCATGAGGTGTTGCGGCTAATTGCGGGAATGATTGGTGAGAAATTTGTTGGTGAAATTCTTGAGTATTTAATGGTGCAAGATGGTGAAGAGGAAAAATTTATCAACTTGTTTTTGGCAGCTAACTGTCTTGCGGAAGTGAGAAATCGCTTGGTGATTGAGTCAACAGCTACTAAATTACTTAACAAGCTAAAGAATTTAACTAAATATGATCTTTGGTACTATTATTACTCTCAGCCATCATATAGAGAAGAAACTAAGCTAGTTAAAGAAATTCGCACTCAAGCAGTCACAGCAATTGCAACAACCTGGCAAGAATCTCTAGACATCAAAATCTGGCTTAAACAACGCGCTACTCAGGATGATAACTACTTTGTGCGACGTGCAGCAGTCAAAGAATTAGCGAATCACTTCAAAGATGACTCCGACAACAAAACCTGGCTCAAAGAATGCGCTACCCAGGATAGTGACAGCGATGTACGAAGTGCAGCAGTCGAAGAATTAGCGAATCACTTCAAAGATGACCCTGACACCAAAACCTGGCTCAAACAACGCGCTACCCAGGATGATCGCTGGTTTGTGCAAGGTATAGCAGTTAAAGAATTAGCCAAAAATTTCAAAGATGACCCTGATACCAAAACCTGGCTCAAACAACGTGCTACCCAAGATGATCACTGGTTTGTGCGAAGTGCAGCAATCGAAGAATTAGCGCAGAACTTCAAAAATAACCCTGACACCAAAACCTGGCTCAAGCAACTCGCTACCCAGGATGATGATAAGTATGTACGATGTTCAGCAGTCGAAGAATTAGCGAAGAACTTCAAAGATGACCCTGACACCAAAACCTGGCTCAAACAACTTGCTAGCCAAAATAGTGACAGCAGTGTGCGATGTCCAGCAGTCAGAGAATTAGCGAAGAACTTCAAAGATGACCCTGAGACCAAATCCATCATCAAAGAACGTGCTACCCAGGATGATAACGTAGTTGTGCGAGGTGTAGCAGTCAGAGAATTAACGAAGAACTTCAAAGATGACCCCGACACCAAATCCATCATCAAAGAACGCGCTACTCAGGATGATGATGAGTATGTGCGATGTGCAGCAGTCCAAGAATTAGCCAAACATTTTAAATATCAGCTTGAGTTATTTGACATCTACTACCAATGCGCTGTCAATGACCCCTTTAAGGATAGCCACGATCCCCCCAATAACCCCAACCCTCGGCGCATTGCACTTGAAATAATTATCAAGCAATTTCCTCAGCATGAGCAGACTTTACCACTGTTGCGCGACAAAGCAGAAAATGACCCAGATGAGGAAGTGCGGGAGTTTGCTCAGAAGAAGTTGAAGCAGTGGAAAGTGTGAAGTAAGGCAATAACTAGTTAGACAAAAATATTTACAGTCATTATGAGTGAAGCGAAACAATCCAAGCCTTTGCGATTGCTTTGCTTCGCTCGCAATGACATTATGATGATTAGCGCGATTGCACTTTAATTACTCTCAACATTACGCCAAAATGTGCGATCGCTTTCACTTAATTATGGCAACTGGATAATCAGGATGTTCTGGATTAGGAATTAATCGCTGATTTCTGCAATCTACTAATAAATCTATTTGTTCTAAAACCACTTGACCAATTAATACTTCATTACCAACAACTAATGCTTCTACTACTGTTTCACGTCCTTGACATTCAACTATTACAGGCTCAGTAACTCCGATTGTTTCTTCACTACCATTTGCATATTGAGCAACACGTTGTCCTCTAATTCTTAAACCTAGCTGTTCTACTATCTGTGGTGGAATAACTAAGGAAACTGCACCTGTATCTACTAATCCTTCTGTTTCACACTCGCGCAAAAGTCCCGGTGCTAAAAGTCCGCGACTAACTAAAGCTTCATCAATGGCATTTTTTAGCTTGACTTTGACGCGCACTGAACCCATCATTTTTAACACAATAATTTATGATTTTCTATTATGTATACTAACTTCTAGTGTAGATTGAAGTGTAGAAGCTAATAGTGAAGTGTCACAATTGAGGAACAGACGATAAACCCGACTACCGAACAAATTAAAGAAAATAAAGTCTTGTAAATAATTGGAGAATAATTCAGTTTGAGAGCTTATTTATAAAGTAAATCTAAAGCCAAGTAAAAAGGAATTTTGGGAACGATAAAATACTCCATATATAGTGTATTTACATAGTTGCTCATGGCACGAAAGTCTTACCCCACAGACTTAAACGATATGGAGTGGGAAATCTTGGCTCCCTTGATTCCACCAGCCAAAGAAGGAGGACATCCTCGCACAACTGATATGCGAGCAGTATGCAATGCAATCTACTATCACTTGAAAACGGGATGCCAATGGAACATGCTTCCCGGAGACTTTCCACCAAGTGCAACGGTATATAGCTACTACCGCAAATGGCAGCGCCAGGGAGTTTGGGAAAAATTAAATCATACACTGCGCGGTCAAGTTCGCTCAAAATTAGGTAAATCAACACAGCCAACAGCGATAAGCCTAACGGCATGGCTTCGCTTACCGCCGCAGACAGTCAATCGGTCAGAACGACCCAAAAAAGGGGGATGTGTACGGCTTTGATGGAGGTAAAAAGGTAAAAGGTCGAAAGCGGCAGACTTTAGTTGATAGCCTGGGACTTTTGTTGAAAGTGGTTGTAAGTGAAGCAAATGCTCCAGAACGAGTCCTAGCTGCCTACACTTTCATGGAATTGCTAGAAGAGCGTCCAGAATTACTGGAAAAAGTTGAAGTTATGTGGGTTGATTCTAGTTATGACGGTGATAAATTTGCTCTGTGTGTTTGGTTAATGATCCAAGCTCATGTTGATGTAATACGTCGTACTGAGCAGGAATTTCAGGTTCTTCCCAAACGTTGGGTAGTAGAAAGAACATTTGGGTGGTTTAACCAGTACCATCGTCGAGCGCAAAGATTACGAGCGTCTACCTGAAATGAGTGAAGCTGCCATATATGCTGTGATGACTCGTATCATGCTGCGTCGTCTTGTAGCCTAAAGATTTACTTTATAAATGGTCTCTGATGTCTAATAAATTAAGAAGTTTAAATGTACGGGAGACAGTGCGTTGCGAAGCCAGCCGCATGAGCGGGTTTTCCGACTTGAGCGAACTGGCGTGCATTGGTGTCAACTTAAGCTAAAAGCGATATAGGGCGGGCGTTGTACAAATACCTCGCGCCCTCATCCCCTAACCCCTTCTCCTTTCAAGGGTAGGGATTTAAGAAAGGGGCAATATAGCGAGTAAAATACAGAACTGAAGTCAGACCGCAAAAATAACTAAGGCAGATGCGGCGAAGAATGTCAGGGTGTGGGAGGGAAAATGCAGCTAGGAAAGAATGAGGAATTAAGACAATGGACGAGGACAGTCATAGAAAAGATGCCGCATCTGTCCAAGTCACAAGCAGTAGTACTAGCAATGTGGAGTTTTGGGATAGTCATGACCCAATCAAGCGGGCTGACAACAGTTTCGGTGTTTTTAGCAGAGCTATTGGGAAAACAACTCGATTGAGTGTACCTTGTTAGCTCGTCATGATGAGGGTTATGCCGACCCT
>NZ_MTAW01000208.1 GCF_002154725.1 Nostoc sp. 106C | reverse complement strand
GGGAGCATCCCAGTTTTTATTTAGCGAGCAAAGATTAATTCATTCAGGTAAGCACAACGGTGAGCAATGACTTGAGGAACATTCTCAATTTTCCATTGTGCGCCAGAAATTTTAGTGCGACGATCTATTTGCTTAACGGTAGATTCAATCGCACCGGAACCAATCGAACAAATTTGCTCAGCTTGGTAATATTGGTAATTGACGATGCGGTGTCTATGCTTCTCAAGGTAAATGCAGAAATTCTCAGCTTGTTTGAGTGTGCAGTCAGTAAAACATGCGATCGCATCATCTACTTTTCCTTCCCACAGAAGCCCTTTGACTTTGTTTATTCTTTGCATCGAACCACCAACTTTATAAAGGTTTTCCATTAGATGGAACCAGTCAAGTATTTCGCGTCGTTCTTGTTCGGGTTTAAACTCGCGGACAATATTCCAGATGCCATCATGTCCATCTCCGATACATGTCAGGGTCAAAGCCAAAGGTTGACTGTTGACCCAATCAATCACGAGATTATTTTCCTGGAATGAAGCAGCGATCGCTTGTAAATTGTGTAAGCGAACTGCTTTATAACCTTTCCAGTCACATTGCTGACCAATTGGTGTACGTATGCGGATATTTCCCCCGTCAACACTCAACTCCTCAACTGTTGATTCTGTTTGCGGGAATTCAAAATTTTGGCGATGCACAAGTCGTTGTTGCACAGTTTTAGGAACTTCTATCCCGGTCGCATATTTTACGTCTTCTGCTGCACGTTCGTATGATACCGAAGCGCTCGCTCTTAGGCAACACGCTTCTAAATATGGGCTTAATTGACTATGTGGTCTGATTTCTAGTTTTTTTGCTTGAGAACTTGTAACTGTTAGCTTTCCAATAATGCTTTTTATTTCTCGTTTATGTCCTGTGTTTTCTCCTGTGACATTTCTGATAAAAAAACCCCTACGCTCGGCATTACATATTCTTGCATTTGATTGCGTACTACGGATTCTATCTTGCCTAAGCTTGTCAGTTCCTCTACTGGAGCGTTTTTGTAGAGTATTTTCGCGATCGCATTAGCATGTTCGATTAAAAGTTGCTTTTCTTCTTCTGTCATAATGACTCCTGTTGATTGCGATCGCTTCGCGCATACACTTTATGCTTATCGCGTCTACCCCTTTAATTTCTCATGATTTATTTATCTATTTCAGGAGAATAAAAACTGGGATGCACCCC
>NZ_MTAW01000199.1 GCF_002154725.1 Nostoc sp. 106C | reverse complement strand
CAGAAATGTTGAATGCTGATACAAAACTTTACATATTTAGGTACACTAAGTTTAAAAAGCCTAAAATAGTCAACATGACATCATCTCCTCAAACCAATGAACATAACTGATTTTCTGACACATACAAGATTGTAAATAGCGGAATTTATCTAATAGTGTATGTCCCCATTGTGCGGGAACAGATACAATCTGTAAAATCAAATAAGCTATCAAGCTAACATAAATTTGTATAGTGATACCATTGAGGTTTTTGGTAATTAACTTGTCAAGTTTTAAGTGCATTTTTAAAAACTTCCACAAGAGTTCCACTCCCCAACGTAGCCGATAAATATCCCTAATTTCATCATCAGTAACTGCTGCATCTCCCGAGGCTGGTAAATTTGTTACCAAGCGAAACTCCGTTTTCGTATCTAAATCACAAAAATTAATCACTCTATAAGCTTGAGCATCATCAGACGTGCCAACTTTAACCAACCCAGTTAGCTCCTCAAATTCTAGTTTCCAATTGTTTTTTATTCGCAAGACAAAATATTTGCTTTCTTGTACTAACTCTTGGATAAATTTTAATCCAGCAAATCACGGCAGTTGCTTCAAGTCGGCAGAGCCGCCCAACGCACTGCCTCCCCTATCCATTACTCCAACTGCATTTGTTGGGAGATTAGACATCATTTTTGAGCCAAATTTATAATCATGGTCATGACCAAAATTGATGAAGTTATCTGATAGACTTCCTGTAGCTAGATTTAAGGAACTGAAAAGCTTCACTTGATGATGACCTAATACCCATAACAACTTACTTGTCAAAGTAATAATTGTTGAATCAATTGGACAAATTGCATATTTATCATGTAATTTTTTGTGAGTTTTCTTCTGCACTATCTCATTTAATTTCTGATAAATTGCTTGAAAGGGTTTTTGCGTGCGGTGAGAACTTGCTTTGGAAAAAGTAGAAATATCTAGATCAAATCCTGTGTTGTTTAATCGTTTAAATAAATCTCTCATACTTGTTAAACTGTTATCCAAAGCATAAGATAGCCAGCACTCTAGGAACAGACGACTATTCAACACTGGATAATCATTTTTGGGTAGTTCTCTGAGGATATCTTTGACAATTTTGGGAAATGAACTTATAATCACTGTTGAATTGAAATATTTTAATCCTTCGCCCAAAATTTAACATATTTTGGGTTATTTTTATCAGGTTTTTCTTAACATTCAACGTTTCTG
>NZ_MTAW01000198.1 GCF_002154725.1 Nostoc sp. 106C | reverse complement strand
TCAATCACACCCCCTATTTTTCTTTTTAGGTCGGCTATTTAGTCTAAACTCCAGTTAAATTGCTTGATTTTCCAAATTTCTAAATAATATTATTAAAAAAATTTCTTTATAAGAGGCAAATAGAAGTTTAACCTTCAGTTACTAGCTAATAAAAACTTAAGATTAGAAAAATTGCTGGATAGTAAGCTATGAGCAAATTTTCTACTCAATAAATCTGGTTGTAAGCGTAACAATTCTTAAAATATATACTTATGATTTAGAAAGCTATTTTTGCTGTTTCTACTTTAGATATAAAAAAGATTGGGTGTTTAAAACATCTAACTTTAGAGTGATATAAATCAGCGTAATTTTATATTTGATTTAGATTAAGTGCAGTGTTAATCTAGATTAATCAAGCTAAATCAAAATTAAAAATTGGAGCAAGCGATAGGTTTAGTTACTATTTACTACCATGTAATCTCCGATTACTTAAAGGTAAAAAAAGTTTTTGCAGCGGTAGTAGCTGCCAGGCATTTAATTTGCAATGTTTGCAGTTAAATTCCTGGCAGTGATTAAATATTGACTACTGAGCCAACCAAAAAATTTAGATACCAGTACTTTGTTACACAGACTATGACGAGTTCGTAGTCAGCTAGTGCTTTTAAAAAGACTAGACCCGCCTACTACAAGCTTTCCAAGTTAGTGTGACAAACCACAAATTAGACCTTTTTGGATATTGTTATTGGCTGATGCATAAGCAGTGACAGATAATTTGGTGATAGTAACATTTCCACAGAAAATTTAAGTGGGTTGGCTGACAGTAGCTCCAACTCAAATACTAACTCTCCACTAGTTCAAAATTAGAAGAATTTTTCTGTAGTGATGTACTAGCAAAATTGATGATTTTTTTCATGAAGAGGAGTCATAAATCTAGCTCAACCTATTAGCTATAGGAAATTTCGCAGGGGGCAAATAAAAAATGACTATCCTACTAGCAGGAGAATTTTATGCAAGCATTCTTGGACAAAGGGCGGATGAATTCTCTATTGAAGCAGATGCCTGTTCATATTGTCTTAAATCGCAAAGTCGGATTAATTGGAGCAGCTTTATGTGCTGACCAACTAACTTTTAGCTAAAACGTGTTGAAGATTAGCCGTGTAATGATTGCAAATCTTTGAGCAAACAATTTTACTATATCTACGAAATATAACTATGACCTCCACTACTACTCGTCGGAAAGCAAACACG
>NZ_MTAW01000125.1 GCF_002154725.1 Nostoc sp. 106C | reverse complement strand
GGATTTTATTCTTGACGCTTTATTTGTATCAGGCTTTTCGTGAATTGGTATTAGCTGGAGTAAGGATTACACAGGACAAGCAGGATAATTGGCAGATTGAAAAACAGAGGATAGAGGTTACACTCTCATCGACGCTATTTTTTGTCTGCGACATCAACAGATAGTTGCTCCTCTCAAGCCAGCATCAGCAATTTATTATTGTGAATTAGCCCCACTGAAGTCAGTCTTGAGGAGAACTACACCGCTGAAGTCGGCATAACTGAGGTCTGATCCACATAAGCCAGCTTCTCTGAGATTGGTAAAAAAATTATCCCGCTAGATTCTCGAACTCGAGTTTGCTCTACAGAGATTGGCTTGAGCTAGGTCTGATTGACAGACAAAAGCTAGACTAACTTTAGCATAGCTCAAATCTGTACCATTTAAACCAGTTTTTCTTAGATCTGTGCGCTAATTGGCGGTATGCGCAAGTATTAACTACCCCAAAATCCATAAAAAAGCAAAACCTACTTACGCAGGCTTTGCTTTTTTCTAGTCACTCTAGAAGAGTGGAATGCACTGTATTGTAGATAAATCTTATGAGTATCCCTCACCCCCTCTAGCCCAGACAGTTCCTTTCCAAATAGCAATAAACAAAAATCCAGAAATTAAAGCTCCTAAATTCCATTTCACAGAACTCTTAAGCAACTTCAGATTTACAAAAGACTTTTTGGCTTCTGCTTGTGTCTTTATTTGTTGTTTAGCTTGATTAATTCCTAAGAGGATTTGTTTTTTTACATCTTGAGGATTTTTACCATCTAAAGAGCGGCCTTGGCGCTTGAGAATATTATCTAATTCTGCGGGTGTAGCTTGGGTTAGCTGCTTTTCAACCTGATTAGTCTGAAATACTTGTTGGCTATATTCTTTGTTAAATTGCTCAAGATTGCTATTATACAGACGTATGCTATCACTAACACCTAAAGGAATAAGTAATATATACAATAATCCCACTAACAAAGTTAATCTAGATAATAAACCTAAGATAGGCAATTCCCACCGTAAACGATTTTCTAACTTGCCAGATAATACTAGCACTAATGCAACTAAGGGTATAGCTACTCGTTCTACTAGCGCTCCCATTGTTTGAAATTCCCAAACAGGGTTCATAATTTGTAATGGAAAAAATATATCAATTAAGTCGAAAAATACTAATATTAACAGACTGTAGCCAACCAAACGACAAATGTTAATTATTCCTATTAAGGAATTTACTGATTTGTTCAGTTTTGATACTTCTACATCAATTAGTTTATATATGGTTGATTCTGTCATAATTTTACAGATAATTCCAAGATGTATTTGTACTTAAAGTTAAGATTTAGGAAATCGTGGCTGCCACCACTTATACCAAGAAAACCAAATATTTTCTAGAACTTGGTAGGCAGCTTCAGGTGAAGAATTTTGAACAGGAATTGACATATGTACCCAAAGACAACGCTTATCTAAAAGTGGCTCCTCACCTTTTAATAAAAGCAATAAACGTTCAAAGCGCACGTCGTTCATATATCTGTTATTTCTAAACTGTGCATGAGTGAAGGTACTACCACCTCGTGGATTAATACAAGCACTAAGGTAAGCTCGCTGCTGATCTATTCCTAGACCGTAATAGCCAATTCCTTCTTTTTGACGCAAAGTAGCAGAAGATTTGATGGAAGTATATTGCTCGACAAGGAAATTAACATCTGTATTGTATAAATTCTGTAAATAGCGCATTTCGATATCTACAGGCAAATTATTTTCTATATATCGATAATGCTTTTGGGCAACAAGTTCTGGATGTTCCCCGTCAAGTGTTTTTAAAGGTGCACTTAAACTGAGTTGCCATTGTGGTAAAGGTACTGCTTCTGGAAAAATAAAGGCGTTAATTTTTGGTTTATCTAGGCTGGGAAGTAAAATAACTTTTCCTGTAACTAACAATCCTGTAACAAAAGTTAAAGCTAATAAGGAAATACGGGTTTGATTCCAGAATTTCACTTTTAAGACTCCATAGAATTTTGACTTTTTTGTTGATTCCAACTTAGTAAAACCCAGCAGAAACAGCCAAAAAGTAGTGCACTAATCATTCCAAAGATAAGGGAACCATCTCCAAGATGCCAATATTCAAATGCTTGCTTATCGCCTTGTGCTACTAGGATGGCCATAAGTGCAACTCGTACTCCATTAACAACAAATCCAAAGATTGCAGCTACCATTGATACAAGAAGTTTTTGCTTCCAGTTTATATTAAAAACTAAGATAAAAAGTAATGCTAAACTCAACAAATTAAGGATAACGCTCATCCCGGCACATGCAGGATATACTTTTATACTCCCAGTTGGCAATATAACATTAACTCCAGAACGAGCCACTTTAAACCCTGTATACCAAAGAATAGAAGTAGAGAATTTAGCTGTGAGGAGCGATATATCGCTAGCACTTATAGATAATAATCTGTGTGTACTAAGTCCAAACAATGCTAGCAATTCTGCCTGATATTGTTTTAAGCCATTAAAGCCAGAAGCTAACAGTGCAAGTCCGAAGCCAGAAATCAAAGGATACAACGGGAATAAAAAACCAAAATTTATCTGAATTGTATTACTTAGAAAGACTAAAGCAATGAGTAAGAAACCTAAAAAGCTAGAAATAGCGCCACTTTCTAGATTTAAGCTATGGTATTTCTCTTTGATTAAAAAACATATAAATGCTAAAAATAGAAAATTTATCAATAAAATCTCCGTACTGCTAGTTCTTGAAACTAGACTTAAGTTAATGGTTATTAAACTTACTGCTAATCCTAATAACCAGAAATGAACATTTCTTATTAGAAAAAAAAATTTATATTGATAGGCTTTCATATTAAACGATAAGGCAGGTGTTAAATCATAAATTGAGTGAATAAATACTCCTTAATTCGTAATCTCCTTACTAATTCAAAATTAATCACTTTTTAAGTTTGTTTAAATGGTAAGAGTTCACAGATATGATATTACAGCGTGACATAAATAACTATACAGTTGAAAAGCTTCTTCTCCAAAATAAAATTTTGTAGTTTCCATATAAATGCATAGATAGGTTTTTATAGCTTATTGTTGGCTATTTAAATAGTTAAACTCAAAAAAGTCTATACGTAATAATACGTAAATTGACTATTCTTTATTAAGGATCTCAAAAATAAAGATTATCGATAGACCTTTTACAACGATGATTTCTCTAATATAGTTCAGCACAACATTTCATTTTGGCTAATTTCGATAAATTTAAATATATAAAAATTAATCCATAGATATATCTATGGATTAATCTTACTAAGCTAAGTATTAACTGAGAAAATTTACAGCTTTGATGTATTAAATTTTAATTGTGATTTAAATTTATAAATTAGCTTGGAGAAAAAACCAATTCCTACTAATAGTCCTAACAGATCACTAGGTTCAGGAACAGCAGAAATTTGTATATCATCAAAGCCAAATGCAGTGTTTCTGGTATTTCCGTCAGCAGCCTCAGCTAACTGAAATATCAGGTTGTATGGTGTGTTAGCCGTTAAAAGGCTATTATCTACTACAAAACTTTGAGATGACAAACCATTGGGAGCCAGAGTGGTTATTAGATTGCCAACCGCAATAGTATCCCCATTAACAGAGTCGAAAAAAAGTACTTGCACATTGTCATTTCCAGGGTTTCCTGAAGTTCCACTAAATGCATAGCTAAAAGAGACCTGAATATTATTGCCAGCTAAGTCGGCACTAGTGAAAGCGAATGAATTATTAGACTGAGCGCTAGAAGATCCTTGGGCAAAGGCCGTGCTGTTTGCCAAACCACTGTCAAGCGCCCCCAGTAGTCCATAGTTGGAAGTGAAAAAATTGTTAAAACCAGCATTTCCAGTAGCCTTATTGATGTTACCATTAGCAGTTCCAACTCCAGATCTAGTTGTTGCATCTGCATTAAAGGTAAAGTCCGTTCCCCCATCTAAGTTAAATGTAAGTGCCTGAGCAGCATTCCCAAATAGAACTACGGACGATACAGCATTGAAAAGCAACAAAAGTTTGAGGTTTCTAAGACAATTACTCTCTCTTTTGATTTGAGAAACAGTATATTTTGATATCATGATAACTCAATATTTACACGGAATTCTACACAAAGATGGCATAGAATTAGTGAAACCGCCACCATCTGGCTATAAGAATTTTAAATAATCACCGTAAAATTACCTCTAATGAAAGCACCCCACCGCCGCTATATCAAAACGTGAGGTGGGGTGTATAGATATTAGTTGTACTAAATAATACTTAATCTTGCTCAGGCTCAGATTTTCGGTCTTGATAATCTTCAGAAGACATCGGATCTAACTCCCAACGGCGATCATCACGCTCTTCTAAAATATCATTGGTGCGGAATATTTACTTTAGAAACCATTTATAAAATAAATATTAAGTCAGGTGTGTTACCGCTATGCAAGGATTTGGGAGTTTGAGAGAGTGATTATTTAGCCGTAACGCACCATCTTTCTCGGTGCGTTAAGCGTTGCTATAACGCACCCTACGATTTAAGCTTTACTAAAATATCGTTGTTGCGGAATATTTACTTTATAAATAGGCTCTTATACAAAATTTTATCTGAGTTGTGATAATAATTTAATTTGGAAATAGACCATAGGTAGTAACTATTAAAATCTACATATAGTAGGCAGTGCTTACTATACAGTACTTAAATTTTTTATAAATGATTCAGGTTTTCTATCTGGTTTAATAGCTATTGATTTTTGACATATCATCTGCTACAAAATCACATTATCTTGCAATTTATTTATCATCTTATGACTAATTCCTGGGACTCTTTCTAAGTCTTGTAAAGATATAAATTTTTGCTGCTGACGGGTAATAATAATTCGCTGTGCTAACTTTTTACCTACACCTGGTAGAGTTACTAATTCTTCCAACGTAGCAGTATTAATATTTATCTTTTTAAATACTTGGTTAGGAATTGAGGTAGGAGTTTTTATTTGCGGACATTGTTTAGCTTCAGCAGCAATTTTTTGTTGAATTGCAGTCGGTAAACCAAGTTTGACATTAGTGTAAAGGCGGGCAAACTCACGTATATAATGGGCTGCAACTGTAGGACTTTCAATTACTATTAGGGTTTCGTCATTACCATTATTGGCTGCTTCAGACCAATTGTGCGAACCAGTAATTACTGTTTTTCCATCAATAACAGCAAATTTGTGGTGTAATAAATCACCTTTTGGTAAGGTGGGTACGCCAACGCTAGTAATAGGGTTATGCCAAGGACGGTTATCTACTTCATATTTACATTTATCAGCAAGAGCAAACCCCATCATATCCAAAGCTTCGCTATAAGAACGATAGGCAAATTCTGGTTCAATTAAAGCGCGAATATTTACGCCTTTTTGATGTTGATTGTCTAGGATATTGGCAAGTAACTGATCGGAAAATACAAACAATGCCATATCAACAGAGTTAGTAGCTGATTCTAAAGTATTGGCAATTAAACCATTAGTACTTTGACTCCAAGGTTGAGTTGGGGAAGTAGGAGAAAACTGTACGGTAATTTTAGTTTTACCTAAAGAGATAGTTTTTGGTAACCGCGCTGGTTTTTTCAAACCAAATAAACTATCTGGCTTTCCTCCTGGCCCATCACCCCACATAATATTAAATTCTTCTGTAAATAAAGATGCTAATTCTGGGCTATCAATTTGTAAGAAGTTATTGGCATTGCCTAAACTACTGGGATTACTAAAATCTCCAAAGGTATCACTCAATGTAAAATTCGCAGAAGTTACAATCACAATACGATGATCTACAATCACAAATTTGTGATGCATTAAACTACTACCTGCTGAACCATCGGCTCGATCATCTATCCAAGGAACTTTGGCATTCTGTACAATCGCTAAAGCATCTCTTTGATTAATTTCTTCAGAACTAAGTTTATTATCTTGGTTAAGGTCTACAAATTTACGAAATTCGTTATAGCGTTCGTGTTCTCTTTTTTCTAACTTATTTACTTCATCAGATGTTAAGTTACTCCAAGGACGGCTATAGTTATTTTCTAAAATTAATCTGACTTTTACCCCAGCGTTTTTTCTGTCTGCTAGTGCTTGGGCAACCTGAGGTAAACGTAATTCTTGAACAGCTACATCTACTGTAGACTTAGCTTGAGAAATCGCATTGACAATCTGTTGTTCTAAATTATTGCCCAGACGAGTTTGCTGACGGTAAGGTTCTCTAAATTCTGAGGACTCAGAATGGTTAAAGTAAACTTGAATAAATGGGTCTTGTGGTAAAGGTGCTGGACGTTTATTGTAAGACTGGACTTTTTGGCAAGCAGCAATGGTAAATATCAGAAAAAATATAAAATAATACTTGAGGCTGGGAAAAGGTTGCACAGTAATCTGCTAAAAATGGGTAAAACGTGAACATATTCATTATTCCCAAAAACAAGTATGTCCAAATAAATAGAAAAATAGCTTTACAAGTTGGGCAAAAAATACACCTATAGATGCAGAATTATCGAGAGATGTTCAGGATTAAGTAACTAACTGTATATGCTGAAACTATAGGCAATCTGCTGCAAGCGTGAGTCTTCACTCCTTTATTTGGTGATATGCAAATATATCTAGATTACAGTGCTACAACTCCCACTCGCCCAGAAGCGATCGCAGCTATGCAAAAAGTTCTCGCTCAACAGTGGGGCAATCCTTCGAGTTTACATGAGTGGGGACAACGAGCAGCGACGATTTTAGAACAAGCCAGAATCCAAGTAGCTGGATTAATTAACGCTTCTGCTGCGGAATCTATCATCTTTACCTCTGGTGGGACTGAGGCAGATAATCTAGCGATTATGGGCGTTGCCCGGTTGTACAATGTTCCCCAACACATCATTATTTCTAGCATTGAGCATTCGGCAATTACTGAAACTGCACGGTTGTTGGAAATGTGGGGTTGGGAAGTAACTCGTCTAGCGGTAGATATGAAAGGCAGAGTCAACCCCTTAGATTTACAAGCCGCATTACGTCATAATACAGTCTTGGTATCTGTAATTTACGGTCAAAGTGAAGTAGGCACAGTCCAAGCGATCGCAGATCTGGGAAATATTGCCCGCAAGCATGGGGCATTGTTCCATACAGATGCTGTGCAAGCTGTAGGACGCTTGCCAATTGACGTGCAAACACTGGCCGTAGATTTACTTAGCCTATCTAGTCATAAAATATATGGGCCGCAAGGTGCAGGGGCGTTGTATGTGCGTCCTGGTGTAGAGTTAGTACCCTTATTTGGTGGTGGTGGACAAGAAATGGGGCTACGTTCTGGTACTCAAGCCACACCTGTAATTGCTGGTTTTGGTGTAGCCGCCGAACTAGCAGCCCAAGAAATGCCCATAGAAACACCCCGCTTAATTCAATTACGCGATCGTTTATTTGCTCAATTAGCTGATATTCCTGGTTTAATTTCTACAGGCGATCGCGATCGCCGCTTACCGCACCATCTAAGTTTTTGTTTAGAATCTGCCGATGGAGAAAAACTTAGCGGTAAAACTTTAGTCAGACAATTAAATCTGGCAGGGATTGGGATTAGTGCTGGCGCTGCTTGTCACAGTGGGAAACTTAGCCCTAGTCCAATATTGTTGGCAATGGGTTATTCGGAAAAAGCCGCCTTGGGCGGTATTCGCATGACATTGGGGCGGGAGACTACTGAAGCTGATGTAGATTGGACGGCGATGGTGTTAAAGCAGGTTTTGCAAAGGCTGACGCCAGATTTATCTTTGGTTGGAAAATGACTAATTAACTGCGGATAAATGGTGATGAAAGCTTGTGATGCAAGTGCAAATCGTTAGTTGTCTTTCCCATGCGAAGAAAAAGCGATCTATAGAACTTACGCAAAAAAATTCTCAAACTCTGATTCCTCCGTGTCACGGACACTTTGCGCAAGTGTCCTCCAAGACTGCGACCCCGTCACCACTTCGTGTCTACGTTTTTCTATGACCCGTGCGTAAGTCCCGATCTAAAAATGCCATGCCTAAAGTTACTTTCTCAGATACAGTACTGGGCTATACGAATTGTTGGGTTAGTAGCAAATTGTCTTGGCACCCTTTTCCATACACTTGGAGAGCTAATCCTGAAACAATAAAAGTAGACACCAAAGTATAATGCAAACTATGACTGAACTTCCCAAGAGTCTTGAAGAAGCGATCGCCCAATCTCGCACAGCTACCCAAGCTGCTTTAGCAGATGGCCATACTCGCTTACAAGTTGAGTTTTTGTTCCCAGAACTCAAATTTATGCTAGTGGCGGAAGATTTTCTCCCTGCGTTTGCCGAATACGATTCCCGTCTGAAGGTTTTCTTTGCTGATGCTGGTGCTGCGGCCCTAGCCCGCCGCGAATGGGCAGATGCAAAATTTAAAATTGAGGATATCGGCACAGGTAGGGCTACTGCTATAGAATCAAAAGTTCAGCCAGAAGACGAAATTTTTCTATTTGTTGCACCTAGTTCCGTTGAAGTCACGCAGATGGAAAAACTCTGTCAAGAAATTGGCGATCGCCCTGTAGTTATCTTAAATCCTCGTTTAGAAGATTATGGGGTTGTAGGGCTTGGCTATGCAGCTAGACAAGTTCGCGAACGTTTTATTGGTAGCATCGAATCTTGCTACTATCTACGTCCCGTTGACGATCAAACTGCTGTGTTTCGTTGCTACCCAGGACAATGGGAAATCTGGGTGGAAACAAACGACGAGTATCAAAAAATTGCCGATTTACCGAAAAAACCATCCGGTGATGAATTAGATCTCATTTTGATCAAAGGACAAACCCAAACAACAACCGACGCTACACCAGCGAAAAAGCCTGGTGTATTTAAGAGTTTGCAACGGTTTTTAAAGGCATTGAGTAGTTAAAAAAAAGCAGGCAAGGCAGAGGTAGCAAATGGCTGTCGAGATCCCCGACTTCTGGAAGAAGTCGGGGATCTAAATCCAATTCTCAGCCTGTTTGGGCATTTTAGATATATTTTGCTAGGAACTAGAGAAGGTCGGGACATGGAGAATAATGCTCCCCATGTCCCATACCCAGCTAATTACTTCTTAACGGCGCATTTAAGATTTTTTCAATGCGATCGCGTGTTTCGAGAATGTGTGCTTTTGTATACTCATCGTCAGAATTAACTCCCGCAAGTTTTTCATTTAACTGCCGTATTTTATACCAAGCTAAGGTGCGTGCATCTTCTGGTACGTATTCTTTGCGTAAGACTATATCGCTTAAGATATTCACATATTCCCGCTGTAAGCCTCTTCTCAGGCTGGAAATCTTTAGGGCTTTACTTTGAGGTTTCAGCACTTCTGTCCAAATGCCATTTTGTAATGTATCAAATAGCTCTGGCATACTCAGGGATTTTCCTTGAGGACTCTTGAGTTCGATGTCCTTGAGGCGGGAAAGGCGATCGCCTGAAAGTAAGTCCACCAAAACTGCACTTTGTAAGGTCAAAACTAAGTCATGAATTGGGTAATCTAAGCGCCCAACTAAAGGATAGCTACCCCAATGATACCAACGGGAAGGTGCTAATTTATTCAACAAATCTGGCGAGAAGTTAAAAGCATCTTCTGCAAATACATACTTTTGCAAAGTCTCTAATGCCTGCCGTTGTTGTTCCACTGGTACTGGTTCAAATGGTAATCGCCGTTGGCGAACACCAGACTTGCTAGATGGGGTTTCACTAGCATGAATTCGATAAAAAGATTGCCCACCAATATATTTTGTAGTGTAGAAAATATTTTGAAAATAGTTACCCAGTACAGAGCCAAAGCGATCGCTCAAATCGCTATAACTCTCACCCGCAACTGGGTAACGTCTGGTGAGCCGATCCCACATCAGGCGAGAATTATCTAGCTGCCATTGAGAATAGCGCAGTACATTACCGCTATTGTCCCAAGCATTAGATGTTGGGTCGAGGTCATACCTATCTTCATCTGTAGAGTAGCTCAACTCTGGTTTATCAGATTGCCCAGCAATTTCATCCAAAATCGGCTTTTCGGCTATGGGAGTTGTGGCCTGAGTTGGTATGTAGCCGTACTGAATTGCCCAATCATCATAAGGCCCTACCATACTAGGAAAATAATCTCCCTGCTGTGTACCTTGGGGTGCAATATTTGGGGGAATGTAATCCATCACCGAGGCAGTTAGACCTCTATTAGTGGTAATTTGCTTATTGTTCAGCTCCTCTGGTGGTAATAAGTTACTGCCACGGAAGTTGTGGCGTAACCCTAAGGTATGGCCTACTTCGTGGGCAATAATTAAGCGTAAGTATTGATTAATATACTCTTTCAATTGGTCTTGGGTGGATGTGTTGTCTTGTAAAAGTGTCATAGCCATTGCACCCAAAGCAAACTGGTTAGCGGCTTCCATGCCATAGCATAAATCGGACTCACCAGCAAGTCGAGCTAGACGGCTCAACATCGGCTTTTGCTTTTGCTGTTCTTGATTATCTTGAGATTTTCCTCCTAACTTATTGACGCAAAGCATATTATTTTGCATCAACGCCGTTAAGGAAGTTCGGTTTGGTGTCTGGTTGGGTTGTACTATTTGACGATACTCATTCTTCAGTACACGTACAAAGCTGCCATCTACTATGATATCTGCATCCAAAATTTCCCCAGTCAAAGGGTTAACGCGGGATGGTCCCCTAGCAAAAAATCCATCTATGGTGTTAATCCAGCGAATTGTGTTGTAGCGAATATCTGCTGGGTCCCATGTGGCATTATCTGGCATTTGGCGAGCTTCGATGGCATCTTTAAATCCTGCCTTGAGAAAGGCTTTATTCCACATTAATATCCCTTCTTTAATGGCATCGCGGTACTCATAAGGCACAGCGTTATCAATCCAAAAAACAATCGGTTTTTTGGGTCGAGATATTGGGGCTTTGGGGTCTTCTTTTTCCAAATTCCAGCGATTGATATAGCGCACAAATGGGTCGCCACGATCATCTTTTGATAAGTCTTGGTAGGCAGTGATAAAATAGCCAACGCGGTCGTCAGCCAAGCGCGGTAGGTATTTGTTGTTTGGTAATTGGGAAAGACTGTAGTGAACGCGCAGAGTAAAGCCACGGCTATCAGGTAACGACTCGAAGTTTAGCTCCTCCTTATCGTGACCGCTACTGCCAGCACCAGAAAAATTTAAAATCGACTCAACTTCTAAGTTCTCTGGAAAGACTTTAGCATTACCAAAATAAGATTGGTCTGTACTTCCAGGGATACCCAAACTCAAAGATAAGCCAGCTAAGTCTGTGAGTAAAAGATCGCCTAAGTCGATGAGCAGAGTTTTGCGTTCGGGATGAATGCTTTTAATGGGAATAGTGTAGAGTACAGAGTCACTAAAAGAACGGACAAGCGATCGCGCCTGGGGATCTCCTTCACGGGTACGAAAATTGACATTACGGATAGAAAATTGTAGGTTGTTATCCACCCGTTTAAAATAAAACAAAAAATCTTGCAGAGGCATACCGCTGTAAATGCCTTGTTCGCCAATGCCAGATTCTAAGGTTGATGTAGCTAGATAATTTTTATTCAGCTGATCTGGCTGAATTTCTAAATAAATTTTATTCTTCTCTTTTTGGCGATAAAGGGTGAACAACCCCTGCTGCTTTTGTGTGTCTTTGACGACTTCGTCAAACGGTTCTAAATCATCCTTTTTAGTTGGTTTACTGGTTGAATTAGGCTTTTCACTCGGCTTTTCTGGGGTTTTTCCCGCTTGCAAAAATGGTTGTCGTCCTGCTTGTTTGGGATCTTGAACTATCCACTTAAAACCTTGGTGCTGTGGCTGTTGGTTTTGATTAATTACCCAAACTTGCTTGGAAGTTTTTGCCAAAGAATCACTACCGACTTTCTTTAAGGGTTCGAGTGTTAGCTGGCGGCTATCAGACTGCTCTGTCACTCCTGCTTTCACCGTACTAACAGCAACTCTATCTACTTTTTGTTCGGTAGGTAGCTCAGTATTGAGTCTGTTTGCAGGTGGTGACTTGGCACTAGCGGTTGTTACTCCCAAAAACAAACCATGCAACAAAATTACATAAAAGGTTAATCTATTCATCCAATCTATCCCCGACAACAATCACTAGTTAATTTTTTATTATTTGCAAAGTCAAGCAGCTTTGCTGTCATCTAACTGAGCTAACTTAAAAATACTATTAGCTGGCTGATATGCAGCAGTAAACTTTTCGATTAAGTTATCATTACTATTTTTCAATCCGATCGCACAGTTTTACTGTAGGATTTTTGCTAACAATTGTATCTGTAGCAAACAGTACGTATTATTTTTACCTCAAACTAGTAAACTTGCTGGGAAGAAAGTATAACAATTTAGGCTAAATCAATGAGATTACTGGAAAATGCACAACTTCTCAAGCTACCAATTTCGATTTCTACGGAGAAAAATTGTCAGGCTGCTATAAGTTAACTCCCACTGAGACATGCTCAGACTTTAATAGTTCTAAATTATACAGGCACATCTTTGAGATGAGAAGCATCTGAATCGATAAAAACCTTCAGAGCATCTCTAATAAATCAGTAATTAAATAGTAATACAAGATACAAAATGTCATATTTGTCGCAAATTTGGCAACGTTTAAGCAATTACGTAAAGGGTACAAAGTTACCAGATGCACAGAAAATGTCTCTGGAAATCAAAACTGTTTCCTCGAGGGGAAAAACTACTCAAGATTTAGATAAAAACTTTAAATTTTTTCAAGATAATTTACAAGACTCTTCATTACCCCAACAGCTACAAAAAAAATTAGAGGAATGGGGAAAACCAGGTAATAGCTTGCCAGATATTACAGAACAGATGCTAAACTCGCAACCGCAAGCAGCCGCAAAGTATCGCCAATTTTACGAAGAAGTTTACGATGTACTGGGTCATGCAGCCTTGACACCGGACATAGTTGAACAAGTAATGAACTCACTGATTACTGGGAAAAAATTTCATGCACTGCTTCTGTTCCAACGTCTAGAGGAATTTTATCGCCGCTGGTGTCAGAGTGAATTTCTTGATGCTGCACCTGGTGAGAACTTGCCTCAGAAAAAAATGTTAAGCATGTTAGCACAAAATATAACCATCGGACTGAGACAAGTAGATATATACACAGGGCTGAATGTACTAATTTTACTTTTGGAGTTACACCGCTACGCTCAAGGGCGAGCTGAACTTAAACAGTTAATCACCTTTTATCCATCAAGCCAACCGGATACAGAAAGTTTTTTCACATCTCAACTACTGCGGATCATGAATTATAGCGATGCCATTGAAATTGGTAATTTTAGTAGCATCGTTGGAGAATTCTTGAAAGGTGGCAACTTTCGAGGTGCTTACTTAGGTAACGCCAACTTAGCAGGTGCAAACTTTAGCGGAGCCAATCTCAATGGTGCTTACCTAGGAGATGCCAACCTTACAGGAGCCAACTTTAGTCATGCGGATCTTAGCGGTGCAAACTTTGGAGATGCCAACCTCAGTGGTGCAAACTTCAAAAATGCCAACCTCAGCCGCGCCGACCTCAGCAGTGCTAACCTCTGCGGTGCTAACCTCAACCGCGCCGATCTCAGTCGTGCTAACTTCAGCAGTGCCGACCTCAGCAGCACCAATCTCAAAAATGCCAATCTCAGCAGTGCCGATCTCAGCAACACTAATCTCAAAGATGCTAACCTCAACGGTGCTGACCTCAGCCATGCTATTGTTTTCGGTGCCAACCTCAGTGAAGCCAAACTCAGTGGTATTAACCTCAGCCATGCCGACCTCTGCCGTGCTGACCTCAGTGGTGCCGATCTGAGTCGTGCTATTCTTAACGGCACCAACCTTAGCGACACAATTCTCTTCAGTACTAACCTGAGCGACGCTATTCTTGTCGCTGCCGACCTCAGCTATGCCAAACTCAACGGTGCCAAGCTCAACTATGCCAAACTCAACGGTGCTATGTTTTTAGGAGCTGACCTCAGTGGTGTAGATCTCACTGGCGTGGTTCTCAACGATGCCGACCTCAGTGGAGTCATGCTCAGTGAAGCTGACCTCAGCGGTGCCGACCTCAGCGATACCATGCTTTTTGGCACCGACCTCAGCTATGCCAACCTCAACAAAGCCAACCTCAGTGGTAGTAACCTGAGTGGTGCGCTGCTCAATGGTGCAGATCTCAGCCACACCAACCTCAGCTATGCCATTTTGAGCAATGCCGATGTTACAGAAGCCAACCTAGAACAAATGACTTGGGGTGAAAAGCAGCAATGGGAAACTGTTAGAGGATTAGAGAAAGCTGTAAATGTGCCAGAAGGATTGAAACAGCAGTTAGGACTGAGCTAATAGACACGGAGATGGAGAGACTGAAAAACGCGGAGATCAGGAAAAATAAACTTTTTCGTGCCTTTTTATCACCGTGTCACCTTGATGAACAAATGGCTATACTTCGAGAACGCCTCCGCCTCAAATCAAACGTGCGTTTGGGTTCGTTCTCTTCTTGGCTTCCAACACATGTGTCCTCTGCGTCTTCTCTGCGAGACGCTGCGCGAAGGCGGTTCGTCAAGATTCCTCTTTTGTCTGCTCACCCCAAGGTTGACGAGCAAAGATCCGGTGAACCATCGGCTCAAAGAAAGTCAACGGCAACGTATCATAGTCTGGATCGAAGGATTCTTGATCCCAGTTGTGGCAGAACTCAGCCGTACGCTCAAAGTAAGGATGACCGCGAAACTGCTCCCGTGCATGGCGATCGCCTCCCAGGTGATGCCAAAAGTAATATCCTTGGAAAATCCCATGATGTTCAATCATCCAATGAGTACTGGGACTTACATAAGGTTTGAGGATAGCGGCTGCCAATTCGGCATGATTTACGGGTGCTAGTAAATCCCCAATATCATGCAGTAACGCTGCTACGACAACCTCTTCTTCTGCTCCATCACGAAAAGCTCGCGTTGCTGTTTGTAGGGAATGTTGATAGCGATCGATGAGATTTCCAGGGTAACTTTCTTGCAAGCCGACTAAAAGTGTTAAGGCGCGATCGCCAACCTGATTCAATAATGGCTGAGAGTGCTCCCGTAACAGCAGGTAGTCTTCTCGTGTGCCATCTGCCATGCGGGTATAGCTTGCAACTCGTCTTTTTGTAGGTGAGTCTGACATCAGATTACTCCTTATGTAAACCTCAAAATTCTTCTATTCTCTTTGCAACTGAGCTAAGTGATCGCTTGCCTTTCATACCCTACAGACAAACTCCATCACAGTCAAAAATAACTAGTTCGGTTCGCACTCTTATTTTTACTTAGCTACACAATATCTCTCAAAATACCGTATTAAAAATTAAGACTTTCGCATAGATAGCACTTTCATAGCAAGGGCTGTATTTGTGAAATGTCAGATAAGCCTAAACCCTAGCCCCTAAGCCACAATTCCCAGCCTCTTCAATAGGTTGATCCTGAGATCAACGTAAGTTTCTCATAAGTTTCACGGACAAAATTTTACCAGTATTGTCTATAAAAATTGGATTAAAAACTTGAATTTATGAGTGCGATCGCAAACCATAAGAGTAGTATTTTGCATAAATTGTGGAGGATTGTAGCAAATGGCGAGTGTAACCATTCCAGACATTCATCCTACGGAAAAGCTAAATTTTCTTGATGAGCTAACGCCTAGAGAAATGAGTAATGTAATTGGAGGGATACAGGTTAAACTCAACTGGACTGAGAGGGATATAAAATTACTCCAATTGATACAAGCTCTTCAAGACCCAAACAGAGATCCAGGGAGGGGTAAAATGCTTGTGGGATAAACGATAGAGCTTAAGTTTACACCAATGATGTGTGAACCCGCCCCTACAAGTCTATATCTCATCAATACGGTTCAGTTAAAAAATAAGATGAAAGAATCTGGTTTGTAGTCAGCACTTTAGTGTTGAAATTGCGGACTAAAGTTCTTATACCATTTCACAAAAAATATGATGTGGATGTAGGTTGGGTTGAGGAACGAAACCCAACACTTCAAAGTCTTGTAATTGTTGGGTTTCACTCAGTTCAAACGCCACTTCACTCAAGTCGGGAAACCCGCCCACGTGAGTGGCTCCCCAACCTACGCATCTGTCTCATTTTTTCCTGGAATTGGTATTACTACGAACTTTTTCCTCTTTTACAAGCTTCAGCTTTTAATCTTAACTGGACTGTAATGCCCTATACCTCATTTACTTGAAATAAATCTGTAACTGTTTCTATATTCGCTGTAGCAGCTTCCGGGTTGACGTTTCCGTGTTTCGCGTACCCTGTAGCAGCTTCCGGGTTGACGTTTCCGTGTTTCGCGTACCCTGTAGCAACTTCCGGGTTGACGTTTCCGTGTTTCGTCACCTAAAAGACAGAATTAGTTATTTGTTCCACTTAGATTAAGTGACCATTGGAAACTAGACTCACAGGGTAATTGCAAGTCATCAATGATAATTCCAGAATCCTTGGTTTTATTATCTGCTGATTGAGCAATATGATGTTTTTGTTTCGTAGACAACCCCATTTGTTTGAGTAAGCGATTGATATGGCGATCGCTAATTTCAACTCCAAATTCATTTGCTAAATGTTTGCTTAACCATAGAGCCGTCCAGCAATGAAATGGGTAACCGTAATCGCGTGGGCTATGGTTGACTAATTCCTTCAATCGTTCCAAGTATTCCTCATTAACGCTACGCGGTCTGCCTATTGGTTGCTCATGCCAATTGTGAGCTAAACCTGATTTAGCCATTCCAATCCAATACCTTGCCATATGAGGAGAGCAACCTAAGATATGGCAAATTTGAATTTGAGATTTACCTCTATCTGCAAGTAACATAATTTCAATGCGACGGCGATATTCTGGTTGCAAATCTACTTGCAGATTCTTGATTAAAACTTTTCGTTGAAAAGGTGTAAGAAACTTGCTTTCAACCTTTTCATAGCTATAAAACTCGTAGAGTTCATTGAGATAACTGGACATAATTACTATCAGTTTTTTTAACTGAAAAATCTGGGAATTGTATATACAGCAGAGTATGTGAAATCATGAATACTAAGATTTCACATATACATATATCTGCCAAGAAAAGTAGATATTGATCTACTTTAAGAATGATTACATGCTTTCTAGTTTCCTAGAAAACTAGCCCTGTGGTGCAATACGAATTTGTTTAAGCTAATGTCTATGCTTGCTAGCACTAAATTACTCACTAATGAGAAATTTTTTAGGAAATCCAAATAGTGACTGAAAGTAGAGACATAACGATTACGTTAAAGTTTAATCCCACCTTAACCTTCTATCTAATGACAGAAATAGGGATCACACTAGTTTGTTAGCAAAATCACAATTTTCTTTATCTAAGGCTTAATTACTTACAAGTATGAGTAAAAAAATATTAAATTAGAGTTTTATCACATTAGCGATGATAAACCTGGCAAAATTCGGAGATTAAAACGAAAAATCAAGGATTTTTAACATTTTTTGGATATATGAATAATTAAGAACTTACAAGTTAAATTATAGTCAGATTCTTAGAGTAGAATAACTATTTTGTTGAGCCTGCTGAAATACTTACTATTAAATTTGATACAGTGATGCAAAGATGTGGATAATCTTTGTGATGGCAATTATATTGACATGATATTACACATTTAGATAGCAGGGTATAAAAAATAAGAATTGACACTTTTTATCCAAAGTTAAAAATATAAGAATCCAATTTGATTTTGGAAACAATTCCGTACCCCTGTCCCTACCCTGCGCTCACCCTCTTCTGGGTGCATCCCAGCTTTTATTTCGCAGCCAGGAAAAATTACCTGTCATTGCGTAAAGCCTACGGCATAGCTTCGCTTAGCGCGTAGCGTCTCGTAGAGACGAGGAACGACGTAGGCGGAGCCTTCCCGTTCGACGAAGTCGTTCCCGAAGGGTAGGGTAGCAATCGCATAGACGCGTTCTGAGTTAGTGATTCTGCGATTGCTTCGCTTTACTTCGTTTCGCTTGCAATGACGGTAATTAAAAAAGTGGGATGCTTCCCCCTCTTGTGCTGCAATAGACGCTAACAAGAAATTTTTCTACTAGAAGAACAACTCCCGAATTCCTGCACTACCCACTTCCACCGCCAGCGCCGCCAATAGAAAACCGAAAAGCTGAGTTACAATTACCCCGCCTTCCGCACCAATCCATTTGTCGATGTAAGTTCCCAGACGCAAAATCAACCAGCTAATGAACATTGCCGCCACAATACCCAACACTACACCTATATGTGGGCTGGGAGATCTTGAGGTTAATAACATCACTGTTGTCAAAGTACCTGGCCCTGCTAACAATGGCAAAGCCAAAGGTGTAATTGCGATATCGCGTCCTTCTTCTGTAATTGGTGTATTTAGTTCTCCTCGTAACATTTGCAAAGAAATTAAAAGCAACAGCAGTCCTCCAGCTACTCGCAAAGATGCCATGCTGATTTCCAAATAGGTCAAAATTAATTGTCCCGTAAAGGCAAAAAGCAACAGAACTGCGATCGCAACAATAATAGCTTTATCTATAACTTTGTTTCTGTCTTCTGGTGTCATGCCTTTGGTTAAAATCAGCACTATCGGTATATTACCTATAGCATCCGCTAGGACAAATACAGCAATGAACGTTTGAACGAGAGCAGAGGTATCCACAGCAGATAGCATTTATCAACATTTGATAACAACCTACCTTGAAAGGTGCCCATTTTCCTATCACCTATAGGAAGATTAAGCTTAGACGATAAGGATTACGAGCTTTTTAAACAAAAGCAAGACTAACGTTTGTCTAACTGAGTTCCACAGATCTTTAAGTAACGATATATTTGAGAATCTACCTCACACAATTCATTGTTTGTTGTCGAATCTATGAAGCCTTATTTAGCAGCCGCTATCCAATTAACTAGTGTGCCCGATTTATACAAAAACTTGGCACAGGCAGAAGAATTAATTGAACTTGCCGTGGGTCGAGGTGCTGAATTAGTGGGTTTGCCAGAAAACTTTTCTTTTATGGGAGAAGAAAAAGACAAACTCGCCCAAGCAGAGGCGATCGCCCGTGAAAGCGAAATATTTCTTAAAAAAATGGCCCAGCGCTTTCAAGTTACCATCCTCGGCGGTAGTTTTCCAGTGCTTGTAGAAAACACAGGCAAATTTTATAACACAACTGTACTTATTGACCCTAACGGTCAAGAGGTTTCTCGTTATTACAAAGTACATCTATTTGATGTTAATGTCCCTGACGGGAACACCTATCAAGAATCCAGCACAGTCATGGCTGGTACCCAACTTCCTCCTGTGCATTTCTCAGAAAAACTGGGTAATTTAGGTCTGTCTATTTGCTATGATGTCCGCTTTCCGGAATTGTACCGACATCTAGCAGACAAAGGAGCCGATGTGATCTTTGTTCCAGCTGCCTTTACTGCCTTCACTGGCAAAGACCATTGGCAAACATTACTACAAGCCAGAGCTATTGAAAACACCTGTTACGTGATTGCTCCTGCTCAAACCGGCACTCATTACGCCAGACGCCAAACCCACGGACACGCCATGATTATCGACCCTTGGGGTATGATCTTAGCCGATGCTGGCGAGCAACCAGGAATTGCGATCGCGGAAATCAAACCCACTCGCCTAGAACAAGTCCGCCGTCAAATGCCTTCTTTGCAACACCGGATATTCAATTAATCAACAAGAGACGTTATATCTAACGTCTCCGCAAAATTTGAATTGTTCAGACAAGCAAAGGGAAGGAGGACAAGGGGACGCGGTGAATCAGCGCTGCGGGAGGGTTTCCCTCCGTAGGCGACTGTTGAACCCGAAGGGGGACGCAAAGGCTCAGAGAATGGCAACTGACAAAGGACAAATGACTCTTTAAGCTTGCACTACTGTCAATAAACACTTCAACATCAAATAAGCAGAAGTAGCTCCTGGATCTTGATGTCCGATACTCCTCTCTCCCAAATAGCTGGCTCTTCCCTTCTTTGCTAACATTGGCGTTGTATCTTTCATCCCTTGTTCGGCGGCTATTACTGCTTGCTGCAAAGCTGCTACTATGTCTCTTCCCTCACCTACAGCTTGTTCAAACGCCAGTACAGATGGAGATAAAACATCCACCATTGTCTTATCTCCCAGCTGCGCCTTACCACGTTGAAGCACACCGTTTAAACCAAACTGAAGTAATCTCTGCAAATCCTGCTCAGTCAGTTCTTGTTTGCCAGTTACATCTGCACTAGCTCGCAAAAACCATGTGCCATAAAGAGGACCACTCGCACCCCCAATACTAGAAATCAAGGTCATACTGACTGCTTTTAAAATACTGCCGATATCCTGGTCTGCGAAAGTTGGTAACTGACTAATCACCTTTTTGAAACCGCGATCCATATTAATACCGTGGTCAGCATCACCGATCGCTGCATCTAATTCAGTCAAATATTCTTTATTCTGGGCTATTTCGGTGGCAAATGCTTGCAACCATTGCAAAATCTGCTCTTTACTCACCATATGTAACCTCTTATCCCTAAGTTTGCTAATATTAACCAAGGTATCGTAGCAATATATCCGAATTTTTACGGCTACGTTTGTTTAGCTCGTGTAAGAGTAGGAAGTAGAAATTAGCCAAGAGAATATGCGTTTATGATTCTTCCTCGGGCATTAATCTTAAAACTACTCCCTTTATTATTCTTAATAGCTTTCCTAACTACTACTTGCGTTGACCCTAGCAAAAACAGTGAAAATCAGATTATCGCTCTTGGTGCGGCGATCGCTAAACCAAAAGAGAATATTATTTATCCGCCAAATGCAGGTGTTGTCAATGTAACTTCACCAGAATATGGGGCTATACCTAACGATAGTCAGGATGATACTGAGGCTATCCAAAAAGCACTCAGTCAGTTTCCCAATCAAGGACGAGTTATCTACTTGCCCAATGGTGTGTATAACATATCTAATTCCCTCCATTGGCCAGCAGGCGTGCGTTCTCGCTCCGATTACAAGCGAACTATATTACAAGGGCAAAGTCAAGAAGGGGTCATTATCCAACTCCAGGATAATTCTCCCAATTTTCAAAACTCTAACCAGCCTCGACCAGTAATCTCTACGGGTTTTGACCCTGACTTAAATCCTCAGTCTGAAGATTTTAAAGTAAGCCGTGCGGCTCAACGCTTTGGTAATTCGGTGAGGAACCTGACTATCAATACAGGGAAGAATAATCCGGGTGCAGAAGGACTCAATTTTGTTGCCCATAATCAAGGAGCAGTACGCAGCGTTAAAATCATCTCTGCTGACAGAAAAGGAACAACTGGTTTAGCGCTCACTCATGGAGAAGTCGGCCCATTGCTAGTGGAAGATGTTGAGATTGTCGGATTCGATAACGGGATACTGACAAACAATGGTATTAACAGCGTGACGTTGCAGAACATTACAGTCCGCGATCAAAAACAAGCAGGTATCTACAATGGCGGCCAAGTAATGAGTCTTGAAGGTTTCAGTAGTTTTAATTCTGTGCCAGCAATTATCAATGGCAAAAATCCTAATCGAGGCGTCGATCCGGGAAGTACCTTAACGCTGGTGAATGCCAAACTTATCGGTCGTGGTCAAGCAAAATCTGTTCCAGCAATTTCTTCTGCTGGATTTATCTACGGCAGAAACGTGGTATCTTCTGGTTACAAAAACCTGTTCGCAAGTAATGCGCGCAAGGCAGCCAAGACAATTCAAAAGGCTGCAATGGGTGAATTTACTTCTCATCCGATTCTTTCCGAGTTTCCTTTGCCAAAGCGTACATCAAAGGCATCGCTACAGCCAATTAAGCAATTTCCTAAGCTAGGGTGGGATAACCCGAAAACTTGGGCCAGCGTTGAGAAGTTTGGCGCAATCCCTAATGATAAAAAGGATGATACAGCTGCTTTTCAAGCGGCAATCGATTCTGGTGCAAGCACAGTCTTAGTGCCAAATACTGGAATCTTTACTATTAACGGTTCTCTCAGACTTAGAGGCAAGGTACAAAGATTCCTAGGAACTAGTGGCTCAATTGAAGGTAATGGAGAAATTGTTGCTGATAAGGGCAAAGCTCCAACCTTAATTGTTGAGAACTTCTTTGTTGGATATGGCTCAAAGCTGAAATGGAGAAATGTTGCTAATCGCACCGTTGTTTACCGTAGCATCATGGGGCTTGACCTGGAAAGCAAAGGTACTGGGGATCTTTTTATTGATGATGCTGTTATGAGTACGCTGAAATTCCTGAACCCCAATCAACATATTTGGGGACGCCAACTAAATCCTGAAGGAAGTTCAGAAACTAATGTGGTGAATAGTGGTGCCAAGCTTTGGATTTTGGGTATGAAGACAGAAAGGGCTAAAACAAAAATCGAAACTACCAATGGTGGCTTTACTGAACTTTTAGGTGCGTTAATTTATGCCACTACTAAACAAGACCCAAATGAACCACTTTTTCGCATCGTCAATGCTGGTGCTGCCTTCGCCGGGGTGGCTGATACATTTTTTGATAGAGATACCTATCAAATCTGGGTTGAGGAAATACGTGGTAATACTACCAAAAGGTTGACACGAGACCAGATTCCTGGCAGATCGACTGGAAACGGATGCGTTATGGTATTATACACAGGCTTTAAAGGGAGATAAAGGAAGGGAAATGCTTGACTCTTGACCAATGACAAATGACTAATAACAACTACTAAATTCCCCAACGCAAACTTGGCGTTTTGACTGGAGCATCCCAGAGCCGGAGCATTTCATCATCTAGCTTCAACAGGGTAATTGAACATCCTTGCATTTCCAAAGATGTGATGTAAGGACCAATGAGATTGCGAACAATTTGCAATCCCTGTTGTTCGCAGATTTGGGACAGTTTGCGATAGACAAGATACAGTTCCGAAATAGGAGTCCCACCCATACTGTTAACAAAAGCTAGTAAGCGATCGCCTCTTTTTAATGGTGGATCTATCAGTTCTATATCTACCCATTCCCCTTGATTTTCATCCCACTCCCGCACTGTGCGGCTATAGCCTATATCCTCAATAATTGCTCGCGCCAAACTCTCGGTAATCTCATCTACTGTTTGTAAAGCAATGCGTTCCCTACCAGGTTCACCATGAATCCCAATACCAATTTCTAATTCGCGATCGCCTAATGCAAATGTGGGTGAACCTTTAGCTGGTACTGTGCAAGAACTTAGAGCAATTCCCATACTCCGCCCATGCAAATTTACGCGGCGGCACAAATCTGCTATTTGTGGCAAATCATACCCCGCCTCAGCTGCTGCGCCACAAATTTTTTCTGCTAGTACCGTTGTGCCTACACCTCTTCGTCCCTGAGTATAAAGGCTATCTTTGACTGCCACATCATCATCAATCAAGATATTCAGCACGCGGATACCTTCACTTTGAGCCAATTCTGTTGCCATCTCAAAGTTCATGACATCGCCACTGTAGTTTTTGACAATATAAAGGATACCAGCCCCACCATTGACTTGCTTGGCTGCTGCTAGCATTTGGTCAGGGGTAGGTGAGGTGAAAACCTCCCCCGGACAAGCGGCATCCAGCATTCCTCTGCCAACAAAACCAGCGTGCATCGGCTCATGTCCACTACCACCACCAGAAATAATTGCAACTTTCCCCTGTATAGGTGCATCAGCTCGATAAACAAAGGTGGGATTGTAACTCACCTGAATTAAATCGGCATGAGCCGCCACCATACCTTCTAAACTTTCCCGCACAAAGTCTTCTGGCTTGTTAATCAGTTTTTTCATAGTTCCTTACTGCTGAAGAAGATGCAATAACCCAGCATCAAAAACTATGGTACTCAGATAGATATGTGCTGATAAAGTTCAGTTTAAGAAAATTATTTGTTGCGGCAAGCACGAGAAGCCGCAAATTACTTTTGCTCAAAACTTAAACTTCAATATTGGTAAAGACAGCTTATGTATTGATAAGCAACGCTTCAACAAATTTAAATATTATAGTGATGAGCTACAGACCACTAGAGGCGATCATAGCTATGATGTTGAACTATCGGCATTAAATAAGTAATAACATTGCATTACTGCATATGCATACCTTGGTGGGAAGAAACAAGCAGTTAAACTCTTTGAGCAAAAATTGGAGATTCAAGATGTGGTTGAACCAAGCCTAATGCCAGATGTCATCAATTATATCTACAGCTTTACTTTGTTTCCTAAAGACGTTTTGGAAGTTTCATCATATGGCATAGACAACCAGTTACCTAGAACAATTGAGATTGCCAAGAAATAGTAGGTAGCAGTTAGAGTAAGCAGTTGCTCATCATGCTTTTTGTGCAGGGTAATATAGAGTCAATGTTCCAGGAGGTAAAGGTATGACTCTGGCATCGAATGCACAAACAGGCATCATTCGTACAGAACGTGGACTGACGATCGCAGGTACACGCATCACTATTTATGATGTGATGGATTTTCTGAAAGCTCAGTATCCACCTAAATTAATTCGTGACAAATTTAATCTTACAGATGAACAAATTAACGCTGCTCTGTCTTATATCAAAGCAAATTCTACTCAGGTAGAAGCTGAATATCAAGAAGTGTTGCAAACTAGAGAAGAAATTCGTCAGTATTGGGAAGAGCGTAACCGCGAACATTTTGCTTGCATCGCAACAATGCCACGCAAACCTGGACAAGAAACTCTGTGGGCAAAGCTTGAGGAGCAAAAAGCCAAACATGCTTCGGACAAGCCATGACCTTCTTAGTTGATTACAATCTTGACGGATATGCGCTTATTTTCCTGGGAATTTTGGCAAAGGCGGGTTGGCTTGATTTGATAAATGTCCGTTTCGTTACCTTTCGAGATGCTGGTTTATCAATGGATAGTAGCGATAGCATTGTCTGGCATTATGCTCAAGCCAACCAAATGATGATCCTTACCGCAAATCGGAACATGAAAGGTGAGGAATCCTTAGAACAAGTAATGCGGGAGGAGAATACAACAGATTCGTTTCCTGTAGTTACAATCGGGGATCTTAAACGCTTGGATGAGTTTGAATATCGAGAGCTATGTGTTGAGCGCTTGATCGAGATTATCCTAGATATTGACAACTACATGGGAGTTGGTCGGTTGTTTATTCCTTGAGGCTTGGAAGTATTTATTCTTTAAATATCTGCATAGGCTGGTTAAGATTTCCCATACTCGCTGTTGGTTTGTGGTTGTCTGTTAGTATTCAATTTGATAAAACTATCGAAGGCATACCAGGCCAAAACGTACCAAGGAATAGTTTCAAATTGCAGACCTTTAATGAGCAATTGCCTCACAGACAAGATACTCAGCCCTAAGGGAAACAAAAAGCGCAGATCCATAGCACCGTTTGTTGCTTGTTGTACTCGTTTATTTAAATCAACTACTGCATTTGAGACACCTGCGGATGCTTCAGTACTACCCTCACTAATATCGCCAAAAATAATTCCTATATCCTTGAGTGTACTTAGGACGTTTTCTAAACTGTCATCACCGCGATCATGATTGATGAGAATACTACCGCGATCAATATTGGTTCTTACTTGACTAACGTTAGGTTGTGCTTCTAGTAAATTGGCAATTTTTTGCATTTTCCCAGCTTGGCGATCGCCTGGTGCAATTCTCAGCCTCAATCGCCCTGGAGTATCACTAATTATTTTTGTAGGTATAAGTTTAGATTGAGTATTTATAGCTGTTTGCTCTATTACTTGCGGCATTTGGGTGAGATATCCATAATTATTTGTACTCACAAACTACCCTCCTACGAATTTACCTATAGTTATTATTGGGAACCACAGATAAACACAGATGCACACAGATAACTAATCGGTGTTTATCTGTGTTCATCTATGGTTTAATTTTCATAAAAGGCGCGATCGCCGCGCCTCTACTTACAGATTTAGCCACCATTATCCAAAGTGCGATCGCCCGGAGTGCTAGCAGCTTCAAATGCTGGTGTTTCTCTATCTTCAGCAATTTCTGCTCGTGCTTCAGCTACCATATCTTCCCAGGTTTCACCAAGTTCAGCAAAGGCTCCTTTGCTCTTTTCATAAGCAAGAATTCCGCCTTTAATTAATGATTTGGCTAATGGTTTACCAATTCCTGCTACTACAGGAAGGAGGACGGGTGCCAGCAATACTGCTCCAATACCGGCTATAATTCCGGGAGCGCCAGCGTCTTCAACAAAGTCAGTGATTTTAGGTGCCATAGTTAAATATACCTCTGGTAAAGTGGAAACTTGTAGGAAAGCGTTCTAGCCTAAATTAATCGGCATATTCACTTCATCTTGCCGATGGTAGAGCTTTCTTTGGTGAATGTTTTAAAATTGGGCGCAAACCGTTGATGCCTGCGACTACGGTTGAACCGTTGTTGACTACGGTTGCAGCTAGGGGATTTAAACCAAAAATAACGGCTATGAACAATGCTCCTAAGTTAGGAACAGCGACAATACCTGTATTTTGGTTAATTAATTGCTTGGCTTGACGCGCGATCGCGATCGCTTCTAATAAACCATGCAAATTATTCTCCATCAGCACCACGTCTGCGGTTTCGCGGGCAATTTCCGAACCATTGGCAAAGGATACGGAAACATCAGCGTAGGCTAAAGCTGGCGAATCATTAATCCCATCCCCCACAAATGCCACTGTCTTACCTTGTTCGTGTAGTGCACGCACAACTGCGGCTTTCTGTTCGGGAAAAGCTTCGGCATGAGTATTTGTCGGTGGTATCCCTAGTTCTGCTGCCACTGTATTGGCTGTTTGCCTATTGTCTCCGGTGAGCATATGAACTTCTACACCTTCGACTGTCAATAACTGGCTAATTACTTGCCGACTTTCTTTACGTAGAATGTCACTATATTTGATTTTACCTTGAAGTTGACCGTTGCTAGCTACATAAATCATTGAAGCTGAGCGCTTGGAATGGCCATTTTGCTGTGCCATTTCAATGCCTTGCTGGCGTAAAAAGCGATCGCTACCTACGTAAACCGTCTCGCCGTCAATTTCTGCTTGCACTCCCAAACCGAGTTGATAGTTCCATTTCTGGCGGTTGGGAATTATCACTTTCTTAGCTTCGGCATAGCGAATGATGGCTTCGGCTACTGGGTGCGTCAGTCGTTGTTCTGCTGCTGCTGCTAATTCCAGTACCCGCGTAGTTGATGTTGCTGGATTGAGACTTTCCACACCAATAACAGTCACTTCTCCTTTAGTTAGGGTGCCTGTTTTATCAAACACAATCGTGTCAACTGCGGCTAGCTGTTCTAATGCCCGTCCGCTACGGATGAGAATACCGTGCTTGGCTGCATAGGTAAGTGCTGCTAAAACTGTAGTTGGTACAGATACTCGAATACCTGTAGCAAAGTCTAGAGTCAGTACACTAGCTGCCCGTATTGGGTTACGAGTTGCGGCAAATACTGCTGCTCCTAGTAGCAAAGTTGGCACCACTGCTCTTTCAGCTATTTTTGTCGCATAGTTTTCCATGCGCGTATCATGGACAGGTGCTTCTTGGATTAATTTAATACTCTGTCCAGCACGAGTATCATTGCCTACCCATTCAGCTTGAATATAAATTCGTCCCTCGCGTACTAAGGTAGAAGCAAAAACCGCTTGTCCCTTCTTTTTCAAGACTGGCATGGATTCACCGGTGAGTTTTTGCTCATCCAGCAGAGCCTTACCCCGCAGGATAGTACCATCTACTGGGACTTGCTCGCCAGGATAGACAATAACTGTATCGCCTCGCAGTACATCTTGGATAGGGATTTGTTGTTTCTCGCCATTACGTTCTACCCAAACAAACTGCCCTAGAGAATTGAGTAAATCCAAAGTTTGGAGTTTGGAAGAACGAGCAGTGCGATCGCGAATGTTCTCGCCAATTTCAATTAAACTCAGCATCAGTGATGGCGTAAGAAAATGACCTTGGACGGTAGTAATAGCGATCGCCATTAAATCCAAAAAGTCGATCGTGAGTTTGCGCTGTGTCGTAATTCCTACTAATGCTCTTTGAAAAACTGGTAAGGTTGCTAGAGCAATAGTCCCCGCTACCATAATTGGTGGAATTGATAATCCTAACGGTCCCCCCAGCACCGCTAAACCAGTAGCGACAGCAGAAAGTTGTAAACCAGGCCAAGAATTTTCTGTATCGGTTGGTGGTTGCGTAATCGCTGGTTTATTAACAACTGTAATGACTATTGTCGGATCGCTAGCAGTTAAGATTAGATGAATCAAATGCGATCGCATCTTGGACTCTGACATTTGTCTAGGTTGATAAGTCACAACTAGCGACGCCGCCGCTGGCTTGATCCGCGCACTTATAACTAAGGAATCAGCTTCTAATAATGCTTGGAGACGTTGAGCATAGTCTCGATCGTGACGTAACCGAGGCACGCGAAACCGTATCCTTCCTCGTGTTACATGAACAATGCTGTAAGCAACTTGGGTAATCTGTCTGCGGTTGTGTCCGTTGTTGTCGGTGAACGTAACTTTTCCATTCTGTTCTTTGACTAAAGCAACGTTCTCGTGATGCTTCTCGACAATCTCAGGCACTATTGGCGTAGGCGGTGATGCTAATTGAACCCTTGGTTTTACCATTCCTTGTCTCTCAGATAGAGTTGATGAAACTTGATGACTCTGACTTAAAAGAGCAAAATAGCCCCCAATCTGATGAAATTGGTTGGCTGATGGTTATTTTTCTGTGTCAAATTCTGCTAGAGGCGTGTTTGTTCAACATCGCGCGATCGCTAGCAGATTGAATCAGATTCGCTAAATGGGATACGATTGTTTCCCAGATGTTTTGCATTCGTTTGTGAGAATCCTTGACAGTTTTATAGGTAATCACAATTGATGCCGCATTCCGATTCACTCGCTCACTGGTTACTGCCGGATCTGCTTTGAGTAAAGCTTCTAAAGATTGAGCATATTGGGGATCTGAGGCAATTCGCGGTACATGAAACCGCACCCGTCCGGGAATTGCATGGGCAATGGTATAGGCTACTTTGGGATATTGCTCAGTTGAGTGAGTCTCACTATCAGGCTGAGGCTGGTGGTGGTAATTGGTTTTTTGCTTTGTTACGACTTCTGCATCTGTTGCAGATTGTAGCAGATCGGCCAAATGCGATCGCATTTCCACATCTGACATTACCCCAGGTTTGTAGGTAATGACAATTGACCCAGCAGTGTAATTCACTTGCTGGCTAATTACCCAAGGTTCTGCTTCTATCATCTCTAACAGGCGTTGGAGATAGTTTAAATCTTCAGTAATCCTGGGCACACAAAATCCTACTTGTCCGGGAAGTGCATAAGTAATGCTGTAAAATTCCCTAGCAGCGTGGTTGTGGTTCTCAATAGATTTTTCGCTGGGGTAAGTTCCCATTTGCGATATTGCACCCTTCATTGTTACCTCCCTTCTCATTCTGGAAATGTCCCTAAAGGAAAGTTCGCCATAAAGGCTAAACAATAAGACAAGGCGTTAGGCTTCATATTTGCCCATATTGACATCTCTGGACTTTTGTCCTCAGGAACTTCAGTTGGCTGAATCACTTGTTCTGCAAGCGGTTGCTGTTCTGTTGTCTTGATGGGATTGTTAGGCGGGTGCGTTTGTAAAGCCAATTCCATCAACTTTACCCAATGCGCTAGGCTAATCTCACTCGGCTGATAGGCGATCGCCACCGATGCCGCACTATAATTTATGCGCACGCTGGTCACTTGAGCATCTGTTTTCAGCTGCCTTTCTAGTCGTCTACCATAAGCTTGATTTTTGGCGATTAGAGGCAGATGAAGTCTAATCCGTCCGGGAATTGTATGGACGACACTATAAGCAATTTTGTCAGAGGATGCTGATTTGCTGTCTATTTCTAATGATGAGGCTTGTGTAGATTTGCTGGTGCTTGTTTCTGCTCCCGAAATTTCAGATTCTATAGAGCCAATTACCCAACGAGTTGCATTTGCGGCAATCATATAGACAGGAATTGATGCTACACCGCTGATCCCCAGTCCGCCTGTGACTGCTAACCCTGTCATCAAGGGAATCAAGGAAATTGTTTGCTGTTTCCAAAAATCCACAGATTTCCATTCTGCAAACAGATCTGCCTTAATGTTGGATTCATCAGTAGAGATCAGATTAATGCCAAATTCTTCTAATTTCTCCAATATCTGCGGTAACGGCAACTGATTGGGATCAAACACAATTGCCAAACTACCTGTCTGCTGATTGACGATGGCTTCCTTGACTCCATTCTGTTGCTCTAGGTATTGGGATATAGCCTCTAGTCGAGATTCTAAGCAACTCTCTTGAGCGCGGATGCGCACACGCCCATTGCTAGCATGAACAATTCGCCATCCGCCCAGAGAAACTCTCCCTTTTGACTGTGCCTCTGTTACACTACTGTCAGTATTCAGTTTTCCTTCATCGCTCTCACTCTGAGCAGAGATTAAGCCAAAACTTTCTTGCGGCTGCGGACTTAACCTGTCGCGACTACTAATAGTATTGGTCATTTACCCGATAGCTGAACTAAGCCAAAGGTTAACAATAGGTTAAATATAACCTGAAGCTTTGGCTTACAGCTTCATTCTTGAGAACTATTTTCGGTTAAGTATTGTTAACTATACGCTCTTGGTATTCCTGCTCTGTAATCATGTCGTGGGTGCTCTCCAAGCGATCTACAAACACGATGCCATCGAGGTGGTCATATTCGTGTTGAAAAATCCGCGCGACAAAATCAGTTAATTCTTGTTGTTGTAATTTACCATTGCGATCAGTATATTCAACTTCAATTGCTTGATACCTGGGAACGAATCCCCTAATACCGGGAACGCTCAAACAACCTTCCCAACCTTTAACTACTTCAGTGGAATGGGCAATAATTTTGGGATTAATCATGGCTGTAGGCGCCATTTCTGGCGCGTTGGGATACCTAGGATTAGGACGAGATGCCACAATAAATAAACGATAGGATTCTGCGATTTGTGGTGCAGCAATACCCACCCCATTAGCTTGAGCAACAGTTGCCAATAAATCGTCAATCAGGTTTTGGATACCCTGGTCTTGAATATTATCAATCAAGGTAGCTTGTTGGCGCAGTATGGGATTACCTAATTGAATAATTGGCAATAATTGAGCCATCAGATAAACTCCTTTGGAAATGAACAATAATTAGTTGCCAGTAATGATGAGACAGCTTGCGAACATCTAATTTTTTATTTTAAACGCCAAATAAACATACATACTTTATCGGTGTTTATCTGTGGTTCTATTTTCTTAAAATTCACCTTTGCAGCAGACGCATGAACTAAAATGAGCGCAAAGCGTAAGCTAAGTGAGCACAACAAAAAATGAAGACTTTTTCCTTATCTCTGTTTTCTGCTTTATTTTCCAGCTAGATTTATTTCTCAGTAATTAGCCATCGCTAATTACATATTATCAATTCCTAACTTAAATGTGGAATTAGCTTTCACTCCGCACTGGTAAAGGTGCAGGCTTAACTGCTACTTGAGTAATTTGACCATTGCGTTCTACTTGCATTTGCAAAGGATTACCGATTTTGCTATTTTCCACCAGTTTTTGCACTTCTTCTATTTTGTTAACAGGCTGATTATTAATACTCCGAATCACATCACCAGTTTTTAGTCCAGCAGCAAATGCAGGAGAGCGAGGCACAATATTAACTAATAAAACGCCCTTATCGGTTGTGAGATTAATGCGATCGCCTAATTCATTATTAATTCTTTCTTTAATTTCTGGTGTCAGCGTCACCATTTGAATGCCCAAATAAGGATGATCGACTTTGCCATTAGCAATTAAATCTTGGGCGATTCTTTGCACTGTGTTAACAGGAATCGCAAATCCCAAACCTTGAGCACCGCGGATAATAGCTGTGTTCATCCCTATCACTTGACCACGAACATTCAAAAGTGGACCACCAGAGTTACCGGGGTTAATTGCGGCGTCAGTTTGAATATAATCAACGCGCTTATCACTAGCGCCAATATCACTGCTAGAGCGGCCTGTGGCACTGATAATTCCAGATGTGACAGTATTGTTCAAACCTAAAGGATTACCAATAGCAATTACTGCTTCTCCTGGTTGCAAAGCATCGGAGTTTCCGACAGAGAGGGTTGGCAGATTATTAGCATCAATCTTAATCACAGCCACATCTGTTACCGGATCTTCTCCTAGGACTTTGCCGTTAAAAGTCCGACCATCTTTCAGGGTGACAGTTACAGTGTCAGCACCGTCTACCACGTGCGAATTAGTCAAAATTTGACCAGAGGAGTTAATAATAAAACCGGAACCACTTCCCCGTTCTACCCTTTGCCTGGGCTGCGATGGTACTGTATCGCCAAAAAATCGCCGGAAAAATGGATCTTCAAATTCTTCTGGTGTCTGGGAAGATACGGTTCTGGAAGAATCAATGCGAACCACAGCTGGTCCTACCTTTTGAACCACTCCTACCACAAAGTTAGGATCGCTAGAGGATGAAAGCATCGGCGGTGGAGCAATTGCTACTTTGGGAGTAGTTGTGTTTTGAGGTTCTACCTGAGACTGCGCATCATTTTTGGGCGTCTCAAAAGTCTTGGCGGGTAAAAGAGCACAACCACCAAGGCATACCACTGCACTTACCTTAAATAGCATCGACATCATACTAGTTTTTTCCTGCCTCTGAGGTAAACCTTTAGTAACAATATCTTGGGCTGCACAAATACAGTTGTTTATCTTCATGTGTCTTTGCTACTCCGTGTTAGTCAGTGAGTGGTAGGATGTTGCCTACCGGGTATGCCCCAAAATGATTACAACTTAAAAGCTTGTTCCAGGTCTAGAGCATGTGAATGCTAAATTGGTGCTTGCTTATATCTTCTATTGTGACGATTAGCAGCAAAGGTGGTAAAAATGGAAATTCACATAGACAATTTGTGGAGTCAGGTACTAGAGCGATTGCAGCTAGAACTATCCCGTCCTACCTTTGAAACTTGGATTAAAACTGCTAGTGCAGAGCGATTAGAAAATAATTGCTTAGTGATATGCACTCCTAATCCTTTTGCACGTAATTGGTTACAGAAATATTACATCAACACCATTGCTAATGTTGTGCAAGATATTCTAGGCCATCCTGTAGAAATTTACATTACTGTTGCTAAAGGTGAGGAAGCTTCTCATTTGCATGAACGAGAAGTTGCTCTGGGGATACCAGCCCAAAGTAGTGTTTCTGAAAGTATTGCTAAAACAAAACAAAAAACTACTGAATTAAACGTAAAGTATGTATTCTCAAGATTCGTAGTTGGTGCGAACAATCGTATGGCTCACGCTGCCTCGTTAGCAGTTGCCGAATCTCCAGGTAGAGAGTTTAATCCTTTATTTTTATGCGGTGGTGTCGGTTTAGGTAAAACTCACCTCATGCAGGCTATTGGACATTATCGCTGGGAAATTTGTCCTGATTCTAAAATATTCTATGTTTCAACTGAGCAGTTTACTAATGATTTAATTACAGCAATCCGTAAAGATAGTATGCAAAGTTTCCGAGAGCATTATCGGGCTGCTGATGTGTTGTTAGTAGATGACATTCAATTTCTTGAAGGTAAAGAGTATACCCAAGAAGAATTTTTTCATACTTTTAATACTTTACATGAAGCTGGCAAGCAAGTTGTTATAGCTTCAGATCGCCCTCCTAACCAAATTCCCCGCCTCCAAGACAGACTTTGTTCGCGGTTTTCTATGGGTTTGATTGCCGATATTCAAACCCCCGATTTAGAAACTAGGATGGCAATTCTCCAGAAAAAAGCCGAATACGAACAAATAAGGCTTTCTAAAGATGTGATTGAGTATATTGCTTCTAACTTCACTTCTAATATTCGAGAGTTGGAAGGCGCTTTAATTCGGGCGCTCGCTTACATTTCTATTTGGGGTTTGCCAATGACAGTAGAAAGTATTGCCCCAGTTTTAGAAACCCCAAGCGAGAAAGTGGCAGCTACTCCAGAGGTCATTTTAAAGGTGATTGCTGATACATTTGCTCTTTCAATTGAAGACATCAAGAGCAATTCACGACGCAGAGAAATTAGCTGGGCACGTCAAATAGGAATGTATCTCATGCGGCAACATACTGATTTGAGTTTGCCTAGAATAGGAGAAGAGTTTGGTGGTAAAGATCATACAACGGTAATTTACAGTTGTGACAAAATTGCCCAATTGCGAGAAAGCGATCGCACTTTAGCAACTACTCTCCGTCAACTGAGCGATCGCATCAACATCAATAGCCGCTCCTAACAGTTAACTTAATAATTGACTTTCCGTTTTCCACAGCCTTCCTTATTGCCATTCGCCTTTATAGTCGAGTAATTTATCGAGAATATTAAGCCAAGTATAAAAATATATTAAAATTTAATTAGCTTTTGCAAGAAAATTATTGTTTGTGGAAAATTTTGGGTAAAAATTGATAGTTTTTAGAAAAAAATAAAATTAAGTATAATTACCCTGTGGAAAACTTAGGGGTTTTTTCCACAAGTTTTCCACAGAGAGTAAGTGACGAAACTACCCAAAAAATAAATTAGGTACAAGTTATCCACAATTTCCACAAGTACTAGCTTGGAAATAAATGCGGGTACACGGAGACAAGAAGATGCGGTGAATAGATTTTCTCGTGAATGCCTGACTTGAAAAGCAAATAAAGCAGAGAAGTATGATCGCCAACAGCTAGCGCTCATGACTTCGGGAAGATAAGGAAAAAATAACTAATAACAAATAACCGTAAGTCTTCCACACTGTAATGCAAAATATTAGTTCGCTTCACTTTAAAATCCCCTTGGAATCAAAATTTTAAAGTATTCACGAGCAAATTTTAGATAATATTGCTTGTAAACCTTATCAGCAGGGAGTCTTAGCTATTCTTGTTGCAAATTCGCTGCTGAAAATGTTGGGGATGGTTAATAGAGTTTTGAGTTCTTAAATTACGTTGTGCCAAAGGATAGCTTTATCTTAACTGCGAAAAATTCTACACTAATGATATATGCGTTTGTCTAACCAAATTAAGAGAGTATTGTTTTAACACATCATAATTCATAGTTAGGTTGTGTTACATTGGCATTACTTGCACTCGCGAAGTATTGAAAAATTGAGAGGAAACCGTTATCGTAGTCCAAAAGCAACTAATTAACTCGCAAATCAAGTCACCTCAAGTCTTCTTGATTGATCATGAAAATAACAATCGTGGTCTGACTGATACCTATGAGGCTCTACAACTAGCGGAGAGCTTAGAGCTTGACCTAGTTCTAGTCTCAGAAGGCAAAGAAGCCCCAGTTGCAAAGATCCTCAACTATGGCAAGCTTCAGTATCAAAAGAAAAAGCGTCAGGGACAGAGTGCTAGACCCACAGTGAAAGAAGTCCGGCTCCGTCCAAACGTCGGTGTGGCTGATTACAACTTACGCATCGAGCAAGCGCTTGGGTGGTTGAGTAAAGGCGATTCAGTGAAGTTTGCCATCCGGTTACGAGGTCGAGAACATCAATATCGTGAAAAAGCTGGAGAACTACTAGACCGCATTGTCAGCGATCTCAGTCAAGTAGGCAAAGTTCAATCACTCGATAAACGCTCACTGATTGCACAAGTTATTCCTGCCTAAATTAATTTTTCTAGGATCATATCTTGATAACCCAAGCTCTAATAAGAACTACCCAAAGTCATCTACTGGCTACTAGGATGCTAGTTATTGCTGCAACTGAATGCCAAAGCGCACAAGGTATTTTGGGAGAACTGATGTCAGAGTATGGGTTTTACAAATTATGGATATGTGATGGGCTTTGAATACCTTGCCATACATCATACGTGTCAACTTAACGTGAAACCCTTGTTAAAACGTGATTTTGTATTCACTCACCTACCATTACGATCCTCGTCACCCCACCCCAGTTTTGTCTAAAGCCAAAACTTCCCCTCCCCGCAGGCGGAGAGAAGTTGCGTGCGGGGGTTCCCCCCCGTTGAGCAAACTTCGGGGGAGGGGATTAAGGGGTGGGGTAAAACGTATGTGGGATAAGCGTTTGAGCTTAAGTTGACACCAATGGCCATACATTCACGCCAACCCCAAAGTAGCCTAAGTACAGCAGGGGTTATTGTACTTATATTAAGCTACTTTTGACTGCTAAGACCCCACGATTCAGCAATCAAAATCACTTAGAAATCCTCATCCTTTTGTGGGTGAGGATTTTGTCATTGGTTAGCAACAAAGATATTTTTAGATCGCCTACAAACAGACGGGGTATTAAACCAGATAAAAAACCACTGACAACTGACACGTGCAGCGCAGTAAAAAAAGCAGGCAAAAGCAGATAACTGAGCAGTGTGCTACTCAATCCTGATTGTTGAATTAGTGTTCTGTTTGATTGGAACGGGTAGCTTTTAGTCCATTAATGGGGCAAAAATAATGCTTGTCTAAGTGAGTATCAATTACTCAATCAACACTCTGTAAAAGTCTTGCTATAAAGTTTCCAACTTTATAGCAAGCTTTGTTAGATTATGGTTTTTGGTACAAAAAACCATCAATGATTTGATATTGGTTTTTGAGCAAGATGTTGAATGAAGATAAAGCAATATTAGATAGTAATCTTATATGATACCGTTTCACTTTAAAGTTGATACAAATAAGCAGCAGGTGAGGAGATGAAAAATTATTTGTATCTTTATTTTAGTTACATGGGATGAGTTGTAAGAATTTACGAAAAGCAAAAAATTAACTGTGCAATCCTTACAACCTTAATTTCTTCTCATGAATGAGTACGGATTTTTTCAACAATCCAACTGGATTCTTATAGTTAAGTAGCTAAACATAATTAATTACACTATAAAATGCTGGATTTGAAGTAAAAAAATTGATTTTTCCATTGCCAAATCTAACTGTTGCCAGACGCTTTATGCATCCGCTTGTGCAAAAATCACCGAAGCTGCGCTAAGGATCTTAAAGAGAAGGATAGTTATGAAAACACTGTTGCTCTACCCCCAGTTTCCTCAGTCTTTTTGGTCTTACGATCGCGCGATGGAAATGGCAGGACTCAAAGCAGCGATTCCACCTCTGGGAATTATTACTGTTGCAGCACTCTTACCTGAAGATTGGGAAGTAAGATTTTATGACCGCAATGTCAGCCTTGAGACAGAGGCAGATTGGGAGTGGTGTGACTTAGTTATTATCTCTGCCATGCTGGTGCAGAAACCAGATTTCCACGCCTTAATTCAAAAAGCCGTGCGGTTAGGCAAAAAATTAGCGGTGGGCGGACCCTATCCTACATCAGTTCCTCAAGATGCCCAAGCTTCGGGAGCAGATTATCTGATACTCGATGAGGGAGAGATGACAGTTCCGCTGTTCCTAGAAGCGATCGCTCAAGGGCAAACCCAAGGAATTTTCCGTTCTGCTGAGAAGCCGGATGTCACTCAAAGCCCCATGCCCCGTTTTGACTTGCTGAAACGGGATGCCTACTTCATGATGGCGATTCAGTTTTCTCGCGGTTGTCCCTTCAATTGCGAATTTTGTGACATCATCTCCCTTTACGGACGTAAACCGCGCACTAAAGAACCTTCTCAGACCTTAGCAGAATTGCAATTCCTCTATGATTTAGGCTGGCGGGGGTCACTCTTCATTGTCGATGACAACTTTATTGGCAATCAGCGTAATGTCAAACGCTTTTTAAGAGAATTGATTCCTTGGATGCAGCAGCATAACTATCCTTTCACCTTCATGACCGAAGCCTCTGTGAATTTAGCAGAAGATGATGAATTGCTAGAGCTGATGGTAGAAGCAGGATTCTATGCTGTCTTTCTCGGCATTGAAACTCCCGATCAAGACAGCCTCGTCGTGACGCGCAAAATGCAAAATACGCGCAACCCGTTAGTAGAAGCCTGTCGCAAGATCAACGAAGCGGGACTGCTAATCTATGCAGGGTTTATTCTCGGTTTTGATGGAGAACGCTCTGGTGCAGGTGAACGGATTCAGGCGTTTGTTGAACAAACTAGTATTCCTCAACCGATGTTGGGCATCCTCCAAGCATTGCCCAACACTGCCCTGTGGAACCGACTTCAGGAAGAACAGCGTTTAATAGAGGGCGTCGGCGTCACGGCGACGGGAGACCAGAATACCTTGATGAATTTCGTTCCTACCCGCCCCATTGCTGAAATTGCTAGAGAGTATGTGGAAGGCTTCTGGAAGTTGTACGAACCCGCGAACTATCTTAGGAGATGTTTTCAGCAGTGTCTTAATATTGTTCCTCCAGCAAGAGGAAAACAAACTATGCAAGTTCCTTTAAGTAGGCAGTTGCGGCTTGTTGCTCAATTAATCTGGCATCAGGGCTTACGACGACCTGAAATTAGAGAGCAATTTTGGGGACAACTATGGACAGTGCTACTGAAAAAGCCCCAAGTATTGAATATGTACTTGTCGCTCTGCGCTGTGGGAGAGCATTTTTGGGAGTACCGAGTTTTAGCTAGGGAACGGATTACTCAACAGCTAGGCTACGACCCACTAGAAGTTTCTGTGCTATCTAAGCTTGAACCAACGCTTGTCAAGAACATTTGACTGCCAATTTTAGCCATGTTTGAGAATCGTTCAGCTTGGCAATAATAACTTAAAAATATTTCTAGAGTGGTACTATAGACACTCACAAGGTGAATCTAACTATGAAATTAGTTTGCGCCCAAAGCGATCTCAGTACGAACCTCTCTCTTGTCAGCCGTGCTGTACCATCACGACCGACACATCCAGTACTTGCCAATGTGCTGCTACAAGCAGATGCACAAACTAACCAAGTAAGCTTAACCGCCTTCGATCTCAGCTTGGGTATCCGCACTAGCTTTAACGCTGAGGTATGGCAAGGAGGAGCGATCGCACTTCCTGCTAAATTACTTTTAGACATCACCTCTCGTCTACCAGAGGGAGAAATCACCCTAGACGATGAATCAGCAACTGAGACATCTACAGGAGAGGGTTTAATTGTTACCCTGACACCCAAGAGCGGACATTATCAAGTGCGTGCAATGGGGGCGGAAGAGTTTCCCGAACTACCCGTGATTGAAAATTCTGAAGTAATTCATTTAACGGCTGCTGCCTTAATTGAGGGATTAAGAGGATCATTGTTTGCTACCAGTGGAGATGAAACTAAGCAGGTACTCACTGGTGTTCATTTAACAGTTAAACAAGATACCCTAGAATTTGCTGCTACTGATGGGCATCGTTTAGCAGTAGTAGAAACTACTAATGAGCGTCCCATTGAAGATAGTAGCCAGCTAGAAGTGACAGTACCAGCTAGAGCACTGCGCGAACTACAGCGAATGTTAGCTCATAGTTCTTCTGATGAAGAGCCTGTAGCCTTATATTTAGATCAAGGTCAAGTTGTGTTTGCCTGGAAAAATCAACGCTTGACTAGTCGCACTTTAGAAGGGCAATATCCAGCTTATCGGCAACTCATCCCGCGTCAATTTGAGCGCCAAGTTACTATCGATCGCAAACAATTCTTAAGCACTTTGGAGCGAATTGCGGTACTAGCCGATCAAAAGAATAATATTGTGAAGCTCAGCATTGATAGCGGTAACCAAGAAATTACTTTATCTTGTGAAGCTCAAGATGTAGGTAGCGGTAGAGAATCAATGCCAGCGCAGATATCTGGGGAAGATATAGATATTGCTTTTAATATTAAGTATCTTATGGAAGGCTTGAAAGAATTACCAGCTTCGGAAATTCAAATGCATCTCAATCAAAGCCTAACTCCAGTGATTTTTACACCACTGGGTGGGTTGAAGATGACTTATTTAGCTATGCCCGTGCAACTGAGAAATTAAAGAAGATTAATTATAAGTATTTTGATGAATGGGAATTTCAATCCAAAATTCTGTACCTAAACCTGGCTGGGAATCACATTTAAATATACCACCGTGTTTATCAACCACAATTTTGTAAGTAATTGATAATCCTAAGCCAGTACCCTTACCCACTGGCTTAGTGGTAAAAAATGGGTCATATATTCTTGTCCTCAAAGCTTCTGGGATGCCAGGACCATTATCTATAATACGAATCACTGCACTCTTGACATTGGCTTTCATCTCTCCAATAGAAGTGTAGATAGTAATTTGACTGTGATGAGGTTCAGATGAAGATTCTTTATAATCTTCTAGAGCATCGATCGCATTGCTCAAGACATTCATAAACACTTGATTTAACTGTCCGGCGTAGCACTCTACTAAGGGAAGCTCGTCGTAATTCTTTACTATATTAATCATTGGGCTTTCTGGCTTTGCTTTCAAGCGATGTTGCAAAATCAGTAGGCTATTATCAATACCTTCGTGTATATCTACCGCTTTCATTTCTGCCTCATCGAGACGAGAGAAATTTCTTAAACCTAAGACAATTTGACGGATGCGATCAATCCCTACTTTCATCGAAGTTAGAGTTTTGGGTAAATCTTCGATGATAAATTCTAAGTCAATTTCTTCTGCTCGCTTCCAAATCTCAGAGCTAGTATTTGGCACTTCCTGCTGATAAAGTTCCAGCATACTGAGTAAATCATCAGCATAGTCACTGACATGAGCCAGGTTACCGTAAATAAAGTTTACAGGGTTATTAATTTCATGGGCAATACCCGCCACCAGCTGACCTAATGAGGACATTTTTTCAGTTTGGATGAGTTGGGTTTGGGTCTCTTGTAGATCGTGTATAGCTTGAGTTAGCTGTTCTGTCTGCTGCTGAGTTTGTAAGAGTAAGTTAACTTGCTGGAGTGCTACCCCAAGCTGATTGGCAATCTGAGCTAAAAACTGAATTTCTGAGGCTTCCCAGTGGCGGGGTGTAGAGTTTTGATAAGCTGCTAGTAATCCCCAGAGCTTTTGCCCAATAAAAATTGGCGCGATCGCATATGCTTTGATCTGGCATTTCTCGAGAAGCTCAATATGACAATCAGAGTAACCAGCCTGATAGATATCATCTACTGCACAGGTTTCATTGTTGCCATATCGCCCACCTTGAGTTTCCTGCAAGTAACTATCCTGCCATATCGTCTTGGTCTGGGGACTTACCAGCTTGATCCAGCCCTCATCAACAAATTCAGCAATAAACTCACCACTCCAATCTGGGTGAAACTGGTAAACAGCCACGCGATCAGCTTGCAGTGCTTTACAGATTTCTTGAGTAGTTGTCTGAAAAATTGCATCTAAGTCAAGTGATTCACGAATTTTGGCTACAACTTCAAACAATACCCGTTGTTGCTCGGCTGCTTGTTGTAAATCTAACGCTTGCTGCTGTGTTTGCCTCAGTAATTCAGCTTGCTGAAGTGCTACCCCAAGTTGAGCCGCAATCTGACTGATAAAGTTAACTTCCGAGTCTTGCCATTGGCGGGTGGCAGAATGTTGATAACTACATAGCAAACCCCAAAGTTTTTGACCGACAAAGATTGGAGCAAGTACAAAAGCATAAATGTGATACTCCTCTAAATTGTCGATATGACACTGAGTAAAGCCCATCTTGTAAATGTCATCTACCGCAAATGTTTCGTTGTAGCGGTAGCGTCCTCCCTGAGTGTCTTGTAAGTAAGTATCATTCCAGACCGTATTTACTCCCAGCTTAGACTCATTTGACCAGTGCGGACTAGCAACCTCAAAATCACCGACAAATTCACCACCCCACTCAGAATCAAAGCGATAAATTGAAACGCGGTCGGCTTTGATTAATTGACAAACTTCTTTAGTAGTAATTTGAAAAATAGTTTTAGTATCAAGTGACTCGCGAATTTTAGCAATAACTCCAAACACAGCCTGTTGTTGTTCGGCTGTTCGTTGCATATCCAGCGTGCGCTTTTTGATTTGTTTTTCTAAATTGCTATTAAAGGCTTGTACCTGTTGGTAAAGTTCATACTGTTGAATTGCGGATGCAAAATGTTTACCAATTTCTCTGGCCATTTCTATCTCTTCGTCTGTCCATTTTTGAACTTGTGCTGTTTTAGTTTCGCGCCATAGCTCAAATGATTGACGAGGATAGAGTTGCCTTTGATCGGGAGCGAATCGACCTGCCCACAAAGTTTCCGTGTCGATTTCATTACGGAAAATACTTAAATAGCCCACCAACTCCTGGCGGTATTCAAGTGGAATCATCAAAATGCTGCGAATCTTAGTTGGTTGAAATGCAACTTGCACAGTTCGCATATTAGGAGTTTGATAGATGTCTGAAATTGCCCAAACATCATATTCACCAGATTGATAATGTTCTTGCCAAACATTAGATTGCTCTATTAGTGGATAGATAGTTTTTTCTGCTACCGCAGGTTGCTGCCCGCAAATATAAAGCCTGACATAATCACTTCCAGGAATTAAACATTCTGCTAAGGTTTTAAATTTACTATTTTGGAAATTAAAAGCATTATGTCTGATACAAAGTCTACCGCCCGAACCACCGAAAGCAGCTACAGTTGCTTCTAAAGCTGGCTGTAGTACAATTGTGGGCAACGCATGGAGTAGAGTAGCAACGCGATTAATGGTAGCTTCCCGTTCAGCTTTTTTATGGGCTTGAGTGAGCAGATTACTTTGAGCGATCGCTACTGATAATTGATCTACTACCATCTGCACTGCTTCTATTTCATCCTCTAAAATCGAATGAGTTTCAGAGTGATGAGACACCAAAAGACCCCAGAGTTCTTTTTGGTATAAAATTGGTGCTACCAAAGAAGATTTAACTCCCATTGCCGTTAGATATTTTACATGGCAGGGATCAACAGTACGATAATGGATTTCCTCTAATATGAGTTCTCCTGTTTCCCAGTCACGTAGAAGACTTTGACCAATCTGCTGTGTTTCAACATCGACTAATGAACGTACTTGTGACTTGATAAATAATTCTCGCGCAGAGAGTGGAATGTCATCAGCAGGAAAATTTAGCCCCAAAAGTGATGGCAATCTATCGTTATAAATCGATTCAGCAATGACCTGACCGCTACCATCAGCATGAAACTTGTAAATCATGACTCGGTCAGTTTTAAGTAGCGATCGCACTTCTGTTGTTGTCGTTGTAATAATCTCTTCTAGATCCAACGTTTGACGGATACTATTTGTAATGCGGCGTAATATGCCTTCTTGTTCAAGGTTTAACCGCAAGTCTGTTTTTGCGATCGGGGTCATTGCTTGTAGTTATATAAATTTTTATCAGAAAGAAATAAAAAAATTCTATATCTAAAAATATTATGAAATTGAATTTTTATGACTGTCTTCAGTAAAACTACGGTATAGTAACTATTGAGAAACTTTATTTATTTTTTAAACAAAAATCATTATTTCTAACAGAATAATTATTCAATATATTAGTAATATTACTAAATCTACTCCTTGAGAAGTATTGACATTACTATGTAAGTCTATTAACAGTTTATCAAAGTAGTAAGTCTTAATATTTTAAGTAAAAAGTAAAAAGAAAATTTTTTAAGTAAGAGTGTTAGATCTTCTAGTATATTATGTTGCAAATTTTCTAATTGGTTGCGAGTTGAGTTGTAAAAGAGAGCCTAAACATTTTCAGTTTTAAATTAAAAAGATTTCTCACAAATATGTTTCCCTAATCTCCAATAGTAATAGCGATTATAATCGGGGATCAAAACAAAAAAGTACAGACGCAATGGGGTCTGTACAAACAGCAAAGCTTAATGCTGCTGGGTTTGGCAGCAAAATTAAACTGTTACATATTAAGCAAAACGGATTTTAAGATAGTCTTCATCCATTTTTGCACCTGCGGGTTGCAGTGCTGCTAGAGCTTGTGGCAATACCAAATTGCGACGGTGATTGCCAATAGTAATATTTAACTCATCACCAGTTTTACTCAATTGAACTTGATTTTTGGGAATACCAGGTAAATACAGTTCTAAGCTGTATTGGTTATTATCTTGTACAACCTTAATAGTTGTTTCTTTGTAATAAACTTGTGTGGGGTCTTCATCTTTATAGAGGGTTTCCTTCAGCCTTTCTAAGGCTGCTAAACCACACATTTCTTCAGAAAAAAGTGGAACTTCTTTTACAGGTAGAGGATGAAAGTCATCATGAATTTCCTGACGATATTGCTGTTGATTTTGTTTCCAACGTTGGAAAAATGGATCTTGGACTTCGGCAGGAATGATGCGGTTAGCTACCACTAAATCTGTGGCAACATTATATAAACTCAAATAGGCATGAGCACGCAGAGATTCTTTAATCACCATCTTTTCTGGATTAGTGACCAGGCGAACTGAAGTTTGAGTATTGTCTGTCAATACTTTTTCCAAAGCTTCTATTTGTTCGTAAAACTCGTAAGGCGCATCCATCACCTCTTTGTCTGGCAGCGAAAAACCAGCGATTGGTCGAAAAAGCGGTTCAACTAGAGGCCGAAGTGCCACGGAAATATTTTGAAATGGTTTGTAAAAACGGCGCATATACCAGCCACCAACTTCGGGTAAACTCAGCAGTCGCAATGCTGTACCTGTAGGCGCTGAATCGATAATCAATACCTCAAACTCGCCTTCATCATAATGGCGTTTCATTCTTACCAAGCCAAAAATTTCATCCATACCTGGTAAGATGGCTAATTCTTCCGCCTGTACTCCTTCTAAACCCCTAGCTTGAAGAACTTGGGTAATGTAGCGCTTTACAGCACCCCAGTTTCCTTCTAGTTCTTGTAGTGCATCTAGTTCCGCACCCCATAAATTTGGGCGAATCTCCCGAGGTGCGTGTCCTAGTTCCAGGTCAAAACTGTCTGCTAAAGAGTGAGCGGGGTCTGTACTCAACACCAGTGTGCGATAGCCTAGTTCTGCACAACGGAGTCCAGTAGCAGCGGCTACAGAAGTTTTGCCAACACCGCCCTTGCCTGTCATTAAAATTACACGCATGGATGATTCTGTCCTGCCTGAGAATTGTTTACATTTATTTACGCTATCTCTATTATCAACTGTCTAAAGAGAATAAATGCAGTTGCAGCACATCTGAGGGCGAAGCGTACCCAATATATAGATGTGAGAGATAATCAAGCCCTGTTGCTATACTGGCTGCGATTGGCGCAGGCGATCGCTCATTTGTAGATTCAGTTGCTAAATGGAAAAATTAGCACTACTCTGACACATCAATTTCAACTCCTAAGCCCTTCAATCTCGCCTTCAATTCTTCCACTTGCTGTTCTGCTATTGCGGCTCTTTCTTCTGGAGTCAATACTAATTGTTTATCTAAACTAAAAAACCTTAATTTTGACTCATAAATTCCCAAGAATAACTCTAACTGCTGACTCCACAGCCACCCCTCTGTATTTGCTTCCAAAGGTTGATACTTACCACCCATTAAACGAAAACCTTTAAACTCTAAAGTATCGGGATGAAACCAAAAATATTCTGGTGTCCGAAAAGTATCCTGATAAAGTTCAAATTTAGCACCCTTGTCAACTTTGGCAGTACTATCAGAAAGTAATTCAATAATTACATTGGGATATTTACCCTGTTCTGCCCATAATACCCAACTTTTCCGGGGTCGATTTTCACATCCCAGAACCACAAAAAAATCCGGGCCTCTAAAGTCTTTTGTAGTAATTTGCTCTGGGCTAAAATAAATCGTCAAATTTCCAGTTGCATAAAAATCAGTACGGTTACGCCACCACCATTTCAAACAAGCCAGCAACAGTTCAATTTGCTCTCGGTGCAGATCACTTTCCACAGGCGGCTCATCACTCCACAAATCACTAGGTGGAATGATAATATTTTCGGCTTCCGTCTGTATAGTTAATTCATCTTGTGCTTCGGAATTTTTAGCAGCCGTCATAAACGTTGGTGGCGATGTTTGTTAACTCTAGTTTAATAGCTATTAACTACAGCCGATTCTGCTGTTGACAGTAGTTTAACTAACGATTTTTTGAAGAAAATGAATGTTGTTTAAGCACATCCAAGCGCGAACATTTCCAATAATCAATGTGGGAAATAATTAAACCTTCAGAGTTAAGACGTAATTCACTCCAGCCAGGAATAGAAATCCGCGGTTTCCAAGGTAGGGGGCTGTTCCAGCTGAGTGTCCACTCGGTTTTAATTGTATCTCCTAAAGATTGAATATCATGTAAATCCATTTGCGGATTTAAAAAGAAAGTCTTGATGAAATTAATCATCAACTTGTAGAGTTCAACACCACGAAATTTGAAAACAGCGTCTTGAAAATAAACGTCCGGGGCGTAAATGCTATAAGTTTGATTAACTGGAAATCTTTGATAGTCTTCTTTGAGGATGTGAATTATGTCCATAGCATCCGAAATATTTGCCATCATTCAATAAAAGATTATTAATTGTTTACGCTTCTATCTCATTCCACAAGCGTTCTAATTGATGTCGCCACAAAGCTAATACTTGTTCACGTGCCTCAGGAGTTTGCTCAATTTCTCCCAACAATCCTTCTGTATAAAAGCGCTCCAGATTTTGCATTGTGAACTGAAGAGATTGTCCTTGCCGTTTTGCTGCTTGGATAATTTGCCGAATCCGGTTTTCAATCAATCGATTGAAAACATCATTTAAACCAGCATTATGTAAAGATATGAGGCGAGCGATCGCATTAGACAAATCCGCACTCACCAAAGTGCCACTGTTATGCTGAAACACTCCCCAAATCACGCCTTGATACAAAGCGTAGCGTACTTCCTGAGTCTCATCAAAGTTTGCTTCTAGGAACTGTTCTAAAAATGGTTGTGCTGCTTCTATTGGCACAATGGGCAGTAAAACCCGCAACCAAGTATGATCTTCGGCAAGCAGCACTAACAATCGAAAACTCGATGTTTCTACTTGCCACGATCCAGGTGCGATCGCACCAACAGATCCTGTACCAAATAATTCTGTTAGCGTACCAGCGATTTCTTCAGGTGTCATAGGTTATTTTTAGCTATAACCTCTAGGGTAGCGCTTTCAGGTATCAAGACTCCTGTAGTGCTTGCTGAAATACTTCAAACGGTAAATCTAAAAATTGGGGGGTGCCTATCGCGCTCCACGTATTTACGCTGCCAAACTTAACTTATACTCTGCCATAGGTGGTATTGCTTCTAACTTGCCTGTTCCCTCGGAGGTAACAGCCTTGGCAAACAATTATATTTTTAACCTGGATTAGTTGATTTTTTATATATCAAAAATACCGAACCAATTGGTCCAGCATTTTCTACATATATTTTATTGTTGTAATATAATCCTGGCGACATCCCACCATCAAACAAAATTCCTTCTTGAATATTGCCCAAACAATTATTACGAGCGATGCCTTCTAGAACATCATCAAATTTATCTGGCAGTAGTTCTTGATTAATTTGAGAAAATTCAATATTTGAATTAGCTTTAGCATCATTGACTAACAAAATCACATAACCTTGATCAGTGATAGCTGCTAGAGAACGATTAGTTGCTTCTTTACAGGCAAATTCCCCCAGATCTGCACAAATATCTTTAAATTTACCACCACGATAAAATCGACCATTACCTCCTACTAGGTTGTAATTCAAAATTTCATCTTTTCTTCTACCAGCTTGGATAGTAGCTTTTCTACTTTTGAATTTACCTCCTGAGATTCCAAAGGAAGAACGCTGATTTTTAAAAGCTCCTGAATACTCAAACCCGCGAGAAATATTCAAACCTTGTGGTTTGTTATCAGTGCCTATATAGTCGGCATTAATTGCTGCTATTGGTGTTTGTCCGTTTAATTTAGAATTCTCATCAGTGATAATTTCTCGAAATTGCTTTGGTACATATTCCTTACTTAATTTACCTTGCTTATCTTTAGCATAAAGTTTATGAGCAAGTCCCACATTTACTTTAAAATCTAATTGTTCTGATTGAGGATTAAAAATAACCACATGATTAATGCCTCTGTCATATCTTTTTCCTTGATTGTTGGCTTTAAAAAACTCAATGCTAAAATTAGCATTTTTGCCAATACAAGTAGCTTTTGATGGCTCTTGGGCTGCATTGGATTCAATATTTTTACAGCCTGATAATAAATTGAGCACGATTATGAAGATAGATAATAAGAATAATTTAGACATTTGGAGATAGATTTTAAAGATGCAAAAACCCGCTACAGAATTACTATAGCGGGTAAAAAATTTATTATTCAATCTGGAGTTAATTGAGAATGCCTAATTAAGACAGCCACTCTAAAACGGCTTCGTCTTTAGTATTAGTATTTCGGGATGGTGTCTCACGATTAAATTTCATGTGAATCGAGCGGGTTTGCTCACCATCAGCAGCTACAGCCAAGATTGGATAGTCAATTAAACCATCTTGGAAGGACATCTGGAAGCGGAATGTACCATCTGGATTCAGCTTGATCGGACGACCACCAATAGTTACAGTAGCATCTGGTTCGGTTGCACCGTAGACAATCAACTCAGCATCAGCAATTAACCAGAACTTGCGTGGACGTACTGGTACAGCAGAAGCCGAGAAGCCAACTCCTGACATACCTACACCAGACATGGTTAAACCAGATGTGGTGGGAACTGCCCACATACCGACGCCTGATGGGAAAATGTAGGAGCTGATAGCTTGTTCTGGGCTGGCAGAACCAGGTACTTGCTGCATAGAGCCGAATAGAGAACCTGCAACTCTTTGTGCTTCAGCAGATTCAGCCATACCAAAGATTTGGTCATAAATGGGGTTGCCGTTGCTGTTGGCGTAGGCTGTGGATGCTATCTTCTTCGCAGGAGGAACCAATTCGTAGACAGTCTTACCACGCAAATCTTCTTCAAAGTTGACCGTGACAAAGACATCTTCAATCCAGTCAGAAGGATACACAGGAGGAATGTGGACTCGCGCAGAACGAGCGAGAATTAACCAACGTCCATCAACAGAACGATAGCCAATATCGATTACATAGTCGCGATCGCTCACTGGAACTGGTAGATACCATTCTCTAGCCAGTTCATCAGCAGGATATTCTTGCAAGCTGTGAGGGCTTTGGTAATCAATATTGATGTCGGTAACATCATAAATCCGCAGCGCTAGCTGTTGCCCTCCTTGGCGACGCAGTTCTTCTTTATGTTCGTTTGGAACATCCCAATAGGTATAAGCCCACTGAGGATCTCGCGGTAAGAGTACAATACGGCTTTCACCGTAACCAGCAGGTAGATCTCCTAGCTCCTCATCAACATCAGTGAGAGAAGCACCATTACGATCTACTTGACCTAACTCGAATTTTGCTGCTTCCACGGTTTCCTGTGCCTCCAGTGAACGAGATGGACTAAGCGAGAATTTGCTGCGCTGAACGTCTTGAATCGATGCCAGTAATTGTGATTTACGCATTCGGCTATAGCGAGAAATGCCATATTCACTCGCAACCTTGCGTAGTTGCCGCAATGTCATCTCCTCTAGCGGCGGGCGTTCTTTTGCCATTAATTTGGCCTCCAGTAGTTTGAAAGGTAAATGATTTCCCCTGGTTACAGAATGGTATTTAACATCTCATCCACTCCAGATGAATTTCTTATTCCTGACTCCTGGTCTTGCCCAGAGTTTAACTTTCTTAAACTGTTATTAAATTGAGAGTCACTCCCTTTCAATTCCTTGTCATGCCAAAATCAGCATTTTTTTGGGATCAGAGGAGTCTTTGTTTAATAAATATTAAGCCGTAACTCTTTGTTGGGATCAAGGGGTATCAAGACGCTTTTTCGGCTTGTGTACGAATCTATCAGCAGTTTGGGGATCATATTGTTATAATCCCATGACATTAACCTTTGCAATACAATTACAGTAGCAGACAATGTCAAGATTCTCTGACAATACGCTGGGAATGATTCTAAAGACTGCAATCTACAGAGGACGAACGGCAATAAAATTTATGGGTGATACTGTGAAGTACCACCCAATGAAAGAGTTATGAGGTTTGAAGTGGAGTGAAAAGAGTAGGACACTCAGATAAAATTCTGTATTTCCTAAATATAGTGGCTAGCAGAAAACTTCCCTAGGTATAGAATATAACTAAAAGTTCATGCTGATCTTATTGACCACTGACATATTCTGGATATGCCACACACCATCTTGCAGAATCAAAATATACCGAACTCGCAAACTTTCGTCAGAAGACTTCTTAATTTGACCATTTTGATAGAACTGTGTTACTTCCTTCACCGTAGCTTCCACGGATGTACGATTTGAGTCTAAATCGGTTTTCTCTACAGATTCTACCTTCAGGTGATGCTCGTACTTCCGATAACGGTTTTCGGTCTTATCTTGCTGGGCAATTAACCGCCATTGAGATAAAGATGAACCAGTTAAAATTTGTTGCAAACTATCAACATCATGATTCGGTCCTAAAGCAGCAGCTTTGGTAGATAACCAACTGCGAATGATTTCCTCTGCTGTCGCAGTAGTTAAAGCTCCATCTGGTGACTGTGGTTTGCTGTTTAGCTCAGGAATCGGTATTGGTGGTTGATTAATTTCTACTGACAACTGTTCGCCTGGTAAAAGTGGTGGCGGGGAAAAAAGATTTCTGACGAATCCAAAGGTTGTGGAGACTATCAACCAAAACACTACTATGACAACTAAAGAAACAAACACAGTCCACACTAGACGCGTTTTCCCTTCTAAAGAGTTGGCAAAAGTGCGCCGTCTTTGAGGCGAACGATGGCGATTATCTAATGCACGTTCTCGGCTAGCAGATTGACTAGGCTTTCGTCGCCGCCGCTGTTGTGTTTGCGCAGGCGCAGCAACCCTGGCTGAACCATTCATGCTGTGGTGAGGTTCTCTAGCTATGCGTTCAGCAGCGGGAAACTGTGTTATTGGTGTTTCTGGTGGCTTACCTCCAGTAGATGCTTTGTTCCATCTAGATGGAGAGAAGTTTGAATTTTCTGGTTTTTCTCTGAGTGGATCTGGTAAGTCTGGGTCAGGTGTTCTGTTGTGATGGAATTGTCGAGAAACACCAGTGGAATTATTGCGTTGGTAGGTATTGTTTGTTTGTGGAGGAGATAAAGGCTGGCGGTTAATTACCGACCATTCATTAGTAGGTTCTGCATCCGTTGGTAAAACTTCTAAATAGGTTTGTACCTGAGGTTCAGCAAAGTAACTTTTTAGTGAAGCTTGCTGCTTTGTCAAATCTCGAAAGTGGGGAAATACTTCATGTTGTAGCCACTGTTCGCCGTAGAGACAAAGCCCTGGTAATAGATCTGGAGAATCTTGCGATTTTTCTCGAATAAAAGCTAGGGCTTCATATTCTTGACTAAGTTCTAAAACACGGGTAGCTTCTTCGGTTTGCCCTAATAAAAGCGCACATAGCGATTGTTCCAAATGTACATCTTGGCGCTTACCCAAACGCATGAGCATTTGCTTGGCCTGACGTATCAAAGCTGGTTGACGCTGAACAAACCCCCGTGCTATCAAGGCATAGACAGCCAAGTAAGTAGCCACAGCGGAAGGACGCTTGCTTTCTGCTTCAAATAACTTGTGCTGTTCTGCGACTGTTAAGTGGTAGCGCAACTGCTGGATAAATCGCAAAAAGTCATCTATGTTGAGACCAGATTCATCATTGCCAGTGCCATCAATTCCACCACGAGCCTCTAGGATATTCTGCAATAATTCCAAGCCTTGACGACGTTCCGCAGTTTTGGCTTCTGGTAAGGCTAGTAATTCCAGAATCCGATATGGTCGCAATTTATAAAGATCCGCCTGAATTTCAGCCTGCACAATCGGAAATAGCCCTTCGCGAGATAATACTTCTAGACCAGTTTCTAGGGAATTGGCAGCATTTTCGTAATGACCTTGTTGCCATTGCTCCCGACCCAGTTCTAGGCAAGCTAGAGCGATGGTCAGAACAATATCTGGGCGGTCTTCTAGGACTTCTTCGCTTTCTAGATTATTGCCTGTTGTAGCATTTGCTGCATTGTTTTTATGGACCAAGTAGGGGCGACCTAATTTTAGTACGATTTCATACTCACCCAAATCTTGCAGAATCAGTAAAGCACCAACTAGTTCCTCTTGGGAAATTTCAATGCTCAGACTCTGTGTGTCCATCGCGCCATTGTTGTTTACTGGGCGATTTTCAACTGCTACTGTCGCAGAGGCAGTACCATCAGGGTCATAGGCATGGGCAAGATACAGCTGATCGTAACTGCTACGTTCTTTCGGATCTGATAAAACCACGTAAGCTTCTTCTATAAGTTGTTTGCGCGAAGAAATTGCTGCTTGAGAATACTCACGTCGCGGCAATTGTACAATGCGATCGCTGTATGCCTGCCGCAATTGCTCCTGACTTGCCGCTAACGGTAGTCCTAAAATTCGGTAGTAATCTAGCGGAATTCGCACAGCCTACTTCCCCTGCACCGTGATCAACATAATTCACCTAGAGCATTCCAGGCATGTAAAACCGTGCCATAATAATACCGTGTTGACTTTACACCACAAGTGTATATTGCAACAACTTGTTTTGTATCTTCCCGAAATTTGAGTCATATTCTAGTACCTATATTTTGCCTTCGCCTAGAAAGGGTCAGCTTTTTGTTTTAATTCTTAGTATTTTGATTTTTTCTAACCACTATCAGCCTTTGAGACCATAAAATAAAATTTCTGGTTTTATAGGCGATATCAGTTTTGTACTTCTAGAAATATGTGACTCTTCCGTAGATTTAGACAACGGCAAACTTCGGAAGGCAGGTTAACTTGCTATAAGCTACTCAGCAATGGGTGTATTTTACTCATTGCCAAAGCCTGTCGGCTAGTAGAAAGCCAGCTTCAGTAATTAAAGCTGTGCTAACTACTCTGACTCTTTCTGGTTTACACCATTAAGACGAATTTGACGAATTTTATGTGTTTGATTTATTCACAAGAGTTTGAGTATTGCTGTCTTAGCGTTGGGAGTACATTTTAGGTGTACCACCCTAGACGCATCTAACAACGTTTACTACTCCGATATATCAACACATGCGTGTTGATTTTACCAGATACGAGACAGTCACTAAAACAGAGCTACTGCATAGTGTACATTTCCTCACCGTGACAAGTATCTTATTTCATGCCCACGAGGTTTAATGATTAATTCTTTTAGGAATTTCTAAATTAATACCCTATTAATGCCCTTGCATCCGGCGGGATAATCACCGCTTGGTAGATTTCCTGTTGATAACTAGAGAAAAAAATCATATCATTCTTAGTCTTAAATTACAATTGTCTATCTCAGCATTTAACTCGATAAGAAAGTTTCGTCTTGATTTTTGCCAAATTGTTAATGGATATGCAGAAAGCAAGCTATCCTGATTGGTAGCCTATGAAAGGGTGTGGAGTGTGCTAACAGGGCAGGTTTAGCCTTGTGAGTATTATCCTCACAAAAGGTGGGCGAAAAAATTGGTAATCAAAAAATAAAAGTTAAAAATTCACCCATTCCCCAATGTTCATTTTGGTACATCAGTTTTGAGCGTTGACTCCAGCAAACACTAGCTTGTTAAATAGCTAATGCTCTATGAGAGCAAGTTCTTGAAAATGGTAAATTTCAGTTTGATGCGATAGGGATACTAAACAAATAATGGTTCAAGAACGTACATTACCCACCTTTAATACCGCTAACGTCCAGATCACCAAAGAAGAAGGCTTGCGGTTGTATGAGGACATGATCCTCGGGCGCTTTTTTGAAGACAAATGCGCGGAAATGTACTACCGGGGCAAAATGTTTGGTTTTGTCCATTTGTACAACGGTCAAGAAGCCGTTTCTACTGGCGTTATTCAAGGAGCAATGCGACCAGGAGAAGATTTTGTTTCCAGTACCTACCGCGATCACGTCCATGCTTTGAGTGCTGGAGTGCCAGCTAGAGAAGTCATGGCGGAGTTATTTGGTAAAGCTACAGGTTGCAGTAAAGGCCGCGGTGGTTCCATGCATATGTTTTCCGCGGAACATCGCTTATTAGGTGGCTATGCTTTTGTGGCTGAGGGTATTCCTGTAGCAGCTGGTGCAGCTTTTCAAAGCAAATACCGCCGCGAGGTATTGGGAGACAAAAATGCTGACCAAGTTACCGCTTGCTTTTTTGGCGATGGTGCTGCTAACAACGGCCAGTTTTTTGAGACTTTGAACATGGCAGCCTTATGGAAACTGCCAATTCTTTTTGTGGTAGAAAATAACAAGTGGGCAATTGGGATGGCTCACGATCGCGCGACTTCCGACCCAGAAATCTACAAGAAGGCCAGTGTGTTTAACATGGTGGGCGTGGAAGTAGACGGAATGGATGTTTTGGCAGTGCGTGCAGTCGCCCAAGAAGCTGTAGCCCGCGCCCGTGCTGGTGAAGGACCAACAGTAATTGAAGCACTAACCTACCGTTTCCGCGGTCACTCCCTAGCAGATCCAGATGAACTGCGAAGCAAGGCTGAGAAAGAATTCTGGTTTGCTCGTGACCCAATTAAAAAGTTGGCAGCTTATTTAGTTGAGCATAATTTAGCAGATCACGAAGAACTCAAAGCCATCGATCGCAAGATTCAGGCAGTTATCGACGACGCGGTTAAATTCGCTGAAAGCAGCCCTGAACCAGACCCCAGCGAGTTATATCGCTTTGTGTTTGCAGAAGACGAATAAACAAGTGCTGAGTACCTAGCTATGAGTGCTGAGTAGGAATAAAAATACTCAGCACTCACAACTCCCTGCCTTCTGAGGACTAAATTTGTGTTTTCGATAGCAATACAACAACAAAAATACAAAACTTACATTCTTTCTGATGAAATCGCTGGTTCCCAACTGGAAGTTGTTCCAGAACGCGGCGGTATGATTACGCGTTGGCGCATCCAAGGTCAAGAACTTCTGTACCTGGACACAGAACGCTTTGCTCATCCTGATTTGAGTGTTAGAGGCGGGATTCCGATTTTATTTCCGATCTGTGGCAATTTGCCAGAAAATACTTATACTTACAACGGACAAACCTATACACTTAAACAACATGGCTTTGCCCGTGATTTACCTTGGCAAGTAACTGAACAAGTAACACACGAAAAGGCTAGGCTCACTTTAGTTCTCAACAGTAACGAGCAAACACGAGCAGTTTATCCTTTTGAGTTTCAATTGGCTTTCACCTACGAACTGCAAGACAATACCTTAGAAATTCGCCAGAATTATCAGAATTTGTCATCAACACCATTGCCTTTTTCTATGGGGTTCCATCCCTACTTTGTCATTTCTGATAAAAATCACTTAGAGTTTGTCATCCCTTCTAACGAATATCAAGACCAGAGAACCAAGGAAATTTCTCCATTTCATGGTAATTTTGATTTTGGTCTCGATGAAATTGACGTTGCCTTTAAGCAGCTAACCAGTCAATCTGCCTCTGTAGTAGACAACAACAGAAAGTTAAGACTGACCCTAGATTACGGCAAGGAATATCCCATCTTGGTGTTTTGGACAATCAAGGGCAAAGACTTCTATTGTCTAGAGCCTTGGAGTGCGCCCCGTAACGCGCTAAATACTGGCGAACATCTGACTGTGTTAGACCCAGGTACTAGTTACCAAGCATCTGTAAAGTTAACAGCCAATTTTTTCTAAACCCCTTTACAAAACTACAGATGTTAATGCTATAATTGCAAAGTTGCGAAAAACAACTTAACGGGTCGCTAACTCAACGGTAGAGTACTCGGCTTTTAACCGATTAGTTCCGGGTTCGAATCCCGGGCGACCCATATAGAAAATAAAACATGCTCGCTGTTGCTGGAGAAATTAAAGTTAAAGCGAGTTCTTTTAATAACCAAAATTTGCAGATGCATAGACGCAAAGCGGTGTTAGCGTAGCGGTAGCGACGAAGGAGCGTCAGCAGTGTGTTGGGGAGACACTGCGTTGCGTGGGTTCCTCGCGTTGAAGCAACTGCTGTTAGCGCAGCGTTAGCAAGGAACAAGCGTCACCCGAAGGGCTTGTCGATCGACATCGCTTTTAGGGATGGTTATTTAGAGATCAGACAGGCGATCGCACAATACCTACAATAAACTTCCTTCAGTTCGGTAGGATAGGCATAGGCTAAATCCAAATACCATCATCATGGTAAAAACACCTCCACAACATCGGACAATTCCCCTGTTGGAAAATGGCGACAACCTCACCCGCTATGAATTTGAGCGTCGTTACAACGCCATGCCCAATCTTAAAAAAGCCGAATTAATCGAGGGAATTGTCTATATTATGGCTGCGGCTCTACGTTTTAGAAGTCACGGTCAACCTCATGGGTGGATTCTCACATGGCTCGGTACTTATGAAGCCGCTACACTAGGTGTTGCATTGGGAGTAGAGCCAACTGTACGCCTAGACCTGGATAACGTACCTCAACCAGATGCCATTCTTCTCATTGACAAGGAAGCAGGTGGTCAAACACAGCTAAGTGATGATGATTATATAGAAGGCGCGCCAGAGTTAGTTGTCGAAATTGCCGCCAGCAGTGTTGCCATTGACCTTCATGGCAAAAAACAGGCTTATCGCCGCAATGGAGTCAAAGAATATATCGTTTGGCAAGTTCTCGACCAGAAATTAACTTGGTTCTATTTGGAAGAGGGTGAGTATCTAGAGTTAGCCAGTGATAGTAATGGAATTGTGCGAAGTCGGGTTTTTCCAGGGTTGTGGTTAGCGGTAGTAGAATTATTAGCGGGGAATATGCAATTAGTGTTAAATGTTTTACAAACAGGCTTGCAATCTCCTGAACACGCAGTATTTGTCCAAAAATTAGCGTCTTAATTGACTTTAGGAGCTAAAAGTGCGTAGGCTTAGTCCGTCGTAGACATCGCCTTTGATAAATCATCTAGGATACAGGACTACCAAAGCTCCAAACTGTGCGGTAACAGACTGTACAGTAAGCTATTGTGAATGTAAGGCACATTTATGAGCGGTAGCGTAAAGTTTTTCAACATAAACACACATCACTAGTTATAATTTCCTATATGTTGAAAAAACTCTTAAGATTAGCGTAACAATTACATTAATGGTAAATAATTACGCTGCTCTCACACCGACTAGCTGACAACCACATTAGGAGGACTATCTATGGCGCTTGTACCATTAAGGCTGTTGTTGGATCACGCGGCTGAAAACGGTTACGGCATCCCAGCTTTCAACGTTAACAATTTGGAACAAATTCAGGCGATCCTGAAGGCTGCTGCTGAGACAGATAGCCCCGTAATTTTGCAAGCTTCTCGTGGCGCTCGTAACTATGCAGGAGAGAACTTCCTGCGCCATTTGATTTTGGCAGCGGTAGAAACCTATCCTCACATTCCCATTGTCATGCACCAAGATCATGGTAATGCTCCTTCTACCTGCTACTCAGCAATTAAGAACAACTTCACCAGCGTCATGATGGATGGTTCGCTGGAAGCTGATGCTAAGACCCCCGCAAGCTTCGAGTACAACGTCAGTGTTACCCGTGAAGTAGTGAACGTAGCCCATTCCTTGGGTGTCAGCGTTGAAGGTGAACTCGGTTGTTTGGGTTCTCTAGAAACTGGTGCAGGTGAAGCTGAAGATGGTCATGGTTTTGAGGGTACACTCGACCACTCTCAATTGTTGACCGACCCCGACCAAGCCGTTGACTTCGTAGAACAAACTCAAGTAGATGCTTTGGCTGTTGCTATTGGCACAAGCCACGGTGCTTACAAGTTTACCCGCAAGCCAACTGGCGAAATTTTGGCAATCAGCCGGATTGAAGAAATTCACCGCCGTTTGCCTAACACCCACTTGGTAATGCACGGTTCCTCCTCCGTACCGGAAGATTTAATTGCTTTGATTAACCAATATGGTGGTGCAATTCCTGAAACCTACGGTGTACCTGTAGAAGAAATTCAAAAAGGTATCAAGAGCGGTGTACGTAAGGTAAACATTGACACCGACAACCGTCTAGCAATTACTGCTGCGGTACGTGAAGCTTTAGCAAAAAATCCCAAGGAATTTGACCCCCGTCACTTCCTGAAGCCTTCTATTGTCTATATGCAGAAGGTTTGTGCAGAACGCTATCAGCAATTTGGTACTGCTGGTAACGCTAGCAAAATTAAGCAAGTTTCTTTGGAAGATTTTGCTGCTAAGTACGCCAAAGGCGAACTCAAAGTTGTAACCAAGGCAGCAGCCAAAGTCTAATTTGGTTAAACAATAGTTAGGAGCACAGTACTGCTATGCTCCAATCAAGCTGGAAATTGTGATTTTAAGAGATATTAACCGGGTAGTAGTTTTGTGACCCGGTTTTTTCATTTGTCATAAAAAAATGTAGCGATCGCCATTTCTAATACCAATTCACGAAAAGCCTGATACAAATAAAGCGTCAAGAATAAAATCCC
>NZ_MTAW01000226.1 GCF_002154725.1 Nostoc sp. 106C | reverse complement strand
TATCTTCTCAAATTTTTGTCCTGCATAGCTTAGAGTTGCCTTGTCACCCTCTAAGAGCTTAGAGTTGCCTTGTCACCCTCTAAGGTCTACTTCAGTAGACTTGGACTATTAGCCTGAGAATTCATTCTCAGGCGGATGGCAAAGCTAAGACAGAGGCTATTTTTAGCTTAAGTTGACACCAATGAGCATTGCTAAACCCGGAAGCGCGTATTTATATCCTTATTAAGGTGAAATGATATCAGTGGTAAAAACAACTGACAGCTAACAGTACTAATCGATTTTGACACGGAAGCTAACAGACCCAGATTGACCGCTAGGAACATTACCTAGCTTGACAATTACTGTACCGTTAGGATTGTTGCGATTTTCACACACATTACTTTCAGGAACCTGTTCTAAAGATGTTAGGGGTGAGAAAAATCTTCCGCGATCCGCACCAGAACCACCGCCATTCACAGCAATACTATTGGGTACATAAGTTGTTCCCGCAGGAATCAAGTCACAGACATTAAGATTCTCCAGTAATTGGCCAGCGCGGAAATAAACTGTGTACTCTACTTCATCACCGCTTTCCACAGGTGTCTGAAGCTCATATTGACCAAGAGGAGCGGGTCTTAGGATATTATCATTTTGATCGTTAGGGTCATCTACAAAGGTATTGTATGGAGTCCGCTGACCATTTATTCTGGCGATCGCAGTAATTCGTTTGACTAACTGCAAACTAGTTCCGGTAGTGCTGGCGTTACCAGGTGCGAAACCAAAGTCAACATTAATATTGTCTGGATTGGCAGAAGTTAAATTTGCTGAGGCGGTTGTTGAAGTTGTTGGTGTAAAGTTTTGGGGTGAGGTAACATCTACAGTATAGTTACCCAGCGGCAAGCCTGTAAAAATATAGTTACCGTTGTTATTGCTCGTAGTAGTATCAACTATCTGACCATTGGCATTTCTGAGAGTCAGGTTGACATTGGGAATTCCTGTTTCGCCTGAGTCTTGTCTGCCATTACTATTGTTGTCGTTGAAGATCAAGTCACCAATAGAACCGCCAGTGGGTCGCCGCAACCCAAAGTCAACGTTAGTCAGTGATTGACCTGGTTGCAGATTTACATTTACTTGAGAACTACCAGTGGTAATTTGCGGAAAGTTGAAGGGAGGGTTGACTGTGACTCTGTAGTTACCTCCTGGTAGATTAGTAAAATTGTAGATACCGTTGCCATTGGTGGTAGTTGTTTGGGTAGTATCATCGCCAGTTCCCAATATGCCATCATTTCCAGGAAGAGTCAGGGTAATAGGAACATTAGGAATTCCCGATTCGCCTGAGTCTTGTATACCGTTGCCATTTGTATCGTTGAATACGGTATCACCGATAGAACCGCGATCGCCAGTAAAGGCGTTGGGACGAAAACCAAAGTCGGCACTATCTAATCTTTGACTAGGTAAGAGGTTAATGTTGAAGGGGTTGATACCAGTGGTCAGAATATTACCTTGAGGCGGATTGGCACTTACTTGGTAATTACCTGGTGCCAAATTAGGGAAGCTGTATTTACCATTACCATCGGTGGTAGCAGTTCGCGTAGTACCATTTGGCAGTGTTAATGTAACTGCAACGTTCGAGATACCTGGTTCATTATTGTCTTGTGTACCATTACCATTGGTATCGCTGAAAACGGTATCGCCAATCGACCCATCAGTAGGCGGACGAAAACCAAAATCAACGGTATCGATATTTTGATTGGCAGCGAGGTTGACAGCGCCAGGTTGTAGAGTCGGAGTAAAGCCAGCAGGCGGATTGGTAACTGCTACTGTGTAATTGCCAGCCGGGACATTAATAAATCTGTAGACACCGTTGGTATCAGTTTTAGTAGTGGTAATTACGTTTCCATTGGTATCTCTAAGTACAAGATTGAGGTTAGCAATTCCTGGTTCTCCAGGTTCAGCAACGCCGTTACCGTTAGTATCGCTAAATACAAAATCTCCAATCGAACCCGTACCTTGTGCCTGTGGAGTAAAACCAAAATCAGCTTGATCGTAATTTTGTCCAGAAGCTAAAGCAATGGGATTGGGCTGGGTGAGAGTGGGTGTAAAGCCATTAGGTGGTTTAGAGACGGCAACTGTATATTGACCCGCAGCTAAATTAGGAAAGCTGTATTTACCATTATTATCAGTAGTTGTAGTGCCAACTACGTTACCGTTGCGATCTTTGACATTGAGTTCAACACCACTAATTCCATTTTCACCAGGGTCTTGGCGATTGTTGGCGTTGGTGTCATTGAAGACAGTATCGCCTATTGTACCCGGAAGTACACATATACTAATTTTATTTAGACCCACAGTTTCATCTTGTCTGGGTTCACCAAATTCTCTTCCGGCTTCGTAGAGTACCCGAATTTGGTTGATAGCACCAGAGGGTGTAATCTCAACGTTGGCATCGCTAGTATTCGGGAAAGCATTTTCTCTAATTCCTTCTGCAAGGACGCTGTTACCGTTATTAGTTACTCTAGTATTTGGACCGATCGCTCTACCAGTTAAGGGAACAGATGCAGTTCCATTAGATGCTGTGACTGTAATCCGATCTTGAAATATTCTCTGAATTTGCGATGGAGGATCGAAATCTCGTGCACCATCTCGGTCAACATCCATAAAAAGTAGCGGAGTTGCCAAGGTGACTGGTTGAGAGAAGGTAATGATGAGTGTGGAATTACCTTGTGTTGGGTTTTTGCCCAAACCGATATTCCAACGCAGATGCGATCCTAAGATTCCGCCGTAGATATCTGTAGGTGAGGGTGTATCAATTCTTGTTACTTGATTATCAGAGTTAACATTGAAATTTTGGGTGTCAGTGACTGTTCCCAGAGGTGCAGGGTTATCGATAAACTGAAAAGTAGCTCTAACACCGCTAGCCGTTAGGTTTTGAGTTAAAAATTCTGCAAGATTAGTGGTAGGACTCCACTCAAAAGTTGCAGGTTGTGTACCACCTGGACAGCTATTTGCTTGGGCTAACACCTTTTTACTGGAAAGACCGCCTACAAGAGGAACCTGAGGCACAGTAAACAGTAGTGTCAGGAATGTACCTCTTAAGGGTTTAACTAAATTTTTCAATAAAGGTTTCATTTCTGGCTTCCTAAACAAGATGTAGATTTTTGACCAAAAAATATAGTGAGATAAGGTTTTTAAAGGTAGGTTTTGTAGATTTTGGGTTTTGATGGAGGCGTAAAGCAGAAATTTGCAGGGGAAATTCTGATTCCCCTACCCAGTTCCTACCTTCTGCTTCTATCTGGTTCTAATTGCAGGTCTTGTTCTTGGCCTTCAATGATGATGTCAATCCCTCTAACATCTTTGTAGATGATTTCGGCACGGCGATCGCGTGCGTAATCTAGGCGGCTACTACCTTCACTGACTCTTTGACTTTCACCCAAGGTACGGATGGTCATCCGTTCTGGGGGAATACCTTGGCGTAATAAGTAATTTCTCGTAGCTAAGGCTCTTCTTCTACCCAAAGCTAAGTTATAATCATCACTAGCGCGAGGATCAGTGTGACCTTGAATTTCGATGATGATCAGGGGATTCTGCTTTAATACTTGCGCCACGCGATCAAGGACGATCGCACTTGCAGGGCTAATAAAAGATTTATCTAAAGCAAAGTGAACATTTCTTGGTGCCCGTATCCGCAGAGGAGTGGGTGGTATTACCGTCGGTGGTGTTGGCGGTTGGGGTGGCGCTGGTCTGGAAGTACATTGAGGAATGGGGTTTTGTTTACCTGCGGGTGGAAGACTAGGTGTAGCGCCTCTGGGGCCAATAAAGGCAGCGATCGCAGGTTCGGAGGTGCCGTATTTTGGATCTGTGGCGATCGCACTGACTATATCCCCCGCCCGTAGATTTGCAACTGTGATACTAAAATTCCCCTTTTCGTCTACAGGTATGTTAGCTAATGGCTGGCTAAGTGCCCCGTAACCTGGTTGATAAAGTGCTTGCTTACCTTGTTGATAATCTCCTAAACGATAAATAGTCACCTCAGAACCAGGATCGGCTTTACCTTGTAAGGTGACACTATTACCACTAGGTAAAAATTCTCGTGTTTTAAATTCTGGGGCATTAATTGCACCGTTACCTGTATCGAGGCGGCGATTGCCAGAATTGCGTTTAGGATTTGGCCCGTCTCCCCTTTGCCAATCACTTACGTCTAAATCTCTTTGGGCATTCAGGTCAATACTCAAACCTTCTAATGCCGCAAACGAGTTATTTTGAATAATATTGCGATCGCTTTGGGGAAAAGCTGTTACCACTACCCCAGGTCCAGTTTGATAGGAAATTTCATTACCTGTCACTTGATGATCGCTGCCCATCAAGTAAACAGCTGCTCGCCGCAAACGTCTGCCATTATAAGTGATGCGGTTATTACGGATTTCTAAATCACCTTGTGGTTTAAATAAATACACTCCGGCGCCATCATTGGCACAAATTAAGTTACTAGTAATTTGGGATTTGCTCACCACACCTTCTATCCGTAAGGCATCAGGCATCCCAGCAATTCCATTACCGACAATAATATTTTCTTGAATTAAGGTATTTTCTGCTCGCACCGAGGTAATAATAGCGCTGCCATCATGGTAGTAAATTCGGTTGCGACGAATTGTTGCTCCTTGAGAATTAAATACGTAAACTCCGAAAGCTGATGTTTTTTCTGGGACTGACTCAGCAGTAGTCAGCCCTAACCAGTTATTCTCGATGACCACGTTTTTTGGTGGCACATCCTTGTCATAGAAGGGAAAATTGCTGTTAGGAGGTTGTTGTTGGCTGGTATCAGGAGGCGGTAGACGGTGGGCAATAACAATATCCCCAGGTGGCGTAGTCAAAGTTACGGGTTTGGGAACACCATCGTAAACTAAAAGATTTCCTAATTGCTGCTTAATTGGGCTGGCATTGAATCCGTAAAGGCTCAAACCGCGAATCGTCACACCATCGGCGACGACAGTTAAACCGCGAAATATTTCTTTGTCAGGTGCAGGTGCGATCGCTACTACAGGAATTGGAATAGCAATTTCTGCTGTGGCTGAAGTTGAAGCGTTATATCCAGGCTGAGTAGCGCCATCTATAACTAGTCCTGGACTTGCTAGATCTGGCAGTTGTGACTGTAAAACAATGGTGGTTGCGTTTGTAGGTAGACTAAACTCAATCCGTGAACCACCAGTTAGAGGTTGCACTAGCGCTTTTTCTGCACTGCTAAGTTGAGCAACTGATAACGTACCATTTACCAGCTGGATGGCTTCGCGTAAAGTCAACTGGTCATCAGGTTGAACATTACCATCTTGGTTGCTGTTAACGACTACCCGTAGAGAAGTGGGAAAAGGAAGTTGTGGTGATGGCGTAAGTGTTTGGCTGAGTGCGACTTCGGAAGTTAAGAGGCAGAAGATCAGAGGAGAAACGAACCGCAGAGGGCGCAAAGGACACGGAGAAAAAAGAGTTTGAGAGAGATTTTGCGTTGATGCTGAGATAGTATTTTTTTGAGTTTGGGAGCTGACGCAGAAGAAGTTGTTTCTAAATAAGCTGGATTTTGTCTGTTTTTCTTTGTCATCTTTGAGTTTCCACCAAGGGAAATCTTGTAGCCATCGGACTTTCAAACTGGACATCACTCACTCCTATACACCTTGAACCTGGGCTGCTACTTCATTGCTTGTGGCTGATATCGAACCACAGATAAATATCAGTATTTATCTGTGTTCATCTGTGGTTCCTTTTTGATGCGGATTTTTGCTAGAAGTTTAGAAATTTCACTGTTTGATGTATCTGGCTTAACCGCTTGTTGCTGTGATTGCTTGAGAGAATTAATCAGCTCACTCTTAGACGCATTGGGCTGTACCTGGGCTGTCGGTTGTACTTCCGATTCTTGCTCCTGTTTAGGTACGGGTTTTTGTAATCCAAAGCCGCCTAAAAGTTCGTTCAGCTTCAAACTGATGTTTAGATAAATACCGCCTTCAGAACGGTAGCCAGTAAAATCTCGGTCATCAACGCTGCCAAAGCTGTAGCCTAAACCCACTCGCAAATCGGGAGTTAAGTAATATCCAGACTCTAAAGCTACGCCGAATTCGTTGTAGTTGCCGCCGCTATTGGAGGTTTGTCCAATCCAGCGTCCTTCCACTGCTAAATCGGTACGATAACCCAGTCTGTAAGTTGCGCGTAGCTGGGCCAAGTTGACATCAGCATCGTAGCGATCGCCATCAAAGAAGGTAACACCATTACGGAGGGCGTATTTACCATAAAACTCCCATCGCCAGTCAGGAGCATAGATAGCTTCTGCGGAGAAGATATGTCCTGTAGCTGTACTACCTGTTAATTGTGTTTCGGGAATGGAGTCATAGTTTTGCCGCCACTCATACTTCAGTAAGGCGTTGAATTTATCGCTACTCGGATCGCGGTAAGCTAAACCGAGTTTTAAGTTGGCGGTGTCGCCCAATTCTTGGAATCTGATTCCGTCTGTAATCACTCCTACAGTAGAGGGAAGAAAGACGTTAGCTTCACCTGCTTGTTGATAGCGAACTAATGCTGTTAAAGCTGGTGAGAGTTTCCCCGCAGCAGCAGCAGAAATTACCAGATTGTTGCCTTCATCCCCATCACGATACTCAAACCTCGTGCTGGCTTGGAATTGGGGATTATCGGTGTACTCTAGCCCCACACTATAGACGGAACCGGAAAATAGGCCCAACGAGGAAGCTGTTTGACCAACTGCATAGTATTGACCGAATTGAGAACCAGCAGCCGTGCCATTAAAGATGTTCTTGAATATATATTCGTAACCAACGTTAACCCGTAATCCTGGCGCAACGGCCCAGCGATGATTCAGTCCGACAGCACCTTGTCCTTGCAATCCGTTGAATGCTGATAACACTGAATAGCGACCGATCAAACTGGTATTGTCTGACAACTTGCGATCGAGGATCGTGTCTAGGGTAGTGATCGAGTTACCAGGAAGTAAGCTGCTGTCATCGTAGAATTGGTGAGCTAATCGCAGTGTTACTCCTGGATAGGCTTTCCAATCTAATCCTAAAGTTGTGCGGTTGGGATATAAGGGGTCGCTATTTCCCAAATTCAGTTCATTTTGCCCTTGAAAGGTTAAAGACTGTGTTAACGGAACTTTGAGACGAGAGACTAACTGATCGGCATCGCCACTAAATCGATTGCTGATCCGGTCTTCCCGAGAACGATTAACATACTCTAAACTCACATCCGCAACTCCCAGTCTTTGCAATATCCCAGCGCGGAAGGTTTTGAGCGTGTTGTTGACTGTTTCTCCCGGACGGGCTTGGGGCTGCGGATCAAATAAGTCAAAAAAGCCCAACAAGCTATTTAGACCAGCAGCAGCAGTACCATAATTTTCTTCAAAGTCGTAGGCAACATTAAAGCTGGTGGTGTCAGTTAATTTAGCGAGAACTGATGCCCCGTAGCGTGTTTGGCCTGGTGTAAAGCTAAAGGTGGAGTTATTGGTGAAGTTAGGTTCTACTGCTCGGTAGTAGGCTTGTCCTAATAAACTATCGCCGAGTTTGCCAAAGGCTTCTAAGCGGTAAGCAGAACCATTGAAATCTTGACCATTGACGAGGTTGCCATTAGAACGAGCATATTCCCCGACAATCTTACCGACATTGCCTAAAGATACTAAAAAATCTGTGCCAAACAGTTGAAAATCTTGGCTACCTTGGTCTTCTTGGAGGAAACTTGCACCGATAAAAGATTTGTTTTCCAAATCTTGGGAAATATTATATTGCAGCCGTCCACCGTAGAGTTTGGAATCTTGTCCGCCTTCGTTTTGGTAGGTGATGACAATACGTCTGACTAAGGTAGCCCCAAAAGGATTGAGTTCTGTAGCTAGGATGGGACGGCGAAATAGAAGTGTGCCGCGATCGTAATCAATTTCGTAATCTGGGCCACGGAACAACTGTTGACGCTCAATTACTGTACCGGGGCGATTAATTTCTTCTGCTTCTAAATAAACGGTTTCACTTCCCGGAACTAACAGCCGCTTGGAGAGGAAGTAATTCCCACTCAAACCGTTGGGGACGATAGTATCTCGTTGGAAGCCCTCAATATTGTTAGCGTACAAGCCAGTGATTTGGAGAGGGCCGAAGTTGTAGTTAGCTTTAAAACCGTGCAGCTGACGGGAGGTTGCTGTATAGAGTTGGGAAGCTCTAGCAAATTCTTGGGTGCTGTAGTCCCCCCACATTACATAGTCTGGATCTGCTCCCACTATTGAGGAACTGCGCTCGAAGCGAGCATAGAAACTATCAATAGAGGGTGTGGTGGATGTAAATGTGGAACTATCGCCGTAGACAGGATATTGCTGTTCGCAGAACTGAATTCCCCCAAATAGGCGGTTTCTGCCTTCGCAGTCTTGGTTAATTGGGCGTTCGCTGTTAAATGCACCTGTAAATAACCAATCTCCAACTTTACCTGTGGCGAAGACTGCGGCTGTCAAATCTACTTGGGTTCCCCCTAGTTTGTCAGGATTGAGAAAGTCTCGAAAACTTCCCCAATAATCAGTGCCACCAGGCCCAATGCGTAAATTGACTATCCCTGTTGCGAGTGAAGGACGTAGATAGGTGGTGAATTCTACTTGAGTGTAGGTTTCAATGGGTGCTTCGCCAACCCTATCCAACAGTGAAATATCTGTTTGTTGGGGAAATGATAAATCTCCGGGTTTTAGTTGGGGCGATAGCGAAGCGCTGCCGCCTACGGCAGATCGCGTTTTTATTTTCTCTACTGCTGCTCGAATCTTTACTTGTTGGGGTTTGATATCTGATTGCAGAGTTGCAGTAAATTCTCCACCTATGGCACGTACCTGAAATCCGCCTTGGTCTTTATCTTGATCTGCTCCGACAAATTTCCCGGCACTGCTGGTTAAAGTTACCATCAAATCCTCAGGAAGCAGTTGACCCTTGTCGTCGGTAATTTGCCCTTGCAGCTTGATTGTTGAGCGTCCATCGGCTTGGACTCGGGGATCGCCTACTGGTGTAATTTCAATTCGTACTTTACTGTTGGCATTCTGCGGCAGACTCGTTGGTGTTGTTGGTGGTGTCGGAATTGCTTGTGGTTGAGCAACAGGAGAGGCAGGGTTTTGCTGAAATTGGATTGCTGGATCTTGTGGAAATACCGAGCCTGGATCTGTTGTAGAAGGTGTAGTGACTGACGGCAAGGTTTGAGCGACTATCCGATCAACTTCTTTTTGCTCTTCTTCCGTGACTGCTTCTGAGGAAGCAACAGTTTGTGAATCGTTTTTATCTGTCTCTGTGGCAAAGGCTTGGTTGCTAGTTGCGGTTGCCTTCATTCCAAAAAAAGCAGGTGCGATGAATGCCAAAAAAGCCAGTAATATAACTTTTTTTCCCTTGCTTTGCAGAGCCAAGCGCAAAATAGATAATTGTTGCGTTTGGAAATTACCCCCGTGCGGGAGGTTGCATCTTCTTTGGGAAAGACTACCCAAATCTTTGCTAAATATTACCTCTAGCTTTATATTGTTCATCGCTTACCCCCTGAGAAAGCAGGCGTAACCCCAAAATTGACCCGTGCCAGACTACTCGGTGCTAATTTCACCATGCGTGACTGGCTATTTCTTTCGATGAAGTAGTTGTTAGGTGCCAGCGCATAGCCTGGTAAGCTAGTCAGATCCAGCGTTGCTGACCGATAACCCGATATAACATTTGCCAAAGAAAATAATCCATTGGCATCAGTGACGATGCGATTGCCATCATCCATATAAATCACGGCGTTTGGCACTCCAGGTTCGTTTGGTTGCTGTTCGCCGTCAAAGTTTTTATCAACAAATACCCGCCCGATTAGAGTGCCACAATCAGATACAATCCCTGGTCGAATCCGCAAAAGATGGCTGGATTGGTTACTTGTCAATGTACCTGCTTGAGCTTGCGCCAAGTTTCTGCCAGTTCCCCGAACCGCATCTGGTGTCACCTCAACCGCATACGCTACATTCAAGGTTTGATTTGGTTGTAATTCTGTCGCTGGGTTTAGTGAAATTGTCACCGCCCGATTGGCACTAGAATTAGCAGTTACGGAAACTGATGTATTTCCTATAGAACTTTTCAGTGATTTGGAAATAAATCGCAATCCCAAGGGAAGCCTATCTGTAACTGTAAGATTCCTTGCTGGCGATCTTCCTGTATTTCTAATAGCAAGGCGATAAATTACTGTATCACCTGGTTCTGCGGCAGATCTATCGCCTGTTTTGATAATTTCTAAAGCAGCTTGAGAAGCCGTTAATCTCACCTCATTTGAGCTGCGTCTTGGGAGACTATTTGCACCCGCACCAGCAGTATTTCTGATAACAGATACTTGAGCAAAAACTGGGATGCTTGCATAAGCAAGTATACCCAAGGAAAAAAAAGTACAAAAGAGGCCCTTATGCCTCAACCATGAGAAGGTAGATGTCATTGGAAGGCATCAAGCAACAACAAAGGTTTTTCTGAAATTTAAGCTTTTTTAATTAAACAAAGTTTATTTTTTTGATATTTAAATCTCTCAAAATTGCAATCATAGTGTTACTGAAAACTTTATTTTTCTATGGTTTTCAAATTTTTGGAGAACACAAAGCATGATCTTAGCTAAAAAACATTAAGGCTATCTAGCCTTTTACAAAACTCTAGTTAATACTAGCCTCTTTACAAAATCTTTAATTACTTGGTCATTACAGCATCTTATCAGAATGTGAAACTTTTAAAAAAAAGATATTAATTTTATGACATTTAATTTGCTGGAAATTTTATTTCTCGATGTTCAACCTTTTTTATTAACAGCGATGATGCTTGTAAGTTTTTTTAATCAACAAATTATATAGGAAAAGATTGACACGAAATGAATGTATGCAAATTACACAATAAAAATGCATACATCATCCTAAATCTATAAAATAAACATATACCTGCCGTCTATTAGCTCTCTGATGGACAAGAGGGTAATATTGAGCACAGGCTTTTAATCACTAGCATCTGTAGCCTTCAAAGCAAGAAATAAAATTCATATTTCTTCTTGAAGACCAAAGGCTATTTGATTGCTTAGCTAAGGTTTATACCTTGTTAAGCCCATTAAAATACTCTACTACTTCTTTGTCATTAGCTTTTACTTTTTATTAGAAAATCTATTTACAAATTCAAACACACATTAGGCTGCCATGTTAACAGCAATACTAGATATAGCTAGATATAGATCTATACATCAAAATACAGAAGATGTTAGTTACTGCGATCGCAGTGGCACCAGTTATAAAACTGTCATATTTAAGTAACACAAGTAAGCATGACAATGCTTTAAGTAGAGCTAGAATATTTAATTCAGATAGCTGCTGTTTATTAGCTAGCTAGTTAACTATTACTAAAGGAACAAGTATTCTTTTTTTATAACTCTAGGAAGATAACAATTGAGGTTAAATAATGTAGTTAGGATTCAGTCAAGATTAATGCATCCAAACTAATAGAAACTTATTAACGAAACTTTATAGGTCAAACTTATCTAAGTAAGGGTAGTAGTTTTTACCCTAGCAAAAATGATAAAAGGAAGCTAAGCTGTGCAACTGACTCTGAAGAAATTTTGTGAGGAGTGGCAATCGCACTCTCAGCAGCGTTACCCTGCAAATAGAGTGACAAAGCTGATCGGATGTAAAACAGCAACAAGTTAAATTGAAAATCAAGTATCATGCAAGCTGTCTACTCTATTAGTAGAGTTACCTACACGCAGGAGAGAAAAAAATGAGAGTTTGGCTTGCTTGCTTTTTTGTATTGTTTGCCTTGGCAGAACTGTTTGACTGGGTAAAAGAATTTACTCTGCCATTACCTATTTATATTTTGGGGGGGGCTTTTTTAGCCGTTGCTTCTAACTACGACAAAATTGTGGGATCTTACTTCAATGATGGAACTATCGAGCGATCGCCTGAACCACCACAGTTAGATTTATCACCCCAAGCCTTGAATCAGATTTCTTTAAGTCCCGTAGAAAATAAGACAGAGGGCAGAGGACTGGAGGCAGAAGGGTAAATGTGGAAAATAGGAAACAGCGGAAGAACAAATGACTAGCAACCAATCAACCGCTGATATATAAATAATTCCAGCCATGCATACTGTCTGATTCGCTAATTTGGATTGTTAATATTTTGGCTAACAGCCTAGCTTTTTCTTGATTATCTTTTTGATAATTGCATATATGAATATCAATTGTGACCTTTGCTTCCTCCGGCCAAAAGTGTAATGCTACATGAGATTCTGCAAGTAAAATAACTGCTGAAACTCCCTGTGGCTGGAATGCATAAGCAAGCTCACCAATAACAGTCAATTTCGCTGTCTTGGCAGCATTTTTGACAACTCTGATAAAATCTGCTGTATCCCAATGGAAAACATTCTGTGAAGCTGGCAGAATTGCGTAAAAATGATGGGATTGAATCACCTATGCAAGTTTTTGATTCTAAATAAGAGTTTTGAGCGTAGGAAATTTTAACTTACTATGGTTACCTAGAACTAGCATAGCGATCGCAGTACTTAAACAAGCCCCCTTTTTCGGTAAGGCGAATTTATTCTCAATCTGTTTGCCATGTGATTCCCATACTAAGGATGCTGTAAATGGTTGCCCAAATTCAAGAATTGGATGCCCAGCAGTGGGTGAAAACACGTTCTTCCCTCGATTCTAGCCAATCCACCTTCCTGATTTGGACAGGGAAAATTTACGCATTTATCCCTGGGGAAAAACGAAAACTCCTATTTAAAATAGTTGGAATGAGCGTGAGTAGATGCATAGCAACAGAAGAGGGTAAGTGGGATTTTACTTCTAGAGAACTGACATACTACCTTAACCCAGAGACAGGCGAGATATTGAACAAATGGGAAAATCCTTGGACAGGCGAGACAGTTACGGTAATGCACGTAGCGAATAACCCCGTGCAGGGTGAATTTAAGGGTAAATTTCCTGCCCAAGTAGAAGGTGACAGCACAACTTTTGTTTTTGATATCTTTCCCACTTACCCTAACCCCTTAGCAGCAGACTCTAAATTTGCCGAATACAGTCCACAACAAATTTATCAGGCAGCAGAATTATTTAAACTCACCGTGCCCACCGCAGATTTAGAGAACTCAGAAATGACTTCAGTTTCGCAACTTAAACTGAGTTGGGATCGGATTGGTCAGTGGCTTCCTTGGATGAAAATGGGCGATCGCCCTGGTCAACTCATCTATAGTGCAACTGGGAGTAAGGTAAATGGTTTTACCGAGTTACCCCAGTTGCTACAAGATGAAATCAATACTCGTGTCCCTCTGTACAAAAATGCCCCAAAATCATTTCTTGATGGTGAAGATATGACTTCTTGGCTATACTTTCAACAACACTTTGATGCTTACTTAGCTGGTGAAATGTTTCCCAAGTCGGTAGCAGAGGAATTTTAGCAAGAAAGCTTGCGATCGTCCGAGAAGCACAGTTAGCCGATGTACCAGCGGAGAACCAAGCGATATAGACGTTTAGAAACCGCACGCCACTTGCTATTTGCTACCCTGCGGGAACGCCAAGGGCGAACGCCTATATAGCCCAATACAGTTCAGTTAAGAAAATTCATTGACAACAAAGTTCACAAATAATTCCTAAACAAAAAACCGAACAATTATTTTGGAGGGGGCTTGGGGGACGCAACCGTCCCCCAATCGGGGGTTTGGGGGATTCTCCCCCAAATCTTGGTTTTTGTTCGACAGATGAGAACTATTATCACCTTAACTGAACCGTATTGCTATATAGCCAAGCCACTGCGTTGGACGGGTTTCCAAGGCAGTCCGTTCGGTAGCCGGACTTGTTCGCTGTTCGGCGGAGCCTTCCCGCAGGGTCAGCGTTCCCGAAGGGTAGGAACTGCCGTCGGCTTGAAGCAAGTGGCGCGCGAATTCTATTCGCCAAGGCTTAAGTTGACACAAGTGAGTGCAGATGTGCGATCGCTTCTTCCTGCACCATCAGCCGTGTAGCTTGGCGCAATTAAAATATTCCTTGGTTGCTTCCACCATCGACTTGCAGCATAACTCCATTCACAAACGAGGCGACGGGTGAACAAAGAAATACAGCTACGTTGGCAAACTCTTCTGGTTTACCCATGCGACCAGCAGGGATATTTGCATTGATAGCTGCAATTTCTGCTTCTTTTGTTGTGCCACTTTTAGCAATGCGGGCGTTGATTAATTCTTCTACTCGCTCTGTATATGTCCAGCCTGGTAAGATGCTGTTGACACGAATGCGATCGCTACCTAGTTCTTGGCTGAGTGTTTTAGTTAAACCAATTACTGCTAAACGAATTGAATTCGACAAAACGAGATTTTGAACTGGTTGTTTGGTCGAGGTTGAAGTAATAGTGAGAATCGCCGCAGCACTAGATTGGCGTAGGTAAGGTAAGGCAGATTTTACCAAGTGAACTGCACTGAGCAAATTCAGATTGATTGCGGCTTCCCATGCTGCAACATTAATATCATCAAACGTGCCAGCAGGTGGTCCCCCAGCATTGGTAACTAGGATATCTAACCCGCCAAATTTCTCTACTGTCGTACTAATTACGCGCTCAATGTCTGCTGGTTTAGTAACATCTGCACGCACAGCCAGCACTTGTGTACCTGTTTCGCTTTCGATCTCCACAGCAGCTTTATCAACTAACTCACTGCGCGCACAAATAGCCACTTTTGTACCCTCACAGGCAAATTGCCTTGCTGTAGCTTTACCCAGCCCTTTACTCCCAGCTGTTACTAAAGCTACTTTGCCATTAAGTTGTAAATCCATAATCTTTAGTCTTCTCAGTTAATTAATAAAAATAGCGATAGGTAATATTGTTTAAGATGACTGGAACTGATTGATGAGGATTTTTAATTCTAAATTCCAAACTACTCAAGTAAATCTGGTTGTTCGCGCACAATCCTGTTATAAAGGGGCTGAAAGCAGAACCAGCCATTAAAATGCGTGCCAACTTGGGTGTGTGTTAAACGTGCGCTATCATGTTCGATGATACTGGGTCTTCCCGCAGCCTCAGCCAAAAGTTGTGCTTGGCTTGAGCGTTCTAGGTTAATAAACCACCAAGCAGCTTCATCTACTGAATGACCCACAGTGAGCATACCGTGGTTACGTAAAATTACAGCTTTACAATGACCCAAGGTTTCAGCAATATGTTTACCTGCGGATGGATCTAGTGCATCATCTGTACAGTCATGAAATACACTATGGTCTTCGTAAAAAGCACAGGAATCTTGATTGAGAGGGTCAAGTGGGCGACCTAAGCTAGACCAAGCTTTACCATAAATTGAATGGGCATAAACTGTGGCGATCGCATCGGGTCTAGCTTCATAAATTCGGGAGTGAATGGCAAAAGCTTCTCGATTTACAGGCTGATCGCCTTTAACAACATCTCCGTCCTTATTTACTAATATCAGGTTGGAAACTCGAATCTGACTAAAATCTATCCCCAGAGGGTTGATCCAAAAATGATCTGTAAACTCTGGATCGCGAGCTGTAATATGACCATCTGTACCCTCATTCAAGTCATACCGATCAAACAGGCGAATTGCCGCAGCTAGGCGTTGTTTGCGGTGCAAGCGTTCATCTTCAACGCACTCGAATACAGGAGGTTTAGGTTTATCTAATTTAGACATATTATTTTTCCTAACTCTCAAGCAACTAAATTGTCTTTTAGCAATATCTATATTCCTCAATTTGCAAAGTTATCGGCATCAATACCGATTCTCTTGCTTTTGGTGACAACAATTCTATGACCGATTGCAGCAGTCAAAAAATGTTTATTTTAAGCTGTTGTACTGTTGTGCATGAACATCTTTATCGACGCTGCACGCTACTCGTTTGATTAACATTTAGGTCAATTTTGAAGCCTAGCTGCTCCAGTCTTGAGTGGGTTAGGGGTTCCTTCAGAATGATGGTAAATGGGTATCGCCGGAATACAGCAGCTTCACCTTGTGACAACAGCTTTCTGGCATAGCTGATGTGTATTGGGTATAAAGGTTGTTTGTCAACATCAAGGATAAAAACTTTAGTCATTATGGATAAATTTAGCCTAAGCAATAGTTACAAGGTTTTTCATTGAACTAAGCAACCATAGATAGCTGTCCTGTTGCCGTTGCACTTTTGCTCGTATTGTTAAAAAATTACGTCATGAATGTAGGCGATCGCATTTTCTACGAGCTTTCATCTTCAAATCAGTATAGTATTTACTCCAATGTCGTAGTAATTTACAAGAAATTTTGCTACCTATTTTATGACTAATAACAAGGGTAGACTCAATCGGAGTACCATAACGCCACACTTGGTAAAAAATTTCTCAGTAATATCTCTAAAGCGATCGCCAATATCTTGTCTGGTATAGCCTATGAGGAATATAGCAATAGATTAATGTGATGTTAAGTTTTGTAGACTCGTAATTGCTGACCGCAAAATAACCTAGTTTGCTAAGTTTTGTTTAAATGCAGTTTTAATCGCCCTGTTCAAGCTATGGTGCTTTGCTGTTAAAACATTAACCCAGACCGAATAACTTAGAAATTAGCGGCAATAACTTATTACCAGCTTCCACCAGCGAAGCCACAGCAGGTAAGCCTGTAAATATTCCTTTCAACATTGTGATTGCAGTCTTTGCAGTCTTTTTCGTTGCATTCTCTTGGGGCTTTTTCGCTGCTTCTGCCAAAGTTAACTAATGAGATTATTACTAATAGCGCATCAATTGACCAACGACGTTGTAGTCCCGCTTTGGCATAGCTGAAGTTTGCATCTTTTAAATTAGCATTGGTGAAGTTTGCCCCTCGGATGTCGGTATAACTAAAGTTTGCACCCGCAAGGTCTTTTCCTTGGAAGTTGCGTCCTCGGAGTTTTTGCCCGGAAAAGTCTAATCCCATGTTCCAATGCACGGAGAGGAGAAAATATTACTACACGCTTCAGCCTGTATATTCAGCAATGGTGAGATATTTTTTATCATTCTGGCTTAAAGGCGCAACTTTGAGGGTAAAAGCCGCAACTTCGAGGATAAAAGGCTCATCGTTGAGTGTAAAAGGTGCAAAATTGAGGTTGCAGGGACTACCAATTTCAAAAATACCCCCAAATGACAAGCGAAAATAAAGTACAGAGGTAGGGGCATCGGCAATGCCGTGCCCTGACGATAAGTAGGTACGCAAAAATATTTATATAATTGCAATTGCGGAAAGCCCAAACCCTTGCGATTGTTTCAGTTAGCTCTTGTGGGCAGTGCCCGTATTCGTCGCCATGTATGAACTGATACTGTACTTCCGACTTCTTTAATGACCCACCGCAGTGATGTATATCAGTAAATGAGTAACTGTGGCAATGTGGATATATAGCGGTTCTCGTGTGGATGCCATACATAATCGGGCACAGCAGTGCTATGCCCCTCGAATGGTGTGTATTCTATGCAATAGAGAACGCTATCGGCACAGTATAAACATTCACTTACAGGAAAGACTAATGGAACGCTCAAAAATAATTGCCATTATTACAGGTGCGATTTCTGTGCTTTTAGCGATCGCCTACCTAATTATTGTCCAAATCCTCGACTACCGAGACATGAAACCCGCTCCCATCAGCCAAGTTAACCAACCGTCCGCAATGGTTGCTTGTAGTTATGACAATAAATTTACCCAAATGTCAACTATCATTTAGCGGATTTTTAGAGACGCAATCAGCTGCGTCTCTTGTCATTTATGTCAATTAGAAAAAATCAATGAAAACTATTGATTCTTTGCAAGATTATCCATAGATATGAAGTAATAGTTATTATTCATTAATTAAATACTTACAACATATAAGAATTAGTTAGAGTAATTATCGTTCATTTGTTTATTCTAAGTATTTCCTTTTTGGCATAGATAAAGGTAAGCTATTTTTAACAAGATTAAGCAAAAATAAAATTGAATTGCTAGTGATGGCTAGGTTAGTTGCAATCAAAGCTGTTTGATTCGTAACGCCGAAGTTTTGTTGCAAATTATAGAGGTAAGTTCATGGCTCAGTTTCTCTTAGAGACTGTTTGGCTAGTTCCGTGCTATGCCTTAATAGGTGGGCTTTTAGCCGTTCCTTGGTCACCGGGGATCATTCGTCGCACTGGCCCAAGACCGGCAGGTTATGTCAATTTAGTAATGACATTTTTGGCGTTACTGCATAGCGCGATCGCATTTTTCGCCACTTGGAATCAGCCACCAATACAAGTATTTATACCTTGGCTTTCTACGGCTGGTTTAAATCTTACCATCGCTTTAGAAATTTCTTCTATAAGCGTGGGGGCGTTGATTGTAATCACTGGTTTAAATTTTTTAGCGCAAATTTATGCTATTGGTTACATGGAAATGGATTGGGGTTGGGGACGCTTCTATTCTTTATTAGGCTTATTTGAAGCGGGATTGTGCGCCCTGGCTTTGTGTAATAACTTGTTCTTTAGTTATGTAATTCTGGAAGTTCTGACTTTAGGAACCTACTTACTAGTTGGCTTATGGTTCAGTCAGCCTTTGGTAGTTAGCGGTGCGAGAGATGCTTTCCTTACCAAACGGGTAGGTGACTTGTTTCTACTGATGGGTGTGCTGGGACTATGGCCTTTAGCCGGAACTTGGAATTATACAGAATTAGCTCAATGGGCTGCAACTGCAAATGTTGACCCGACAATGATCGCACTGGTAGGTTTAGCCTTAATTGCCGGGCCAATGGGTAAATGTGCCCAATTCCCTCTGCATTTGTGGTTGGATGAGGCGATGGAAGGCCCGGTTCCCAGTACGATTTTGCGGAACTCGGTGGTAGTTGCGAGTGGTGCCTGGGTGCTGATTAAACTGCAACCTGTATTAACTTTGTCTCCCATAGTTTCCTCCGCCATAGTAGCGATTGGTGCAGTTACAGCGATAGGCGCTTCCTTAATTGCGATCGCCCAAGTTGATATTAAACGCTGTCAATCATATTCTGTCAGCGCTTATATGGGATTGATGTTTATCGCTGTCGGAACAAAACAAGACGAAGCGGCATTATTGTTAGTACTGACTCATGCTGTATCAGCCGCATTGTTGGTCATGAGTACCGGCGGAATTATCTGGAACAGCATCACCCAAAATGTTACCCAACTGGGTGGACTATGGTCACGCCGTCCAATCTCTGCAATAGCCTTTATCATTGGGACTTTAGGGTTAATTGGATTTCCACCCCTAGGCGGCTTTTGGGCGTTGATGGATTTAACAGATGGACTTTGGGGAAATCAACCTTGGTTGGTTGGTGTAATTATAGCCGTGAACGCTTTAACCGCCGTGAGTTTAACCAGAGAATTCGGTTTAATTTTTGCTGGTAAACCCAAACAGATGAGTGAGCGATCGCCTGAAGTACACTGGCCAATGGTATTACCGATGGTGACTTTACTAGGCTTTGTCTTACATCTACCATTAGTGTTGCAAAGCTTATCATTACTACCAGAATGGGTAATCCTCAATAAAGATGTTGCGCTGTTGTTAATTTGGTCAACTATTTTTGGTTGTGGTATCACTGGCGTAATTTATTTAGGTAATATTCCTAAACCAATTCGCCTACCTTGGCAACCTTTACAAGACTTGTTTGCATACGATTTTTACACTCCAACAATTTATCGGATGACGATTATTTTCAGCGTTGCTCAACTTTCCAAATTTGCCGATATGCTTGACCGATTTGTAGTTGATGGCATTGTAAATTTGGTTGGTTTGTTCTCACTATTAACTGGTGAAGGTCTGAAATATAGTACATCTGGACAAACCCAATTTTATGCTTTCACTGTACTTTTAGGTGTTGGTGTATTAGGCATGTGGGTAACTTGGCCATTCTGGGGAGTGCAGTTTTTAAATTTGATGTTTTAGGAATTAGGGACTAAGGATTAGAGAAGAGAGATTTTTTTGGCATTGATTGATTTAAAAAATTCTCAAGACTAATAAAAATACTAGCCTCTAACCCTTAGTCTCTATACTTAGACAATTTTTCAAGGCTATTCAGAACCTGATAATTTTTGAAGTGTGAGGAAAGACAATGACAAAAAAATATCGCCAAGCAAATGTTTCACGCAGAAATTTACTCAAGTTAAGTGCAGGTGCAATTAGCGCAGGAGTATTAGCAGCCGGAGTTGGTTCAAATTTGGTTGCACCAGAAAAAGCCTCAGCACAAAACAAACAAGATCTTAGCCCCGATGAAGCACTACAAGCATTATTGGATGGAAACGATCGGTTTGTAAAAGCAAAAAGACGCAACCCTAACCAAAGCCAATCCCGTTTACGCGAAGTTGCTAAAGGTCAAAAACCCTTTGCATCAATTTTAAGTTGTGCAGATTCACGAGTTCCTTCAGAAATTATTTTCGATCAGGGACTAGGAGATTTATTTGTCTGTCGTGTAGCTGGTAATATTGCAACAACAGAGGAAATTGGTAGCCTAGAATTTGGCAGCTTAGTTCTAGGTACCAAAGTCATTATGGTAGTAGGTCATGAAAGATGTGGTGCTGTAGATGCAACTATCAAAGGTGCCTCAGTACCAGGGCAAATAGGTAGTTTATTAGTTGCAATTCAACCTGCTGTAGAAAAATCTAAAGGGCAACCTGGAGATAAATTAGAAAATGCTTGTAAAGCTAATGTTTTAGGACAAATTGAGAAGTTAAAATCATCCCCAGTTCTCTCTGCGTTAATCAAAGAAGGCAAACTGAAAATAGTTGGTAGTTATTACGATTTAGATACTGGTAAAGTCAGCTTAGTTAGTTAGGTTTTTTGTCATTGGTCATTTGTGCTTTGACTCTTGACCATTGACCGTTGATAACTTGAAAAAATGCTCCTCTTTACTAATTTACCCAAATTGCCATGTTAAGTGTTTTGATTTTGCTCCCGATTTTGGCAGCAGCTATCATAGCAGTAATACCTAAAAATCTTCCCGCCAATGGTGTACGGTTAAGTGCATTATCCTTTGCTGCCATAGCTTTACTCTGGAATATTTTTATTTTGTTCAAATTTGATATCAGCAATCCGGGAATGCAATTTCAAGAGTATCTTCCTTGGAATGAAACTCTCGGTTTAAGCTATCAATTAGGTGTTGATGGGCTTTCTATATTGATGTTGGTATTAAATAGCCTGCTTACCTGGATTGCGATTTACAGCAGCAGCAAAGACACTCAAAGACCTCGGCTTTTTTACTCGTTAATTTTATTAGTTAGTGGTGGGGTAGCTGGTGCGTTTTTAGCAGAGAATTTACTGCTATTCTTCTTGTTCTATGAACTAGAATTAATTCCCTTCTATTTACTAATTTCGATTTGGGGAGGGGAAAAACGCGGTTATGCAGGTATCAAATTCCTGATTTACACTGCTGTTTCTGGGGCGCTAATTTTAGCAACTTTCTTAGGTATGGTATGGCTAACTGGTTCTACCAGTTTCGCCTTTGATGCAGTTTCTACTCAAACTCTCTCCGCCGGAATGCAAATTATTCTTCTAGCAGGAATAGTATTAGGTTTTGGCATTAAAATTCCCTTGGTTCCCTTCCATACCTGGTTACCTGATGCTTACGTGGAAGCTTCTTCCCCAATCGCGATTCTTTTGGGTGGTGTATTAGCAAAGCTGGGAACCTATGGACTGTTAAGATTTGGCATGGGTATGTTTCCACAAGCTTGGAGTACCATTGCACCAACTTTGGCAACTTGGGGTGCTGTTAGTGCAATTTATGGGGCAGTAGTTGCGATCGCCCAAAAAGATATCAAGCGCATGGTAGCATACAGTTCCATCGGTCACATGGGTTATATCTTGTTAGCTGGTGCTGCTAGTACTTCCCTGGCGCTAGTTGGCGCTGTCGCCCAAATGTTTAGCCACGGTTTGATTCTCGCTATCTTATTCCATCTGGTGGGAGTGGTGGAAACCAAAGTTGGGACTCGTGAGTTGGATAAACTCAATGGTTTAATGAGTCCAGTTCGGGGCTTACCTTTAATTAGTGCTTTATTGGTATTAAGTGGAATGGCGAGTGCTGGTATTCCCGGTTTAACAGGTTTCGTTGCAGAATTTATCGTTTTTCAGGGTAGTTTTTCAGCGTTTCCTATCCCCACCCTTTTGTGTGTCGTCGCCAGTGGTTTAACCGCGGTTTATTTTGTCATCCTTCTCAACCGCACCTGTTTTGGTAGACTCGACAATTTAGCTTATTATCCCAAAGTTCAATGGTTTGAGAAAACACCTGCGTTAATTTTGGCAGCGTTAATCATCTTTTTGGGAGTTCAACCTACTTGGCTAGTGCGTTGGAGTGAACCAACAACTACAGCAATGGTGGCTACAATTCCGGTGTTGGACAAAACCGTTAACTCTGAAATTGCTTTGAAACCATAAATTCTCATCTTCTCTATGCCTCTGCGTGAGATTTATTTTGAAAAATGAACCACAGAGACACAAAGGAGGACACTTCCGTGCGGGGGTTCCCCCCGTTGAGGAAAGTGTCCGTGACACAGAGAAAATAAGGAGAATTACGCATTGATATGCAGGAGGAAGGATGAATCTTAAATTAATTCCCAGCGCTTTAGTACTATTTCGCTTTTTAATTTCTCCCTTCCTTCTGTGGGATGCCCTTGATGGTAAAACCAGTATTTGGTTCATTGTTGGTTTTATCGCCGCCTTTATATCTGATATTTTCGATGGCATTATTGCGCGAAGACTTGGTATCAATACTGCCGAATTAAGACAAGCTGATAGTTGGGCTGATGTTTGTCTGTTTAGTTGCATATTTGTGAGTGCTTGGCTGGTATGCCAAGATGTTTTAATTGCTTATCGAGTGCCTTTACTGACAGTTGTTTTTGCCCAGTTGGTATGGTGGATAGTGAATTTAGTTAAATATGGTAAACCTGCTAGCTATCACACCTATTCAGCTAAGTTTTGGGGAATCACTCTTTGCATTGCGATTGTTTCTTTGTTTGGCTTTAACTACGCAGGAATCGCTTTATGGCTGACTTGTATTGCTGGTTTAGTCTACAGTATCGAAGAAATAGCTATGACAATTATTCTGCCAGTGTGGACTCATGATGTTTTGAGTATTTTTCATGCCTTGAAATTACGCGAAGAATTATTAGAGAATTTTTCAGTTAAATAGACCAATCTGTAGGGTTTTAGCCTTGCTAAACACCTACAAGACAAATGACTCAAAAAGGATTTAAATATGACAGCAACTTTTGATAAAGCAACTAAATTACCTCCTTCCCGCCATGAGTTTGCCGAAGTAATTCATCGCTTAGAATCTGGCGGTTCAATGTTGCCCGATACGCCAGAAAATTTGATGCAAATTATTGGCTTGTATAAAGCTTATGCAGTGCCGATGGATTTTTACTGGCGTGATTTACTTTATATAGCTGAACGCGAATTTTTAAACCCCTTTCCCTTCTTTAAATACTTCTTACCAAAAGAGTATTTAGACCGCCATAATCATTATGCTGGTGATGATGCCGATTTGCGAATTTGGCGCGGACAAGCTACAGCCCATCCTGAGTTATTAGCATTTATCGAAAAAGGTGAAACTGGCAAAATACCCAAATTATTTCATCATTTATTCCACGATCGCATTAACATGGAGTTTGCTGAAGCTTGTATGCGCGCTATGCTTTGGCATCGGCAGATGTATGCACCAGTAAACCAGTTTGATGCTTACCTAGATTCAGAAGAATATAAAGCTAACGCCGATAGGGCAATTAAAGCTTACTTCAAAGGTAATCCAGTGATGTTGACACTGCACAAGCTGTTTCCCGATTTGTTCATAGAACAGTGTCGCCAGATGTCTTACTACTCTAATTTAGGGTTATTCTGGGAAGTCATGGCCCCCGTGTTCTTTGAAATGTCAGATATCTACGACGAAGGCGGGTTTAAAGGTGTCCCCGACGCGATGAATTTTTTGGTAAATGGCATTTTTGCGATCGCAGGTCGTCCGATTTACCATCATGTATATATAGATGGGGAATGTTACGAAATCATTCCCAAATCCAAGGGTTTCACTTGGCTATACGAAGCCGCCTTACCTTATGTAGAAGCTGTTTTCTACCGCACCGCACCTTTTAGGGGAACAAAATCTTATAATGCTCAAGCAGGTCAAGTACCTGACGATCAAGAAGACTTTCACTATGGTATTCTCTACGCTGATGTCTTCCCAGTTGGTACGGCGGGTATTCCCCCCACATTGTTAATGCAAGATATGTTGCACTTCTTGCCTCAATATCTTGTGGATTATTACAAACAACATTGTCGTGGCGAAGAAGATATGTTGATTCAGTTGGGAGTGAGTTTCCAACGTTCAATGTATAATGTAACTTCGGCAGTAATTCAGGCATTAAGAACTGCACTTTTATATCCTTTAGATGATCAAAATCCCAAGCATTTACAAGCCAACCGGGATTTCTTTGAAATGCAGCTAAGTCGCTTTACTCGCGCTGATTACAATATGCGTGATGCTGCACGTTTACGTGATATTCAACGCCAGGATTACAGGTAAAAAATTCTCTGTGCCTCTGTGTCTCTGTGGTTTTTTACCACAGAGACATAAAGAAACTAAGAAAGTTCTGAAAATTTCCCATCAAGACGACGAAACAGAAATATCCAAATTGGTAGAGAACTGTTAATTGCAATCAGTCTTACTAAATGACCTGTGGTGACAACTTCAACATTATGATTCAATACTAAGGAAACTAGAATCATTTCTGCTGAACCTCCTGGCGCAGTAACTAATAGACAAGTTAACCAATCCCAAGATGTTAATTGCATAGCCAGCATAGCAGCGATCGCACCAGCAATTAAAGTCATTACTACAGACATCACAGCATAGCCTACAGTCCGTTTCCCAAAAGTAGGTTTATCTCCCCAATACTCACCGATGGTAATTCCTAATAGCATTTGACCAACTATATTAATCAGTGACGGTGGAGTAAAGTGAATATCATGAGCAAAAGGCAGCAAATTTAGCACAGGATTAAATCCTATGCCAATTAATAACGCACCAAAAAAATCGCCTGCGGGAAGCTTAAATAATATCGACAAATAAACTACAAAACTAGTTACCCCAAGTGATAACAAGAGTAATCCTAATTGTGATGGCTCGAAACTCAGGAGATTACTTTGAATAGGGATTGTTTGTGGATTCCAAGCATTACCAACTGTGGTTCTAGCGATAAAAGGAATCAGAAAAACTACAGAAGTAACGCGCAAGGCTTGAACTAATGCCACTAAGGTAACATTTCTGCCATAATCGGCGGCAATAGCTGCCATAATTCCCACACCACCGGGAACTGTAGCTAGCATTGCTGTTAACAAGTTAGTTTTGCTCAGACGGGAATAAATGTAGCCAATACCGCTACCACAAAGTAGAAGAAAAAATGTTAATAAAACAAAAATTGGAATTCCAGAAGCTACAGTAGCTAAATCACTATGGGTACTTGAGGCTCCAACTGTTAAACCTACTAATCCCATGCCAACCTTTCTGGCAGTCCGGTTAGGTTTGGGGGAATATTGATAGAAAATTCGACATCCCTGCAAAACTACAGTACCAGCAACAATCCCCCCAAATATCCAAGCAATTCCCCCAATGTGGAACCTTGCTAAACTTAAACCTAATGGCAATGCCAACAACATTTCTAAAACTAAAACCGCTAGTTGCTTGATAAATAGGTTTTGTGAAGCAACGGTAGGATTTTCAGCAGTGGATTCTTCCACAATGGGAGCAATGCTAAAGCTATGATTCATTGATAAAGCGCGTTTTTCATTAGTTTAACTTTGCCCATCAGCTAATGCGCTCGCGCAATACCCCAGCCAGCCTTTAAATTCAAATATTCTAACCAATGGTATAGGATTGGTATACACAAAGTATAGTCTTAGCATGATCAAAAGTAGTTACTAAATACTTTTTGTAGTTAATCTTACAGTAAAGACACAACATGAGTTGTGCCCTTACGTACAGACTGTATTTTTTCCAGAGTCTAGTTTTCTACTGTTTCAGCTATCTTGGCATCTGTATTTCATTAGTCTTCATCAAGAGCCGGGAAAGCTTCTTCTAACTGCCACAACTCATCTTTATATTGCATAAACCAAATACGAGTTGCTGGAGTCAATTGGCTCCAAATGATTTCAACAGGAATATGAGGAGATGCATATCGATACTGCTCACCAAGTAATTTGAGATTTTCTACCACATCAAGGGGAATACCGAACTCTCGCCAGTCAACGTTTACATGTCTGCCAGAAAGTCCTGCTGCGGGGTCGAAAATTAATTGTGCTGCTCTAACTAAATCAGCAAAGTGATTTGCTTTCAATCCGATTATTTGCTGAATTTGGGGTGATTCATTATGCTGTTGAGACATTGTCGCTGGAGTGGTGAAGATTAGTCGTTGGTTGAACTTACTGCCAGAGATTTTGCTCCCAATGCCTCTAGTCTAGCGCACAGCCGCTAAGGTGGATAGTTTGACCTGTAAAAATGGTAATTTTAAGCGCGCAGTTGAGCCACCATTGCTGCTGGATTCCAGTAAGCGCGAATAGTTTGAATTTTATCTGCTTCGTTAATCTCAAAAATCGTAATACCTTCAAAGGTTACTGATTTACCAGTTTTGCTCAACCCTCGCATTGTCCACTTAACTGCTGCTTCGTTACCAGCTACAAAAATATGCTCGGTTGTTGGTTCTAGTTTCTCAAATACTGCTTGCAATTGCCCAATAAATTGACGAAATCCCTCATGTACTTTTGCAGGTGGTTCACCAACAGGATCGTAACTTAATGCATCTTCAGCAAAGTTTTCTACCCAGCCTTCAGGATTCATAGTGGAAATATTGGCAAAGTAAGCAGCTACGACTTTTTCAATAGTTGCAGTTGTCATAGCATTAGTTCCCTTAATTACTGAAAGTTTAATTTGTCACTTATCATTTATTAGAAAAAACTATAGGAACATAGTTTAATTTTTAAAAAATCTAAGTATCTTTAGGGAGCATCTTTATTGATAACTGCTTTATTGGATGGATATCAACTAGGTATCTATTTTATAGAAGATGGTTTGGTAAAAACTGATGATTTATAGTTGAGTTTCAATTTTATATTCATGATTAAATCTACCATAAGTAAGATTAGCAAATTGGCTCATACTCACGATATTTAAATAGCATTTATCCTTTCCCAACCAGTATAGACATTGAAACGTTCTCCCCGCAGAAAGCCAATTAAAGTAATTCCGAATTCTTTAGCAACAGAAACAGCTAAACTGCTAGGAGCAGAAATAGAACAAACAATAGGTATCCCAGCAGCAGTAGATTTTTGTAAAATCTCAAAGCTAGAGCGTCCACTAACCATGAGAATATGATTATTTAAAGGTAAATCGTCACTAAGCAAAGCTGAACCAATCAATTTATCTAAAGCATTATGACGGCCAATATCTTCTTGCAAATTTAGCATTTGCCCTTGAGAATTGAACACAGCCGCAGCGTGCAAGCCTCCTGTAGCAGTAAAGATACATTGAGCAGATCTAAGCTGTTCTGGTAGGCTGTAAATAATTTCTGGTGTAACCACAGGGCCTAAGGGAATTATTGGACAACCCCGCAAACGCAAAGCTTCAAGGCTACCTTTACCGCACACACCACAAGCACTATTAGTATAAAAGTGTCGCTCCAACGGTTGTAAATCTGGAATCAAACCTTCTCGGAGTTCTATATTTACTATGTTGTAACGCTGCTCACCATCTACAGATTCATCGACGCAATAACTCATGCGTTGAATATCTTTTTTAGAGTTAATGACTCCTTCGCCGTATAAGAAACCAGCGGTTAATTCAAAATCGGCCCCTGGTGTTCGCATGGTAACAGCTATGGTGCGATTCTGAGAAACTAGCCGAATTTCCAAAGGTTCTTCAGTTGTGAGATGATCGATGCGGGTACGCATTTTACTATTTTCTACCACCCAGACAGTAGCTTTTGTCTTGCTTCTCAAAGGCTTAGTCATTAGTGAGTAAGTTTTAGTGTAACCTGGATGAAGCTGAATTCAGATTTTTTCCAAACGTGCGATCGCATTATAATCGGGTACTCCTTCTACAGAACGCTTACTTTTATCTAGAAGTATGTTTCCTTCTGGCCAATGTACTTGTAAGTTTCCCGGTTGAATCGGCGCTAAATAAACTTGTCCTTGTAACTGTCCTAAATCATTTTTTAGAATTACGCGATCGCCATCTTTTAAACCTAATTTTGCCGCATCGGAGGCATTCATTAATACTGCTTCTCGTACTGCCCCAGTAATCGCATCTTTGCGTTCTTGTACCATACTATTAAACTGCTTGCCCCGACGCGTTGCTACAAAGAAACAACCTGCTGGTAATTGTTTTTGAGGTGGAGATAAAGGTGTAAAATGTGCTTTGCCATTGGGTGTAGAAAAGCTCCAGCCAAAACACAGATGGGAACCACCATACTGAAATTGATCTCCCTGTTGCTGTAAGTGTTGGATTCCAGCGTATTGGGGAACAACTTGGGCAATTTCCTGGCGCATTATAGCTGTATTCTCAAAACCCAGCTTGTCTTTTAAATCTGGCCTTACCCGTTTTGCCAATTCCATAAATACTTGCCATTCTGGACGCGCTTCTCCAACGCGCGGCCCTGGAATTTCGGGGTTGAAAATTACTCGCCGTTCGGTGCTAGTTTCTGTTACTCCTCCTGGGATTTCGTAGCGAGTTGTAGCAGGTAAAAGCACTACTGTATCCGCAGGTTCCACTAACATTTGGCTAGAAAGCACAATATCCATATGCACCCGAAGTGGTATCCGCTGCAACGCACCTTCTACATAATCTGGTTCTGGCAATACTTCTAGGAAATTACCCCCTACAGAAAACAACACATCTAACTGTCCTTGATGCGCTGCATTAATCATTTCTGGAGCAATTAAACCTTGAGTTGCAGGTACTTCAAAACCCCATATCTGACTCAATTGAGCAGCATTTTCTGAAGTGATGGGTTTACCACCAGGAAAAACTGTAGCGTAACATCCCATTTCTGCGCCACCCTGTACTCCAGAGTGACCGCGAATTGGCATTAAACCGCAGCCTTCCCGACCGACAAAACCTTTAGTGAGTGCTAGGTTAATGATGCTTCGGACATTATCTTCGCCGCATTCATGCTGGGTGATTCCCATACTCCAGACAAATACAGCTTTGTTGGCTTTACCAACCATTTTGGCAAAGGCATACATTTCATCGCGAGTGCTTCCAGAAAGCCGTTCTAATTCTTCCCAAGATTGGCTGGCCAGCAATGCCTTGAGTTCTTCAAAACCGCTTGTATAACTGTCAATAAACGATTGGTCTATCCAGTCGTTAGCAATCATGTGCTTAATTGTGCCATTCAAAAATGCCATGTCTCCGCCCAAGCTGACCAGAAAGAAATCTTCAGCAAACTTAGTGCCAAATAAAGCACTTTCTACAATTGAGGGCACCCAATAGCGCTCCATTCCAGGCTCGCGGTAAGTGTTAATCACTACAATTTTTGTACTAGCTTTCTTGGCATAGTGGAGATACTTAACGGTGACAGGTTGATTGTTAGCAACATTAGAGCCAATGAAGACCAATAAATCCGTACCAATCCAGTCTTTATAGGAACAAGTAGTAGCCCCCACACCTAGAGCAGACTTAAGACCTGCTGTGCTAGGAGAATGACAGATACGGGCGGCATTATCAATATTGTTACATCCCATTGCCCGCACAGCTTTCTGGGTAGCGTAGTAGGTTTCGTTAACAGTGCCGCGACTGGTAATGTAAAAGCTCAGGCGGTTTGGTGTAGTAGCACGAATACGGCTGGCAATTACTTCTAGGGCATAATCCCAACTTACACGGCGAAAACCTTTTTCTCCTCGTTGACGAATCATTGGGTAAGGAAGCCTTCCGAGATCGCGCAACTGGGAACTTTTTTGAGCTTGCAACAGAGAAATATCCTTCAGCAGCGCTGGATCAAAAGCTGGCATAGTATTCATTTGTAATAGCCGCAGCCTTACATTGCACAGATGAATGCCATCCAGCGTCCAATCCTTCATCCCGGTGGTTCCCAAAGCGCAACCATCACAGACACCCTTATTTAAAATATTCCATGCATAAGGCAGCTGCTTACGTGACAACCACATTGCTCGAAAAACTTCCCAGTAGTTATTCGGATACTGTTCGCCAATACCAAAGGGCTTCCAACTTGCCCAATGTGAAGGTGTCCAATATTTCTTGGGTTTAGGCAACATGATGGGTATATGCAAGTGAACAACCGCCACTTCCAGGCTACCCTTTTGAGTAGCAAATGAGTAGTACGGTAATAAATTCGGATATTTGCAACTTACACAAAATCTCTTTTGGATAGGATTGACTCAAGAGCTGTGTAGTTTATGAAGATTGTTGATAAATCTAGGTTAGGTCACGTAGAAGAGCAAATGCGGGTTGGATTAAAGCCTTACATTATATGCTTTACAGCAATTTTAGCTAGATTTCAGAAATTCTTGTATTTGTAGGTGTAGTAAGTAATATCGATTTTCTAAGCTCACGACTTATGAATCGCTTTACATCTTTTATTCTTGCAGGCTCAATAGCATCTATAGCAACTTTGGCGATCGCTCAAACTACTGACGCGACTACATGCGCACTCTACCGTAATTGCTACTATCAGACTTCTCGTACCTATAAACCTCAGATTAAGAATGATGTAAACAAGAATCTCTACAAAAGTGGTATTTTGAGCATGTTCATTATTCTTGTGACAACGAGAATAGCAAAAACCGCGTTAGAGTCTTGGCTGACTAAAGCTTAAAACTGTCTCAACTGCTAACTTACATTGATATTTAGTGATTCTTGGACTTATTTTGCAAGATACCGATTAATTAAAATTAGGTTAAAAATCAAACCTATATCCTGGAAAGTAGAGATTTTTTCCCTACATTGTGAAATAGATTTCATAAAGTCTTTTACAACAATCAATTTTCTAGCAAAAAAACCATAGATTCACACAAGAGGTACACAGTTACTCATTAGTGTACATTGGTGTTTATCTATGGTTCCAAATTATTAATCATGATTTTTGCAAAATATCTATTGTGTTTTGCCCCTACTTAAATATTTATTGCATTACACTTTATAGTTTTTACAAAAAAAGTAATAACTAATAGGATAATTAAAAACAACTAGACTTAATTAAAGATAAATTCAAAATTATAGAATTCCGAATCTTGAATTTACCTTTAATTAAACTGTCACCTTTTCAGGTTTGCCATTTTTACTCTTCTTCCAGGTTAACAGTCCACCCATTCCTAAAGTCATAAGACCAAGAATTGTGCCTGGTTCTGGTACTGATTGCCTTAAGTTGTATAGCAGTAGAAGTTTAAAGTCCAATACGGTTCAGTTAAGGTGATAAGAGTTCTCATCTATCGAACAAAACCAAGATTTGAGGGAGAATCCCCCAAGCCCCCTCCAAAATAATTGTTCGGTTTTTTGTTTAGTAATTATTTGTGAGCTTTGTTGTCAATGAATTTTCTTAACTGAACTGTATTGGTTTAAAATCCTAGCAACCATCAGAGTAAAATGCGATGCCTACGCTAAGTCAAAAATATACCTTAACTAAAGTGCTTCTGGTGGGGAAATATCAGGCCCGACTATGACAGTAGTATTACTAGACTTGATTCCTGGCTTAGCATTTGCTTCAGTTTTCTGTTTTGACTGGGATAGGGATGAAGAGGGTTGATTATCAACATTCACATGCAGCGTTTTGTCAGAGTTGGCTTGTTGTGATACCAAAGATAATCCTCCTACGGCTCCAGCAACCAGCGCTGTATAACCAACATACAAATGCATCGGGCGGATTTCAAGCCCCGATCCCCCAGACGCTTTTTTCGCTTGACACCAAGAAGGCAAAACTGATTTGGCTGTCTCAAGTTTAGGTAAAGAAGCTGCTAAGGCTGTACCATTTAGCCCTAAAGCATTGCCTGTAATGCGAATAAAGCCACGAATAAATACATCTTCTGGTAATAATTCTAAATTCCCATTTTCTAAAGCTTCCATATGATGGAGTGGAATGTGAGTATATGCTTGCAGTTCCATCAAAGACAATCTTCTAGACTCACGAGCTTCCCTAAGTTGTTGGCTAATTTGACGCAAACTTACTGCATACTCTTCCGCTACAGTAAGCTTATTTTGTTCAGCATTAGAAGTTTGTTTATTCAGATTAAACCGCTTCATCCATGCTGCTGCTGGAAATTTAGATTCTCGGGTTTTTGCTAAATCTACAGGTATGCTTGTTTGTGAAGGTAAATTACCTACTTTACTATTTGCAATCGATTCTTGTGCTAGTGATTTGGTACTTATTAAACGCTGTGTCGAATGTTTTGATTCTTCTTGTTCAACACTCGCAGAAACACTAGTTACATCTGTTTGCGAACTACTATCTGTGACTTGCTGACCATGTGTTGCAAATTGCTGAAATGCTAAACCAATTGCTTCTCTACTGACAGCTTTAAATAAAAGTTTGGCTTGCTCGGCTGACGATCCTAGCAACTGCTGTAAGCTAGCTAAAGCGCGGCGATAAACCTTACTACGATGCAATTCGGCTTCAATTTCGCCAAGTAGCGATCGCAATTCATCTTGAGAAATTTCAATAGGAGTATTTCCAGGAATTGTTATTAAATATACAGGAGTCATAGCCATAATTTTAAGTCTCTTCCAGTACTGGAGTAGATAGTAGTTCCACCTGTATAATTCCTTCAACTATTGGCTCACTTATCCGGATTGTTGTGTATTAATTTTTTACGCTATTAGGGTTAAATTTTACAAAATAAAGATATTTTTTGATTGCATTAAATATTACCATAATAGCTACTATAGCCTGCGTAGATCTGTTATGTATATATGGATGCAATACAAACTGGTGCGCTCACGAAAGTTTCTTAAACAAGATAATATTAAAGTAGAGCCGCAATAAACCTACTATAAGAAATACTTTAAAAGTCGAGAAGAGAATTTACTATAGACGCTTGAATAATAGCTTTCTTAAGGTAATTTGAATTTGGCATAATTTCTACTAGCCTTTTAATTACCTGGGAACATAAACTTGTTGAACAAAATCATCTATCCATTGCATATATTCCACACCAGCTACATCTGCTACGTCATTGTGTCCTGCGTTAGGAACCAAAATCAGCTTTTTAGTTTCAGGTGCATTGGCATACAGTTTTTGGCTCATCAAAAACGGCACACTTGAATCGGCGGTGCCGTGAATAAATAAAACTGGCATTTTTAACTTTGGTAATTTTTTAATTGATTCAAAACGCTGTGTCAGAATTAAATTGACGGGGAACATCCAAAACAAGTTCCTGTAGGCTACTACCTCGCGAATGGAGGTGAAAGAACTTTCCACAATTAATCCAGCAGCATTCGGATGTTTGACTGCCAGATCAATGGCTATTGCACCTCCCAAAGAATGCCCGTAAATAAAGATCTGCCCTGGTGGAATCTGTAGTTGCTGTACTAGGTAATTCCAAGCTGTGGCTGCATCTTGATAAACTCTCCTTTCATTAGGAAAAGTACCTTCACTGCGGCCATAACCTCGATAGTCAATAAGCAATACAGAAAAGCCTAGTTGATAAAACCGATAGGCATGAGCAATATTTGCACCAATATTGATACCGTTACCGTGTAGATACAGTAATACTTTGGCATTCGAGTGCTTAGCTTTGAGCCACCAACCGTGGATGTGTTCCACTCTACGCGATCGCATCGGTACTGGTAACCAAACTTCTTCATAAGCAACATTAAACAGCTCTGGTGTCTCTTGAATGACATTAGAAGGAAAAAAGATGAACCGTGGTTGCTGAATAAAAAGCAACAGACAAAATCCACAATAGGCGATCGCCGCAATAATACCTAAACAAAGTAGCACCTTTAATAATAAATCTAATGGTAGTTGCAGCTCGTCTCTTCTCATATAGATAATTAAGTAAAATTACTAATACTCATAAACACGAAATTTTTCCTAACTGGTGCTTAGAAATTGTCCAGCTAGGATAAACCCGAACAGAAAATTTTAATGAGTTGGAATTCTCAGTAAGATTATATACAAAAATTTACAAAAATACACTATAGAAGATAGTAAGTTTTCAAACAAGACTGAGAATAAATAACTTAGGAGAAATTTAGGCAGGTGCCATAGTGGGTTACGGCATCACAGATGAAAACATCGTAGCGCTGTGTCTATTGCAATTAAATAAATATCCAGATGTCTGTCTTACCAAAAGTCTTTCTATATTCTGTTTTTAGATAATTTATTTTTTAGTATTTCTTGTTTTCTAGCGGTGAGAGATCAGAATTCCCGAATTTTTGAAAAATCGGGAATCTCGTAGCTCGTCATAATTAATGTAGTTGAGTACTATTGCTTCATAAAAAGCCTCTATTTTTAAGAAAGTTGTGGTTGACGAATATGCCAGGTACTTGATTGCTCATAGGCGTGAGCTACCTGAAACAGTTGATCTTCTCGCAGCACTCTGCCAATTAGCTGTAATCCAATAGGTAGCCCTTGCTCATCGAATCCGCACGGTACACTTAGGCCTGGTAAACCCGCAAGGTTAACAGGAATAGTCATCAAGTCAGTTAAGTACATACTCAAAGGATCTGTAGTTTTTTCTCCTGCTTTAAATGCTGTAGTGGGAGCAGTAGGACAAACTAACACATCAACTTGTTCAAATGCTCTTTCAAAGTCTTGCTTAATCAGAGTGCGGACTTTTTGAGCTTTAAGATAGTAAGCATCGTAATAGCCAGCAGAAAGGGCATAAGTGCCAATCATAATCCGCCGTTTTACTTCTGTACCAAAACCAGACGCGCGGGTACGAGTGTACATCGACAGCAGATTCTCTGCATCAGGAGCACGCAAACCATACTTGACACCATCATAGCGAGCTAAGTTGGCGGAAGCTTCCGATGGGGCAATGATGTAGTAGCTAGGTAAGCCATAGCGGAAGCGGGGACAGGAAACCACGTGAATTTCTGCTCCCAAATGTTGTAATTGATCGATCGCTTTGGTAACTGCTTGTTCTACCACCGAGTCTAAGCCTTCACCAAAAGTTTCTTTGATGATACCTATTCTCAACTTTCTTCTTGCTTTCAAGTCTGGTTTTAAGCTAGCCGCATAATCAGGAATTTCTACTTTCAGGCTAGTTGAATCTTTGGGATCGTAACCTGCGATCGCATTTAATAATATTGCCGCATCTTCTACTGTGCGGCCAAATGGCCCGATTTGATCCAAAGATGAAGCATAAGCCACCAAACCGTAACGAGAAACTAATCCGTAAGTCGGTTTTAGCCCTACTACACCGCAAAAAGAAGCAGGTTGGCGAATTGAGCCGCCAGTATCAGAACCAAGGGCAACAACACATTCTTCTGCCGCCACAGCCGCTGCTGAACCACCCGAAGAACCACCAGGAATTCGCGACAAATCCCAAGGATTAGCCGTCACTTGGTAGGCAGAGTTTTCTGTGGAACTGCCCATTGCAAACTCATCCAAGTTTGTTTTTCCTACCATGACAGCGCCAGCATCTGCTAATTTTTGCGTTACCGTTGATTCATAAGGCGGCACAAAATTTTCTAAAATCCGGGAGGCGCAAGTGGTGGTTATCCCTTTGGTACAGAGATTATCTTTGATACCAATAGGAATTCCTGCTAGCAGTCCAATTTCTTCACCAGCAGCGATTTTTGCATCCACTGCACGAGCCTGCTCCAACGCCTGCTGTGCAGTTACACACAAGAAACTGTGCAATTTCGGCTCTAACGCTTGAATGCGGTCTAAAGCTTCTTGGGTAATTTCAACGGCAGAACGTTCTTTTTTAATTAGTTGTTCGTGCAACTCGCGGATGGATGCCATGATTGCTCCCTTTGTGACTCAAGTCCTTGATTTTAGTACATTATGATTGGGCATGGGTCATTGGGAATTGGGTATGGGGGAGGCAGTGCGGTCTTGGGGTTTCTCCAAGTGGAGCAACTGCCATCATTGGTTATTTCCCCTAGTTCCCAGTACCTAAATTTTGCCTATTTTCGTGTAAGAGTATAGCAGTGTTCGCCCTGGAATAGATTTTGTAGTATGGGCATTGGCTAGTCTAAAATCTTGATAACTTTACAAATTAAAGAATTTTATAGATTTACTTAAGGAATTAATAAAAATATGGTCAAAATAGTTACACGTAAATCTTTGGGCGAACAAAATGTTTATGACATAGGAGTTAAGCGGGACCATAATTTTGCCATCAAAAATGGTTTGATAGCTTCCAATTGTTTCAATAAATCTCATTCAACTGCCTATGGTTATGTAACTTATCAAACAGCATATTTAAAAGCTAATTATCCGTTGGAATATATGGCGGCACTGTTAACGGCTAACAGTGGTGATACCGACAAGGTGCAAAAATATATTGCCACCTGTATGAGTATGAATATTCAAATCGAGCCGCCAGATATTAATCGCTCTGGTGTAGATTTTACGCCAGCAGCAGGAAAAATATTGTTTGGATTTTCGGCAGTTCGGAATGTGGGGCAGAATGCGATCGCCTCTATTTTAGAAGCCAGAAACGAAGGTGGAGAGTTTAAATCTCTGGGGGATTTTTGCGATCGCGTGGATCTGCGTGCTGTTAACCGCCGGACTTTGGAGTCGCTAATTTCTTGCGGCGCTTTTGACAAAATTCAATCTAACCGTCATCAGCTGACCCAAGATCTACCACTGGTTTATGACTGGGCACAATCCCGTGCCAAAGATCGAGCCAGCGGTCAGGGAAGTATCTTTGATTTATTAGGAGGATTTTCTTCTAATAATAAAACTGCCAATAATGCGTTTGAAATTGCGCCAAAAGCCCAAGCTGTTGACGATTTTCCGCCACAAAAAAAATTACAGATGGAAAAAGAACTTTTGGGTTTTTATGTATCAGACCATCCCCTCAAATCTCTTAAACAATCATCTCTAGTTTTGGCTCCAATTAACCTATCGCAGCTTGGTGAACAAAGGGAAGATACACTGCTTTGTGCAGTTGTTATGCTCAATAATGTAAAAAAAGTGATCACCAAAAAAGGCGATCCAATGGCAATTTTGCAAATCGAAGATTTAACTACTCAATCAGAAGCAGTAGTTTTTCCCAAAACCTACGAACGTATTAGTTCTCTGCTCGTAGTTGATGCCAGATTGATTATCTGGGGAAAAGTAGACCGAAGAGACGAACAAACTCAATTTATTGTTGAAGATGCTGAAGTAGTTGATACTGTAAAACTGGTAATGGTGGAATTGTCTCCCCTACAAGCAGACAATATTGAAGAACGCGATCGCTTAAGAACTATTTTGAAAGAACAATCAGGAGACAAAGATAAGGCAAAAATACCTGTGATTGGCATAGTACAAGCTGGAAATTCTCGTCAACTTGTCCGTTTTGGTAGACAATTTTGGGTACAAGATTCTCTTAGCGCTGTTATAGCTCTTCAAAATGCTAGATTCCCAGCTCATATCAAACCGCTTACTGGTAGTTGAAGCTAGTAAATCACAATTTAACTAGGTTTTATAAAAGACTACCTGTATAGGGTCATTACTGAGAATTTTTGAATTAGATTGACATAAGATTTACTACTCCGTCAACAGTATATAGCCGGAGACAAAAGGCTGTTTAGTCGGTTTTTTGGTTACTTATGCGGATGATAACTTCCTTTAATACATGGTATCTTTTGATGCCATGCCATTTAGGCAGTAGCCAGGGGAAGGAGCTAAGTCTTGATGATCGTGAATGATCTAACTAAATTTGTCTCATATTGTAAAAGAATTCAACCCCAAACGCAGGAAGATATCAAAAAATTTTTTGAAGGGGTGATTTTTTTTCCATATGACAAAGAACTTCTATTACAAGCTTATTTATTTCTAAATCTCAACAAATTTTTTCCTTCCTGCTCTGAATTGTTGTTATTTGAAAAATCACCCATTGCAGATTATACCGATTTAGGAAAATGTGATTTTGTTTACCTTACAAATCAAGGTAATCTGTTTTTAATTGAAACTAAATTTATTGATACAGAAGCAACAGGAGCGACAGAAAGAAAAAGAAGGAATAAGCATAGGAATAAAGTTTTTGAGCAGGTTATTACTTTAAAAAGCCGATTTAGTGAATATTGGCATATCAAACCTGAGCAATTGGAATGTGGTGTTTTTACCACAGATCCAGAAGTTGATTGGAGAGGTAATGGTGTGAATGTAATAACTAAATCAGTAACTATAGAGTATCTTGAAGAATGGCGGAAAAATTATCAAATGAATAACTAAATTTTTAATTGTTTGCATTGGAGAATACTACCAGCAGATTTGAAAAGTTTAGTTTACAAGAATTATAGCTTCACAATCTCCTAGCCATATAGCCATCCTAGTCACACTGAGAACTAAGAGTTAATTCGGCGACCTTGTTTGTTTTTATTATTCATAGGCTTTATTCCTTTTGATATTCACAGACTATTCTCCGAAATATAAATCTCTACACACTCATGGTTTTGGAAATAATCTATGTCAGTTTATGTAGGTAATCTTGCTAACGAAGTTACAGAAGAGAGTTTGAGCGCTATGTTTGTAGAATCAGGCAGGAATACTTGAGCCTTTTTAATACAAAATATTATTCTTTTGCAAGATAAATTTTTTAGCAAGGACGGGTTTTCAAGGCGCAAATCTCAGATACAAATTTTATAGTACAAAAATACTATTTAACTGTTAAAATGCCTAAAAAGCCAAATTAGTTTTGTTAGAGGAATGATGAGAGAAATTAAAGACAGCGACAAAAAACCTGTCGCTATTCCTATTTCACCGTTACAGGTAAAAACAATAACTACTGCGATCGCGCCATTGCAATTTCCAGAGCATGATATTGGCAATGAATGGGAGCGTCTAGTAGTGCAAGTACAATGCATCAATCAAATGGCCGCACAGTTGGAAGCAATGATTTTGGAATTCAAAACGATAGCTGGCACACTGCAAAAGAAAAGTCAGCCATACAAAAGCATTTGTCAGTATTTGCCAGTTAGCGTTCCTTGGATACTACAAAAACCAGACGAGTCATTTATCCTGACGATGCGAAAAGTTGATATCTTTCAAGCAGAAAGAGAAGCAGCACAGCTAGCACAGCAACTTCGTCAGCACAGCAAAAAAAAAGAATGGCGATCGCAGTAGCACAGAAAACTGAAGAACTATAACTTTTTCCCAAGGCTGTTAATCAACAAATCTTAAAGATATGTAGGTACAACTAAACCCCAACCCGTAAACTGTAAAAGTTATGCTGATTAAAGTGGTAGTCGATCATTCTTTCCCAAAGTCGCTAATACCACACGCCATTGTAGTCTGCAAAAACTTTACTTCCAAGGCGCAAAGGCGGAACTGTCCTAATAGTTGCACTCAAGAAAATAACGATAATGCAATATCTGGGACGATTAATCAGCACATAAAAGAGGTAAGGAAAAAGTGTTAAGAACTCTTTTGGTGATCGCCATTGGTTTCTTACCATCCCTGTTCTCCCTGTGGATAATTCGCAAAACTCATTTGCGGACACGTTTAAGGATGAGACAAGCAGCCATGAACGTTACGGGAGTGCGGGTAAGGCAGGATATTAGACAAGTCGAAGGCGATGCCTGCGGCAATTCTTTTGGGGAACGCTACTATCTAGAAGGCGTAGGTTATTTAGTTGGCGACATCAGCTGCAAATTTAATGCGAGATCCGGCTATATCCGCTGTGCTGTTAATCCCAACGGTCCATGCCAGGGATGCCGTCACTACGAACCCAGGGAATTGGTTGGTAGTGAGCATAGGACTTAAAAACATCCAACCCCATGCACTTTTCTTTCATAGGAAAGACTTAAGAAAAGTTATCTAATTTAGACGACGTACTCTTAAAGAAACTTTTCAGAGAATAGTTAAATTTTGCAAACTAATTGATATTAGATAATCAAATGATGACATCAATTAATGCTTCAATATGACATTTTATGGATAATTGACAACAAAGCAATACAGTTCAGATAAGCCTGTTTTTTCTTGCAGACTTAGCATAACAAGTAAGTTAGAGCCTAAATTCTATGACCATTTATTTTTACACCGTTCGCGAACAATATGGCTGTTTCTCCAACTTTTCACCCCACGGCTTTGAGTTAGATGAATTATATTGGCCTACCAGCGAACACTATTTCCAAGCACAAAAGTTTGTCGGAACCTTGCATGTAGAACAAATCCGGTTAGTAAAAAATCCTAAGGAAGCAGCAAGAATGGGGCGTGAAAGAAGCCGTCCTCTGCGCCAAGATTGGGAACAAGTTAAGGACGACGTGATGCGCAAGGCTGTACTACGTAAATTTGAAACTCATACAGATATTAGAGAAATTCTGCTTTCTACAGGTAATGAAGAAATCATCGAAAACTCTCCTATTGATTTTTATTGGGGTTGTGGATCTGATGGAAGTGGTAAAAATATGTTGGGAATAATTTTAATGGAAGTTAGAGAAATACTTCGTTCCATCTAAAGTGCAGAGGTTGGAGTAGATCTGTAAAATAATATTGTTTCCTTCTACTGACTTTAATTTTTAAAGGACTCTTAACTCAGACTTAAAACAATTATATTTGCATAACAAACAACTAAAAATTTAGTCATCTCTCAGAGGAGTAAAGCATTTATGTCTTTCTCAAAACACAAAAAGAGATATTGCAAATGGTTTTGGGATGAATCCTTAGGAGGCGAATATGATCATTGGGGCACTAGCACTTACTTTATGGAAGTTGGGCATGATTTATATGCCGTAAGGCAAATAGAAATTTACGAAAACGGTAATATCTTGACTTATGATAGCAGCCATTTAACAGATAACTATGGCATGTTATGCGATAAGCAATTCAATGAAGAGGATCTCCGAGAATTTGCTATTACTAAGGCAGAATTTGAACAAATTTGGAATACCAAAATCCCTATGAATCGTTCAGTAGCCGAGATGAGACAACAATAGCCTACTTGCATAAAGATTTACTCAGGAATTTTGGGCATACTAAAAGATATCACCAAACTTAACAGGACTTGGTCGATGTCTACAGGCGAAAAAAATATAGACCCCTTAAAAGTACCAAAGAAATCTGGAAAATTAAGGAAGAGTAACACGATTACCCATGAATTTGACCAAGGTTTATCAGAAGAAACAATTTTTTCCCAAGAAAGTAATTCTCAGCTATTAGAAGCATCTAAACTAATGCGGCAAGGAGTCAAAAAGCAGCAAGCTGGCGATTTAATTGCTGCAATGAAGTTTTTAGAAGAATCTCTAGTGCTGTTTCACGCAGTAGGGAATTCCCAAAAACAGGGAAAAGTGCTTTCTTTGTTAGCATTAACAGCTTATACGTCAGGGGACTACCAGAAAACTATCTCCTACTGCCAACAATCTCTTTCCTTAATGAAGGACAACTCAGATTTAGCTGTGCGGATGCAAGTGCTTTCTCATTTGGGTAATGCTTACCGTCACCTCAACGACTATGACAAAGCTATTCAGTTTTTAGAAGAAAGTTTGAAAATCACCCAGCAGCAGCAAGATAAGCGGAGTCAAGTAGCGGCTCTAAATAATCTGGGTTTGGTTTATAAAGCTGTAGGTAACGTTGCAAGAGCAATTAGGTATCAAGAGCAAAGTTTAGAAATTGTTCAAGAACTTCAAGACAATTGGGGCGAAGAACAAGTACTCAAAAATTTAGGCAATGCTTGGTATGCATTGGACGATTATCCAAAAGCGATCGCTTACTATGAAAAGTGTGTAGTCATATCACGCTCTCTGAAAAATCTGCGTAGTGCTGTTCATGTACTCAAAAATCTGGGTAATGCCTGCTATGCCTTGGGTGATTATGCTAAAGCTATTATTTATTACGAAGAGCGTTGGCAATTAGCCAAAGAACTTCAAGACAAGCGAAGTGAGGAACAGTCCCTAGGGAGTTTAGGAGTTGCTTGTGAAGCTTTAGGTGATTACTCTAAAGCAATCACATACCATGAACAACGTTTGCTCTTAGCCAAGGCTATCAAAGACCGTCGCAGCCAAGAACAAGCCCTTGCCAGTTTAAGAGTTGCTTGTTATGCCTTAGGTGATTATGCCAAAGCAATGCAATACCAAACAATGGATCTTGACTGAAAATACTTTTGCTTTGCTCATGACTAATTGCTGCTGAAATGAACCGATACAACTGATACAATAAAGGTTCTGTAAATAACAATTTTCAGCAACAGTTGATTACAAACAAATCTCCTACAACAGAAGTATTGCACCTAGCTTAGACAGGTGCTACTGACCCCAACTTCCAGATTGCCATGAGCAGCGAAACCCAACTCAGCCTATTTGACGATTCAAGCTTTAACCAAAGAGATCTGATTCCTACAGACGGCAAAATTCCTATACCTTCTAATACCTATTCCGATATGACAGAGTTGGCACTGCACTGCAATCAGTGCCATCGTTGTGGATTGGGAGACAATCGCACTCATGCTGTCGTTGGCCGTGGGAACCTCAAGGCACCAATTATGGTTGTGGGGGAAGCTCCAGGGCAAAATGAAGACGAAACAGGGTTACCATTTGTAGGTAGATCGGGGCAGCTGCTAGAGAAAATATTGGCATCTGTGAGTTTAAGTACTGAGAATGATGTATATATTGCCAATATCAATAAATGTCGTCCACCAGAGAATCGGGTTCCTACTACTGAAGAAATGGCGGCTTGCTTGCCCTACTTATTAGAACAAATTCGCCTCGTAGATCCAAAAATTATTCTGTTAACTGGTGCAACTGCGGTTAAAGGCTTAACAGGCGATAAGCGTGGCATTACTAAAATTCGCGGACAGTGGATAGAGTGGCAAGGACGTTTGTGTATGCCAATTTTCCACCCTTCCTACTTACTGCGGAATCCTTCTCGGGAAGTTGGCGGTCCCAAATGGTTGATGTGGCAAGATATACAAGCAGTGCGGGCTAAATACGATGAAATTCGTTAAAAAGGTTTACTGCGCATCCGTATACTTCCTGCTTGACAATCCCGCAGCCAAATATTAATCGCTTGCGCAATAGCGCTGTTGCTACTATCTCGTGGCGGAGATGGCGGTTGTTGCTTTGGAGATGAACCAGTTTGGGTAAACATCATTACCAAACGCCAACCATTTTGAGTTTTAGTCAACAACAGCCAGTGGAATTCTTGTAATTCCACCGCTTTTCCATCTATATACTGCCGTTCTAAAGTAGTAAAGAAAACCTGCTCGACTCCTGACGCTGCACTTTTGGAGGTATCTGCGGTGTCAATCCCAGGATTTAGCGGCAAGGGCGTAAACTCGGGTCTACCTGCTACTAGCATATAGCTGTAAACTTCACTACTTCTGCTACGACGACGGGCACGTTGCGTAACACGGTTGGTGTAACTAGGTAAATCTCGTAGTATATAAGTAATTAAAGTATCTAAATTTTTTTCTGAGCAAGCGGACCCTACTTTATTATTAACCACATCTTTGTAAGATGACGGAGATTGGTTCTGCGACAATGCTGAGTTATCAATACTACTTGCTATTACCAGCCAGAAACCCCAAACTATCAACCACAAGTTACCCATGCCCTTTCTGATTGAAGAGGACGCGGAGACTGAAGAATATCTTTTATTGAATGTGAATGGTTTCACGAAAGCGGTCCAAGACTCCGACTTTATCACCGTACCCCTTTGTCCCCGCGTCTTCTTTATTCCTACCTTCATGCCACTGTAGTTATCTCTTCAGAAATTCTCTTCCAAGCTAACTCAGGGTCAGCAGCAGTGGTAATAGGACGCCCAATTACTAGGTAATCTGCGCCTGCTTTGATTGCTTGTGCTGGGGTGAGCGATCGCTTTTGATCTGCCTTGTCTGCCCAAGTAGGACGGACTCCAGGACAAACTAACAGAAAATCATCCCCGCAAGTTTGTCGTAGTTGTGCCACTTCCTGAGGTGAACACACTGCCCCATCCAATCCGGTTTCTTGAGCTATTAGTGCCATCTCTAGGGTATATTCTGGCAGTTCTAGGGGAATTTTTAAATCGAATGCCAACTGTCTAGCAGAAATACTTGTCAGCAGCGTAATAGCAAGTAATTTTGGCGGTTGCACACCCGCCTGTGCTGCCCCTGTTCGTACTGCCTCAGTTGCCGCTTTTAGGGCATCCTTACCAGCAGTAGCATGAATTGTCAGCAAATCTACCCCATAACGAGCCGCAGCCTGAGAAGCACCAGCAACAGTGTTGGGGATGTCATGAAACTTTAAATCCAGGAAAATGCGCTTTTGCCGGGACTTAAGCAGTTCGAGGATTTTAGGCCCAGTGCTGGTAAATAACTCCAAACCAACTTTCCAGAAACCAACTTGGGGAAGCTGATCCACAAGGGCGATCGCACTCTGCAAATCTGACACATCCAAAGGTACAATAATTCGCTGCTTGGCTTTCATCGGCGTTTATCGGTGTTTATCGGCGGTTCATTTCATACATTAAGGTACTAAGCGCACAAACTTGTTTTTCCCCACTTGCAGAACTCTTCCAGATAATTCGCTGGGCTGCCCAAAACTAGTATCAACATTAGTAATGCGATCGCCATCTAAATACACTCCACCCTCTTGAATTTTCCGCTTGCCTTCCCCGCTACTTTTGCACAAGCCACTAGCATTGAGTAGATAAGCCAACTTTACGGGAAACTGGGGTATGTCAGCTAAAGAAAATTCTGGTAATGCACCTTTTTGACCACCACTGTCTACTACTTCTTTAGCCTTATTCGCTGCTGCTTCGCCGTGATATTGTTTAACAACTTCCCATGCTAGAAGTAATTGGCGATCGCGTGGTTTTTCGGGCAGTTTCTCTAAAGCTAAATCTGTCAGCATCTCAAAATATTGTTCTAGTAGTTGATCGGGTACTCCCTGCAATTTCTGATATTTATCAGATGGGTGTTCTGATAAGCCCACATAATTACCTAAGGACTTAGACATTTTCTGCACGCCATCCGTACCAATCAAAATCGGCAGCAATAATCCAAACTGGGGTTTTTGTCCAAAATGACGTTGTAAATCTCGCCCCACAGCAATGTTAAATTTCTGGTCAGTCCCACCCAACTCCACATCTGCTTCAACAGCAACAGAATCATATCCCTGCATCAACGGATAAAGGAACTCATGGAGGAAAATCGGATTCTCTTTTTTATAACGTTCTGCAAATCCTTCCTTGGCCAACATCTGCCCCACCGTCATCGTAGAGAGTAACTCTAAAATTTTCCCCAAATCAAGTAGAGAGAGCCATTCGGAGTTATAGCGTACCTCTAATCTCCCAGGTGTGTCAAAATCCAATATAGGACGTACTTGATCGAGATAAGTCTGGGCATTTTGCGCTACCTCTGCCTCTGTCAGTTGGCGACGCACCTCAGATTTACCAGTCGGATCGCCAATGCGAGCCGTAAAATCCCCAATAATCAGAACTGCTGTATGACCTGCATCTTGAAAAGCTCGCAGTTTTCTTACCGGTATGCTATGACCAAGATGAATATCAGCACCCGTTGGATCAATGCCCAATTTGACCCTTAAAGGTCTGCTTGTAGTTGCCAAGCGCTTTTCTAAATTTTCACTTTCGTTGTCAGCATCAGTTGGTTGTGGGAAAATTTCCACAATACCACGACGCAACCAAGCAAAATCTTGCGCCATACTAGGAGATTCGCTATTAATTAAGCTTTGGGCTGGAGAAGTTAGGTTGGTTGTATTCACTGGCAATTTGTCCGTTCTCTTATCTGCCAAACTACTATAATTGCAAAAAATCAACCGCCTTGCTTCGCCAAATCAATTACATTTATATTTACGAGTGAGGAAGTGAAATCGCCGTGTCGTCTAGGACTTTTGAAGACAAGGAAGCCCAAAATAAGGCTTCATCAGGTTTTGAGTTTTTGAAAGGAGTAGGTCAGGTAGCTGGCGGAACTCTACTATCAATCACGATGCTGACAAGTTCAATTGTAGCGGGAGGATTGGTGGGTTTGGCTATTAGTTTCCGTAATTTGCCGGATGTCAGGCAATTACGTAACTTCTTTCCTTCAGAAACTACTTATATTTATGATTTAAAAGGCAAGCTGTTAACGAGTGTTCATGGGGAAGCCAACCGAGAAGTTGTACCTTTAGATAAAATTTCCCCAAATCTCAAAAGAGCAGTATTAGCAAGTGAAGATGGTCATTTCTACAATCATCATGGTATTAATCCTACTGGTGTAGGTCGTGCCATAGTTGTTAACTCGATCGCTGGTGGAGTCAAAGAAGGCGGCTCTACCATCACGATGCAATTAGTGAAAAACATATTTTTGTCTCAAAAGCGTGCCTTTACCCGTAAGATAGCGGAAGCAGTGCTGGCAATTCGCCTAGAGCAAATTCTTTCCAAAGACCAAATTCTAGAAATGTACCTCAATCAAGTTTATTGGGGTCATAACAATTATGGTGTACAAACAGCAGCACGCAGTTACTTTAACAAGTCATCAGAATTTTTAACATTGGGTGAATCGGCGATGATGGCCGGTTTAATTCAAGCACCAGAAGAATTTAGCCCGTTTGTCAGTATGAAAATGGCAAAACAGAAACAAAAAGAAGTTTTAGGGCGAATGCTGGACTTGAATTGGATTAGCCAGAAAGAGTACGACGATGCCCTGAAACAAGAAATCAAACTTGGAAAAATTCGGTCGTTTCAAGGTAGTGCCTTACCTTATGTAACCAATACTGTGTCACAAGAATTAGCGAAAAAGTTCGGACGCGACGCACTACTTAAAGGTGGTATGCGAGTCCAAACTACAGTTGATGCCGACTTCCAAAAAATGGCAGAACAAACCGTCGCTAAGTGGCATGAAACACTCGAAGGCGAAGGGTTATCTAAGAATCAAATGGCTCTAGTGGCAATTGATCCCCGTACACATTTCGTCAAAGCTTTAGTAGGCGGCGTAGATTCCAAAATCAGCGAGTTTAACCGCGCTACCCAAGCTCAGCGTCAGCCAGGATCTTCTTTCAAACCTTTTGTTTACTACACTGCGTTTGCTTCTGGAAAGTTTACACCAGACACAACAGTGGTCGATGCCCCAGTTAGCTATCGAGATGGTGACGGTTGGTACTACCCAAAAAATTATGATGGTGGTTTTGGGGGAGCGATGTCAATTCGCACTGCGCTCTCACAATCTCGTAATATCCCCGTAATTAAAGTAGGTAAAGCTGTGGGGATGAATAAAGTTATCGAAACTTGCCGCACCTTGGGGATTATGAGTCCGATGGAACCGGTGACTTCTTTGCCTCTAGGAGCAATTGGTGTCACTCCTCTAGAAATGGCTAGTGCCTATGCTACCTTTGCTAATTATGGCTGGCAATCACCACCAACGGTAATTGCGCGTGTTACTGATAGTAGCGGTAACGTTCTACTAGATAACACGCCCAAGCCTCAGTTAGTTCTCGATCCTTGGGCATCGGCAGCAATTCTCAATGTCATGCAATCGGTAATTGAGAGTGGAACTGGTAAAAATGCTGCTATAGGCCGCCCGGCTGCGGGTAAGACGGGTACAACATCCTCAGAAAAAGATATTTGGTTTGTGGGTACAGTGCCCCAGTTAACTACTGCTGTTTGGGTAGGTAGGGACGACAACAGACAATTAGCCCACGGTGCTACAGGTGGCGTAATGGTAGCTCCCATCTGGCGCGACTTTATGCAAAAGGCGCTCAAGGATGTACCCGCAGAGAGCTTTAAATCGCCCTCCCAATTTACTCGCCCCAAAGCCCAATAATTTCGGATTCTAGATTTTAGATTGGCAATTAATCCAAAATCTAGAATCTGTCTTGAAAAGTTTGCTCAACGGGGGGGAACCTCTGCACGCAACGCCAGTTGCTACCCTGCGGGAAGCCACTCTCCGGGTGTCTACAAGTCGGGTTCCCCGACGCCAGTTGCTACAACGGAGGTTCCCTCCGCAACGCACTGGCTCAACTTTTCGCAAAATCTAAAATTGCTCAGGGCTGTTTTTCTAGCTCGGCTTTCATTCTCTGTAGAGTGAGATGCATTTGGTCAAACATTTGCTGAGGAGTAACCCCAAACTGACCTAGCTGAGTTTTCATCTGTTCCATAGTCATTTGCGCCATGAAATCTTCTGAGAGCTCGAAGCGCTTCATAAAGATGCGATAGCGATCCATCATGGCTTCCATTTGCTCAATAAACAGCTTTTTGCCCTCACGGTCAAATTTGCCGTAGTTGTTACCAAGCTTGATTAGCGCTTGATAATCGTCAAACAGCTGCTTTGCTTCCTGCTGAACTATCTCAGAGTCAAAGAATCCCATTTTGTTTAATATTCAACTGAGTGCTAACACTCAGTAAATTATGGTTTTGCTTATATTTTTATTCTAATCTAGGGTAATAATCTAGGGAATAAGCTACGGTTTCATTACGGTTATTTACCGAAATTTCAACACTTGACTCAAAAATGTTGGCGCGCTATAAACAAACTTAATAAAGCGGCAATGCTCACAGACGTTGCCATTGATCTTGGATCTACATTTTCATTTAGTTTAATGTTCAACTTGGAAGCGTACTTTAACGCTAGCGGCTGTTGGGGATTAAGTTTTAATGCTTGACGAATATAAACCGTTGCCATTCCCGGAAAATTCTGTTGGAAATGTACAACGCCGAGTAATGCATGATAGTCACTATTTTGTGGTTCTAGCTTGATAGCATCGCGCAGTTCTTGTACAGATCTTGTCCAGTTCGCTAAGTTGGCATACTGAATAGCTCGTTGGTAATGACGTTGAGCGTATTTTTTCAAAACTGGTTGAACACTATTGTTTTTATCTAATTTCTGTTCCACAGGCTAGGCTCTAACTTGCTGATTTATGAAAATCTGTAATGTTGGCTGCAATAGATCGCGGTTGTGAAACAACTAACTAAACTAAAAACTTATAATTTCAATTTGTTGATGAAGATTTACTTGACCTAAAATTTTGATTTTATTGTATTAATGTTTGAGATATTTTTTAAGCGTAGTTGTATTATACGATATTACATAAAAGAGGATGAAATAAGCTCAGAAGCACAATGGATTTGGAAAAGTTCTCTGGGTAAAGTTTATCTGAATATACCCTACATCTGAGTAGCAGCTCCTCTATAGCGGAGATCAATACAATAGATTTATATATTGACTGTTAAGTAGGAGAGCACCAATACAGCAGTTATCCAGGTACTTTGCTACGATAACTATCTAATTGTAGGAAATGTGGTTATGGTAAATTGGAGAATATGTTAACTAAGCGCAAAAGCCGCAGTGTTGCCGCTATTTTAGCTTTTTCCGGCACGCTAACAATTTCAGGATTACATAAGTTTTATTTAGGACAGCCTTTTTGGGGACTGTTATATGTTTTGCTTTCTTGGACACCAATTCCTAAGGTAGCTAGCGCTATTGAGGGAGTTTGGTACTTAGCTCAAGACGAAGAAGCTTTTGATCGGAATTTTAATTTTGGTAAGTCAGCAATTAAGAACTCACAACAAGTCAGCAATCAAGTTGGAGCACTTGCAGACGCCTTGCGTGAGTTGGATGCTCTGCGTCAAGATGGACTGATTTCTGAGTATGAATTTGAGCAAAAGCGCCGCCAGATGCTAGACCAAATTTCTTGAAACCAGCGAAAATTATGAAAAACTGGCTACCTTTAAATTCCAGGTTGCAAAAACTTCGTGCCAAGCTGCTCAACGACCCCTACTACAGACTACAATCTGGGGAAGAACTTCAGATGGCGGTACAACTAGGTATTCAGATTGATGCTAATCAAGCAACTGTAGATGACTGGTTACGCTTACCTGGGTTGTCAATTCACCAAGCGCGATCGCTAGTAGAAATTTCACGTTCAGGTGTTAAATTCTATTGTATTGAAGATATTGCTGCGGCTTTAGCTATTCCTGTACAACGGCTAGAACCACTAAAGCCACTGCTCAATTTTGTTTACTATGACGAAGAATCTTTAGAATGTCTTGCACCTTTAGTTAATCCAAATATAGCAACAGTTGAGAGTTTAGCAAAAATACCTTTTATCGATATTTCTCTGGCGCAAGCAGTCGTGCAAAATCGTCTATCTGCTGGACCTTACCGCAACTTAGTTGATTTCCAGCAGCGCTTGGCGCTATCACCAGATGCGATCGCTCAGTTAATGTATTATTTAAGATTTTAAGTAGTCAGTTATCAGCCTGTTCACTGTTAACTGACTACTGACTAATTAAATAAATCCAACCCGGTTGAGAGGCCAAAACCGAAATGTCGCTCGACCAATAATATTTTTTCTGGGTAAAAAACCCCAGTAGCGAGAGTCGTTACTATCGTTACGATTGTCTCCCATAACAAAAAACTCGCCTTCTGGAACTGTCTGTGGCGGGTAAGGACTATTTGGTGGTTCAGCAATGTAGTCTTCTTCTAAAGCTTGACCGTTGAGGTAAACTTTCCCACGAGCAACGCTCACTATCTCTCCAGGTTCACCAATGATACGCTTAATAAAAGCTTGGTCTTTAGGATATCCACGACGTTGAAGTTCTGCTGGTGGCTGAAAAACAATGATATCCCCAGTTTTGGGAGGATGAAGGCGGTAAGAGATTTTTTCCACAACTAGGCGATCGCCTGTATGTAAAGTGGGTAACATTGAATCAGAAGGAATGTAGCGTGGTTCGGCAATAAAAGTCCTAATCACAAATGCCAAACATAAAGCGATCGCTATTAAAATTAGATTTTCCTGCGAACTCCGCCATATTTTTGACGACGCTGGTGTATCTTTTACATCACTTTCGTGAGGAGCCATAGAATTTTTCAGCCAGTTAAAAAAGTGGAACAAATACCTTGATTATTTGGACGGTCAAGGTATACTTGTAATCAAGCTGGGTTCTCAGCAATAACCCTTATAAGCATTAATCATAAGGCTATCGCATCTACCAATTATAGGCAAAAACGCTGAGAATAATCTGGAGCCTGTCTAATCCGATACAAGCACAAAATTAGATATAGCAATTAGGTAATTCAAATACCATTACCTAACCTTTGCAATTATAAGGCAAGGCTTTAGAACATTCTCCGTTTAATTGTCTTCTCCTGAAAAGTAAGCTAGTTGCCGACTGGTGGAGCGATACAGCCAGTCGGTTTTTTCTTATCTGACTCGAACACCAAGCTGTTTATTCCAGTGAAGTGATTTATCTGCTTTTTGTAGAGGAGATTCTGGTATTTGACCCACCGATACACCATAAGACCAGTTTGGGGGACAGATAGCAATATAGCGAGCATAGCCACCTAAACCACCTTTAAATTTGGGATATCCAATCGTTACTAGCGCACCTGTTTCCGGTACTCGATCGAGATTCGCCACACCTTCAGCTTGAGTATAGCCGTTATGCAATAACCAGGCTTCTCCTTCCAAGGTTGGCGTACTATCTGTATCCAGCGGTTCATGTCCGTGAAACAAAATATGGCGTTGTAAGTGTAGGAACTTGAGAGCATCAAGACTTACCCCAGGAAACTTAGTTCTAGTAGCTAGTTCTGGATTTGGCCATTCCTTAGACCAGTCAGAACGCACAAACACAACCGATCCTTCAAGAATCTTACCATGCCTGCGTTCCCAAGCCTGAATATCCTTCACTGTGAGATGATAATTGGGGTCTTGAGCTACTTTGTCTTGGATGGGAATCACCACCAAAGGACGCACAGCAAAAGTTGCAGGTAACTCATCAATAGCTGGATATTCAGGGTTCCAGTGCGCAGGTGGATCGAGTTGAGTACCTAACTGATCGGTAGATAAATCATAATGGGTAGCTTCAAAGCCATCTTTTTTGTAATTGTATGGTTGCAGAGTTTTAGGATTAATTGTTGGTTCAAACTTAGAAGTACCAAATCCTGACCATACAGGAATATTAGGCGTAATTGTATGGGTAAGGTCAACATATTTGGCTGTTTTCAAAGACTGTTGATATACCTGCCATAGGGGAGGTTGGGGTTGTGCAGCATTGATGGATAAGCACAGCACAAGTGTAAAGAAAATTGCTAAACCCAAAAAGGCAAATTTTTGCATACAGTTTGCTCTCAATTATGAGCAATACAATCACTCAACTGAAATTTCATGGGGCTTAATAATCTGCAAGAAAAACTTAGTCAAATGACAAAAGTATCATATCGCCTTCTTGTGCTGCTTTATTAAAAAACTGGCATAGTTGATTATATAAATGGAGATAGTGTGGCTCCATGTAGGTTTTGCTTTCTCGATCTACATATAGCTGATTAAGACGCTGTTGCAACTCATTAAAGCAGATATGGCTTAACACTTCAGCTATCTCGTAAACTTCATTAACTGTAAAATAACGTACCATGCCATAAGTTGCTTCTCAATGTGTTGCTGTCCCTCCCATGAATACTTGATGAAGCAAAGTTGTAATATTAGTTTTGTGTTCCTTGTATGGGAAATCGCCTGTGAACATGAAGTAAAGTGACTGCCAGTACTTATCAAGATCTAGATAGCGATCGCTATTTTTTAATGCTTCAAAATATGCATAAATTTCTTCATCTGTGTCGAAATTGCCACCAAAATAAATGTTTTTATAATAAACATCATGGTGTAATCTTTCAAACTCTTCAGGAGTAACGCGCCTGTAACTAAGTTCGATACCCATATACACAAAAATTATTTATCAAAAAAAATCAAATCTTATGGTAAAAATTCATAATTCTGACATACAAATTACTACGTAATTATTAAATTTTTAGGAATGATTTAGTATGGCTATGTAGGATTCATATATTTTTTTGGAAATAGACGTAGATTTTTTCAAAAATTAAATTGGATTCCTATATATCCACATAATAGAAAGCAACTACAATTTATCAATTATTACTAAACCATCTTCGGTAAACTGTATTACAAGTTCATTCTCATTCAGTAAAGCAGTTCCTAGCAAAGGTCGTTTTCCCGTTGCAAGTACATTAACTTCCCGTTCTTCGCCATTCCAGATAATGGTAGCTTGATGTACTGGCAAGATTACACTGCTATTGTCAGCTAAAGTTGCATACATATCATACACAAAAGGAAACCCTAACAGACTAACTGCTTCTGGGGGTAGGGCGAGAAACTCTGTGAAACCTGTATCTATAACAAACTCAATAGTAAAATCTGGTTGATTTGACAGTCGGAATATCACATTAACTGTTGCACGTCCGTTCTTGACAATACCAGAAATCACCGATAATCACGCTCCATTTCACCACTGAAGGAAGCAGCAACTTTATAGCCTATGCGAATGCCAAAAAGTCGAGCTAATGGGTGTTTATTACGTAAATATCGGGCTGATTCTATACCTATTTTATCAACTGCATATTCCCCTGTTTCTATGTCAATGATCACCATCTTACCGATGTTTTCTTCTGTTTCCACTTGTTGACGAATGCCATTTTCATAAAGTTCTTTGGCACGTTTAGCAACTTCTTCGCGGCTTAAAAGTATGGCTTCCACAGGTTTTTTCCTATGTTACTAATGTAGAGTAATTATACTACAAAAAAATTGCCAAAGTCCTGACTACAAACTGTAATTTGTTTATGCCTAGCTAGTTATGAAAAAATATGATTTTTCAATACACTGATGTACTTGTCGCTCTTGCAACTGTGAATTTTGAAAGTTTAGTGAGTTTCTATACACAAGTTTTGGGGCAAAATCCTACAACTCTGGTTCCCAATGCTTATGCTGAATTTCTGTTTTCTGGTTTGCGGCTAGGTATTTTTAAACCTAAAAGCACACACGAGGCTGAATTTGAAACTACAGCCAAAAGTAAGATAAGTTTGTGTTTAGAGGTGAGTAACCTGGAAGCTGCGATCGCTCACCTTACGGCCTTGGGATATCCCCCACCCGGAAATATTACAGTTGCTTCCCACGGTAGAGAAATCTATGCCTATGACCCCGATGGCAACCGTTTGATTCTACATCAAGCAGTTACACAAAGTTATGAGTCCTGAATCATGAGTTATTAGGGACGAATGACAAATTACAAATGACCAATGACAAAGGACAAATGACCAATGGCTTTAACTCAAAACTATAAATTAAACGTGATCCAATGGTATCCGGGTCACATTGCCAAGGCTGAAAAGAATCTAAAAGAACAGCTAAAGCGAGTAGATGTGGTATTGGAAGTACGAGATGCACGTATTCCCTTAGCGACACACCATCCTCAAATTGGTGAGTGGGTGGGGAATAAGACGCGGTTGTTAGTGCTGAACCGGGTGGATATGATTTCTTCCCAAGTGCGATCGCTGTGGGGTGATTATTTTAAACGTCAGGGAGAAGTAGCATATTTTACCAATGCTCAACATGGTCAAGGTGTAGCAGCAGTGTTAAAAGCAGCACAAGCGGCTGGAGTAGAACTCAATCAAAGAAGACGCGATCGCGGGATGTTACCCCGTCCAGTTCGCGCGGTGGTGATTGGTTTTCCGAATGTTGGTAAATCAGCGTTAATTAACCGTCTGTTGGGTAAACGGGTAGTTGAAAGTGCAGCTCGTCCTGGTGTGACTCGTCAACTCCGCTGGGTGCGAATCTCCGACCAGTTAGAATTACTAGATGCTCCCGGTGTTATTCCTCTGAAGCTGGAAGATCAAGAAGCCGCATTAAAATTAGCGATTTGCGATGATATTGGTGAAGCATCTTACGATAATCAACTAGTAGCATCAGAACTTGTAAACATACTTAATTATCTACAAGATGTAGCTACTAATTTATTACCACAAAAACCATTAGAAGCACGCTACGAACTTGACTCTTCACCCCACACAGGAGAAGCATACTTGCAAGCTTTAGCAGAACATCGCTACACAGGCGATGTGGAAAGAGCCGCTAGGCATCTGTTAACAGATTATCGTAAAGGATTATTGGGTGAAATTCCTTTGGAAGTACCCCCAAACTAAATTATTCAAAATGTAGACTGGAAAATTTTACTATTTAGCAGGACAGGAGTTTTTTGTCCGACTTTTCCAAATCCAACCTGGCTCTGGAGAACTAATTTCTATCCAGCCACCCTCTGTTCTGCCAGTAGTTGTGACTTTAGTACCTGCTTTCACAACTTTGCCGGTTTTCCTTTGTCCAGACCCAGATAAAGAGCGTAAGTTTGATGAACTAACAACCATCAGACAACTTTTTTTCTGTTCAGGTGGCTTTGTATCATTAGCTACTTGCTTAACTTCATTTTGAGCAGGCTCTGAAGATGGTTTTTGTGAGTGATTAGCAGACATAATACCAACAGCAACTACTGCGATCGCTCCACCAGCCCCGATTAGCAATCGTGATCTTGGAGAGGATTTAGGAATAGAACGCCAGTGAAACGGCGAACTACTAGGCGATCGCGCTGGATTGGTAGTCATAGTTGACAGTTCATTCTGGGCCTCAGAGGCTCGTAGGGTAGATGGAGCGGTGATAAATTGTGGTGTAGAACCAGAGGGAGTTTCGTTATCTGGCGGAATGTAGCTAGGCTTTGCCAGTTCCTGTAGATAGTGCATGACTTTGGTTGCAGTCACATAACCATCTTTCAAATAGTGACCTACTACCTGGGTAACAACAGCTGCTACAGCGGCTGGTGTGTTGGCATTAGTTATGGAAGTGAGTGCTTGGAGTGCATCGGTTGCTGACTGATAGCGGTATTTGAAGTAATGGCGGATCATCTTATTCAAGATTGATGCCAATTGATCGCTGACTTGAGCATGATGCTGCCATAATATTTCTCCACTGACGGCATCCTCTCCTAATTGCTTGGGATTCAAGCCTGTTAGAGCTTGGATACAAGTCATACCTAGTGCATAAATGTCGCTACAAGGACGTGGCCTGCCTTGTCCCTGCTCACTTGGCATATAACCTGGGGTTCCAACAGCAACAGTGTCGTTTTTAAGCTGTTCTGGAGTCATCAGTGAGTAACTCTTAATTTGTTTTACAGCCCCAAAATCAACCAAGACGATTGTATTGTCACAAGCACGACGGATTAAATTTTCGGGTTTGAGATCTCGATGAATCACCCCATGACTATGAATAAATTCTAGGATAGGTAAAACATCTTGCAGTAGTTTAATTACCTGCTCTTCACTCCACCTGTCGGCAGCCATTTCTAAAGACAGTGGTTGTCCGTCGATCAACTCCTGCACTAAGTAAAATTCTTCGTTTTCCTCAAAGTAAGCTAAAAGTCGGGGAATCTGGTCATTATGTCCCAGCTTTTCTAAAGTTTCGGCTTCTCTATTAAACAAGCGTCGAGCTAATGGCAAAAATTCGGGGTCGCTAGTAACAGGTTTGAGATGTTTAACGACGCAAGTTGGGTTTCCAGGACGGCGAGTATCTAGGGCTATATAAGTATGACCAAATCCGCCTTTGCCTAATAGTTCGACCACTTGGTAACGGTGGTCTAATAATCTGCCGATCATGGTATAGCTGGACTGAGGTTAACTGTTAACTAGAATACACTTTTTCCTAAAAGAAGAAGTTTCTTGGGAATTTCTTCATAACGCTGATGTATATCTGAATATAATTGTTCCGTAATATTCACTACATTATAGTTGTCGAAATGCCATTAATAGTGTCATAAAGATAAAGCCAAGGGCTGATAGTTAATATATCCCCGGTCTTAGCCATGCTCTAACCTCCAAATTCCAGAACAGATATTTCACACTCATGACTGAACTCAAACTACGTCTACAAGAGGGAGATACTGAAACAACGGTTTCAGTGGATCAAGATGTATTCACTATTGGCCGTTTACCGGAATGTAACTTATATCTACCTTTTGGGGGGGTCTCTCGTAACCATGCCCAGATTGTGAAAACTGCTGATGGGGTGTGGACTATTGCGGATATGGGCAGTAAAAATGGGACACAAGTGAATGAACGTATACTTACTCGTCCCCAACAGTTGCATCACGGTGATGTTGTTTGGTTGGGTAATGTGAGTTTACTCGTTTTGGTCATAGATCCTGCGGCAGAGCCGATGATTAAGCGTGAGCCAATCAAGGATAGGGATGGGGATAATACTGAGCAAAAAACGATTCTACGGAACGTCAAACAACTACAACAGCAATGGATACAAGCTGATAGCAAGGATGGTGATATCAACAATAAGGATATAACCATTGCCCGACTTAAAGACTTGGTAGATATCGCAAAAAATCTTTGTGCAGCCACATCTATAGAAGAGATTTTCTTCCAAGTGCAAGAAGTGGTGTTTCGTTACCTAGACAGCATCGATCGCTTGGGATTATTAATTGATGTCAATGGTGGGGGAAATCTGGAATTGATGAATGCTGCTACCAGAAACGCTTCCCAACAACAAAATCTAGCAGCTGATGGTAGTTGGATTAGTCGTAGTATTTGCCAAAAGGTATTTGAAGAAAAAGTTGTCATTCAATCTGCTGATACCCATAAAGATGAACGCTTTTCTGGAGAACACAGCGTTTTGGTTAAAGGAATTCGCAGCGTCATGGCGGTGCCGTTATGGGATGAGAATAAAGTTGTTGGCGTTCTCTACGCAGATGCACATCTATCTTCTTACCATTGGGCTAATGAAGGTGAAGAAGAACTCAGCTTTTTTTCGGCTTTAGCTAACCTTGTAGCTTCTAGCGTGCAACGCTGGCTATTAGTAGATAAACTCAAAAACGAAGAAGTAATTCGTCACAGGCTAGAACGTTATCACTCTCCGGCTGTAGTTCAGCAGTTAATATCTGTAGGTAGGTTACCAGATGGGCGTTTATCTCCCGCAGAAAGCGAAATTAGCATTTTATTTGCGGACTTAGTTGGTTTTACTGCCATTTCTGAAAGAGTAACACCAACCGCGATCGCTCAATTACTTAATAATTTATTTGAAGAGATGCTGCAAGAAGTGTTTGGCTATGGTGGCACTTTAGATAAATATATTGGTGATTGTATTATGGCGTTCTTTGGCGCTCCCGAACCCCAACCAGATCATGCCGAACGTGCAATTGCGGCTGCCAAGGGTATGCTAACTCGCTTAGAACGTCTGAATATGAATGGTTTTTGGCAAGAACCTCTACAATTACGTATTGCAATTAATAGCGGTAAAGCAGTTGTAGGAGATGTTGGTAGCTCTCAACGGGTTGAATATACGGCTTTAGGGGCTACTATTAACCTGGCTGCACGCATGGAAGCAGTTTGTCCTCCTGGTGAATGCGTGATTAGTGAAGTTACTTACAAAATGCTTTCACAACCCTTAGACTTTCAAGAAATGGGAAGCTATAGTTTCAAAGGTATTAATCGTTTAATTAAGGTTTACCAAACAACTATGCAGAAATAAAGCAGCAGGCAGAAAATTAGGTTATTTGTAGTTTATATAATGTGAACTTAAAATTAAGGCAAAATCGGATTTTCACACACAATATTATTTGATGAATATGGTTTAATTTTTTCGGTTTTGCAATTAATATTCCAGGCTTTTTTTATATTTTTTAATGACTCTTTATCTTTCCATAAGTAAGTAGGCACGAAAAAACCAAACTATGTGAAGATAAGTAAATACGGAGAA
>NZ_MTAW01000145.1 GCF_002154725.1 Nostoc sp. 106C | reverse complement strand
AAATTACTTTAATCTCGCTTCAGTATTTTCTCACAAATGATTCCGGATTGCTATAGCATGTATACACGCTATAATCGAGAAGTATATAGCAGTCATAAATCATTCCTAAATCCTCTTTCATCTAAATTATCCATTAGTAGACACTCTATAAATTTGTCTCCATTCCATAAGATTGCTATAAGAAAATGAAAAATTATAAAAACATTTGAAAACAATGCCAGCTATTGTTAAAGTACAACTATCCTTGGAAGTTTTAGCACAAGCGATATCTTCCCTTAATTTAGAAGAGAAACGGCAACTGCAAGATATAATTGAGCAACAAATTTTTGAAGCGGAGGAAGCGCTTTATGAAGACGATATAGAAACACAAGCAGAAATTCAAGCAGTTCGCGATGAGTATGCATTTGGCGAGTACATGGCTATGGATGAGTATATCAAGAATCGATCAGATCAAGCATCATGAAACTCACTGTTGTGATTTCAAAGTCGGTGCAAAAGCAGATTGACGACTTACCTAACGATGTAAGAGAACGCGTTATTGAGAAAATACAAAATCTTGCAGATGAACCGCGTCCTGATGGAGTTGTGAAATTAAAAGGCTCTGATAACGAATATCGTATCCGGATTGGTGATTATAGAGTTCGCTATGAAATTGATGATGAAAGTCAACTTGTGCGACTTTTGCAGTGCAAACATCGGAAAGATGTTTATAGAAAATAGTTTGTAAATTTGCGATCGCATCTCTGTTAGAATATCACTTAACTTAAGTCCAAGCAAACATATTTGGTAAGCAAATTTTACAGGTGGAAAGAGTCGGTTCCCAGTCCGCCTATTTTCCTTATATAAAGTCTAATATGCAAATAACTTTGCATTCCTGTATTTTTTAAATATATACATTTATCTTAGTATTAAGAATTTTTCTTTTCTAGTTCTTTGATTGCCCATTTTGCTTCCTCTCGCGCTTCTTGAAGAGCAATTCGCTCGAGCCATGAAGGCGATGGTATAAAAGTTGGAAGAATCTGTTTATTATTTTGCAAAAATAGTTTCAATGATTTAATAGCTCTGGGATCTCCTAATTTTCTAAGTGCCTCTGCTGTTTTATTTGCAACAGAGTATCCACGGTCTTGTTTCAGCCGGGATTCTAATGCTCTCATAAGAGGCTCGACTGCTCTCAAATCTCCAATTTCTCCAAGAATTATAGCTGCTCTTATACGAATTAATATATTTTCTTCTTCATTATTTACTTCATATAAAGGTAGATGAAGAGCATAAATCATTGGTTCTATAAATCTTGGATCTTTAAAGCGATGTAAAATATCAAATATCTTGTTTTCCAGTAAAGCTCTGGGTTGAGATAATGCTTTTAATACTACCTCTAATTGTTCAGACAAATACTTACGTTCAATTTCAGCAACTTTTTTTACGTCTTCTGCTAAATATGAACTAAGATAATTATACTTAGACTGTTCAACAATATAATAAGCATTTGTTTCATAGCATTCTGCTACTACCATCATGAAAGTTGTCAGATTAGGATATTTAACTTGAGGTAAACTTCCATCTCCTAAATGACAATGCATTATAGGTGAATCTTGACTACTCACCGAATCGCCAAAAAGAATTAGGTACTCTAAATCATCAGAACTGAAAATTGGAAACCACAGTTTATGGCAGTTCTCTTCCTCTGGTGAAGTATATTTATCTCTAAATTCCTCAATTTCTTTAGAAGATTCTATCGCTTCTTCCAAAGGTAGAAAGTCAAGTCCAGGAATAAAACTGATATCAAAATGGAAATTTTCAATTTTTGAAATATTTGAATAATCTATACCATTACGCCACTGGTAAAGTTCATAAACTTCTTGTGGTAAACAAAAAGGTAAATTTTTAATTTGAGATTGAATTTCTTCAATTGTTAATCCTGGTTGAAGAAGTGCAGCTATCTCTGCTCTATGTTGTTGCAGATGCTTAAAAATTCTTTCTACAGTTTCTGTAAGGACTGACATCAAATTTATTTACGACTAAGTTTTTTGGCGCATTTTTGTAGACGAGATTTCATGTCATTATCAAGGTGAGATATAGTAATTTTGTTCATAGATACAAAATGCTGCGATCGCTTTGCTATTCATTCGAGGATGATTGCTGTACTACTTGCTGCACTTGTGCAACATTTAACTCCAAAGCCTGTGCTATTTGTTCCACAGTTAACCCTAATGCTAAAAGTCTAGGTGCAACTTCTAATTTTGCTTCTTGTTTACCTTCTTCTCTTGCTTCTTGATAAACTCGCGTTTGTTTTAACTCATTTAAGCCAAACATTGCTTCTATCTCCTCTCGACTCATTTGCGGAAATTTATAAACCAAAATAGTTTCTATTAATGCTAGTAACTGCTGCTGTGGCAATTGTAAGCTTACAGCTTGCTTAGTGCGGTTGATTAACTCTCTTGCAGTGGTAATTGCTGTATCTTCATCCTCAACGATCAATTTCATAGTAGCAATACCTATGGGTAGTGATGCTACTTCACCTAATTCATCCAAATAAATGCGTGTCAGACGCTGGCTGGAAAAGAATTCGTGACAATCTTTAATGTCTCCTATATCAATACTTCTGCTGGGATAAATAATTACTCCTCGCCAAGTATGTTTAGATTTATTCTGCCGCAAATATAAAAATATTTCAGAAACTACACGTGAGTAAATATCTGCGTCTTGTTGAAATTGGACTTCGACAAAATAAATTGGATTATTATTACCTTGAGTGGGAAGAAAAACACCATCAATTCTAAAAGCTGTTTGCTTGATTTCAACTGAAGAGAATTGATAGATGTTAGCGGTTTCGGGTGGGTTGCCAATAAGTTCAAAGAAAATACTGGGAACCTCTTGAAATAGGCGATAAAAGATGCTGTCGGTTTTCACTCTTAGTTTATGTAAACAATTTTTAGAATGTAATGGTGCAGCTTATCGTTATTCTTCCTTCGCAATCAAATCCTCCATTGCGTGCTGTAAATCATTGGTCAATTCAGTTACGGCTTGTTTCGCACCTAAGCGATTAGCTTTATAAACTGGATAGCGTTCAGAAACAGAGATTGGCTCACCAATGCTGATTTTTACCTGTTGCTTACCCAATTGCGGACGGTGCAATAGGCTATTAGTGCCTTGAATTTTATTTACCATGTCCCTCAAAAGCAAGGTTGTCTCAGCAAACCTTTCTGCTGTGGGTTTGGCTTTAATATAGCTACCAGAAACAGCAACAAAACTTTCTACTAAGCGCATGTGCCACATTCGGCGGTTTGCTTCTTCCGCAACGCGATCGCCTAAAGCGTGTTCTATGGGAGATAATGCTTTGATATCCTTAAACTCTTCTCTAAAGATATAATTCCAGCCTGCTTGCTCTACCCGCCGGCAACGATCGTTCCAAGCGCCCTTAGGTGCTAAGTCAAAATACTGCTCTGACATTTGTAATGCTATGTGCATCAATGCTTGCAAGCGTGCTGTTAATGCTTGGTTGCGATCGCTTGTTTCTTCTGATGTCAAAATAATCTCTGGCAGCTTTTGATGATAAAACTTTGTGTAAAACTGTTCCATCAACGTCAATAAACGTTCCGCCAAAGTCAACAATCGTGGATAAAGGGACTCGATTGTGGCACTATTGCCATTTTCTGATGGATTTACAGGTAAACCGCTAGCCACTTCTAATTCACTTAAAAGTTGTGCGATCGCACCCCAAGGAGCAGCAACGTAACTATATTTAATCCCAACTGGTACAATTAAAACCTGTTCTAAGCGTCCTGCTTTGTGCAAATCTTCAGCACACCAAAAGCCTAATTGGGCAATCCCTGGTTCTAGGGGACTCATAATCTCCGACAAACCATTGGTGGCCCCCTCTGGCGCAGCAGCCATCGGGAATTTCCCATTAGCAAATAAGTCACGCGCCGAACGCAAACCATTCCAGTCAGCTTTCCCGCGCTGAATGGGAGTCCCACCTAAATGTGAAGCCAGCCAGCCGATGTGGTTACCTGCCCATAGAGGAATGCCGCGATCGTAGATAAAATGAGCATGAATTGGAGGTTCAATTTTTATGCCCTGTTCTCGTGCTACCTTGGGCAGGAGTTGCGAAAGCAAGTACCCTAAACAAAGTGGATCTTCCGTTTTTGGATGGCGAAATGCTAGCAAAAACCTGGTCTTACCTTCCTGAAACTGATGATAAAGATCCGCTAGAATTTCTACGTTGTCAGCTTCAATGTGAGTAATCGCCGTTTTCCAGTTGATCCAGCTTGGTAGTAACAGGTGCGTCAATTGAAGTAATAAGGGGTTAAACCTCGGAGGAATAAATTCTAGAGGAGGTTGTGCTTGGTAAATTCCGTTAGACAAGGTAGTTTTCTCCTATTAGTTGCGGTAAAAAAGGCAAAAGGCGGTAGCAATGAAAAAGGATAAAAGAGATGAGAGAAGGGGACGCAGTGAATAAGCGCTGCGGGAGGATTTCCCTCCATAGGCGACTGTTGAACCCGAAGGGGGAAGCGGAGAAATAACAAATGACAAAGGACAAATGACCAATGACAAATGATACGCAAAGCGTAGTAAAAAATTTAAATGAATAACACTTTATACTTCATAATTCATACTTCATCATTCATAATTCATTAGTAATTCGAGAAAGGGAATAAACGATGCGACTGTCACAAATGTTATTCGTTACACTGAGGGATGATCCAGCTGATGCGGAAATTCCCAGTCATAAATTATTACTGCGTGCAGGTTATATTCGTCGCATCGGTAGTGGAGTGTATGCTTATTTGCCATTGATGTGGCGGGGATTGCAAAAAGTTTCCCAAATTGTCCGCGAAGAAATGAACGCCACAGGTGCACAAGAATGTTTGTTACCGCAATTACAACCTGCGGAGTTATGGAAAGAATCAGGACGCTGGGATACTTACACGAAAGCTGAGGGTATTATGTTTTCCCTCATCGACCGTCGAGAGCAACAATTAGGATTAGGGCCGACTCATGAGGAAGTCATCACGACGATCGCGCGTGATATGATTCGCTCTTACCGTCAGCTACCGCTACATCTCTACCAAATTCAAACAAAATTCCGTGATGAAATTCGTCCCCGCTTTGGTTTGATGCGCGGACGGGAATTCATTATGAAGGACGGCTACTCCTTCCATGTCGATGAAGAAAGTCTTAAAGCCACTTACCAGGATATGTACCAGGCTTACAGCAATATGCTGCGGCGTTCTGGGTTAGCTTTCCGTGCAGTTGAAGCTGATTCTGGTGCTATTGGCGGTTCTGGTTCAACAGAATTTATGGTATTGGCAGAAGCCGGAGAAGACGAAGTTCTCTACACCGAAGATGGCAAATACGCTGCCAATGTCGAAAAAGCTGTTTCTTTACCAGCTGATGCCGCAACCTCAGAGTTTACAACTTATGAGAAACGCAATACACCAGGAACAGACACCATTGAAACAGTCTGTAACTTCCTCAAATGTTCTTCCACCCAAGTGCTGAAGAATGTTCTTTACCAGACAGTTTATGACAATGGCACTACAGTGTTGGTTTTGGTGAGTATTAGAGGGGATCAGGAAGTTAACGAGGTCAAATTGCAAAATGAATTGACCAGGTTAGCTGTTAATTATGGTGCTAAAACTATTATTGCCTTGAATGTACCTAGTGCCGAAACACAAGGTACATGGGCAGCAAAATCTTTGCCTTTAGGCTATATTGCGCCTGATATCGCAGATGAGTATATTAAGGGCGATAAACAGGTAAATCCGAAGTTTTTGCGATTTGTCGATAAAACAGCTGTTGATTTAAAGAACTTCGTGACAGGAGCAAACGAAACTGGCTATCACGTAGTTGGGGCTAATTGGGGCGAGCAATTTAAATTACCTGAGTTAGTGGTAGATATTCGTAAAGCTAGACCAGGCGATCGCGCCATCCATAACCCAGAACAAACTTTAAAAAGTGCCCGTGGAATTGAGGTAGGACACATTTTCCAATTGGGCACAAAGTATTCTGTAGCGATGGGTGCAACTTATACCAATGAACAGGGAGAAGAAAAACCTTTGGTCATGGGTTGTTATGGCGTGGGCGTATCGCGATTAGCACAATCAGCTGTAGAGCAATCCTACGATAAAGATGGGATCATTTGGCCAGTAGCGATCGCACCTTATCACGCCATTGTCACAATTCCTAACATTAAAGATGCCCAACAAGTGCAAATCGCCGAAAAACTCTACAGTGAACTCAATCAAGCTGGAATTGAAACTTTACTTGATGACCGCGATGAAAGAGCAGGAGTAAAATTCAAAGATGCTGATTTGATTGGTATACCCTACAGAATAGTTACGGGAAGAGCGATCGCTAACGGCAAGGTAGAAGTTGTAGTAAGAGCAACTCGTCAATCTCAAGAAATTGACATTAATGAAGTGACAAGTACAATCAAACAGTGGATTACAGCCGCGATATAAGTTAATAATTCAACGCACAAGGGCGCAGATGAAATTTATTAAAAAATCACTTTGCGTCTCTGTGTATCTTGATTTGGTGCGTCTACCCTAACTGTTAATTTATCAGTATTCTACTCAACAGCCATCCTGCCTCGAGATTGTAGATTAACTCAATAAACGATGAGATTTACATAATTGGACAGGTGACGGACTAGAAGTACGAATCTAAAATTAAAAGTAGTCCCTGCGGAAAGAGACATGGCGGCATTGTTGTTATAAATAGCCATACTCTAAGTGTTTGGAAACTCTTCATTTATAAGTATCGTCCTTAATCAGGCTGCTCTTCCCACAAAGACCATCTCAGCCCTCAGTCAAGCAGGTTTTGAATATGAATGACCAACAAGGATCTAATCGGAATTCTTCAGGTGTAATTGCAGCTGTCTCAGCAGCGGTGGTAGCGGTCAGTGGTGGCGTGGCTTGGCTTACTTTACACTCCAGCAATCCGCCCACACCACCAGATACCTCAAGAACATTAACCCAGCCAGGAAAGACAACAACAGCACAGCCAGGCCAAGAGCAAACTGCTAACATCTATTGGCTCAAAGATAATGGCAAAAATTTGGCACTGGCTCCCCAACCAGTCAAAATAGCTGCTAGTCAACCTAACCAAGTTTTAGAAAAGGCTTTCCAAAATTTATTAGCAGGACCAACCGAAGGTGCCGAATCTACTACCATTCCCAAAGGCACTAAATTGTTGGGTCTAAAAGCCAACAATGATGAAATCCACGTTAATTTATCTGAAGATTTTACCAGTGGGGGTGGTAGCAGTTCCATGATGGGTCGTGTTGGGCAAGTTGTCTACACTGCTACGACTTTAAATCCAAATGCCAAGGTGTACATTGACGTTAATGGCAAGCAATTGGATGTTTTAGGCGGCGAAGGCGTAGAGTTAGAACAGCCACTAACGCGTGAAAACTTTAAGAAAGATTATCCGCTTTAGTCATTAGTCATTAGTTATACAACAGATAACAAAGGACAAATGACAAATGACCAATCTATAGTTTACTATTCAACACCCGAAAGTTATGGGCTTGCTGTTCTAACCTGGTAGCGAGGCGATCGCAAACCCGATTGCACAATTCAAAAATCATTTCATCTTCCACCCGGTAGTAGGCGCAAGTTCCTTCACTGCGGCGGCTAAGAATACCTGCTTGCCACATTACCTTCAGGTGTTTTGAGACGTTTGCCTGCGAAGTCTGTGTTGCCTCTACCAACTCTTGTACGCATTTTTCTTCATCTCGTAGTAAGTGCAACAGCCGAAGGCGCATAGGTTCACTTAACAGACTGAAGTATTCAGCTACTTGTTGCACCACTTCTGCTGGTACAGGCAACACTTGTTTCATCAGGATTAACCCGCAGTACTGACAACTTTAAAAACGACTCATGTCATATATAGATTAATACTTAATCAGGGTTAATTCGCATTAAAGGCTGACCATATTCTACAGGTTCGCCATTTTGCACCAAAATTTCCATCACTTGTCCGGATACTTCAGCCTCAATTTCGTTCATCAGCTTCATCGCTTCAATGATACAGACTGTTTGACCACTGCGGATGCGATCGCCTACTTCCACAAATGCGGCTTCACCTGGTGCGGGAGCGCGATAAAACGTTCCTACCATTGGAGAAGGCACTTCTACTAATCTTTTGTCGATTGCTGAGGGAGATCCTGACAACTGCACGCTAGAGGCAGTACTAGCATTATCTAGAACACGACTTGTCCCTGTTTCTCCTACCGCAGTTGATACTGTCTGGTGTGCAACAGGCGAAACCGACGATGTTAATCCCACACCAACCACACCGCCTGATGCTGCTTGGCCTACTGACACAATATGATTGCTGAAACTCACAGCTTTACGTACCGTTAGCTCAAAGTCGTCGCTTTTGAGCGTTACTTCGGCAATATCTGTTTGTGCAATAGTTGCTAGCAGTTGGCGAATTTCATTAAAATCCAATGGCACAGTTTTTATTACCTCGACCTGTACGTAGAGAAAAATTTTAGGTGTGGCAGGGATTTAATCCCTATAAAGGGATTGAAATCAGGATTGCTCTCAAATGAGATGATTATTCCCTGCCTAAATATTTATCATCGCGGGTATCAATCTTGATGCGTTCTCCTTGAGCAATAAACAAGGGAACCATGATAGTTGCGCCAGTTTCTAGAATTGCTGGTTTAGTACCACCTGTAGCTGTGTCTCCTTTAACACCTGGATCTGTTTGCACGATTTCTAAAACTACAGAGTTAGGCAATTCCACTTCTAGCACTTGCTCGCCCCAACGGATGACGTTAACTTCCATACCTTCTTTGAGGTATTTTACGCGATCGCCAATTTGCGTTGCGCTCAATCTGCCTTCTTCGTAGCTTTCCATATCCATAAAGACGAATTCATCACCTTCTTTATAGGTATGTTGCATCGTGATTTTTTCTAGAGTCGCTTGCGGTACTGTTTCCCCAGCCCGGAAAGTTCTTTCTAGAACCTTTCCACTCTGGACATTTTTTAATGTTGTCCGCACAAACGCCGAGCCTTTACCTGGCTTAACGTGCAGGAAGTCTATCACTCGCCATACAGACCCATCTAAAACAATTGAGACACCGGGTCGAAAGTCGTTACTGGAGATCATGAAACTTTCAAGTTTTGGAAGACAATCGGCATTTATTGTACCCCTCAAGGGTCGTCATTGGTTATTAGTCATTAGTCATTAGTCATTAGTCATGAAATAAATAACCAAGCGCAAAGGACAAATGACAGTTGAAAATGGACTTTTGGCTCTGGACTCAGAACTGGGCACTCCTACTGTGGGAAGATAAGTGATGGGTTACGTCCAGTCAACAATTTGATGCTGCATTTAAGCCATACCATGTTTAACTTATTAAAATCCTGGCTGAAGAACAGCCTCATGGCAATACTGCTGGTAACAATATTTTTAGGCATAAGTACAGCTGGGTGGACTCCCTCCAGTAGCGCCGCCCTACCAGCTGGGAATGCAATTACTGACGGCAGATCTCTGTTGCGGTATGCACTCCCGATAGACAATGAACCTGTGCGGCAACTGCAAGCCAGTCTAGAAGATATCTCCAACCAACTGCGGGCAAATCGGCGATGGGGAGCTATATCCAAAGATCTGAGCAAGGCATCCCGATCTCTCGATCAATCCTCCAAAATCCTAGCAAGCGTTCCCGAAGAACGCCAACCCCAAGCTCAAGCTTGGATTAAGGAATTGCAATCTGGCGTGAATACATTGCAAGAATTGGCCAAAGTCAAGGATAAAGAAAAAATCCAAGAGGAACGGACTAAATTGCTAAATCTCGTCAATCTCTTAGAAGAGTCTATGGTAAAGGAATTTCCTTTTAAAGTCCCTGACGAGTACAGTAACCTACCTCAACTGAAAGGTCGAGCTACTGTGGATATCAAAACCAACAAAGGTAACCTTACCGTTGTGGTAGATGGTTATAGTGCCCCTGTAACTGCTGGTAACTTTGTAGATTTGGTACAACGTGGTTTTTATAACGGCTTAGAATTTACCCGTTCAGAAGAATCTTACTTTTTACAATCCGGAGATCCACCAGGAAAAGACGTAGGTTTTATTGATCCCAAAACCGGACAATATCGTGCCATTCCCTTAGAAATCCTGGTTCAAGGTGATAAAGCCCCTACCTACGGCATCACGCTTGAAGAGGCTGGACGTTACCTTGATATGCCCGTTCTACCTTTCTCTGCTTTTGGCGCTTTGGTCATGGCCCGTCCTGAAAATCAAGTAAATGGTGCTTCCTCACAATTCTTCTTCTTCCTGTTTGAACCAGAACTCACCCCCGCCGGACGCAACTTGTTAGATGGTCGTTACGCAGTTTTTGGCTATCTGACCGAGGGCAAAGAAGTTTTGGATAAACTCAAGGCTGGAGACAAAATTGAGTCGGCTACTGTTGTTCAGGGTAAAGAAAATTTGGTTCAGCCACAAGCAGCATGAATCAAGTTTGTAGACACCCGTAGGGTAGCTTGCCAAAAGCTAGGATGAAGTATGAAGTATCAAATTTCAGCCTTCATCCTTTAACCTTGGACTGAAATTTCCAGAACTCAATACTAGATGAACTGCGATCGCTAAGTGTGCCGCAGGTATCGCTAATTCGGGAAAAGTCTGCGATCCAATCTGCTGGTTGCCAGTAAAAACTGTTTCTTCGTAAAATCTCTCTTCCAGCAATAACACTGAAATTTTCTCTGCTAACGGATCTTCAAGCGTTTGATTTCTGCGTCCAGCGCTTGTTCAACGAATTTGGTAATCAAGAAAGTTGAATCGTCGGTGAGTTCATTAGCTCTAACCTGCCATCCACCAGTTCGTAATGAAAACCTGTACCATCATCATAAGTTAAGTACTCTTCAAAAGTGATACTGGTTACTGGTGTAGTGACCATCTCAACAAACTTCCTGGACGATACTTTTATCATAGGGCATAGGTCATTGGGGAGCGAACTGGCGTTATTGGGCATTTATTATTTTCCCTTGTTTCCCTCATCACCTTGTCCTGCTTTTTGAAACTCAGGGTACATCGATTGTGAACAGTGAGTTATCTTCTTTGCAAGTAAAAGATATCGGCGAACAAGGACTATTAGCCAGATTGCAGCGCTATTGTCCTCAAGAAATAATTGGGGATGACGCCGCTGTGCTTGTAACTGCACCAGGACAATCTTTGGTAGTGACTACAGATGTTTTGGTTGATGGTGTGCATTTTAGTAATGTCACCACCTCGCCAGAAGATGCTGGTTGGCGTGCTGCTGCTGCTAATTTATCAGATTTGGCAGCAATGGGTGCTTCACCTTTGGGGATCACTGTGGGGTTGGGACTTCCAGGGGATGTTAGCGTCAGTTGGGTTGAACGTTTGTACCAGGGAATGACAGAATGCCTGCAAAAGTACAGTACCTCAATTGTCGGTGGTGATATTGTGCGATCGCCTGTAACTACTCTGTCAATTACCGCATTTGGTCAAGCTGATCCCAGTCAAATTATCCGTCGCTCTGCGGCACAAGTGGGATATGCGATCGTCATCACAGGTGTTCATGGAGCATCCCATGCTGGCTTAGAATTACTCTTGCATCCAAAAATAGGGCACAACCTCAAAGATGCAGAAAAGGTGGCTTTAATCACAGCACACCAGCGTCCTCAACCACGATTAGATGTCTTACCTATACTCTGGAAAATTATAAATTCCTATTCTCCCATTCCCTCCCTCCTCCCCATTGCTGGGATCGATAGTAGCGATGGTTTAGCTGATGCTGTTATCCAAATCTGCCGTGCTAGTAAAGTTGGTGCTATTCTCGAAACCAAGCAAATTTCTTTACCAGCAGCTTTTGACCAATGGCTAGCCAAGGAGCAAGCCCTGAATTATGCCCTATACGGTGGTGAAGACTTTGAATTAGTGCTGTGTTTGCCAAAAGATGCTGCATCAGCTTTGGTAAAACAACTAGGTCAAGATGCGGCAATTATCGGCACGATTACATCAGGAACAAAAGTACTATTACACGATGAACAAACACAAATCCCTGACCAAGTTTTAAATCTTAATCAGGGATTTCAACATTTTGGTTAGTAGTCAGTAGTTATTTGTTATTTGAATAACAAATGACCCTTGGCTAATTTATTGCCACTTTACGGCTACAAGTTCTGCCAAATCCAGAACTCTTTGGCTGTAGCCCCACTCGTTATCGTACCAAGCCATGACTTTTACTAGGTCATTGCCCAGAACCATAGTCAAGCTAGCATCAACAATTGAAGAAGCATCAGTACCTTGATAGTCGGATGATACAAGTTGTAGTTCACTGTAATCCAAAAACCCTTTGAGTGGACCCTCGGAAGCATCTTTTAAGGCTTGATTAACTTCTTCCGTAATAGTACGCTTCTCAACCTGAACTACGAAATCTACCATTGAGACGTTTGGGGTAGGTACACGTAAGGCAACGCCATTCAGCTTGCCTTTCAGATCTGGAATTACTAATGCTACTGCCTTTGCTGCACCAGTAGAGGTGGGTACAATATTAATAGCTGCTGCTCTAGCCCGGCGTACATCACGGTGAGAAGCGTCTAGTAAGCGCTGGTCACCTGTGTAGCTGTGAGTAGTAGTCATCGTACCTTTGATAATCCCGAATTTATCGTTCAACACCTTGGCGATCGGAGCCAAGCAGTTGGTGGTACAACTGGCATTACTGATGATGTGGTGTTTGTTGTGGTCATAGTCGTGATGATTCACACCCATTACAAAGGTGCCATCTTCATTTTTACCAGGGGCGGTGATGAGAACCTTTTTGGCTCCAGCATTTACATGCTTCAGTGCTCCTTCTTTGCTAGTAAAAACACCTGTTGCTTCGATAATTAGGTCAATTCCCCAATCTTTCCAGGGCAAGTTTTCTGGATTGCGATCAGATACGCACTTAATGGTCTTACCGTTAATGATGATAGAGTTATCATCCGCTGTAATGTCAGCATCCTTTAACTTCCCTAGCATTGAGTCATATTTCAGCAGGTGAGCGTTAGTTCTAGGGTCTGATGTGTCATTAATAGCGACAAGGTCGATGTTGCTGTTCTGTCTACCGACCCAGCAGCGTGCAAAGTTACGCCCAATCCGCCCGAAACCGTTGATTGCGACTCTAATCACAGTGTCTTGCCCTCTGTATTTATGCCTATAAGTTTATATCGTTGACCCCAATCATATCGCAAAGGGGGGGAGCATTAATAACCATAAAGTGTTAGATCCAGAAAAAAACACATAATTTATTCAGATTTATTTTGAGTAGAGGTTGTGGGCGGCGATGTACAACCTCACCGGTTCAGCAACTAAATATCTAATAGATTGGCGTACGTGGATTAATTGGCGAATTAGACTTGACGAAACTCCTACTAAAGGTATATGCAGTAATTGCCAGCGAATGATCACAGACTGATTTGCCAAATGTTGCTCTACTTGCTTGCAGATTAACTCACTTTGAGCTATAGTCTCACCACCTAGGAGTCGGGGTGCAATTAACCAATCACACATTTGAGCTAGTTCGTGCCCACGGTACCAACGGGGCAAGGTTTGGAAAGCATCCAAGCCAACAATCCAGTACCAGCGAGTATTAGGATAAACAGCACATAAATCGATTAGGGTATTGATGGCATAGGATGTTCCAGGGCGATTTGCCTCAATTAGTGAAACAGTAAAGGCGGGGTTATCTTTTGTAGCTTGTTTTAGCATTTCTAAGCGATGCTCAAACGAAGCCGTCTGTTTATGTGGAGGATTTAGCGATGGCACCCAAATTATCTGTTTTACAGATACTTGATGCAAAGCTGTCTCGGCTATCAGTAGGTGTCCCCAATGAATTGGATCAAATGTGCCACCAAAAATTGCTAATTGCTGCATCCAGTTAGATCGGGCTTTTATTCAATTTCAAAAACGTTTCACTATCAATGTACTATTGTAGTCAATTCGCCCCTAGGCTTTATCTAATTTAAAAGCAGTTTCAATAGAAACAGATTATTGTAGCCAATTCCAGTAAGGACATCAAAATATGTGTTTCTCATTACAAGAATTTCTTTCCCGATGTGGCGGAAATTTTCAGAATAATCATAAGATACAGTTCAGAAATAGCAAAAACCTCTAACAAAGGTAAAATCATTCTGAAGCAAAAACAAGAGGAGGAAACTCAACGAAACTTCAAAAATTAAATACATACAGGAGCAGTTACAGTAAAAATCCAATTCCTGTTATGATACGCGTGTCATTTGTGATTATGGTGTGGTGTGGTGTAAGAGGAGTAATCAATGAATAATTCAGTAGATTTTAGCGGTAGACCATTTCATTTCATTGGGATTGGCGGCATAGGTATGTCTGCTTTGGCATATGTTCTTGCCAAACGTCAATTGCCAGTATCAGGTTCGGATCTTCGTCCAAATCACATTACGCGAAAGTTAGAATCTATCGGGACTCATATTTTTAGTAGACAAGAAGCAAGCAATCTTGAATTCTTTCGCCCTCGAGTAACCTCTGGAGTTGCATTAAACTCACAAGCAGAATTATATGATGCTAATAACTCAACACTGCCTCAAGTAATTTGTTCAACAGCAATTAACACGACTAATTTAGAATACAAAGCAGCTCTAGAATTGGGTTGCCCAATTTGGCATCGTTCAGATGTACTAGCTGCGTTAATTGCCGATTATTACAGCATTGCAGTTGCTGGAACCCACGGCAAAACTACAACCAGTAGTATGATTGGCTATATGCTATTAAAAGCTGGTTTAGATCCAACCATTCTCGTTGGTGGCGAAGTTAATGCTTGGGAAGGTAATGCCAGATTAGGAGAAAGTAGGTATCTTGTAGCTGAAGCCGATGAATCAGATGGTTCTTTGGTAAAACACGCCCCAGCAATTGGCATAATCACCAATATTGAACTTGATCATCCAGATCACTATGAAACATTAGAAGAAGTTGTTGATATCTTCCAAGAGTTTGCTCAAGGTTGTCAGACATTGGTAGGTAGCATCGATTGTGCAACAGTACGCGATCGCCTAAAACCAACAATCACCTATAGCTTACATCCAGATAGCAACGCTGACTATACTGTCACTAATATTGACTATCGTGCTGATGGTACTACAGCGCTAGTTTGGGAAAAAGGTAAAGCTTTAGGCATGTTGAACTTACGCCTACTTAGTCGGCATAACCTGAGCAATGCTTTAGCAGCTGTAGCAGTGGGTCGTTTATTAGGCTTAGAATTTGGGGAAATTGCCAAGGGTATTGCCACCTTTGAAGGCGCAAGACGACGCTTTGAGTTGCGAGGTGAAGTTGATGGTATTACTTTCATTGATGACTATGCCCATCATCCTAGTGAAATTCGCGCTACTTTAGCTGCGGCACGTCTCCAAGCTAGACCGGGGCAAAGAGTTGTGGCTATTTTCCAGCCCCACCGCTATAGTCGGACACTGACATTTTTAGAAGAATTTGCTGAATCTTTTACTCATGCTGATTTGGTTGTGCTGACTGATATTTACAGTGCAGGAGAACCCAATTTAGGACAAGTTAGCGGTGAACTATTAGCAGAGGCAATTACTAAACAGCACCCACAGGTTGTTTATCAATCAACCTTGGCTTCAGTGTGCGAATTCTTACTTAAAACATTGCGTCCAGGCGACTTAGCACTATTTCTTGGTGCTGGAAACTTAAATCAAACAATTCCGGAAATAATTGCCACACTTTGCGAACCAGCAAAAGCTACATCTTAAGTGATGACACTGACAAAGTTTCAGTTTTGAAACAAGTGTCTATTTAATTTGTCACAGTTTCATAAAAATTTCATAGTACAGCCGTATTGTTACGGCACATAAATGTAAAAATTTCTCTAAATCGATCTAAAGATGACAATCTCCCAGGCAGATGGCAACGTCTGCACAGTTTCTACATTGACTACAGAGAAACAGGAAACAGCTAGTTCCGTCGAAAGCCCGGTAATTTATTTACCTGGCACTGATTGTGCGATTAAGTCCCAAGCTTCGTTGTCAGCGTATACCTCCTATAGGGTGGGTGGAGCAGCACAATGGTACATTGCCCCCCGCAACTTAGAAGCATTGCAAGCTGGCTTGAAGTATGCCAAAGAACGAGGTATCCCAGTAACAGTACTAGGTGCAGGTTCTAACTTGTTGGTGAGCGATGGCGGTTTAGCGGGCTTAGTGATTGCAACTCGTCATCTGAGATATAGTCATTTTGACCCACAGACAGGTCAATTAACCGTCGCGGCTGGCGAATCAATTCCTAGCTTGGCGTGGGCAGCAGCAGATTTAGGGTGGGAAGGGCTAGAATGGGCTGTCGGTATCCCTGGAACTGTTGGCGGTGCTGTTGTGATGAATGCAGGCGCACACAATAGCTGTACCGCAGATATGTTAGTCAGCGCTCAGGTACTTTCACCTGATGGGGCCCTGGAAACTCTTACCCCTGGGGAGTTAGGTTATAGTTACCGAACTTCACTATTGCAAGGTAGAGATCGTATAGTTACCCAAGCGACCTTCCAACTTCGACCAGGAGCAGATCCAGCAAAAGTTTTAGCAGCAACTAAGCAACACAAACAGCACCGACTGACTACCCAACCCTATAACTTCCCTAGCTGTGGCAGTGTTTTCCGCAATCCCAAACCATACTCTGCTGGCTGGTTAATTGAGCAAACTGGGTTAAAAGGCTTCCAAATTGGTGGAGCGCAAGTAGCACAGCTCCATGCCAATTTTATCCTTAACCGTGGCGGCGCAAAAGCTAGCGATATCTTTTGTCTCATCCGTCATATTCAGCACCAGGTGCAAGACCGTTGGTCCATTTGGTTAGAGCCAGAAGTTAAAATGCTCGGAGAGTTTCAGCTCGCTTGTTGAGTCTGTGAAACTTGCGATCGAAGCGGTCAGCAGTTAATGCCGATTTATAGCTTTGTCAATTCTCGGATGCATTAATTATGAGTAAAAAAAGAGGCAATTTGCCTACCGCATCTATAATTGAATTTGATTTGTTATTGAACGCACACGCGGACTATCTATTATGACAGGTAAAGGACAGGGTTTTGGCTTTGGCTTGGGAAAAATGAAAGAACTGGCCGAAGCTTTCAAAAAAGCGCAGCAAGTTCAAGAAGGTGCAAAGCGGCTCCAAGAAGAATTGGAGCAAATGGAGATTCAAGGAGAGTCTGGCGGTGGTCTGATCAAGGTAATTGTCAGTGGCAACCAAGAACCCAAACGAGTGGAAATTTCTCCAGAAGCTCTAGGAGAAGGTGCAGATGTACTGTCCGACCTGGTGACAGTAGCAATGAAAGACGCCTACAACAAGTCCACAGCTACAATGCGGGAACGCATGGAAGATTTGACCAGTGGACTAGAACTTCCTGGATTTTAGTTAAAAGTCAAGAGTCAAGAGTCAAAATGAATTACTTTTGACTTTGGACTCTTGACTTTTGACTTAGCGAAGCGAAATAGTAATGCCTTACAAAGTACTTTTTGTCTGTCTGGGTAATATCTGTCGTTCGCCATCGGCAGAAAATATTATGAATCATCTAATTGAGCAGGCTGGCTTAAGCACTAGTATTGTCTGTGACTCTGCTGGTACATCTAGTTATCACATTGGTAGCCCACCTGACCGCCGCATGAGTGCCGCAGCTGCTAAAAAGTTGGGAATTAAACTTCAGGGTCAAGCCCGCCAGTTTCATAAATCGGACTTTCAAGATTTTGACTTGATTTTGGCAATGGATCGGCAAAATTATCAGAATATCCTGATTCTCGATCCTACTCAGCATTATCACGATAAAGTCCGTTTAATGTGTAGCTATTGTTCTAAGCATACTCTCAAAGAAGTTCCCGATCCCTACTATGGTGGTCTAGAAGGATTTAATCAAGTAATCGATCTGTTAGTCGATGCTTGTGAGGGTCTACTGCAAAATATTATTAGTCAGCAATTAGAAACGTGAGTATTGATTGACTTCAAAGAGAAACTGACGGGTTTAATTAAGATCTTTTCTGCTTGGGCTTTGAATTGAGGGAAATTTTTTCTGGTAATTAAAGCAAGACTAATTGAAAAAAAGAACGCAACAGATACTTTGTAGAGATGTTAGATTTAAGGCCTCTACAAAGTATCTGTTATGTTGTAAAGATTTTCTGAATAGGTATAACTTACTCTGGCTGGTTGTGTACTGTGTCTAAAGTTAGCTGTTTACACAGTATACTCATGACTCAATATCTAGTTGTATTATTCTACCAGACCATGCTTTATTGCAAAACGAACTAGTTCAGCTCGGTTACTAGTTGCTGTTTTTCTCAATAAGCTACTAACGTACTTTTCTACTGTACGCGCACTCAGATGTAGCTGTTGACCCATGTCGGCATTAGAAAGACCATGCGTTAACAGTTCTAGCACTTCCTGTTCTCTGGAAGTCAACGATGAAAGCATTTGTGATTTCTGAATCTGAGTAATTTCTGAAGAATGTGCTTCCGCCGTTTTTGTTTGGCTGGAATTGCCCAAGTTTTCCTGATGAGAAAAACGATACTCTGATTGAATAATTTGCGATCGCTCTAGAAGATTACGAATAGCTGCTGCTAATTCTTCTAATTCAAAAGGTTTGGGCAAATATAAATCGCAACCTGACTGGTAGCCCAGAATTCGTTCTTGAGTCTTGGTTCTTGCTGTTAATAAAATTACAGGTAATAAACGGAACTCTGCTTGTTGGCGCACCCGACGCACCAATTCATAGCCATTCATTCTTGGCATGACAATATCAGTGACAATCAAATCAGGATGGTACTCCTCTACCATCACCAAAGCCTCTTGACCATCATTTGCTGTAATCACTGAGTAACCAGACAGTTCAAGATAATCGCTAATAGACAAACGAGTGCCCAAATCGTCATCCACTATAAGGATCGTCAAGGGCATGGACAGTACACCCCTAGCATTTTTTTTACTAACAAATTGGCTTGTTTGAGCACTATTAGTGAACACAGGCAAGAATGATGTGCTCTTATGTTTCATACTATGACAGGATTACCAGCTAATTACTGCCTAAGGACTGATTTATAAAGAAAATCTTAATTCTTTAGAAATTATTAATAAATTTTAACGCAGGCTTCCATCCCAGTGCTTGGCAAATGTAGATAATGTTGTAATTCATAACAACTAATCAAAACGATAGAGTCATCTCTTACCGTACTGTAAATTAAAATTTACTTGATCAAAGGTCTAGTTGAGAGAAAATTTGCTGGAAAAATTTCATTGAGAACTTTAAAAAGCTAAATTAAGAAGATGAGTCTCATACCTAGAGTAACCATATATAGTGGTTTAATATAGCCTCAATAAATTCTTCTACGGACTCAAACGTTTTTTAGACACATTTTAAGTACACACGATTTTCAATGAGTGACAAAAGCGAAGGTTTCAAAGTAATTAGCGACAATCGACAAGCCCGTTATTTGTATGAAATCCTAGAAACCTACGAAGCTGGAATTCAGCTGACAGGTACGGAAGTTAAATCGATTCGTGCAGGTAAAGTCAATCTCCAAGATGGCTATGCTTTAATTCGCAATGGCGAAGCATGGTTAATTAACGTGCATATTTCACCTTACACTGCTAGTGGTCAATATTTTAATCATGAACCACGTCGGACGCGCAAGCTGTTACTGCATCGCCAAGAAATCCGCAAGCTAATTGGCAAAGTGGAACAGCAGGGTTTGACTTTAGTTCCTTTGAAGATGTATTTCAAACGTGGTCGGGTGAAAGTAAGTATAGCCCTTGGTAAAGGTAAAAAGCTCCACGACAAGCGAGACGACCTGAAAAAACGCCAAGATCAACGCGATATGCAACGGGCGATAAAAAATTATTAGGCATTATTTTGACTAAATTATCACACCAGAGTCAGAAATCGATTGAAGTAAAAAGCTTGTTGTATATCCTCAGCCAGAGTTAAGAAAAAGTCGATTTTATCGCCATAGATTGATTTTGTTATTTCTTAAACTCGGTAAAGTGGTGAGTAATTTAGGAAGGGATGAGGAACTTTCACCATGACACGCAATTTCACTAAAGTGATGAGTACTGGCGTTCTCACCTTGAGTATGGCAATTTTGTCCTTAACTCTACCTGTACAAGCCCAAAGTACTACTAATGACCCTGGAACCACCAGCAATACCGGAAGCACAACAACTTACGCCCGCAATGATTTTGATTGGGGTTGGCTGGGATTAATTGGTTTATTAGGTCTGGCTGGCTTGACAGGTAGAAAGCGTGATGACGAACCAACCCGTTATCGCGATCCCAATACCCCAGGGGCTACTAGATTATAGAGACTAAACAATTAATAATTCTCAAGGAGTTAGTTGTCAGTTGTGGTTTACTGACAACTAAAAACTAACGGATTTTAGTTCGCTGCTGGTTCAGAGCTAGCTGAACTTAGCTCTTGGTTCTTATTTTGGCTTAGTGGTGTCCAGTAACTAGCAATTAAAGCTACTAAGAGCCACCAGAGACTATTAGCCTCAGGCCGAAACCAGACAGTATCAAAAGTCCCATGAGCAAGCATACCTACCATAGATGCGATCGCCCCAATTAACCAAAATCCCTCTACGCTTCTCAACTGTCGCAGTCGTTGTATTTGCATATAACCTGTATTAAAAGTTACAATTAATAACCACAGAAAACAGGCTAAACCAATAAAGCCAGTCTCCACAGCTATTTCTAGCAAAATCGAATAAGCACTCAAAGCACTATAACGAGGACGTTGGTAGAGGGGATAGATTTTATTAAAAGCATTATGACCAGGACCAATACCCAAAATCGGGCGATCGCGAATCATATCGAAGACAGCATCCCAGACATTCCGGCGAAAATTATTACTGCTATCTTGACGGTCGGCAAAAATACTCAAAACCCGCAAGCGTACTGGTTCGATGAAGATGACCGCTAGCAGCAATACTCCAATTAAACCTCCCAGAATAATTGGCAATGACCAAGTACGCCAAAAAGGAGGCATTTGCACGCTCCACCAATAAATCAGCAATGCCATAACTGTTAATACTGCCGCTACTAAACCAATCCAGCCGCCACGACTAAAGGTGAGAATTAAACAGGCACTATTAACAATTAACGCTGTCAACGCTAGGGCTTTCTTAAACCAGCTTTGCCAAGCAAAAATTGCTACCAAACTGAAAATTACCGCTGGTAAAAGATACCCAGCCAATAAATTCGGATTACCTAAATAACTGTAGACCCTTGTAGTCTTAGCTAGGGGTGATTCTGGGTCAACCCAAGTGGCTAATGCAGTTGCACCAAAAAACCATTGCCGCAACCCATATACACTAACAATTAGCGACACATGCAAGTAGAGGGCAATCAGCCAAGACCGCAGGCGGGACGACCTCAGCACCCTAGCACAAAGAGCAAACAGCAGCAAATATAGCGTTAAAGTTACCAAATCGTTTAACGCTGCCTTTTTTACTGGTGAGAATGCTGTAGCTACCGCGGCAATTGCCCAATAGAGCAATACCAGCAAATGAATAGGAGTAAATGATGAGACTTTTGTTGATGCTGTTTCATCAGATAAAGTCAGCAGTAGCCAAAATCCTACACAAGCTGCCAGCAATAACCCTAGCAAAGTAGTTGAAACAAAGGGTGCTAGACCATACACTAGACTAAGTAAGGCAACTGCAATTGTGTCTCCCCACTGGATCAATACACTACTCTGCCGCCAGGAAGATAACAGCCCCACCAAAGAGCGGTGGAGATAGCTGGTAGCAAAATATTCTTGGAATGTGAAATAAGATAACGTGAATCTTTGCCAGACTAAATTCATAAAAAACGCTGTGACTGATTAGCACGCCCGCGTAGAACTTGGACTCGATCATAATGCGGGTAGTTACAAAAGGGTAATAATGCAGATTGGGAATTTCATCAATAGTCTATAATCATTATTCAATATTGATGACTTTTGACTTCTTGCCCATCATCTGACAAATTTCCAGTCGTGCTAGTTCCAACAGCTAGATTTGAAAAAATGCTGAGTAAAAAATATTAATCCCTTTTAGTTTACCGAAATAACTTTGCTCAGTAGTAATATTCTCTGCTTCTTTGCCTTTCCCCTCGTCAGTTACTCTAGTTAAACTCCGGGAACGCCTGACGGCGAAGAAGTTCTGACTTGGAGTAAGCTAATCATCATACAAACTGCATCCCCACGTCTTTCTGATGCTGGGGATTATGCAGCCACTTGTCAGAAATTCTATTAAGAGCGCTATTTTAAAGCGACAATTTTAGATTTCTCATGCGTCCTGGTGAAGCATTGCTGTAGACGCTTTCCCACCAAAGACAACTATCGCGTACTCCGTTCGGCATATTCCTAAGAAGAATTCTCAAAGTACGCGATTTGCCAAAGGCATAGGGTAGGATTCACCAGGAGGATGTACGCACTTCATGACGCTATTTAGTAACTTGACCTAATCAAACATCATTAACTGCTTCTGTGGAAGTCACAGCTTGCAATGGCAAAGATAGCACATAGCGGTATCCTGATTCTGAAGAACCTTGAATCGTAATTTGTCCACCGTGTAATTCTGCCAGCTGACAGCTAAGTAATAAACCTAAGCTTTCGCGAGACAAAGTACTATGTGGCTGAGTAACATCTATCGCTGAATTCACAGTGAGGATATCTGAATGGGAATCACTCAAGTTTTTTGACTTTTCCACTACTAGCGGTAAATTTCCTGCCAATTCATGGTTGTCTGCATGAATATTATAGGTTGCTGCCTCACCTGTAAGTTCCAGCAAAGACAAAGGGCTAAGACGAAAATAAGGGTCAACCTCAGTTATACCGTCTCCCAGCCAAGGATGGGAAACCCAAACCGTAATGTTAAGTGTATTTTCTTTGTAAGAGACATGAATGCGCACTACACTACCTGTAGCAGAGAGTTGAATCACACTAAAAATTAGGTGATACAGCATTTGTCGCACCTTATCTTTATCTAAAGGACAAATGCGGCTGTGTCCAGGTTCGATAGATAAGCGAATATCTTGCTCGCGGCGATTAGCAGCTTCCTCTAGGGTATTGATAGCTTGTTGGCATACCATTTCAATATCCACAGGAGCTAAATTTAAATCGGTTGAGCCTTCATCCATTGCTCCTAATTCAGTAATTTCGTTGACCAAGGATAGTAAATATCGACCGCTGTGTTGGATGATATCGAGATATTCTCTTTGCTTAGTCGTCAAAGGTCCATAAATCTCACGTCCTAAGACGCTAGCCATTCCTAGTACAGATGTTAAAGGCGTACGTAACTCCTGAGTTAGCTGCCCTAACAGTTCTAGTTTTAGTTGCTTAGTAGACAAAGAGTCTTGTTCTAAAGTGGGTGGGGTAATTTTAATCTCAGTGCTACTGTCGTCACTGAATGATAAGCTAATCGTGGCTTTGGGAATACTGACTTCTGATTTTGCTTTGAGCAGTCGATTACGCTCAAACTCACTCATGCTCCAACGAGCTATGATTTGTAAAAATTCAATATCGCGAGTGGTAAAGTTACGTGGCACTAAATCCATTACCGCCAATGCACCTAGACAATGACCGGACGCATCAATTAATGGCGCTCCCAAGTAAGCGCGAATGCCATAATCCTGTATCAACTTGCTAGAAGCAAGTACTGAGTCAGTAATTTTATGTGTATCATTAATTACTAAAAATTGGAAACTATCCACCACTTGGGTGCAAAAAGATTCCCGGCGTAATAATTGACGGCTTTGTGCTAGATGATTCATTAGTCCCAGTCTAGATAAACCTACTGCTGACTTGAACCAATGACGTTCTTGATCTACAAATCCCAAAATAGAAATGGGTGCTTCCAAAAAATGAGCAGCAGTTTGAGTGGCTTCTTCAAAGACAGGAATTGTTTCTGATTGCCGCAAACCTAAATCTGACAAAGCTTCGAGGCGTTGTTTTTCTCTTGTTTCTTGGGAAGTCCAACCATCTTTTAGCGCAGATAATTTGTTTTCAGGCTCTACCATTGCCATCGTTACCTTGATAATTGCTCGATACTGTAGTTTATATAACCACTGTTTGTGGATTATTATTTGCTATTTTTAAGCATTCCCCAATTTCACCTCCGATAAACAAGCTGACAACAAAAATTTTCTCTTTTGACGAGCAACTTATAATGCGATCGCCTCTCGGTTCGTAGCAGATGTCAGTAAATATTCTAGTTAGCGCTGGTGAAATCTCTATTGCTTTAGCTTTTACTACTAAACAGCGTTAGTTTTGTTTTCAAGCTGGGTAATATAACGCTAAGGAGGAAGATAAAGTCTATTTCATTCTTATATTGAATAGGTAACTTTTTTGTGTATTTGTTCGATTCTCATTTAAGTAAAATAGTTAGATATTGGACTCTCCTAGTGCAATCTTTGGAAGCATAAATAATAGTGACAAAACATTCTGAATACTGTATTGAGGCTAATGTTTTAGAAATTAAAAACATGAAATTTTACTTTAGATTTTATAACAGAGGAAATTTTTAATTGCTTGAAAAAGAAATATAAATTCAAGTCACACATTTAGATAAGTAAAGCTTATTAGTAATGCTCGTTATCTGATTGAAAATATAACTAAATAAAATAGCGATAAAGTAAACTATGCAAGATTAGTAATAGATAGTTAATTTACAAAAATCTAGTTAATCGGATTAAATGCATTAAACATTTAGTTAATAAAAACTCTCAGCAAACTATCAATTAATAAAATTAATTATATATACTTGCTTTTTCATTCGAGCTAATTTTTAATCCTACATAGCAAGTTTTATTTAAAAATTAATCATCTAGAGATAGACAAAATTTATTTTTAATATAATTAATTCTACTAAACTATTTATACTAAAAAATCATAAAATAATTAGCTATTTAAAAAAAATCTATCTAAAATTTGAGGCTATCTGTCAATGAATAAAAAAGTTATTAAAGTTCCTTTTGTAGACCTGAATTTACAACATCAGCCAATTCAAAGTCAACTGGAGCAGGCAATAAAGGCTGTATTAACACAAGGAGATTTTATTTTAGGGCAAGCATTATCAGATTTTGAGGCAGCCTTTGCAGCAGCGTCTGGTACAGAATATGCTGTAGGTGTAGCATCAGGAACCGATGCGATCGCCTTAGGTTTACAAGCATGTAATATTTGCAATGACGATGAAGTTTTATTACCTGTTAATACCTTTGTTGCAACTCTAATTGGAGTGCTACGTGTTGGAGCAAAGCCGATTTTGGTAGATTGCGATCCCCAAACAGGTTTAATTGATTTAGAAGCAGCAGCAAAATTAGTTACACCTCGGACGAAAGTAATCATTCCTGTACATCTTTATGGTCAGATGGTGTCGCCACGACAGCTATTAGACTTTGCCAAAACTTACAACCTGCTAATTTTTGAAGATGCAGCACAAGCACACTTAGCAGAACGAGACGGATATCATGCTGGCTCAGTGGGAATAGCCGCAGCTTTTAGCTTTTACCCCAGTAAAAATTTGGGAGCATTTGGAGATGGAGGAATGCTATTAACGCGAGATCCAGATGTCGCCCAAAAAATGGTGCGCTTGCGCAATTACGGCGCATCTCAAAAGTATTTCCATATTGAAGCGGGTACAAATAGTCGCTTAGATACTTTGCAAGCGGCAATCTTACTAAAAAAACTACCATATTTATCTAAGTGGAATTGCGATCGCCACAGTATTGCCCAACAGTATGATCAAGAATTATCACCCTTAGCATCTGCTGGCATTATCCCTTTACAAAATCACAGTGCTACAGGACATGTTTATCATCTTTATGTGATTAAAATTGATGACTCCTGTCCTTTAACACGTCAGCAAATCCAAGACAAACTCACAGCAGAGGGAATCCAGACTGGTATTCATTACCCAATTCCTTGCCACCTTCAACCAGCCTTTACCAATTTAGGCTATCAAATTGGAGATTTCCCTCATGCAGAAAAGTTGGCAAAACAAATTTTATCGTTACCTATGTACCCAGGTTTAAGCAATGAGCAAATTCAAGAAGTCGTGGCAGCAATTACATCTACTTTAAGTGGCGAGCAACAACAGTTGTTGTGCATTTAAGTTTCAAGCTAGCTATAGCTGTTTGCTATTGATTATTGAACCAGATCCAAAACAACTGATCAGCGAAACGCAATAAATCTTGAATTTTAAACTTTGAATTGCTTAAAATCATGGCAATCCAGCAACAGGTAAAAAATAGAAACATTCCACAACTGCTCAGTTTAGCGATTTTAGGGGTTTTATTACTACTTTATGCGCCTCTTTTACTACACTGGCTGGATGGTTGGTTGCACAAAAATATTAGTACAGAACACGAATATTTTAGCCACGGTCTGATTGGTTTACCTTTTGCCGCTTACTTAGTTTGGCTGCAACGCAAACAATGGCAACGTCTACCAAATATAATCCATCCTTTAGGCCCTGTCCTACTTTTAGTCGGAGGAGTTTTCTATTTAAGCGGTGTAGCTGAGTGGGTTAACCTTTCCTTCCCCGCCATTTTAGCCGGATTGTGCTTATGGTTCAAAGGTATGCCTGGTTTAAAATTGCAAGGATTTCCTCTATTGCTGATATTCTTCGCTACCCCAACAGCTGGTCCCTACTTGATTGCTCCCTACACCTTACCCTTGCAAAGTTTCATTGCTGGTACTGCTGGCTTCATACTGAATCAGTTTGGTATGGAAGTAACTGTTGATGGGGTAAATCTGTACGTGGGTGGACGGATTGTGGAAGTTGCGCCTTATTGTGCGGGACTGAAAATGTTGTTTACTACCATGTACGTTAGCTTAATGCTGCTTTATTGGACAGGTGCTTTGTCTTCACGTCGCATAACTAGTTGGTTTTTGGTAATTGCTATTTTAATTAGCATTAGTGCCAATATCCTTCGCAACACTGCATTAACCTTCTTTCATGGCACAGGTCAAGAAGCAGCTTTTAAATGGTTGCATGAAGGTTGGGGTGGCGATCTCTACTCTGGTTGTATGTTGCTGTTATTACTGCCTTTACTCAATCGGATTAATTGCTATTTCTCAACAGTTACAGATAGCGAAGCAGAAGCCGAGGGTTAGAACCTGTGCCAAAAACAGTCATATCGCAATAATGACTATGTAATATTACTGCACTCATAAGGTTTTTTTGCCAAGTAAACTTTTGCCTAGATATTACAAATTTTATTGATGATTTCCTTAACTAAGTTTTTCAAAGAAAGTCAATGGACTCAAGTAGTAGCGCTTTTATTGTTGCTGCTGCTATTTGCTATTGGAAGCGTTCCCGGATACCTGACAGGGCACTGGCAATGGAAACAGCCACCACCTATCACTAGCCTAAAAGCATTGAAACATATACGCAATTCTGGGTTAAGTCTTCCTGGTTGGCAAACTGTTGAACAGGCGGAACAACAAATTGGTGAACATAAATGGTCGTTACAGCTAATTAAGAAAGAAGATTCGCAAACTCAAGCGATACTACTGTTGCTACCGCAAAATGGGCCAATGGATCAGCCGGAGGTGGAGTGGACAGAAGTTAACGGATGGGGAAAGTCGCGTTGGGGAAAGTGGGACATAGCTCAATATCGCTCGGCTCAATTTACTGTGAAACAGCCTAGAGAAACTCAGGTACAAGCTAGATTCTTTCGTGCTGCTACAAAACAGGATACTTTTGGTGTGTTGCAATGGTATGCTCTCCCGAATGGGGGAAATCCATCACCTTTACATTGGTTCTTAGCAGATCAATTAGCACAGTGGCGTAAGCAGCGAGTTCCTTGGGTTGGCGTGAGTATTCTCGTTCCAATGGAACCTTTAGGTCAAGTAGAAAAAATTTGGCCTTTAGCCGAGTCTATTGGTCAGACAGTACAAGCTGCATTAATGGCAGAGTCTCTACAGAGCAATTAACGAGTGCGTTTGTGCAGAGATATGGTTGTGTGCTCTCAAACCGCAGATTTTTGCTGAGATGCTAGCACTGATGCGATCGCTTTTTATTCATGCAATATTTTACTCTCTTTATATCTTTATATATAGTAATTTCTCGGTGAAGTAAGAGACATTTTAAGTATTACCAGAGTAAAATAGCGACTCAGCAAGACCCATTTTGAGTCTAGCTTTTCTGTACAAATATTTATCTTAGACAATTCTCATATGCGTGCTTTCAGCGCTCTATGTTTTGTGAGCCTTCAGCTAGGCGTTTTCTGGACAACAGCGTTTCAAGTAGTTGTTGCTCAACCTGCAACATCTCCAGAACAATCATCGCGGCAATTCTCAGTGCCTTCACCTACTGACGTTGCACCTGCGGCTTTAAATAACGAAATTTCTCCCCAACTCAATCGATATCTTTTAGGGCCAGGAGATACAATTAGCGTTGTGGTTCAGCGCCCTCCTGGTCCTTATCGCTTAGGACCAGGAGATAACATTAGCGTTATGGTTCAGCGCTTTCCAGATTTGAGCTTCCAAGCTGCAATTAATCCTGAAGGCAACATCATAGTACCGCTAATCAAAACAGTGTCGCTACAGGGTTTAACTTTGCTAGAAGCACAAGAAAAAATTCGCTTGTTACTCAATCGTTACGTAGTCGAGCCAGTAGTAGTTTTATCATTAGCAGGGCAGCGTCCAGATTTGAGCTTTCAAGCTGTAATTAATCCGGAAGGTAACATTTTAGTACCGCAAGTAGGAACAGTATCGTTACAAGGCTTGAGTGTAGAAGAAGCACAAGAAAAAATTCGTTTAGCTTTAAGTCGCCTGTTAGTAGACCCGATTGTGGTAGCGTCATTGGCAACACCACGACCAGTTCAAGTAACTATTAGTGGGGAAGTATTTCGTCCAGGGATTTATGCTATGGGATCGCCTACACCCCGGGTTGCAGATGCCTTACTGACATCGGGTGGGACAACCACGATCGCAGATCTAAGACAAGTGCAAGTGCGTAGGCGGTTGGTTGATGGTTCTGTGATTTCCCAAACTGTTGACCTGTACACAGCGTTACAAAACGGCAGTTCAGTGCCTAATTTCCGACTACAAGATGGCGATACCATAATTGTTCCGCGTCGTGAAATTGGCACTGATGATGGCTATGACCGCAATCTGATTGCTCGCTCAACCTTAGCCATACCACAGATTAGAGTCAGGGTTTTAAACTATGCAGCGGGAGGCATAGCCAATCAACTCTTACCTAATGGCAGCACATTTATCGATGCATTAGGGGGAATCAATCTTGACACTGCCAATCTCCGGGATATTGCTCTAGTACGCTTCGATCCCGAAAGAGGTCAAGCTGTTACCCAGAGACTTGATGCTAAAAAAGCTCTAGGTGGCGATATGTCTCAAAACGTGCCGCTTCAAGATAATGATGTTATTGTGGTTGGTCGTAATCTCATTGGTAGAATTACTAATGCTCTCAGTACAATTACGCAACCATTTTTTAATGTTCAGAGCTTTATTCGCTTCTTTGACTTCTTTACAGGTGGGTCAAAATAGTTACCAGATGGGGAAGATGGGGAGCAAGAGTAAAAAATGACTAATGACCAATGACTAATGACTAATGACTAATTTGCTATGACCCCACCAATTGTTAAGCGCTATGTTATTGCCTTTGAAAAATATAAATGGATTGGATTAGCCAGTTTTGCCTTAGTTGTAGCTGGTTCAGTAGTGGTGGCTGTACAACCCGATCCACCAGCTAGCTACATAGCAAATGCTGCGCTTACTTACAATCGTCCGCCAGTTTCATTCTCTGCAACTGGTAGTGAAATCCAACAACAAGGGCAGGAATTAAATGAACAAGTTTTGCTATCAGATCAGCTGATCGAAGCTGTGTCAGCAAAAGTCAACGTTAAGCCAAAAAAAATTGGTGCAAGTATCGCCATTTCTATACCTAAGAAAAATCCTCGGACTGGACAATTAGATTCCACCATCATCGAGCTGAAATATAAAGACAGTGATTCTAAGCGAGCTGTAGAAGTATTGCAGGCATTGATGCAAGCAATGGTCAAACTCAGCAGTGAAATTAATACGGGGCGATTAAAAGCAATTATTCTAAAAATTAATGAACGTCTACCACAGACTAAGTTAGAACTGCAAGCAGCAGAAAGGAAGCTAGAACAATACGATCGCAGAGAGCGACCAGCAATATTAGCGTCTGAGAATGGTAGTTTATTAACTGCGGTTACTAATAGTCAAACTCAGCAACGTCAAATTAAACTGACTATTTCTGGGATTAATGCTCAAATTCGCAGTTTGCAGGACAAGTTAGGATTAAATGTCAGCCAAGCTTATGTTTCTTCAGCTTTGAGTGCCGATCCGATTCTTGCCAGCTTGCGATCGCAAATTTATCAAATTGAATCACAAATTGCTGTGCTTCGGAAAGATCTGCGCCCTGAACATCCAACAATGATTCAGTTGCAGCGTCAGAAAGAAGCTGCTGAGGAATTACTACAACAACGCGCGGCTGAAGTAGTTGGTGGTGGCGGTACAGCAGCACCTCTGACTGGCAATGTCTCTAATATTCGTGCTCAAAGTAATTTAGATCCAGCACGACAAGAATTGGCAAACCAGATGGTGGCTTTGCAAACCCAAAGGGAGACGCTACAACAACAATTAGCTCAACAAGTTAGAGAAGAGGCACGATTGCGGCAGGTATATTCTTTAATACCTAACAAACAATTAGAGCGATCGCGTTTAGAACAAGAAGTGGCACTGAAAAAAGCTATCTATGACAAAATGCAAGCGAAGCTAGCCGATGCGAAAACCGCAGAAGCAGAAACTGTCACTAGTCTCAGTATTGCTAGATTACCAACTGTGCTTGTCGATGCTGTTAAACCCAAGAGTATGTCTGTGACATTGGCTGTTGGTGGTTTCATGGGATTGGTTATCGGTGGTGGCGTCATCTTCTTGTTGGGTTCACTAGAAGGTACTTTCAAAACCAGAGAGGATATCCGCGAAAGCCTCAAGCAAAGAGAAGTTGCACGCTTAGGAGAAATACCTTTAATACCAATTGATGATTTGGATCAAGAAGCCATACCAGTTATAGTTTCCCCAGATTCTCCTTATTTAGAGTTTTATGAGAAGTTCCGCAGTAATATGCGGCGTATAGGTGGTAAAAATTTAAAAGTAGTTTTGATTACTAGTGTTAGTAGATCTGAAGGTAAGACTACAAGCGCTTATAACTTAGGTATAGCTTCTGCCCGTGCTGGGAAAAGAACCTTAATTATTGAAACAGATTTGCGATCGCCTTCTGGTTGTTCATCCTTAAACGTTAATCCTGACCCAGATGCTAATATTGAACCTTTGCGCTATTACGCCAGCCTCAGTGAATGTATCCGCTTAGTTCCTGATGTAGAAAATTTATACATTCTGCCTAGCCCTGGACCTTTACGACAATCTGCTGCAATTCTTGAATCAAGCGAAATGCGACGGTTAATGGAAGATGTTCGGGAGCGTTATGATTTAGTGATTTTGGATACTAGCCCACTCAGCTTATCTAATGACCCTTTGTTAATTCAACCCTACAGTGACGCTATGATCATTGTGGCGCGACCAAATTATACCCAAGAAAACTTGCTAGGTGAAGCGATCGATCAATTGGTTGAATCTGAACTGGGGCTTTTAGGGGCTGTGATTAATGGTGCCGATATCATCGTGACTTTGCCTGCATCAGTTGAACCATCACCAGCCTCTTCACCTCAAGAACAATCAGAAGCAGAAGTTTCAGTAGGTGCTAAGAACAGCTAATTCATAGCGCTTTGCCGTTAGGGTAATTAGCAAGATGTTCTTCAATAGCAAATTTTCTTCATCCCAGTGAAAACTTTGAATTGGTTAGTAGTATCGCTAAAGCAAGACTACTAACCAATTTCTCTAATAGTCGTCGCGACTAAATAACCCTAACAAAGGGCCAAGAATTATCCCAAAAACAAAGCCACCGATGTGTGCCCAGTAAGCAACACCGCCTGTTTCTACACTCATGTTGGCAGCGGCTTGCAAGCTAGCAAAACCAGAAATTATATTCTGGATAATGAACAGCCCGATTAGTATCATGGCGGGCACTCTAATAGTGGTAACAAAAAATCCCAAAAAAACTAAAGTCATCACTCTAGCGTGGGGAAAGCGGATAATGTAAGCACCTAAAACTCCTGCGATCGCACCACTTGCGCCCAAAGAAGGAATAGCAGAATTCATCCCAATAAACCACTGGCACAAAGCAGCTAAAGCACCGCAAGTCAAATAAAAAATTAGATATTTGAGATGACCTAAGCGGTCTTCAATATTGTTACCAAAAATCCAGAGAAAAACCATATTTGAGATTAAATGCCACCAACCACCGTGCAAGAATTGCGATGTAATTAGCGTCGTCCACTCTCCAGCAAAGTTGGTAGTTAACTCTCGTGGTACTAATGCATATAGCTGAAAAAATTCCTCTAATCGTGCACCACGCAGCGTGACTTCATGAAGAAAAACTAAAATGTTCATCCCAATCAACCCGTAAGTGAAATACGGGGTGATTCGCGTTGGATTTTCGTCGTAGAGAGGAAACACAGGTGTTTTTCCTAATCATTGATTAACTGCAATATAGCTTGAGTGGCTAGCAGTTGCGAAGTACAGGTAGTTTTACCTGTCATTGTCTTTAACAAAAAAGGGAACGGTATTCCCTGTCCCCTTTTAAAATTAAAAATATTTTTGTTGAGGCTTGTCGCTAAACAAACCCAACAGAGGTCCGAGAATTGCACCAAACAAGAAACCACCTGCATGGGCCCAGTAAGCGATACCACCACTTTCCATACCGATGTTGGTGGGTGTTTCAAGACTAGCGACACCATAGAAAGCTTGTTGAAGAAACCAGAATCCTAGAAAGAAATATGCAGGGACTCGGAAAGTCGGAAAGAAAAACCCTAAAGGTACTACACCCAAAATTTCAGCTTTGGGAAAGCGCAGAATGTATGCTCCCATAACACCTGCGATCGCACCACTTGCTCCTAAAGAAGGAATGTTAGAATTCTGGGCAAAGTACCACTGGCTTAATGATGCCAAAACGCCGCAAGATAGATAGAAAAGCAAATACTTAAAATGCCCTAACTTATCTTCCACATTGTTACCAAAAATCCAGAGAAACAACATATTGCCAGCTAGGTGCAGTAAACCACCGTGCAAAAATTGTGAGGTGATTAAAGTTGCCCACTCTGGTACAGGTTGATGTAAAGATACACCAGCAAAACTTAAGGTGAGTTCTTGCGGAACTACCGCCGCCAGGTGTAAAAACCCATCTAATGCTCGTGGGGGAAGATTAGCTTCATAAAGAAAGGCCAGGACATTGACAGCAATTAGCCCAAAAGTTACATAAGGCGTGATTTCTGTAGGATTATCATCTCTAATTGGAACCACCGGCGTTTATTCCTCATCTATAAGCAACTAGGTTCACAGTACTGAATTTTGCTAGTAGTTGCTTCTACCTGGTGGCTGGATATGACAAATAATTTATGCTTAGGAAGATGAGCGATGTCTTTCAAGAATTCACTATTTTAAATTTACATTGTGTCTACTTTGTTACTGTCGTGCTGATTCATTACAATAGTCTGGTTGTACTGCTGTAGGCAAGCGTGCCAGGTAGTTAGGTATAAGCATTATCATTATGAACTGGCTAGCCCACTTGTTATTGTCTGAACCAAACGTTGAGAATCGCTTAGGTAATCTCCTGGCCGACATTGTCAAGGGAACGGCTCGTGAAGAATTAAACTCTCATCTCCAGCGTGGAATTGCGTGTCATCAAGTAATTGATCGGTTTACAGACAGTCACATAGTTGTGCAGCGAAGTAAACAGCGCATTGACTCAAGCTATAGGCGATTTGCTGGGGTACTGGTGGATGTTTTTTACGATCACTTTCTGGCAAAAAATTGGACTGAATATTCCAACATATCTCTTGATGAGTTTACAGCAGAGATTTACGCATCATTTCGAGCCTATCCAGGCCAGATACCTCTGGTAGTCAGGGAGGTAATTTCTCGCGTAGCTGCTGAAGATTGGTTGGGATCGTACCGTAATGTATCTGGTGTAGAAAATGGTCTCTTACGGATATCAAGACGATTATCGCGGCGACGCAACAGAAATTTTATTTTAACTCCAGCTATCAATGAACTCATCACTCACTACGATAGTTTGGAGTATGATTTTCAAGAATTCTTTCCACAATTATTTTCTCATGTGCAGAATTGGTGTCTTGCTTAGTTGACCTCTGAGGATTGACGTTTTCTCCTTAATACTGAAATCATCCAGATTAAATGCACATCAGCTGATAAAACTTATGCTTTTTGCTAATTCTTTAGAAAATCAACTCCAGCGTTGGAATGAAACTATCTGCAATCAGCCACAAAATCCCAATGCTTATATTCGTCGCGGTATGGTTAACTTTCAGCTTGGAAAAATTGATGAATCTATTCAAGATTTTGATACAGCCGAACAACTAGATGCCCGTCTCAAACCATATTTATGGCAACGTGGACTATCTTATTATTATGCAGAAAGATTTGCTGAGGGCGCTCAACAGTTCGAGATAGATTTGACAGTTAATGCCCAAGATCTAGAAGAAACACTATGGCGATATCTCTGCATAGCTCGCTTTTCTGGTGTCGAAGAAGCTCGGAATTCCCTATTAACTGTGAAAAATGACCCACGGCGAATTATGCGAAGCGTGTACGATTTATATGCAGGAAATTGCACACCAGATGATGTTTTAAATATTGGTAAATCTGAAGGAGTAAAAGGTAATTTTTATAGTCATCTTTATCTAGGATTATATTATGAAGTAGAGAATAATCTAAATTTAGCTCAAAAATATATAGTTAAAGCTGCTGATAATTACAAAATTGATGACTATATGTGGTATTTGGCAGAGGTACATAAAAATTTGCGACAATGGTTTTAAAATGCTTTTAATTGAGCTTCAAGAACTACCTTTTCATCCTCCACTTTAGGAAGAAACTATTTGCCAAAAAACATTTTCTAATTTGACCGTTCCAAACTGCAATTCAGCATTAAATCTTGAGTTTTGCTTTTGCACTGTGTTCTATCAACCACAGACTTAATACCGAATATCTTACTAAAAATCTTGAAGTGCCGTTCGATTGATAACTCTCCGATTACTGACTCATCGACAATTTCATAGGACACTTAACTCGGAATTCATTCACGAGTATCAAAGACTCATTCACAAGTATCAAAGACTCATTCACGAGTATCAAAGACTCATTCACGAGTATCAAAGACTCGCCCATGAGTATTAAAGACTCGCCCATGAGTATTAAAGACTAGCCCACGAGTATCAAAGACTCGTCCACGAGTATCAAAGACTCATTCACGAGTATCAAAGACTCGTCCACGAGTATCAAAGACTCGCCCACGAGTATTAAAGACTCGCGCATGAGTATCAAAGACTCGCCCACGAGTATCACAATAAGTACTAATGTCTCAATAATTTATCTCTTAGATGCTTTCTGGCGATCGCCTCTCACAAAAAACTTTTCGGTCGTACCTAAGGCATCAAGTAAAAATAAGTAGTGGGAGCATCTTGCTCACACTACAAATATTACTGTGCGTTCGCTCATTTTCACCTTGTGAGAGGGAATTATATCTTGCACAGCTTAGAATCTAGCTGATAAAGAGACTCAGGCATTTTCATTAAAGAAAGTTCAACCACAGATGCGATAGTCCGCCGTGATAGGCAACCCTACTTCCCAACACTGTACATTTAGTGGTTCTGGATCTTCTACAGCCCTTAATCGCTCAACTACATTTGGGTTTCCTTTCCTGCATAGAGATGAGTTAGGGTATCAGTATCAAGCAAGTGCATTACCGATAGCAATTCTCATCAACTTCAGAACGTCCCCTAGCCTGATAGATTGTGGCTTTCAATTCTGTAAGCGAATCATCATCCGCAAAGGCACCTGCTTGTTGAAGGAGTATGAAACGGCTGCTTTGAGAACGTAACTAGTTGTCAATCGCTTCCTTTGAAAATCTCCAGTCTTTCTCTATTTTGCGACTAGCTTGGCTCACTACCGCTTCTACAGGTAAACGTAAGTATTTTGAAGCTTCTTCAAGGGTGAGAACGTCTGGTAATGTAACTCGCTCCATAACTTACTACTAACATAAGCTAGATAGATTCAATCGTAGCAGAGAGACTGAGTTCAAACTGCGGCAACAGCCAGATCCTTGGCTAACTTCCCATCTTCCATATGAACGATGCGATCGGCAATATCTAAAATCCGGTTGTCATGAGTCACCATGAGAATAGTACAACCTTGCTCTTTAGCGAGTTGTTGCATCAAGTTAACTACATCTCGACCAGATTTGCTATCAAGCGCCGCAGTCGGTTCATCTGCTAGGACAATTTTAGGACGACTGACTAAAGCACGAGCGATCGCAACTCGTTGTTTTTGTCCCCCTGATAAATCATCAGGATAATAATTGAGGCGATTTCCTAATCCTACTTGCTCCAGCATTTCGGCTGAGCGTTTTTTCATTTCCTGTGGTGAAATATCCTTGTGCAGTTCTAAGCCCATTCTCACATTCTGAAGTGCTGTTAAACTACCATGCAGGTTATGCGCTTGGAAAATATAGCCGTGACTGCGCCGTGCTTCGGTTAGTTGTGCTGCATTCGCACCGCAAAGTTCTCTTCCTAATATTTGCAAACTACCAGATTGAGCAGAACGCAATCCGCCTACCAAAGTTAATAGTGTGGTTTTACCAGAACCCGATGGCCCAGTCATAATGATAATTTCGCCAGCGTTAATTTCTAAGTTGATATTAAACAAAACTTGCTTTTTAAGTTGACCTTGACCAAAGTAATGGTCGAGATTTTGGACGGAAATAACTAGTTTGTTATTCATAATAGTTACAAATGACATTTAAAACATATCCGCAGGGTCGGCAGATTGAACTTTACGAGTTGCGATCGCGCCGGAAATCATACACATTACAAAAGTTAGCGTCAGCACTTGAATCGCTCTTGCCAAGGTCATATACAGTGGTAAATTTGTAGCGCCACGGGTTAAGGCATACAGCCCTAAAGATACTGTCATTCCCGGAATAAACCCTAATATTGCCAAAATTAAAGCTTCCTCAAACACCACACCTAGCAAATAGAGATTGTTATACCCCATCGCTTTAAATGTGGCGTATTCTTTCATGTGGGCATTGACATCGGTGGAAAGGACTTGATAGACGATGATCACCCCCACCACAAACCCCATCGATACACCTAAGGTGAAGATAAACCCGATCGCAGTATTTGTTTGCCAGTAGTTTTTCTCAAAGGCAATGAATTCTTCGTGGGTGAGAACTTTAACATCATCTTTAGGTAGATAAGACTTTAAAGCACTCGCTACTTGCTTAGGTTCGTAACCTGGTTGTAGCTGAATCAAACCGATACTGACACTACCTGCTTGTCGTTTAGGAAATAGCTGCAAAAAGTTCTGGTCACTGGTAATCAAGCTACCGTCAGCACCAAAAGATGCTCCGACTGTGAATAAGCCATTAATGCTAATCGTCCGCCGATCTATTTCTGTGGTAACAGGTTTACCTTGAGCAACTTGAGCGATCGCTTCTTTGTAATCTCCTCTGGAAGCAGCATCAAATAGAACAGTATCCGGCAGTTTAATTGTCGGCAATTGGCGGTTAACTTCTAGTAAGTTAAAAGCTGGCTGATCGGGATTGAAACCAATAATTAGCATCCCCGTCTCTCGGTGGGTTTGGGGATTTTTCCACGTAACGTTGTTGGTATACATGGCTTCTGCCGATTTTACACCAGGTACATCGGCAGCCTGGTACAGTCGTCTTCTAGGAAAGGAAGACATAAAGGAGAGGTTGCGGGCTTGGTTACTGATAATTACTACATCTGCACGTAATACTTGATGCAGCCTGGTGGCGCTGTCATATAATGCTGACTGAAAGCCTAGCTGCATGAACATTAGCAAATCTGCAAAGGCTACGCCAGAGAGCGCCACGAGGAACCGACTCCTCTGCTTACTTAATTGCAACCATCCTAGAGGTGTGCGGCGTTGTAGTTGAGAAATAAATCCAATCATTGTTCAATCACCGCCTTGACTTGTAAATTAGTAAACTGGGCGGCTTTGGCGCTGGATGCTTGATCTAGCCGGACATGAACTTCTACTACTCTGGCGTCAATATTGCTAGAAGGATCGGCGTTAATTACATTTTGCCGTTGTACTTGCATCCCGATCCAATCAACGGTTCCCTGCAACTCACCAGGGAGAGAATCGCTAGTTACTCTTACCCGTTGCCCCGATCGCACTTTATGAATATCACTTTGGTATACTTCTGCTACTGCATACATCTGGTCGGTTTGGCCTAATTCCACAATCCCGTCATTACCAACGGTTTCTCCTGCACGTGTATGAATTTTGAGAATTTGCCCTGCTTTAGGAGCGCGAATATATGCTTGATTTAGTTGTGTTTGAATTTTCTCCACGCTAGCTTGCGCGCTGTCTACTTCCGCTTGGGCGTTGGCTACATCTGTGGGGCGAACTTCCGCAGTTTGATTAAGGGTAGCTTTGGCTTCGTTTATTTGTTGTTGCAAAGTGGCGATCGTTTTGTCGCGGTTAGCTTTGGCTTCGTTAATTTGCTGTTGTAAAGTGGCGACAGTTCTAGTTTTGGTGGCTTGGCTTTCAATCAACTGCTGGGTAGAAGTTTCTGCACTCAGCCGTCTACGATCAACTTCTTGATTGGAAATTGCACCTTCTTTATATAAACTTTCATAGCGTTGCACATCAGCCTGGGCGTTGCGCTTTTCGGCGGCGACACGTGCTACGGTTGCTTGTAAACTTTGTTGTTGTCCTTGTAATTCTGCTTCTAAGCGATTAATTGTGGCTTGCTGGGTTCTGATGCTTCCTTCTAGTTCTACTTGCAGACGGTTGACAGTAGCTTGACGCGCTGCAATCTCTCCTTGTTTTGCGCCAGCTTTTACCTGCGCTAACCGGGATTTAGCTACTTGTACTTGTCTTTGTGCTTCACCCAAACTCGCTTGCAAGCGATCGCGACTATCCATAATCGCAATTACCTGCCCAACTTTCACGCGATCGCCTTCTTTCACCAACAGTTGCTCTACTCGATTTCCTTCATTAGCAGTTGGTGCAGATAGTTTGATGACTTCACCATTGGGTTCTAAGCGCCCCAACGCGGTTACTGTTTTTACCACTGGTTGAATAGGCGTTGCTGATTCTAGCTTTTTCCCAGAATCAGCCTGGAACTTAGTTACCGCGTAAACACTAGCTCCTGCTGTAACCAAAGCTGTAATTATTGCCAGGATAGCTGGTGACTTAAAAATAGTTTGGGAAGCTCGAAAACCTGCTAAATTCCAGTTTTGCGCCATAGTATTCCCCTTTGTTGGCGGTATCTTGAACTAAACCGTCTAGTTCAATCTATGCTAAACTAAACTGAGTAGTTTAGTCAAGAGTCATTTGTCCCCCTCATCCTCCATTCCTCACAAAGCCGAAATAGCGTAGAGTATTTGGAATTATCTATAGAATTGTTTATAAAAAAGGTTAATTAATAAATGGCACGCATAAAAGTTGACGAAGTAGATCGAGATAATTCCGTTGATAAAGTGGAACAAATTCTGCAAGGAGCGATGCAGGAGTTCCTCAAACATGGCTATGCTGGCACAAGCATGGATAAGGTAGCGGTAGCTGCGGGTGTTTCTAAAGCAACAGTCTACAGCCACTTTCAAGATAAAGAAGGGCTATTTAAAGTCTTAATCGAACAACTGACACGCAAGAAGTTCAACTTAATTTTTGGTACAGTACCCCTGGAAGGAGAACCAAAAGATGTATTGCGCCAGTTAGGAACTAAAGCATTAGATTTAATGGTTCAAGACGATGAACACTGTGCATTTATGCGAGTGATCATAGGGGAGTCTGGTCGTTTTCCGGAGTTAGCGCAGATTTGTGTGCGTGCCATGACTAAGCCTGTACTTGAAACCCTCAGTCAATACTTGGCAACGCATCCAGAACTTAATATACCTGACCCAGAAGCTACAGCCAGGATTATGCTCGGATCATTGGTTTATTTCCATATCACTCAAGATGTGATGCATGGTAAGGATATTTTACCGATGGCAAGCGATCGCTTGATTGATACCATGACCAACTTGATAATTAATAACGCCAAGTAGATCGGGTAGCAGGACTATAAGGATAGCTACAGAATGCTTTTCATCACCACCTGTCCTACAGGATCTGAGTTGGTTGGGGATGATTCTAAGGTAATAATTAACCCTGATATATCCGAATAAAGGTCGGGGGGAATAGAAAGTTTGTCTAAAACCATGAACTGCGGATGAGAGCTTAACTGTCCGCAAGGTATCTTTTCATTGTCAACCACTGCCCAGAGCCGATAAACACGTCCTACAGGCGGAGCAGGAAGATTATGGATGAATACAGCGATTTTTTGTTGCTCAGGATTCATGATTATCCTGCCAGAGGCAGTATTTGCTATGTCCATGCCTCTCAGGGAGAAAAGACGAGTTTCAGAACTTTCGAGTAGTGTAGTTACGTTTTCGGCAATACTCAGATCTTGGCGCAAGCGATAATTTTCCCAGCCTAAAACCAGAACTAACAGCACGGCAATACTTGCAACAATTTTACTCCACGGTAAAGGAGAGCGTTTGACTACTGGGGTAGGGTTAGCTGGAATTTCCGCAGCTTCGAGGATAGCTGAACGAAGATGTGGCGGAGGCTCTACTTCATTTAGCCCATAAACCATCTGTCCCATTACTTCTTGTAGATGGTTCACCTCTGCGAGCAATTCCGGATTTTCTGCGAGCAGTCGCTTAAATTCCTCAGCTTCTTCGGGGTCGAGGTCACCTATGACATAACCTGCTGCTAATTCTTCTAAGTACTCAGGAGTTGAAGATTTATTCATAGTGCAACTATCCAATTGAATCTCGTAGGATTTGCTTCAGTTTCAGCAGACCCTGACGGGTTCGAGTTTTGACTGTCCCTAAAGGGATATTTAGTTTTTGGGTGATTTCCGATTGGCTGAGTCCTTCATCATAAGCCATCTCTAATACCTGACGTTGTTCTTGGGGAAGTTGTGCTAAGGCAGAGCGAACGTGCTGGGAACGCTCTTGATAGGAAGCCTGCTCAAAAGGAGTAGAAGAGTCTGTTTCTTGCCGTTCTATTTGACCCCAGCGTTCCAGGAGTTTTAAGTTTCTCCCACGAGAACGAAGTTTGTCGATCGCTCGTGAGCGAGTCATGGTAATTAGATATCTGATGAAATAGTTATGGTCGAGATTGTAGCTAGGATTACGCCACAGAGCCAGAAAAATTTCTTGGGTCAAGTCTTCTGCTTCTTGAGAATTTTTCAAAACTTTGAGTGCTACCCCATAGATAAGACTACCGTAGCGATCGTAAAGAATAGCCAACGCCGAAGGTTGCCTGGTTTTCAGTGCCTGAAATAGCTCTGCATCCGTTAACGACGGGGGAGCTTGAGGCTTGTCATGAAAAGAACTAGGCTCCATGCGTTTTTGATAATAAACCTGAGCAGGTAATTTTAGAGTCGCTTCCAATCCTTGTTTCACAGCGTCTTTCTCAAAACATAACGGAATTCCCTTTATCTATTAAGACGATTGCTGGAGTGGATTGGATTTATCTCGAACCTGCCTGAATAAATACTACCAAATAATTTAAATCCAATTTAAATCCAAAATCCCAGCACATTCGTCTTTAAAGATAGAGATGACTAAGTTGAGTTAACTGAACATTATCTAGAGATTTAAGTTAACAGCTTGGCTACTACAAATTTAACTACTAGTCTGTCAATTTTGTTTTGAGAGATTTTTGGTAGTGTGAGCGTCTCGCTCACGCGGGCAAGATGCCCGCACTACAGTCCATCATTTTTATCTTGACAGACTACTACGTAACTCCTACTTGATTTAAATAGGAAGTTGAGCAATGAAACAATTTATTCTTGCTAGTTTATCGGCTGTATTTATGTCTACAGCCATCGCACCTGCTGTAAACGCTCAAACGTTATCGCAGCCTCAGTTAACGACATTTAACGCTAACGTGACAAACAAAGCTTCTACCAGTCAGTTAACACCTTTCGATCTCGTTTATCTAGCTTATCGAGGTTACTTCCGCGCCCAAGATATTCCTAGTAACAATTCCCTCATATTGGCTTACCAATTGGGGAGAATTAGCGCTAAAGATGTTGTTCAGAGTGCAGTCAAGACTAATCGGCTCCCTGAACAGACTCTAGCCGATAAAAGCTATCTCAGAGCAGTTGAAGGGTATCTAACGATGCTCGATCGAGACTAGAGAATCGATTTTTTAAAAGACTTTTGGGGAATTAAGAATCCGGTCGATCAGCTTGAGTTCTTTTCCTTACTCACTCTTTCAAAGGAGTTTGCCCATGAAACGAGCCTTTCGTAAATATCATCGCACGATCGCGATCGCAGTCTTTCTACCTTTGACTGTTTCCATCGTGACTGGTATCAGCATGACATTAACAGACCAATGGTTCCATCAACCAGAGTTAACTGGATTTCTCCTCAAAGTTCATACTGGCGAAATCTTTGGACTGGCAGGAATTTATCCCATCTTGCATGGCTTGGGATTAATCGGCTTACTAGTGACTGGTCTGAGTATGACTGGTCTATTTTCTCAACTTTATAAGCCAAGAAAAGTGGGCGATTAACCAAAGGGTAGTGCGCTTTTGGCGTGATTATCGCTAACTCTATTTACCTCATTATCAGCTATGAAATATCGTTCATACATAGTAGTAGCATTTGCTTCTGCATTGCTAGTGACTTTGTTGCATCTCTATGGTTGTAACCCTCAATCTACAAAGCCTCTGAATCAACCAAAGGTAACAACTAATAAACCTCTAGAATCAGAAAAAGTAAGTACCCAAAAAGCAAATGCAAATGTCAAAATTCACAATTTCAAATTTGAACCGACAACCCTAAAAATTAACGTTGGCGAAACCGTAAAGTTTGCCAACAGCGATGAAGAACCGCACACCGTCACGGCAACAGATGGCTCCTTTGATTCTAAAGCGCTTGATACAGAAGAGGCTTGGACGCATACCTTCGCTAAGTCTGGAACCTTTCCTTATATTTGTGCCATTCATCCCTTCATGAAAGGGACAGTTACTGTAACTTCCGCCGGAGGCAATGAGAGGAAAAATGAAACGTAGAAACTTCATTAATCATGTCGGTTGGACTGGTCTGGGTATCTTGTGGGCTGTTGGTGGCAATGGCTTATTAAGCTCATGTAATATCAGCGAAATTACAGATAAAAAACGCTTAAATTCCACCTCGCTATCATTTGTACAAATTAGCGATACTCACATTGGTTTTCATAAGCCAGCAAACGAGCATGTTACAGAAACTCTCCAGAAAGCAATCAGTGCGATCAATTCATTACCGACACCACCAGCATTTGTAGTGCATACAGGTGACATAAGCCACCTTTCTAAGCCTGCGGAGTTCGATCAAGCTAAACAAATTCTGTCACAACTGAAAGCACCACTGTTCACACTGCCAGGGGAACACGATACAATAGGCGATCGCGGTAAAGCTTACTCTGAAGCTTTCAACCAAAGGGATAAAAAAGAAGGATTGCAGTCGTGGGATCACTCTGGTGTGCATTTTGTATCTCTAACTAACGTGCTTGATTTTGGTGAAACAGGAAAAGGTAAACTTGGTCAAGCACAACTAGACTTACTAGCCAAAGACCTGGCAGCACAAAAACGCGACACTCCTTTAGTTATATTTAGTCATATTCCCCTTTATGACCTTTACCCCAAGTGGGGTTGGGCAACAGCAGATTCGGCTAAAGCACTTTCGTTATTGTCCCGGTTCTCATCTGTAACCGTACTGAATGGTCATATCCATCAAGTCATTCAGCATTCGGAAGGAAATATCCGCTTTTCTACTGCTGCATCGACAGCTTATCCACTACCTGCTCCCGGAAATGGAGAACAGCCTGCTCCTGTCAAGTTGCCAGAAAATAACTTGCTAGCGGCGTTGGGATTCCGCACAGTGGAATTTGCTCCTGGTCATGACACACAAGTTGACCAACATACTCTGGCTTAAGCGAGATGAGGGGGAGCAGGGGAAGAAATGACTAATGACAAATGACTAATAACAAATGACAAAAAAATTGCCCCCTGATTTCAGGAGGCTCACTTTTAATTAAAAGCAGTTGGCTTTTAGCTGGCAACATACTCTTTGACATTGGCTCGACGACGACGTAGATGAGCTAGCGCTTGATGCTCTAACTGGCGGACACGTTCGCGGCTAAGATTTAATCTTTCGCCTACTTTTGCCAATGACATTTCATTGCCATCTTCTAAACCAAAACGCAGAGCTAAAACTTCTCGCTGTTGGGGAGTTAGTTCTGCCAATAAGGTGTTTAGGTCTTGCCGCAAGAATTCCTGGGTGGTGTAATATTCTGGTGAAGGGCCGTCATCTTCTAGCATTTCTTGCAGCTCGGTATCCTGGTTATCACCCACTCGCACATCCAAAGAAACTGGCTGACGTGCCATATTCAAGTACTCGCGGATTTGCACAGGCTCTAGCTCTAGTTCTTGGGCAATTTCCGCAGGATTGGGCGATCGCCCTAACTTTTGTGCTAGTTCTCGCTGTACTTTCTTGATTTTGTTGAGCTTCTCAGTAATGTGGATCGGTAAACGAATTGTACGCCCTTGTTGAGCGATCGCTCTAGTAATTGCTTGACGAATCCACCAGTAGGCATAGGTAGAAAACTTATATCCCCGTGTCGGGTCAAATTTCTCTACACCCCTTTCTAATCCTAGAGTTCCCTCTTGGATCAAATCCAGAAACTCCATGTTCCGTTTTTGGTATTTTTTCGCAATAGCGACTACCAAGCGAAGATTCGCCTCAATCATCTTTTGCTTTGCCCGTTTACCTTGGGCGACTGTCTGCTTCACATCGGTTTCTGATTGGCGAACATGGTCGGCCCACTCTGATGAACTCGGTTCGCGGTGCAGTTTTTTCGCCAAAGCCTCTTTAGCGTCTAGTAGTGTCATCATTTGTTGCACCTGCTTCCCGAAAACAATCTCTTGCTCACGGGTTAACAGTGGCACACGACCAATTTCCCGCAGATAGGTTCGCACCATATCAGCCGTGAATTTGGTGTTTAGGTTTTCGGTTTGGGTGTTAACAGTAGGCATTGGTGCGTTGTCCTCTACTCCGTAAACACAATGAATCTTTAATAATTAAGTCGGATTTGGAAAGGCACTACATCTATCACGGAACATAGGGAACCACCATAAGCAAGCAATTTATACAGCCGTTGAAAAGACGGTACATCCCTGAGATAGGTTCCCCTACCCTTCCTAAATTTTGTAGTTTCTTAGAAATACACTGGCTGGTTTCAAGAATTCTTCTTGTCGTCAGTCACTGGCAGTAACTGTAAAAATATGAAGTCAGTATGAGTTCTACTTTTATTATGATACGACAAATCTATTGGATAGTAAAGTAGCCCAGATAAATCTTCTAATTATAGGGCAAAGTGGAATGTTTGGCAAAAAAATCAATTTCCTTTGAGTGCTAACTATATCTATAGTGACGCTAAAATCTCCGGTTCAGTTGCCGAGAAGTAGCGAGATAACCGAACTGATTTTTTGTTGTAATGGTGGGATGTTACGAAATAGACATTGGGCATTGGGGAGCCACTGTGTTGGACGGGTTCCCCGACTTGTAGGAAGTACCGTCGGCTTGTTCGCTGTTCGGCGGAGCCGTTCCCGTTCCCCAAAGGGGTTGCCGAAGGCTAGGGTAAGCGTTCCCGCAGGGTAGCAAGTGGCGTGATTGAACAAAGGACAAATGACCAATGACTAAAATCCTAAATCAGCCCTAGCTAGTTCAGCCGCAGCGAATAATTCTTCGTCTGGCTTTTCTTCCCAAGCTGGATCGCCAATTTCTGCATAGAAAGTTGCATCATAGGGACGGGTACGGACTACAACTGGCATGGGGACGGCATGACCCAAAATCAAGGCTTGTTGCTTAGAATCTAACTTTGCCAATACCGATCGCAGACTGCCAGCACCAGAGACTCCTGTGAAAATCGCGTCAATGTCTTTTTCGTCGTTGAGCAAAGCTGTGATGCGAGTCCCAATTTGGGACATAACTTCATTATCTATGCCAGACGGGCGTTGATCAACTACCAAAAGTGTTACGAAATATTTCCGCATCTCTCTAGCGATTGTTCCAAATATCGTACTTTGGACAATCGCCGGGTCAAGAAAACGGTGAGCTTCTTCAATAGTAATCACCAGTTGCGTCGGGCGATCGCTGACATTGCCACTGTGCAGGAATCTTTCGGCTTTGCTGACGTAATGCCCGTGAATTCTTCTGGTGATCATATTAGTCACCAGCATATAAGACAGCATATCTGACTGGGAACCAAACTCGATAACTACATGCTTACCAGCTTCCAGCGATCGCAAAATTTGATTGATGTAGTTCTGCGGACAAGCGGCTCGCATATACTTCAAGTTATCCAACCGCAAAAGTTTCCGCTGCAAAGACATAATCGAACCTTGATGTCCCCGCTTCTCTTCGCAGAACAGCTTGATTTCTTCATTAGTCATGTTCAATAACTGAAGAATCCAAGCCTTACCATACTCAGCGTAAAGAATATTTGCATTATCTAAGGCGGCTTCCGACAGTCCTAAATCGCGAGAACATAACTTAACGTCTTCAACTTCTATTTGTTCGTAACTAAGATATAGTTCTTGTGCATCCCGCACACCCCGACGCTTTGTCGATTCCGGATCGAGGGTGTAAACTTCAACTTTACCGGGGAATAGCTGTTTTAAACCTTTAACTGTACTATATTGCTTTCCTTCGCATACAGCTTGCCAGCCATACTCGGAGTGCATATCAAAAATCAAGTTTACCGCCGCGTTTTTCCGGACTATCCCTGCTAAGACTAAGCGTGTCAGAAAGGATTTACCAGTTCCCGACTTACCAAAAACTCCGTTACTCCGTTCCACAAAACGGTCTAAATCAAGACACACCGGCACATCCATATCCAGAGGTTTACCGATGGAAAAGTTTTTTCTGTGGGTATCATCTTCCCAACCAAATACTTTGCGAAAATCTTCTTCACTCGCTTCATAAACTTGGCTAAAATGGCTGGGAATAGTTTTAACTGGGAGCAATTCTATTGTGGTACTGGTTTGTGGTTGAAATGATGCCAAACCAGTCATTGATGGTACGAAAGGATTTACAGATTTACCATTTGTAGGTGAAAAAGATTCCTCTACTTCTGGGGTAAACATTAACATGGGCGCGAGATTAATCGTGCCGTATGTACCACTTCCAGCTAAAACTTCGCGTAAAAAAGTGTCTTCCCAATTGGGAGGATCGGCAATAATTCGTGCATTTGCAGTTCCTAGCGCCACATCTGTCAGCATACAGAAAAAGCGCGATCGCATTCCTTGCACAACTAAAAACTTACCCACCCGCATATCTTCAACAGAAATATCAGGGTGTAATCTTACTTCTAACCCCCCAGTCAGAGAGCCTTGGGTAACTGAACCTAAAGGTTGTCCAGAATTCATTTGATTAGTTACATCAATGTTGGGCTGAGCTTATGTTGCATTTTAGTTGTAGAGTTCAAGCTTGCGACGAAATTTTAGCACAAATTGTCATTGGTCAAAAGTCATTTTTCATTTGTCCTTAGTTATTTGTTATTTGACCCTTGACCCTTGACCAATGACTAATTACTCAATTTGAATTGAAGTTGGTCTGCTTGCTGATGGAGAATTCCCAATTAACGGTTTACGAAATTGGGCATAAAGGCGATCGCGCCACTCAAAGAATAGTGCATAATCTGGATTATCTGCTAAACCAGGCACTCCTTTACCTTGCAGACCTGCTGGTAAATTCAAATAAGGCCCATCAGGAAACTTCAGCAATATCGATAAACCTGCTACTGCTAAGTCAGCTAAACTGGGTTCATCTCCTAATAAATATGGGCTATCTGCTAACAGCAGGGTCAACGCTTCTAAGTCTTGCTTTAAATCTGCGATCGCAGACTTGATGACATCGGGACTATAACCTACCCCAAAACCTAACACTGTCAAAATATCGCGGGGTACTCCTTCAACTAGATTTTTGAGTATATCTGGTGTAGAGGTGGGTAATAAGGACTTACGAAAATTTTGGTCTTGACTAATAGCAGCAAATAGTGCTTTGCGACCTTTAACACCTATTGACTCATCTGCCAATTCTTCTATCAATAAACATGCACCCCTTTTCTTCGGATCTGTCGGTATGAGTGGACGTTCGGGATATTCTAAGTCTAAATACTTAGCGATTTCTGTAGAATCAACAATATATCTACTACCATCTTTCAAGACTGGCACTTGCTTTTGACCAGTCAGGCGAAACAGTTCTACCTGTCCAATTCCGGGCGTAACCTCTATTTTGCGGTAATCTAGCCCTTTATAATCCAAAATCAACCGCACTTTTTCTGAATATTGAGATAACTCCCATTGGTATAATTCCAGCATCTTGCATACCTTATAAATAGTGAATTGAGCAATTTTACTAATTGTATCTTCAGTTTCAGTAATCGTTTTGATAATTCAATTGATTCAGTACTAACTTAACTGCCAATATAGTTAAATTTTTAGGCGTTTTTTGGGCAACTTGTTAGCTTAGCAAAAAATTATTTCCTAATGGATGCAATTATCAAATAATTATATTGTTTCAATAGTTATGCATAACTTAACCTAACATCTTATTCCTGAATTTGCATATATTCTTTTCATTTTTCGTAATTTTAATAAGCTTAAAAATTTAGTATAAAATAGCACATATTTTGAATTTTAGGATTTTATCGAATAAACACAGATTGTATAGCCATTTTTACCTCTTCCCTGGTTTCTAACTAAGAATAGTGATTAAGAAATCCGCATACCTGGATAGCAGCACAGCCAAGTATGCATTTCCTTAGACCTGCCTTGAAAATAGGGCAGGAGGCAGAAGAAAAGGAAGGGTTAAGATTTTCATTGTTCCTTGTGAACGCAGCTCATGGGGTCTCTTGCAAAAATATATTTTTGCAAGAGGGGGGAAAGGTAAAAGGGAAAGGGTTTTGAGTTTCTTTCCCCTTTTCCCCTTTCCCTTTTACCGACTTCTGCAAGAAGTCTCTTGTATAACGGGGAAGTGAGATTTGTCGAGAATCCTAGCTTAAGTAGACACCAAGGAAGAATTTTCTACATCAGGTATTGGATCAAAATGAGAAGCGTTATGAGCAGGCTGCAAACTTAACTCTCTCAAAAAATTAGTATAAAAAAATACAATTTATGTTGATTTTGAAAGTGATTTGCAACATAGAGTCGCAAGATTTTTGTTTGGAAAATTTCTCCCACGACTAACTGACGCTTTCTACATGCTGGCGTTCTACATGAGTAAGTCAACTTGGTAAGTTAACTTAATAGACATTGCCTGAATCTCAAAGCTACCTTGCTACTTTTGCTACCATAATTTTTGATTAAATCCATCATCCCCACGCAGCAGGATTGTGGATAATTTTCGGGGAAATTTCTTACTTCTTAGGTGAGATTTTGCGCGTAGCAAAATGTTATAAGTCTTTATGTAACCTGTGCAAATTAAAAACAAACAAAATTTATGAAGGCAAATTACAGCCAATTGCTAACCAATCTGGCAGGTATAATCGGAATAGCAGGATGCAGCCTCTTAATTACATTACCTTCTGGAGCAAAAGAGGCAACTAATCCTAACCCCACCATTTTTAGCGAAGTACCCTATAACCGTAGTCAACGTATAGAGGCTAACGCTGAATACACACCTGTTCAGCCTACACAAGATGCAGCAAAAGGCACAACTCCAAAGAGAAATGTTGTAGCACAGAAGCCTAGAAAGAGGACGGTTAATCCTAGCCCAAGTATTTTCAATGAGCCTCCATATAACCGTGGTAGTCGCACTACAGGCGGTGAAGTTACACCATCCCCAACCGTTGTCCCCGAAACCACACCTACCACACCTGCAACACCTGTAAAACCTTCAACAACCGTACCTACCCAAACTCAACCAGCAGGTTCAAGCAATACCCAAAGCAAGACTTTGGTAGGATTGGCTGAGTCAAATGCCTCCTTTACAACGCTAACTAAAGCATTGAAAGCAGCTGGATTAACAGCAACTTTAGAAGGCAAAGATAATTTTACTATTTTCGCACCCACCGATGCTGCCTTTTCTAAGTTGCCCCAAGATGCAGTCAGAGATTTATTGAAGCCTGAGAATAAGGAAGTTTTGGTCAAGATATTAACTTATCATGTCGTACCTGGTAGGGTACTAGCCAGCGATTTGAAATCTGGTGAAGTTAAAAGCGTTGAAGGTGGTACGATTAATGTCAAAGTTGATCCTGCAACTGGCGTGAAGGTCAATGAAGCCAACGTAACTCAAACAGATATTACAGGATCCAATGGTGTTATCCATGCAATCGATCAAGTTATTTTACCTCCTGACTTGTAATCGGATAGCAACGGTAAATTCATAGCTTGCACTATTTGCAATTACTCGATTTTCTGTAAGGTGGGCATTGATAATTACATTTAGTTTTTCTGCCCACTCTACAAATAAAACTAATTTTGAAAAAAGCCCGTTAGACTTACGTTGAACGGGCTTTTTATTTCAGCAGGTTTTTAATTCCTGATTTCGTCGTTTAGCGCATAATAGGACTACCGTGATGATGAACTAAATACCATTTTCCACCGAGGAATTGAAACACATTTGTAGCTATTGATTGTGCTTGCAGCCTTTTACCATTAACAACTTGGAGAACATTTTCTATCAGCACAACATAAGCTGTATTATCAGCTACTTCTGTAGTCATGATATCTAAGTTAATTTCTATGTAAGCGGTATTTCTAAATATCTGTTCCCAAGAGGAGTGAACCTCCTTCCAACCCCGCAGTAAACTGCGTCCAGGATGAATACAAGTACTACCTGTTCCTTGTGACCATAAGGCACTCATTGCCTCAATATCTTTCTTTTCAAAAGCTCGATAAAAGGCTGTATTAACGGCTAAAACTTCAGATGTCATGGAGGATTTCAGTTATTATTGATTTGCTTGTAAATACATATCTAATTACTTGTGGCTTAGAACTAATTGGAGAGTTTTCAATAATTCTTGCACAGTATATGGTTTAGACAAAAATGCCGTGTGTTGAGATGTTTTATCGATAAACACTTGTTCACTTGTGGCTAATCCACTGACAGCAATAATAGGTAGTTTGGGATTCATCTTTTGCAAAGTATGAATGGTGGTTGCTCCATCCATTTTTGGCATCATCATATCGATAATCGCCACTTTAATTTTATCTTGATTTTGGGCATAAAGTGCTATTGCTTCAATGCCATCACTAGCAGAGATAATTTGATAATTATAGCTTTCAAGAGACGTTGTAGTAATTTCCCTAATGGCAGCTTCGTCATCTACAACTAAAAGTAATTCTCCATTTCCGAGCGGCATTTCATTATCGTCTGTCATCTGAGTTACAACTGTATGAACTGCTGGCAAGTAAACTTTAAATTGTGTACTTTTACCTACACAACTTGATACGTTAATAAAACCGCCATGTCCTTTGATAATTCCCATGACTGTAGACAAACCAAGTCCAGTACCACTACCAAATTCTTTGGTTGTAAAAAATGGTTCAAAAATTTTATCTAATATTTCGTTAGGAATGCCAAGTCCTGTATCAGAAACTGTCAAAACTATGTAATAACCTTCTTGAGCGTCAAAATAGGCCTGGCTATAGATTTCATCTATGTAAATATTATTAGCAGATATGGTAATTTCTCCACCATCAGGCATGGCGTCACGAGCATTAAGACATAAATTCATCAGTACTTGATGTAATTGAGTACTATTACCATAAACAGGTAATAAATCTGATGCTAATTCTGTAATAAATTCAATTGTTTTGGGAAATGTTTCTTGAGTAATTTGTTGTAGTTCTAATATGAGTTGCTTAACTTGTATAAGTTGGCGATCGCCTTCAATTCCTCGCGCGAAGGATAGTACTTGTTTAACTAAATTAGCACCACGTTTAGTGTTGTTTTCTAGTATCGATAGCATTTGCTCAATTTGCTGATCGTGAAATTTTGTTTTGAGTATTTGCACCGACATCAAAATCGGTGATAATACATTATTTAAATCGTGAGCAATACCACTAGCAAGAGTGCCGATACTTTCCATGCGTTGAGCGCGTAGAAATTTCTTCTCTAATTGTTTTTTATGGGTAATATCAGTATCAACAATTAGAATTGATTTAGCTTGTAAATGCTCATCGCGTACAAGCATCCAACGACTTTCAACGATGAGTTCTCTTCCCAATTGACTAGTTCTATCTAATTCCCCTTGCCAACAGCCTTTATCTAGAACAATCTGGCAAATTTCTGAATATTGCGATAAAGTCTCATTGAGAAAAAGTTGATTGGCATTCTGACCTATAGCTTCTTCCGCCTTCCAGCCGTAAAGATGCTCTGCACTTTTATTCCATAATAAAATTTTATTAGATAAATCGCGCAGGACAATTGCATCTGTAGAAATATCGAGCAATGCCGCTTGCTCACAGATTTGTTGTTCTACCTGTTTGCGTGTAGTAATATCTTCAAAAATATATAAACGTCCAAAATATTTATCTTGGCGATCGCGAACTTGGGTAGAGAAGCGCCGGATAGTCCGTCCATCGTTAAATGCAATCTCATCTTCGACAACGCGACGGCATTCTTCGCTGTGCAGAGGTTGACATGAGGCTGCAAAAGCGGGAATATCTACTATTAATTTCATGCAATCGGGGATGATATCCCGATTCTTCAATTCTCGACATTCCATCTGCTTTTTCAGCTGTTCAATACCCCAAATTTCACAAAAGCGATCGTTAAAATAAAGTATTTCATCAGTGCGGTTGTCTACAACATAAAATGCTAGCCCAGAAACACTAGCCATTGAACGTAAAAGTGCTTCTTTCCAACGTAATTCTTCTTCTGCTTGCTTGCGATCTGTAATATTCTCAATTACATAAGCAAATTGTGGACGCTTACCGAAACTCTCCGCAATTGCACAGACTGTTGCTGACAAGCATGTTTTACCTTGGGGAGTATCGTAAGAATATTCAAATCTGACTGGTAATTGGCTGTGTTCTGCTTGATGGTAATAATCTATACACTCAAATAAGTGCTTTTGCGGTACACCCATTTCTGGCTCTAAACCATTTTGCATCGCGCTTGGGGTGAGTCCAAAAAATTTCGCTGTAGCCAGATTATCAGAAATATGCAGGATGTCATTATCTACCAACTCCACAATTCCCATCATCATCGGCGCACTATTAAAAAAACTGCCGAGAGTATTTTCACTTTGATGTAACGCTTGTTGTGCCTGTTTATATTCTGTTTTAATACTGGTTAATTCTGCTAAATTCCGCCGCAGTTCTAGTTGTCTAATAACCAAGCGACTCAAAGCGTGTAGTGATTCTATCTGTTTCTGGCTGATTTGATGTGGTACGCGATCAACTATACATATAGTCCCGATCGCTTCTCCTCCTGGCGCCATCAAAGGTACGCCAGCGTAAAATCTTACATGAGGTTCAGAAATCACAACCTGGGAATTGGCAAACTGTTCATCTGCCAAAGTATCAGGAATTATCAAAATATGGGATTGCTTGATACAAAGTGGACAGAACCCCAATTCTATAGGCATTTGTTCTATGTCCAACCCCACCTTGGCTTTAAACCACTGACGATTGGTATCAATGAGATTAATTAACGCGATCGGTGTGTCACAAATCTGCGCTGCTAAAAACGCTATATCGTCGAATGCTTGTTCTGGGCCAGTGTCAAGAATCTGATACTGACGGAGAGCTTCAAGCCTCGCCGCTTCGGGGTTAAACACTAAAGATTTCATTAAATTTTCCTATTGCATAGTGAATTACAACTTATCCTCGTGTTACTTTCACGATTTTTTAAATTCATCAGCAGGGAAGATGTAACGATGGCAGCAGTCAAAGCCTGCCTAATGCGAATTCGCTTTCAACTGAGATATATACATTTGTTACTTGGTAGCCTCCATTAGCAAGTTTTCTGCTATTTAGCCTTGCAATACATTTAATCTAGATGAAGCCACTGATTAGAGGACTGTCTAACAAATCCAGCAAATAACTTTAATTACCTTTAATTATAGTAATCTGCCTTTAGAAAGATGACTGTAGAATTTAAGGTTGACGTAAATTTACGTAAGATTTAGCTTCTTAACCTCAAATTCGCTATTGATTTTCTAGAATTAATCCCATAAAGTAAATTGCTGTTCATCTCTTGAGGAGAACAGCAGCAAAAATTTATCAGTTCTAATTAGCAATTATGAGCTGCCTACATCAGCACACCTGAAAATTGTTTTTCTCCTTGTGCCTACTATGCAAGAAATCATGCCTCAGACTGCCTTATTTTCAAAATAGATGCTCTCCGTTGAGTCTACTGAAAGCATAGTAATCTTTTTTACACTCTCTATTTATTACTCACCAATCAAGATTTACTTCCTTAGTTGGTAGTAGTTTTCTAGCAATCAAGCGATACGATCAACAAAGAATATTTATATGAACTCTTTTGTGACAAATAATACACTAAACTCTCTCTTGAAACAAAAAGCCGAAGATAACTTTGGTATTACTCTTGCACCATTGTCTATTGACGAAATCTACGCTAAAGCTAACGATCCAGCAAATGGTGCTGTTGTAGTGATGAGTGGTATGGTTCGTAATCAAACTGATGGTAAACCTGTCGTTTCTTTAGAGTATCAAGCCTACGAACCGATGGCATTACGGGTATTTTCGCAAATTGCAGCAGATATTCGCTCCCTTTGGCCTGATGTAAATCGCGTGGTGATTCATCATCGCATTGGACGCTTGCAAGTTGGGGAAATTAGCGTTTTGGTAGCAGTAGGTTGTCCCCATCGCAGCGAAGCTTTTGAAGCTTGTCGTTATGCTATTGATACCCTAAAACACAATGCTCCCATATGGAAGAAAGAACACTGGCAAGATGGTTCGAGTAGCTGGGTGAGTATTGGTGCTTGTGAGCAATCAGGAGAAAGTTGTTAAAATTTTATAGGTACATTTATACCAATGTCTCAACTTTGTTAGCAAAAATCATTTTTCGCAAAATTTATCTCTTTAGATAATTGTCTTTGCATCTAAAGCTGTGCAAATACATTAAAACTTCATTCGTAGTTGACCTGTAAAATTCTGATTATTATAAGGACTATCCCCTGTATCTAGATTACGGACGTTACTGAAAGCATAACCAAAATCAAAATCTATATTTGGTGTTATTTGAGTTGTGCAACGAGTTTGATAGGTATTACCTCCAGTAATTTTTCCATTAAGTTGCTGTCGTCCTAAATTTGCGTTTACTCGACAGCGCAGAAACGAAAATATATTTCCTTCCCAACCTACTTCAGCGCTATAAACTAGAAAACCTAGGGGTGAAAAATAGCCGCTGATTTCTTGTTGATCGCTTGTATATTTCCACGCGAATAAGTTACCAGCAATCCAAAACTGACCAAATTTATGCTCTAGCCTACTAAAAGACTGTTGTTCAAAGTTACCATCGTTATATAAGCCTAAACGATAGGATGAAAACAAGCTTGTATTTGGATCAATCTGCCAATATGCGTTTAGTCCAGAACGCCAAGATGTAATTTGACTTTCTAAGGTTCTGGCATTCGTTTTATAAGGACCATTCTCTATAATTAATGATAAAAATAAAGCTGATTTTAATTTATAATCGGTAGTTAAATTCATGAAAATCGGTCTATCTATCTGAGCATTAAAATTTAATGCTATTGGCAATCGATTGAAGACATCAATACCACCAGATGCTTGTATAGTATATTGACCTGTTTTTCCTTGCCATCCAAACTGGAGGGGAATATTAGTGACTGTAGCAACTGATGGTTGTTCAAATGTATTAAATCCCGTCTTGAACGTAATTTTTTCTCCGTTTGGCATAATAAATTGAAACTTAGGTTCAATAATTTGATTATGCTGTTGGAAATTAGTGCGCTCGTCGCGCCAATCTGTTTGAATACTTTCTAAAAGTAACGCTGGTTGTTGGGGTTTTGTAGATGTTGGTAACGATTCTTGTGTCGGTGATTTTGGTGGTGGTGGCGGTGGTAATTCAAGAACAGGATTAAAATTTTCGGGTGCAGCAATCAAAATAGGTTTTGGCTCTAATCGGTATGAAAATCCACCCACAAAACTTTCGATATTGCTGTTGATAACTGTGCCCATTGCGTCTAGGCTAGCAAGAGTTATCATTGGTTCAGTAGATTGTGAGGAAGATTTCCAGTTGTCATCGATTTGACTAGAAATAAAAGGCTGTATTTTTGGAATTTCTTGCAAATTCTCCCAATTTATAACTGAGGTAACTGATGGGATTAATTGTGAAGATGAATTCCAGTTGTCATCTGTTTCAGCAGCATATAATTTCGCTGGGAATAGAGACCAAATCATCAAGCTACCGATTATAGCTATTGGAAGCGATCGCCAACTTAAAATAAACTTAACTTGTATACTTTGCCGAAAAACGGAAAGAGAATGTCTATAAGTGTCTGTCATCAGTCAATACTTGTTCACTGCTCTTAATATTTATTAGTAAATATACTTAGCCAATGGGTAATATATTCAGCTTTGGCACAGCGTATATTCTGGCATAGAAATTATGATTTGTATAAAACTTTCTAGTTAATAATACCAATTCAAATAATGTTTGCGACAGATAAATTCTTTGTAGGGGCACGGCACCAGTAAAATAATTTGATATACCAAAAGATTGTGGCTGCCTTGCCCCTACTCATGTGTCGCGTTCTTTTTTCAAAATGGTATAATTTTTTGAAAAATTTGTATGAAACATGAACAGGCAATAGAGTACTTTAAGAACTCTAAAAAGTATCTGTACGATTGTTTTTTAAAATTATATTTAATTCAGCCAAATAATCTTTAATAAAATTAACGAACGGTTATAATTATGAAAATGTGAGTAGTATATATATTAGATTTAGACAATAGTTAATTTAGATTTTAAAACAACTCAATAAAAGCAATAGACAATAATTACAACGTTTTAATAAGAATTTTATTACTATAAATTTTTGAATTTACGAAAATCTTTTACAACCTCTTTAATATCACGTAATTCACCTTCCACTAAATAGTTTAATTGCCGCATTTCATCTGCGGTAATTCGTCCAGCAAGTTGAGCGATCGCTTTTCTTAATTGCGGATATTTATCTAACGTTGCTTGCCGGACAATTGGCGTAGCTTCATAAGGAGGAAAATATTGCTTATCATCTTTCAGCACTACTAAACCTAAACGAGAAATCTGTCCATCAGTAGAATTTCCCGCCACCATATCTACCTGTTTTTGAATTAAAGCCCGATAAATTAAACCCAAATCCATAATTTGAGGTGGTTTAGCAAATTGTAAGTCGTAGGTTTTCGCTAAACCCGGAAACCCATCTTCTCTTTCCAAAAATTCATAGCCAAAACCGCCACGCCACTGTGGTGTATATTTAGTAGCTTCCGAGAGAGTTTGAAGATTGTAGCGTTTAGCATCTTCACCCCGGATTATGATTGCAAAAGTGTTTTCAAAACCTAAGCTTGGCATTACTTCTAAATTAAATTTTTGGGCGTATGCTTGTTTTAATTTTTCGTAAACTATTTTGGGAGCGTTAAGAGCCTTCTGCTTTAAAATGCCTGTAAAGGCTGTACCTGTATACTCAATATAAGCATCGATTTTGCCAGCAGTAATTGCACTATGACAGACAAAGGAACCACCCAAACGGGGGCGACGAGCTACTTTTAAATTAGTGCTTGCTTCAATTTGTTGTGCTAAAAGTTCACCTAAAATATCTTGTTCAGTAAAATCTTTAGAAGCCACAATAATATCACCACCGCTACTGTTACTAGCATTGGGGCTACAACTAGCGATCGCAACTACTAAAGCAAATGTTACTAGGCAAAAAACCAAAAATCTTTTCATATTAATATTCGGGGATTTTCAAGGTTTTCAATGTGTCTTCTGTTCACTACCTTTTTTTAATTTACCTTCAATCCAACCAATTACTAAATCAGCAATTAATGCGATTACTGCCGCAGGAACTGCCCCAGCCAAAATTAACTGATTATTCACTACCGCAATTCCCCTAAAAATAAATACACCTAAACCCCCAGCACCAATCGCAGCAGCAATAGTTACAATCCCAATAGCAATTACAGTTGCTACTCGCACCCCTGCTAAAATTACTCCCATCGCTAAGGGAATTTCCACCTGGAATAACAATTGTTTATCTGTCATCCCCATACCTCGCCCAGCTTCTCGAATCGCTGGATCGACGCCAGTAATTCCTGTATAAGTATTGCGAATGATCGGTAATAAAGAATATAAAGTTAAAGCGACAATTGCTGGTACCACGCCAATACCGCCAATTATAGGTACAGGAATTAATAAACCAAACAAAGCCAAACTAGGAATAGTTTGCAGAATGTTGGCAATACCTAGAATAGGTTGGCGCAGTTGAGTTTGGCGTGTAATTAAAATTCCTAAAGGAATGCCGATTAAGATGGCAATTCCAATTGCAATGCCCACCATAAATAAATGTTCCAGCGTATGCTGAAAAATTTCTGGGGCATACTTGATGAGAAAGAAGTCTTTCATAAGCTGTCTTGCAGAGAACGCAGACATTGCAGAAAAGCAAGGCTTTCGGGATGTTGTGATCGCATAAATTCATCCTTTGTCCCTAATACTACCAATTCTCCGCCATACATTAAACCAATTCTCGATGCTAAAACGAAAGCTTCTTGAATATCGTGGGTGACAAACACAACGGTTTTGCCTAAATCTTGTTGTAAACGCCGAAATTCTTGTTGAAGTTCCAAGCGTGTAATCGGATCGAGTGCGCCAAAAGGTTCATCCATCAATAATACAGGCGGATCGGCTGCTAAGGCCCTCGCTACACCAACTCGTTGCCTTTGCCCTCCCGAAAGTTCATGAGGATAACGCCCAGCAAACTGTTCTGGCTCTAAACCTACCAATTGCAACAATTCATAAACCCGCGTTTTTATTTGTTTTGGTTTCCAGCCTTCTAAAGCAGGGACTAAGCCAACATTGCGTTCCACTGTGAAATGGGGAAATAAACCAGTTTCTTGTATTACATAACCGATCTTACGCCGCAGCTTAATTTCATCCCATTGAGTTGTGGGAATGCCATCAAATAAAACTTCCCCTTGGGTAGGCGTGAACAGGCGATTAATTAGTTTCATTGTTGTAGTTTTGCCACTACCGCTGCGTCCCAGCAATACTAGTGCTTCTCCTTGAGGAATTGAGAAATTGAGATGAGACACCAAAGGACGGTGGTTGCGGCTAAAGGTAACATCGTGGAATTCAACGGCGATTGGGCTAGTTTGTGTCATGGTTCACTTTGTAGGAGGCAGAAGGCAATCCCAGTGAAAAACTTTCATCACTATGTGGGAAAAAAGGCCAGAAAAACAAGAAAGATAATTAATAATTTTCCGAAATCACCTAGCGCAGCGTTGTAATCATTACTAGACAAGCAAACTATAACTAACTTATATAACTAAAAGTACGGGGACATACCCCAACTCAAACCCAGTTACAATGACTGGGTTTTTGAGTTTGAGTGCGAGCTAGCCCTCCCACAACTTTACGAGCTGCGATAGTACGTGCAACGGCAGATTTAATCACGCCTCCTTCTTCTCGCTCAACAAATCCTAATAGAAAATCAGAAGTGACAGGTGATAAGTCAGAAATGGAAATTGTCATGACAATTTAGCCTCCTTAAAATTTTTGCAGGCGAATGTAGTTTTATGTGTACTGCTAAAATCGAATTTTGCTCAGTTAGCTTGTTGCTTGTATAATCACAAATGCTCATAAAAAAGTCCGGCCAGATTGACCAGACTTCACAAAAGTTTATCAAAAGTATTTTTAGAACTGAGTTAATTGCTTGCAAGCATTGCTTTGGTAGCAGACTCCCCAGCTTTGAGCAACTTCCGCCGCAATTGAAAGACTAAAAAGCTCATAAAACTCCAGTAACTGAGAATTGGGAGCAACGCTGTTATGGGCGATAGTGACTTTCCTTCTGGAGAGATAGCAAAAATTGGCCCCACTATTGAAAATAACCAGAGAACATTGTTGTTTCTAGAAGAAGAGGCAAATATAGCTACAATTATTACTGGTAATACCATTGCTGCTCCGACAGTAGCCGCAGACCAAAATACTCTATGCTGATTTTTGGTGAATAAAAGCAGTTGAGCTAAAGCTGCATACAGCAGAGCTAAACTACCAGATAGAGCTAGAGCAAAAAGAGCATTGATTTTGTTATCAAGTGGGTATTGGGAGAGTAATATTAATGTGCTAATGGCAATGATAGCAATTGCGGCATTAATGGCGATCGCTAATAAGCCCGGACTTTTTTCGCTCCAAATTAAATCTTGAACTAGCTTGCTATCAGCCAATCCTTTAGAACGAGAAGTTCGACGGTAACGTGCCCAATCTTGCAGTGCTTGACGATGAGGATTGAGTGCAGCAATTAAGTATAAAAACAGCCAAAAATCTAAGAACAACAAACACACAACATTTTCAGCTAGCATGTAAGAACTAGGCTCAGTCTCTAAAACTAATCTTTGCCAATTTGCACATCCTAAAGTAATCAATGCAAAGCAAGCTGTTAATATATAACTTTGACGCTTGCTCAACATAGTGGTATTAGGATCGCGAAAGCAACGTTGTAAAGATTGCCAAATAAAGTATGTTCCTAGTCCGTAAATAGATAGAGCAAAGCCAACTGTTGTAAATAAGCTATCTCCTAGAGGAAATGCAAACCAGCGAAAATTCGTAAGTCTGGAACTAGCAGATGTAAATGTGGCGCTAATGGCAGTATCTGGAATTAAATAGCAAGGATTAATCAGCCTAGCAAAAACCACGGGATAATCATCTGTTATTTCTGTGAGGGCAACTCGCATAGTTACTAGGAGAAAACCTAGAACTACGGCACCACCTAACCAAGCTTGAAACCCTCCTAGCCAAGAACCAACTAAGCCAAATAGTAGTGCAGCACTATAGTATAAAAAGCAGGCAGCAACCACAACTATGTAAAAGCTGAAAATCTCATGCATGGGAATTTGACCAGCGAAAGCTGACCATAAATGCAGAGGAACAGCTAACAGTACCCCAACATATAGCAAAATTGGCACGCCCAACATTTTGCCCGATAAAATACTTTGGGGTGGTTGCGGACTCAGGCGAATAAAATTGAGTGTTTCACGCCGTTCTTCAGCAGTTAAATCATTGATGATGAGATAAGTTCCTGCGGCTAAAAGAGTAAAACAGCCAATAATGCTCAGCCAGGTAAATACGTCTAAAGACCAGACTTGCCAGTTGATAATAACATTACCAAATCCATCAGCAAGGCATTCCTGCGCCTCATATACACGTCTTCCCGTGCAATATTTATGAGTGTAATTGTATAGCAGATCGAGCTTAGTTGGTAGCTGGGTTTGAAAATACATAAATAGTAGGAATTGGCCCAGCAACGAGATTGCCACAGAAAGTAATAAGTTGCGCGTTTTCAGTCTGCCTTTGAGTTCTCGAAATAATTGTGGGTTCCATTCTCCTACTTGATTAATCCAGTTCAGATTCATAGTCAAAGCTCTCTATGTATTCGCTGTTGTGGATAAGAATTACACATCTTAAAATTGAACTATTTAATAATTTTAACCTCACATATTATGTAGTAAAAACCTCTTAAGGTGGGCATTGCCCACTCTACTACTAGCGTCCAGCCAACAATGCTTTTGTTGCCGACTCCCCTGCTAACTTCACCTGCTTTGTTAATTGGATGTTTAACAATATTATGACGCCCAATTCAAATATGAGTGCCTTAAAAATTGTGAAGCTTGCTGCGTATTCTAAACCAGCCCAAGGAAAAGTAGAAAACAGCCACGCTACAGGATAAGCTGTGGGTTTAATGCCCAGTATTCCGAGAAAGATTGGTGGTAAGAATATGGCTGCGCCTACAGTGCCAAATGCCCAAAAAGCACGCTTATGAGTTTTCATCAACAGCATTAATTGAGCTAACGTGGCATAAATCATCATTAAGCTAATAAATAAAGCCACAGCCATAATGGCCTTTAATCTTCCTAGGTCATTAACCCAATTTATGGTGTTGCTATGGTGAGTATTCAAAACAGGTGCAAGTACAATCCAAACTATTAGTGGCGTAGTTGCGATCGCTAAATTTATGGATATTGCTACTAATGCCGGACTTTTTTCTTCTAAAATCCAAGCTTGTAACCACGAGTTACGCCAAAAAGTCTGGAAATGAGAAATTTTTTGGTGTCGATACCTTGCCCAATCCTGTATAGTTTGCCGATGAGGTAAGATAATTACAAGTAAAGCAAATAATAGCACTATATTAAAGAATGCTATAAACACCCAATTTTGCCCTATTTGATAATTCAAATCATAATAGCAAACATTAGAGCTATCTCTTCTATAAGAGGGACAATAATTTTTATAGTATTGCAGAGTAAAGCCCCAAAAGATGACTTGATAACTCGCTACTAAAAAATAACTCTGAACTTTATTGAGAATCGCCCCATCAGGATTACGAAAGCGGCGTTTCATTGCTTGCCAAGCCCAGTAGATGCATACACCATAATTCAATAAATGTATGGCTAGTATACCAAAAGTGCTTTTACCTATTGGTATAAAGAAAAACTGCAATTGTTGTAAAGATGACTCATTAGTGCGTGGCAACAGATAGCTCATCATCTCAAAGGGGCTTAACAGTCTCAACCAAGTAGCTGTATTGTGAAAGTCTCCACTATAAGCTAATGTCTGTAGAGATATAAATAAGAAGAAGAGAACTAAGCCACTACCTAACCAAGGTTGAAACCCACTAAACCAACGACTAATTAAGCCAAATAAAAGTGCATTACTGTAGAAGAATATACAGCTAGCAAGCAGAACTGCATAGAAGCTAAAAATGGAGATAACAGAGATATTGGCAGAAATTCCAGCCCATATATTTAAAGGCAATGCAGCTAAAACCATGAGGTAGATTATAACTGGAACTCCTAGCATTTTGCCTGTCAAAATACTTGCTTCTGATTGGGGGCTGAGACGCAAAAAATTCAGCGTACCACGACGTTCTTCTTGAGCTAAGTTACTAATTAGCAAATAAGTACCCGAAACTAAAAGTGTGAATACAAACATCACACTTAACGTCATAAATATATACTTCCAGTGGTCTTGCCACCATAGTTGCATATTTACTTGATCGGGCGGACAAGGCCACTGATATAAAATATCATCAAGATTAGACCGCTTATCTGTCAGGGATGAAAGTTGTGCTTTTAATTCCTGAACTCTCGTAAGATCGGAGTTTTTATTCCCACTATATAAATTGATTTTTTGCTGAACTTGGTCAATGCTCTGATTAAGAAAGTTTATTTGTTGTTGATAACCTTTACTGAGATTACAATATGTCCCAGACATTAGGTATTTTTTTCCAGGGAAATCGGCAAGTTGATACAGAAAAATTCCCAGTTGAGTAACTACTGATATTGTTAATGCAATTAATACATTAAAAAATTTGAGGCGTCCTTTAAGTTCCCGGAATAATTGAGGATTCCAGTCACCAAGTTTGTCTATAAAATTGAATGTCATAGGAAAAATTCTCCAAGCGGGGAAGTGATATCAAATCAAGATGCTTGTTTGTGCCCTAATTTCAGGAAGATAGTTTCTAAGTCTTCTTGAGTGCAGTGAAAATCAGTTACTGGAATACCAGCTTGAATAAGCGATCGCAATAACTCTGCACAATCTTCTTGTTTGCCAGAAAAGTTCACTCGTGCGCTGTTTTTTCCTGGTATTACTTCCCACTCTTCCACCAAAGGATGATTTTTTAATTCACTCAAAAGTGCCTCTAGTTTCCCCAAAGTTGATAACACTATTTGTTGCTTAGATAGCCGCTGGTAAAGTTGTTGTAGTGAGGCACTTTCTACTAAGAAGCCAAGTTCCATAATTCCCACAGAAGTACAAAGTTCTGCTAAGTCACTGAGGACGTGGGAGGAAATCAATATTGTCATTCCAGCTTCTTGCAAAGCTTTGATGATTTCACGGAATTGCATTCTGGCGATTGGGTCAAGACCAGACACAGGTTCATCTAACAGCAGTAAAATCGGTTCGTGAATAATGGTGCGCGCTAAACTCAAACGCTGCTTCATCCCCCGCGACAGTGTAGAAATTAAGCTATTACGCTTATTACCAAGTTGTATCAGTTCCAACACTTCATGCAGACGTTGAGTGCGCCGAGGTTCCCGCAAGCGATATAGCCGCGCAAAATAATCTAGGTAATCCCAGACTGTCAGATCCTCATACAGTGGATAATCATCAGGTAAGTAGCCAAGACGACGCTTGAGGGTGGGGTTGCTTTTGTCACGTACTAAGCGATCGCCATTAATATAAATCTCACCCGTAGTTGGCTCCTCTGCGGCTGCTAACATACGGATGAGAGTTGTTTTACCTGCGCCATTCGGCCCAATTAATCCGTATACTTCACCTGCTTGGATCTCCAAATCAACTTCATTGACGGCAACGTGTCGATCGAATTGCTTAGTCAGTCCAGAGGTACGAATTGCTAATTCTTTTACCATAGCTGCTTGGTTGCGGCTTGTGATTTACAGTTAAGCTAACCTCTCTCTACACCTTTTGTCAGGTTCGTTTCAGAAATGGAAACCAAGTTTACACAAACTTCACCTTATTAAGGATTATTACTTAAAATTATAGTAGTAAATTTTACTCTAATTTAAATGCTCAGATTCCCGACTTCTTGAAGAAGCCGGGAATCTAAATTTTTGAGATAAAAAAGTAGGTAAAGTATTATTCTTTACCTACTTTCTCATTTATATTCTTTGGTTTTGTAACGCAGTCTCAACTATTAATAGATGCTGGAATTATTGGATCGATTCCGTTGGGTGATAAACTGCTAACTGAATACCGATGTTCGGGAACTGGATACCCGGCTTCGCCAAAGGTTTCACGTATAACTTTATTGGTGTCGAAGTACACTTGCCAGTAATGGGCATTATTGCAATAAGGACGTACTGCTAGTACTGGCCCTGCCATGTTAAACTCGATAATTTCTACATCTGGTGCTGGGCTGGAGAGAACGTTAGGAATTGTGCTGATTTTGGCTTTCAACCGTGCGATCGCATCGTTATGATTAACAGTGTGATGCAGTTGGGCTACTAGGTCAACTCGACGGTAAGGATTGGCAGAAAAATTTTGGATATTGTCAGAAAAGATTTTATTATTTGCGACAATCGTCAAGACGTTATCAGGTGTAGTGATATTAGTGGTAAACAGCCCTATATCTGTAACAGTTCCCGTCACACCTGCTGCAGTGATAAAATCACCAACGTTAAATGGTCGAAAAACAATTAAAAACGCACCTGCTGCAAAGTTAGCCAACAGCCCACCCCAGGCGGCTCCAATAGCTATACCTACTGCTGCTAATAATGCAGCAAAAGAGGTGGTTTCAACACCGAAGAAACCGAGAATTGCTACAACTAGAACAATTCTCAGCGTTACTGAAATGATATTTAGAAGATAGTTAATCAGTGTTGGCTCAACATTTTGGTTGCGGAAAGCGCGTCGTACTAACTTCAGCCCAAAGTCAATCAATCGCTGGGCGATAATCCACAATACAATAGCGCCTATCAACTTCAGCCCAAACTGCGTTAACAGTTGAACAGTAACCTGACCAATTTCTCTAAGATTCATAAATTTTTTTGTTTGTGCATTGTTAAACACAACAAACATACAGGTAATTCAGTTCAAAATGCGTAATACCTAGTTTTTTTTAATTTTTTATTCTCATGTCTAATGAAACAGTAAAATATTTTCAATAAATGTTCGTCAAGCATTAGCCTAGCTTACCGTGGCGATCGCTCTAAGATATAACACTAGTGAGATAATAGATGTAAATGCTGTAAACTTTTCTTTGGTAATGGTTTTAGCCCAAATAACTCCTGTGTTAAAATTTCCCGATATGGGAATAAAAGCTTTTTTCCCGAACTGTTGGCAGCATTTAAATATCTTTTTATACACCAGACATTTTTTATTGTCAGACTGATACCAATTTTATTAGTTTGGTGTATGAATGACTAGATATTACTACTTAAGCAGAAATGGCTGTTCAGATACCCGACTTCTTCAAGCAGTCGGGTATGTAAATTCACCTTAATGCCCACTATATTTTTGTTTGTAATATATTCAATCAACAATACTATTCAAAGCATTGATAATAGTAATAATATCATCACTCTCAGATTTTTTAATCAGGTCTAACGCTCGATCAAAAGTACGACTTGGATTAGTGATCGCGTGACCGAGAAATGCAACTTTGCTATCCATTAATTTGATGATCGCTTGTTGGACATCAAACGTTTGATAAGCCAAAATTTTCGCATTATTCCAAGCTTCCTGACGAGCTTTCCGAATGCTAAAATTGAAGATGATTTCATCTTTTTTGCCGCCAAACTTGTCCAATATCTCAATTAGAGGTGACAGTTGCCCAAGAACTAACTCGACAGGCTCAAGCAAATCACTGAGGATGGCGTTAATTTTAATAAAGTCATCTTGGAGAGTTTGAAGTTTATCACCAGGGCAAAGTTCGGCAGCTACAATACCTAAATCTAAATTAATATGAGCGTTAATTGCCAGCAGTAAGTGTTGCGCAATTAGTAAATCTGGTTTTTGCACTGCGTCGAATGTTATCTGCCAGCTGCGGGTTGATTTTATATTTTTTTGATAATCGTCCAAAGCATGAAAGTAACGATTAGCAAATTGCGTAGTGAATTCCTCCATTCTGGCTGCATCGTCAAAAAAGCCATGTTTAATCCCTATCTTCACTTTCAAAGTTACTTGACGATAGAGTGCAGCAAAAAATCCTCTGCGACTACGTTCTTCTATAGCTTCGGCAATAATAGCATCTAGATATTGGATAACTTCATCAGTGTTGTTAGCTAACATAATATTCTCTTCGTATATAGATAAGCGTGATTCAGGTTGGAAGTAGTTATCGGCTAAATGCGGCTGCATTCCATATAATTGCAATCAAGCCCAAGCGATCCCAATTCGTAATTCGTAATTCTTACTTCATAATTCTTAATTACCTAAATCCGGCAGCATCTAGGTTTATAAGTTTGAATCTGTTGCCAAATTTGAGAGAATTGGTGTTATTAGTACTTCTTTGTAAAAAAGTTAAAACATCCAACCTGTATATTTATCGGTCGGGGATCAAGAATTTATGCAAGCTTAAACACAGAGAAATGGAAATACTCAGATTCCTAGCTTCATGAAGACATCGAGCAGCTTGTAGGTGCCCCGTAATACTTTTGTCTGGAAATGGTAAATTACTGATTGAAGTAACTATATAAATGACATCTAGCCACAGAGGGATGTTTCAGATTGTGAAACAGAGCGCAAGTCACTAAATTGCCACCTCGATAATCTGGATATTCGTTTTGAGTAAGGATTTTTACCTAAAACAGGAAGTGGATGTCCTTAGATCAGCACCTACAGCACAAACATGATGCATTACAGCAACAGTATGCTCTGGAAGCGGACAAACTAAAAGAGCTGCGCTATGGTTATGGAATTGAAGCAAGTGCGATCGTTCGCTTTCAACTAGAAAAGCAAATTGAGCAGACTGAAGCAGAACTGGATAAATTAGCCCAGCAGCTCGATCAATTAGAGCGTTCTTCATCTACTCAAAGGGTGTATCGTGCTTTATTGAAATTAGGCTATCGACAACAGACGCGAGCATTTCGGCGATTTGTTGAAGCACACTCTTTAGGAGCCTTCCTAATCCACGGTTCACCAGAATATGGTCAGCGCTGGTTGTTGAATCGGTTAGTAGTTCAATACGTTCCTAGTCTCATCACTGGAAAAGTTATCAGAATTGAATTAAGCCGCATTGGTCGGAGGAGTGACATTGCAGCTTTGTGGCGTGAACTTGGTGGTAGAACTGGTTTAGGTAGACAAAGCTCAAAGTTGGAAATTGCTGAACGAGTTTATCAATGGTGGCGAACTCAAGATGTCCTATTGATTATCCACGATGTCGATTGCTTACCGGAAGATTTTGTACACGAGATCATCAAAGATTTTTGGCTACCATTAACAACCAAAATAAGGGAAGTTGCTTCACCAAGTAACCAATTTAAATTACTCATGTTCTTATTAGACTATGAAGGCTGTACAAATAGCTGGAATTTTTCTTTTGCAGAACAGCTTGACCTTAACTGGAACCCAAATAAACCTGTGAAGCTAGCGAAGATTGAAGAATTTTCTGGTGATGAACTGACTAATTGGCTAGAGTATGAAGCGGATGAACTACCAAGTAAACTAATAGACCAGGTGGATGAAACAGTACAAATCATACTGAATAATAGTGATAATGGAATTCCAGAACCCGCCTTGGGAGAAATTTGTCGCCTATCTGGCTGTGATTGGTATGAACAAGAGGAAGAATGGTTGAGACTATAGGTAGACAATTCTTGGAATATACAGGTAAAGTTCAGCCCCAGCTAGGAGAAAAAGGGGCGAATGGTCAGCTTTTGTATCCCTATTTACCTCATCCTGAACTGGTAGAAGCAGTAAACTTGGCGATTTACTTAGAACGTCCGCTACTGCTGAAAGGGGAACCGGGATGTGGTAAAACTTTGCTGGCGAGTGCAGTTGCTTATGAACTGGATTTAAAATTAGAACCCTGGTACATCAAATCCACCAGTCGGGCGCGGGATGGCTTGTATACTTACGATGCAGTTGGACGGTTGCGTGATGCTCAACTTGCGGCTTCCGGTCGTTTGACAGCACAACAAATTCAGCGAATTGATGACCCAACTGCTTATGTGCGCTGGGGGCCTTTAGGCATAGCATTTCAGCAAGAACAGCGTAGAGTGGTGCTAATTGACGAGATTGATAAAGCTGATATTGACTTTCCTAACGATTTGCTGCTGGAATTGGATCAAAAAAGATTTATTGTTGAAGAAACTGGTCAAGAAATTGAAGCCAAAGCCGCACCGATTGTTTTGATTACCAGCAATGATGAGAAAGATTTACCAGATGCATTTTTGCGACGATGCTTGTTTCACTATGTTGAATTTCCCAGCCGTGAACGGTTAAGAGAAATTGTCAATTCTCACTTTCCGGCTGCATCGCAAGATTTGCTAGATAAAGCTGTGACTCGCTTCTTATTATTAAGGCAGGAAATGGGGAAATCTAAAGGGGAAGCAGGTAAAAAGGTAAGCACCAGCGAATTAATTGACTGGTTTCGCGTTCTGCGTCGCTATCCCGAAGATGAAGTGCTGGCAAAACTTGAAGGTAAGATTCCTTATGCTGGTGTGTTGCTGAAAAGTTGGGATGATCATGTACGTTATTTGAGTCAAAACCGTGGAAGGGAATGATTTACCTTTACTAGAATTGTTCACCAGGCTGCGCGAAGCAGGCTTACCACTTGGCATTGATGAGTATCAGTTAGTGTTGCAAGCTATGCAAGCTGGCTTTGGGATGAGCGACACAGCTGGTTTGAAGCGTTTGTGTCAGACTTTGTGGGTTAAATCTCTTGAGGAAAAGCAGCTTTTTGAATATCACTTTAAACAATTTATTGATGGTAAGTTCTCCATTCAAAAGGCACAATTGTCTCCGGCTACTCAGCAGTCAAAAATTTCTCAGATTATTGACTACGTTATTTTAGGTAGTTTTGGAGTAGCAATTATTTTAGGTTATGGTCTTATTTCAAATCAGCAAACCCAACCTCTAATCCAAACTTCAAGCCAAAATCCATCACCACAATCTACGCCCACAAAAACTCAAAATCTATCAACAAACCCCACATCATTAACCAACTCTAAACCACCTGACACAACAAACACAGAAAAACCAGATTGGATTGCTTGGAATTTACTACTTATCACACGTTTTAGTTATCTATATATATGTTTAAAATGGGCAGCTAAGTTTAAGATTGAGGAAAAGCGCATTAATTGCAGTAGCTCTGTTTCTAAAGTAACTTTAAATGAGGCTAATTTGCCAATTTCGCCAGAATTTATACAGGTAATAGAAGATGAAGTACAGGTAGCTCAAGCAGTCCTAAACGCTACCAGCAGAAATGAGGAAATTCCTCATAGTTGCTTCATCCTAACCACTGAATATTTTCCTGTAACCGAACGGCAAATGAAGCAAATTTGGCGCTATTTACGTCGCCCAGTACGTGAAGGTTCACCAACAGAGTTAGATGTAGAAGCAACGATCAACCAGATTGTTAGCCAAGGTTTATTGCTTGAACCTGTCTTAGTTCCGCATCGAGTGAATAAAGCACAATTGTTGTTACTAATTGACCAAGATGGTTCAATGGTGCCTTTTCACGCACTATCACGGCGTTTGTCAGAAACAGCTTTGTATGGTGGTCGTTTGGGCAAATCTGGGATTTACTACTTTCACAATTGCCCTATCGAATATCTTTACCACGACCCTTATCATCAGCAAGCAGAGTTAGTCAGTGATATTGTTACCCATGTTTGCACAAATAAATCTACTGTATTGATTTTTAGTGATGCTGGTGCTGCCCGTGGTAGATACAGCGAAGAACGCTACGATTTGACTAAAGGATTTCTTGAGAAGCTGAACAAACAAGTGCGTTACATTGCTTGGTTGAATCCTATGCCAAGAAAACGTTGGTTCGGTACAACAGCCGACGATATTGCTAGTCTTGTTCCCATGTTTGAAGTTAGCCGCCGAGGTCTGCTAGATGCTATTGGTGTGCTGCGCGGAAGACCAACTAACTTTGAGGGGCGGAAAATGTGAACAAAATTAGACCAGAAGTTGTCAACCGACGCATTGAATCTTTTGCAAAACGCTTTGGCAAAGCGCACCTGTATTTGGCTTATCACGCTGCTTTTCCTTTAGCACTCACACCGGATCTTTTATATCGTTTGTGGGCTAACTTCCAACGGGATATTCACGGCGAGGTGTTAAATATTCCTTGGGTAGCTGTAGCCGATTTACTGCTTTCTAACTTATGCGATGAAGTTGGAAATGAACTATATCAAATGGATTTAGCATTGCGCAATTTGCTGTTAAGTCGTTTGCAAGAGGATAAAAACTTCGGTCAACAAAGGATAAATGAACTATCAAATTTTTTGCTTGAGTATGTAAGGCAGAAGATTCAAAGTGATGATCCTGATATTCAGGATTTTGCGCAGACTCAAAGGTGGGTAGCTCTAGCATATACGCGACCTACTCAGGTTGCTCATGAACTAGCTTTAGCATTTTCAAAATTGGATCATAAGAATAAAGCGGAATTATTACGAATGTCATCATTGACAGAAACATTTGCCGAGCCACTGACCAAATTCCAACCTCTACTGATTTATGCGCGTGGAATAAGAAAATTTGCCCTTGGTAACTTGGAAGCAGCAAAATCTCAGTTAGGTGAAGTTCTGGAGGCAGGAGATGAAATACAAGCAGCAGGCATTAGTTTACCTATACCCGAACAGATACAGACAAAGCTTTTATATAAGCCTGATAGTTCATTTCTTCCTACCTCAGTTTTATTCCGAGGAATAATTTCTTTACTGATAATAGGAAGCGGAATTTGGAATTATATTTGGCAAAGTTATAGGCTAGAAAATAATAGCACATATATAACTTGGTCTGCACTTGTAGGCAAATTCTCTGAAGTCAATAACGTGCCTTCAGGTAAATTTATCTATACAGGTGAAAGAGATGGAACCTGGAGTTTCATTTTAAAACAACAAGTTGAAAATAATAACATAGAAAATTACTTAATCAATCCCAAGCCAGAAGTAAAAGCAGAATTCAACTACGAGCCAGTTGTTTCCATAAATGTAGATAATCTTAATCAACCGCTAGAAGAAGTAGCAATTGGTAAGAAAGACTTTGCAATTACTAGTTTAGTAGATAAAATAACAGATAAATTAGAGCAAAAACCAGTTATTAATGATGGGTTACTTGTATATGTAGCATTTAATAAGAAAGATTCAAATCTAGCGAATGCTCTGCAAGGACAAATTACCCTTGAGCAATTGCGCCAAATTTATACAGGTAAAATTACTAATTGGCAGCAAATTAATTCTAATCTTCCTAATTTAGAGATTAAACCCTTTGCCCCTACGGAACCGGAAGCTATACAAAAATTTCAAGAAATAGTATTAAAAAATAATCCTCAAGATAAAGCTTTATTTGCAGCCAATGTAGAGAAATTGGATACAACAAAAACCCAAAATCAGATACGCAGAGAAATTCTCGAAGGACGAAATACTGGCATCATTGGTTTTGGGATTATTGCTAAAACTTGGGCGCAGTGTACGGGCTATCCCCTAGCGATCGTTGATGGTAACAAACCAGCTAGTCAACCGTTATTTCAACGGCGCGAACGTCGCCCAATCAATACCGCAGATGACCTGTGTCAACACGATAATTATTTTTTTGATGTTAATACTTTTCAAAGCTATCCTTTGAGATACCCTATATTTGTGGTGTACCCTAACGACAAAAGTCGCCAAGCCGGGTCTACATTTGCTGAGATACTAACTACTCGTCAGGGCCAGTGTTTACTTAGTAAAGTAGGTCTTGTCCCTTTACAACCTATACCTTATGATATAAGGTCTTATGCCTGCAACTCAGCACCTTAAATTCATCTAAATTCTAAATATGGTGAGAGTGATACAAACTTCATACCAGTATGAGATGGGCTGGGTTTAAATTATCTAGTGGCGATTCGCTCAATACCATCATGTGGATTTACTTCCAAGGCAGCATACTCAATATTTAGAGTGGCAGAAATTTAAACGAGTACTTTCAGACCTTAGCAGTGAAAATCGATTTATTAGACAAATAATTCCCAGCAAACGACAAGAAAAACGGTATCGGCAGATATAGATATTGATCAATTACCTGATAACTCTACTTGATCCCTGTAAATAACCACATTAGCAAAATGCGATCGCACCGCCTCACAAGTTTATCGAGTAAAACAGGCGATCGCTTTGCTATGTAGTAATGACAGCTTGTTATAGAGTATGAAAGGCGATATTTAACGACAGCCTAAAAAGCAGCTACGCATTTAACATCATCAAACAGGGTATGACAAACGCAACTTTCTCCAACGGTTATGCATTACTTATTGGCGTAGGCGCAGATTTAGCTGTCACAGTCAAAGATGCAACAGCCTTAAGAGATGTACTGATTGACCCGAATCGCGCCGCTTATCCACCCGCACAGGTGACGCTGCTAACCGAAACCGCAGCAACTCGGCAAAATATCCTCGCAGCTTTTGACCAAATCATCACTCAAGTACATCAAAATCCCGATGCAACTGTCATAATTTATTACTCTGGTCATGGTGGACGCATCAAGCGCACCAATGAATACTTCCTTGTACCGTATGGTTACGACCCCAGCCAACGTGCAAATACTGCTATATCAGGTTTAGAATTTACTCAAAAAATTGAAGCAATTACAGCTCGTAAGCTGGTAGTTTTATTAGATTGCTGTCATGCTGGTGGCGTTCCGGCTTTGAAGGAACCAGGGGAAGTGTTTGTCAAATCACCTTTACCGCCAGAATTGTTGGATGTGCTGGGAACAGGAAGCGGTAGAGTTGTGGTTGCTTCCTCACGAGAAGATGAATATTCTTACACGGGTCAACCTTATAGTGCTTTTACCGATTGCTTGTTAGAAGCCTTGCAAGGAAAAGCCGCATTTAATAAGGATGGCTATGCTCGGATTCTGGATATTTTAGTGTACTTATTTGACCAAGTACCGAAAAGAGCTTCGGGGCCACAGCATCCGTTTGTGAATAAAGTACTGGATTTGGGTGATAATTTCCCGCTTTGTTACTACGCTGGTGGGAGTAAATTTTTACCTAGTGAAGTTGCAACTAGACCAACTATCCCAATTCCTTTGGGTTTAACGGCTGGACAACGCAGGCGATCGCAGCAGAAATTACATACACTACAAGCAGAATGGAATATCCGTACTGAGAAAGTAAAGCAGATGCGGCAAGCTTTAGCAATTGAGGCTGGAACAGCAATTAAGTTTCAATTAGAACAGCAGCTACTTAATGAAGAGACAAAACTGGCTCATCTTGGTGATGAGCTGGATCGGCTTGAGTCGGGATTGCAATGATGAGCACTGAAATATTTAGATACAGCTAATCAGTGTCGATTTATACGATTTCCAGTTTTTAGAATGGTTATACTCGTTTCTAGGTTCTACCTGGGAATTACGAAGTGGCAAAGCCACTTCTTTTTATGTCAATGGTAGCCTAAAAAATAATTAAAAACAAAATACAAAAATTTCACCATAAATTTATTTAAATTTCAGCTTTTATCTGCTGTAGCTGAAAAATAGTACTAGGGGATATAGCAGTCCTATTTCATTTGTGAAAAAACAAACTACATTTGTAGATCCTTCTTTCCTTTTCCCTATTCCTGTTCCCTAGCTCAACGAGTAATTTCACAACTCCTACACGGATTACTATAGCAAGATTGTTAAGAGTTGCTCTTAGTCATTCAGTGCATCTCGCCATTTATCTCGATTCTCCCTGCTTTCTCCATCATAAAGCGAGCGCGTTTGTTGCCAAGTTCCCCAACATAGAGCTGTTTGTCTTTCAAGATGGTTGATAAACTGCATGATTGGCTGATCTGCTTTGATAGGAGTTTTCAAATTAAACTGCATTTTCTCGAAAAGCTTCGCATCACCTTTGAAAAAACTTTGACCTAAAATATTAGCTAGCCATAGCACAATTCGATTGCATAACCAACCAAGAATTCCCTGACGCTTTTTCATCATTAATAGGGTATGCCCTTCTGTCTTTCCTTCTGCTATGAGGCGGAGGGTAAACATAATGTGCAAATGGAGAAAATCGGGGCCAAATGTTACCATGCTAGTGCTGCCATACCAATAACAAACACTATAAGTAACAGCATTTTTGTAGAAACGACGTATGAGCTTGATTAAAAAAGAACTTTCTCTACCTCTGGTAGTGTTGTTAAAGGTAATAGCATTTTGATTCAGTTCTTGTTTTTCAAAGCTAATTTCTAATGGCAATCTGTGAACTGTATTGAAATGTTGGGTATCGATAGCATTAATAATTACTACATTGGGATGGCAGTTAGTTACAAAATGAGAAACAAGAGCGACATTACACTCTTTTTGCTCTAACTCTGGGACAAAGGGCAGAGGTTGTAGTGGAATTTCCCCAGTCCAAACCCAAATTATCCCGTATTTCTCTGCGGTGGGCCAAGCTTTTAACTTTACAGGCAGTGGCTCATCTAAACAGGGAATATCAACACAAAATCCTTCACGATCAAATTTCCATTGATGGAAAAAACAGCGCAGTTCATTACCCTCAACTTTACCTTCACCAAGATGAGCGCCCATATGTGGACAGTAGGCATCAATAGTAACAGCTTTTCTATCTTTACCTCGATAAATTACTAGATCCCTGCCTAATAAAGTGATAGGCTTGACTTCACCTAACCGCAGATTATCAGATGGGATTGCCCAATACCAACCCTCGATAAAACGCTCTGGATTATTGAAAGTTTTAGGCTTACGGTTTGAGCTAACATTCTGCGAGTTAAAGTTCATTTTTAGGGTTTCACTGAAAGTGAAGGCTTCATTATATAGTTCATATTCAGCAGCCCTAAAAATGTAATGAGAGTTACTTCTAAGATTTTCGTACAAAATGAATTGATAATCTTTATTTGCTTGCTGACTATTTTTTTACATTCTGGATACCCTAATTTAAGGTTTAGCAATGATGGAATGTTTATTCTGAGGCTATTTGAAAAAAAATCTGAATGAACTTTGCGAAAAGTCTGTATCAGTTTTTTCTTATAAATTTCGGTAATACTATTTTAATGTGAGAAGTTTTTTATAAACATAATTATTGCGTCGCAGTAATGAATTGCGTACACCAGGACGAATGAAATCTCTACTTTTTTGTGTATTTTAGTGAACCAATACTGTAGGCGGCTGATGTCAGCGAGTCATAGAATGTTGCCCGAAGGGTGGTTCAAGATTTTTTAACGCAAAGGCATGTAGAATCCCACAAGGTGGCTTCCCGCAGGTAGACACCAAGTATTCTCAAACTAGTATCAAAAACGAAGCCCAACACCAAAAACCTTATGATTGTTGAGTTTTAGCACCCTGCGAGAAGCTGCTAGCCTGTGGTAACAACCAAAGACGAAGCATTTAAGGAAGTCTAAGTTCAACCAAATCTACAATTATTGTTTCTTCCCCTGAGTGGCATAAGAACGATTACTTGCCGAAATTGCTCGCTCAAGAGAAGTTTGAGAATATGCGATCGCGTTGTCACAAGTTTTCAGGTGGTACTTTTCTTTTGATAAATAAAGCGCGATAAATTGGTTCACCCTTATTCTGAGTAGCTATTTCCCTTTCTGTAGAGACAGGTAGCGGGTTTTCTGCCAGCCACTCTTCTGCACTAAGTTTCTGAAAAGCTGGATTTTGGGCAAAGATATCGCGCATTTCTAAAGCTAAAAATTCTATATCTGATTGCAAAAATACAACACCACCAACAGCAAGATAATTTGCTAAGTCTGACACTAATTCTGGTTGCACTATTCGCCGTTTAGCATGGCGAGTTTTAAACCAAGGATCGGGAAATTGAATGGTGACGCGCTGTAAAGTACCTGTGGGCAGAGAAGATAAAAGTGTTTTTAGCGATATATTTACATTACAAAATAAATAGTGGAGGTTTGTTAAACCTAAATCCGCACACAAATGATTTGCTTCTACCACAAGGGGTTCTCGAATTTCCAAACCGAGAAAATTCCAGTTGGGTTCTATCTGAGCCATATTTAACAAAAACCGTCCTTTAGCACAACCAATATCTAGATGTAGTGGTTGGTGAGGCTGGGTATACAATTTATCCCAATCCAGGGAATTAACTGGTGTTTGATACTTTTGGGCAAGCGGATTAACATGTTGACGTACTCGCACAGCAGCCAAAATAGACTCTCCTTGACGTAAAAATATCAAATAACAAGAAATAACTAGGTTGCACCCACCTTGTTGAGAGATGAGGGTAAATAATATATTAACTTAAATGATAATTCAAAGGAAAATAAAAAGTTGATTCTAGATTGAGAAACCTAAACTCAGAATGAATTCATGGGAAATTCAAAGGCTCAACTAATTATTTTGCACCAAATTTTTGCTCAATTATTAAGTCTATATATCAACATATATCCCAATCTATAATTTGCGATTATGCCGATTTTTATCAAAAATATCTATGCAGTCTTTTCTGATTCTGCATACTATATAAAACCGCTTTAGGCAAACAGGGTATGTCGAACAGGATAGCTGCTAAATTTTTAAGATAGATATAATATTGCGAACCTCGACCTTTAATATGTACGAATGTTAAGCACAAGCAATCCTACGCAGGGTTACAAAGCAAGGGTTATACTCTTTGGAAAAGACTTGTTTTAACCCTACTTTTAAAAGTATCCTGAAATCAATGGCTCTAAATTTTCGTTTTGCCATAGTTAGTGATTTACACATCGCACTTCCTCACACCATCTGGAATCACCCCAGCCGTTTTCATTTGGTTGAGGTAAGCATCCCAGCTTTTGAAAGTGTATTAGAACATTTAGCACAACTCGATTTAGATTTCCTTTTAATTCCAGGAGACTTAACCCAGCACGGTGAACCAGATAACCACACTTGGTTGCAACAACGTTTAGCAAAGTTACCTTTTCCCGTCTATGTTGTCCCTGGCAATCATGATGTTCCTGTGTTGATGGCAGATCAGCAATCTATTGCCTTTGTCGATTTTCCTTACTATTACCGCAAGTTTGGTTATGAAAATCCACAGCAACTTTACTATAGTAGTCAGTTAATGCCTGGAGTCCGGCTGATTGGACTAAATTCCAACTCTTTTAATGACCAAGGTCAGCAGATAGGGCGTTTGGATAGCGAACAGTTAAGGTGGTTAGAAGAGGTGCTAGCAGCAGCCAAAAATGAATTGGTGTTGGTCATGGTGCATCACAATGTTGTTGAACATCTGCCCAATCAATCGTGTCATCCAATGGCGAATCGCTATATGTTGGAAAATTCAGGGGAACTAGTGCAGTTGCTCCAGCGCTACGGAGTTAATTTAGTGTTTACGGGGCATTTGCACGTTCAGGATGTTGCTTGTGCGGAAGGGGTATACGATATTACGACTGGTTCTTTAGTCAGTTATCCTCACCCTTATCGAGTTTTAGAGTATCATCGCGATAACTACGGCAGGCAATGGTTGCAAATTTTATCTCATCGTGTAGAGTCAGTACCCGATTTTCCCAATTTGCAACAGTTATCCAGACAATGGATGGGCGATCGCTCTTTTCCCTTCTTGATGAAGTTGCTCACTCTACCCCCCTTAAACTTACCAACTGACCAGGCAGAAGAACTAGCACCTAGTTTGCGCGATTTCTGGGCAACTATTGCCGATGGAGATGCTTTATTAGACTTTCCTGAGTTTCCTCGCAAAGTGCGCCGCTACATTCAAAAATATAGTGCGATCGCCACTGGTGGCACTCCAACTCTAATTGATAACAACAGCAGTATTCTGCTGAAGAAGGGGTGATGATAGGAGCAGGGGGGACAAGGGAGAAATAACTAATAATTCTTGACTCTTGACCCTTGACTCATAACTAATGACTATTACCCTATCTTCTCATCCTCAAGATCTAATGCCCGGCAAATCCCAAATACTGAGGTGTAACCGTGTAAAAAAGTACTACCAGCAACAGGACCAATTTCGCCGTTACAGAAAAAACCACCTACAGGAATATCTTTGATATAGCGCCTAAATAGCTCAGAATCAAAATTGGGTTTGCCGTATAGTCCTTCCCCACGTCCCACACAGGTAAACATTAAAGCAGCTGCGGCAGCGCCTTCACTAGCTCGTTGGGTTTGATACTGCTGTAGGAGAAATTCTAGATCCTCTGCGGAGGCTTCGGCATCGCGGAGGTGGAATTGGAGACGTTGTCCGGGACGAACGCGATCGCCAATAGCGATCGCTCCTGCGGAGGGATCTACCCCAAGGATACCCCGAATTAAGAAGTCTCCTTGCTGCAAAGAAGGCTTAAACCCATCCATTGCTACCCCAACAAACAGAGAATGTTGTGCTAGTATCCGCTCTTTTTCGGTGAGATTGGCAATCACTTCGCGCAATACCATTAACGGGACTTGCTCATCTAGTTCCAAAATAATGTTGCGTTCGGCTTTCGTTACTTGTAATGGTTGACCAATCGGTCGGCATCCTTGAGCCACGATTGTTTCTAGTACAATGTTGCCAGTTAAAGCCAATCCTACTGTCCCTTCTCGATACAGGCGATCGTTACAAAATAGAGCCATGCGACCACTCATAGCTCCAGCACTAGCCTGTCCTCCCACCGTTACCGAGCCAGGATAAGCAAAATCTAACCCCTGTAATAGATCGTTAATTCCAGAAGAAAATGAACCACACAGCAAAATGAACTGCGGGGTTGGCGATGGTGGTACACCAATCAAATCAATCCAAGCATCTGGTGAGCTATCCAAGTCAGGCAATTCTTCAGCAATCACATGAAAGACTTGAAGATCCACCCCAGGCAAATGTGCCAAAGTCAAACTTAGAGATGCTTCTGCTTCTAGTTCTTGGGTTTGTCCCTCGGCGGTGGTGCCAATCACACCACCACCACTACAGCCAATTAACACAGGTACTGAAAGTTTCTCAGCCAGCAAAGGTAACAGCCGCGAATACTCGCTAGCAAAAGCAGACGAAATGAATACCAGCCCCAGATCTGCCGGTGCGTTTAACGATGAGACAGCCCGTTCTACTACATCTGTAATAGCTGCTTCTAAAGAAGGACGGGTTGACAGGGCATTTGCCCACTGCATTTGATCTGCCATGAGTTTTAGGCTTCTTTCTCTCTTTGGGCTGTTCTTTTGACTTTTGCTCCTGGGTAGAATTGCATCCGATAAGAGTTGATGCTAACTTTATTTCTCTGACTTCAGTGGCCTATCCATTCCAGGAAGCTAGGGTTGTTATTCCCTACTAGATTTATTAAATATATTGTATGATTATACTTTCGTACTACTGGCCCTACAAAATCTTAAAAGATAAATATAAATGTAGTATATATGCCATCGTTTATTGTATTAGTTATGGATCATCAGACTAAAACACTAACTTAACAGCTAAGTGGTTAGAATGGTGAACGATAGAACAAAAAACCGTCATTTTTGAGATTTTTCTATACTGGTATTAACACCACACAACGAGACTAAATCTATGAGCGACATCCAAGAAAAAATCCAAGACGAAGTTGAACAAGCTCGTGCTGTCTGTGACGTTTCAGGTAGCAACTCTGCTGAATGTGCTGCGGCTTGGGATGCAGTTGAAGAATTGCAAGCTGAAGCTTCCCATCAGCGCCAAAGTAAGCCAAAAAATTCCTTAGAAAAATACTGTGATGACAATCCAGAAGCAGTTGAGTGTCGAGTTTACGAAGACTAAAAATTAAATTGACTAATTTTATTTTTGTCTGACGGACGGGCAAGCAACCAGGACATATTTACTGATATCTTGCAGCTTTAACAACTCCGATCTCTATTTACTCAGCTTCTTTTAAGATTGAGGAAACTCATTTATTTATCTGAGGTTGAGGAAGTTTAGAGGAAATCTTTGAGGCTTATTAGAGATTCTTGGGAGTTTAGATGACATCTAGCATTAGGGTAAGTTGCAAAACTCACCCTCAGTTTGTTGTCTGTTAGTGCAAGATATTAAGTAAATAAGCTTTGAGTTGCTTGTTTTTTTTGCAAATTACACATCTAAGTACCCTATTATGTAGCAATAAATGCTGTAGTCAGGGCACAGATATTTTTTAGTCTAACAAAGTGTTTTAAGTGTAGTCGAAATTTCCGTAAATAGGTATAAAAAGATCTAGCCTTAGCTATTACCTAAATTCTTTGTTTTAATTAAACTGTTAGCTATCATATAACAGCTATTAGCTGGCTAATAACTGTTAATTATCTCAATTAAGGATAGTTGTTCTTAGTTAGATTGCTGAATTTATAGTTTGGTAAAACTATGGAAAATGATGTTTGGTTTCGCCCGTTTGTATGGCTTGACTATAGACTAGCACTGATATTTATGGTGATTATTCCCCTAATTCTGCTGATTTGGGCGTTTGTGCAAAGAGCAGAAGGAATACAACGCTTATTAACTATTTACTGGCGAGTATCCAGTTTGCTGGTCATTACCATTTACTTGATGATTGGTGGGTTTGGGGTAAGTTTTCTCTCTGGATTGATTGGTCGGATCTTGATCCCCGTTTCCTTGTGGTTCTGGGTGGATCTAAATGATGAAATTGAGTATCAAGCTACCGGACCGCTAAAACTAATTTTTACCTCTTGGCGTTGGGCTATGACGATTTATGGGATTTTAGGCACCATAGCCTTTATACCTTTTTTGGGTTGTGCTTTTTCTCCCACTGCACTCAAGTCTTCCTATTGTCGAGTCTGGTTAGAAGCTCCGTTGCTATTTAAAGAATATTTTCATGCCAATAGCAAACCTGCATTTCTAGGCTTTCTTGGCATTATGAGCTTAGTGATTTACGTACTTTATTTAAGCTACTTTGTCTTAATTAAGCTAGGTAAGCAGGGACGTTCAGCTACACAACAGTAATCCTCGCTGTGCTTAAATTGAAAGTCTCCTACGGTCGTCTAGAAGATTCAAACTTCCAAAAATGAATTCTATTGGTAAGCAACTGGAACAATACACTACCAAACGACCCCAAGAAGTTTTATTAGTCAAGGTGGAAGTTGGTAGTGAAGAAGACACAATTGCCATATTCAAGGGCTTTTCTAGTTCGCTTATGCGCCCAACCGCATTTGATCCAGATATACCTGTGCTGCCAGATGAGGCTAAAATTCTCAGCATTGACCGAGTAGCTACTCCTTACAATCCGGAAGCACCTCGTTATATCCAACAAGAACTATTGTGGGAAGACATGCAAGCTCTATTATCAGAAGTAGGAGTTTAATTATTCTTTTAACTTTTAGCTATTCCCAATGTCCCGTTCTGGCTACACTCTTCCCGTTTTTGCCTGTGCTTCTGCCATTGCAGCTTTACATTGGTTGCGTCATCGTCAACCTTTAACAGTAGTCTCGGTAGATTTGCTCGAACCAGCCCAAATCGCTGAAATCCCAATTGAACAGGTCGCAGGATTATCTGAGAACATGGCTTTAGCAATTACCCGCAGCGATCCTGGTGATAATCTCGATTTAACTAAAAATACACCGATTTGGGCATTGGTGGAATGGCAGGAGGGAGAGGGAGAAGCGGTAATTATTCAAGGGGGAGAAGGGATCGGTAAGCAGGAGAATGGTGAAGGCAAAGCGGCTATTTACGCTTATGCTCAAAGGCTATTGCAAGAGAACTTGCAGCGATCGCTAGCACCAAAAGAAAGAATTACTGTCACAATTATTTTACCTTCCGGGCGATCGCTTGCTGTTCGTACTTCTAATGCCGCTTTTGGTGTGGTTGAAGGGCTTTCTCTGTTGGGAACCACAGGAATTTCTCAACCGTTAAGTACACCAGAGCAACTGACAGCTTTCCGCGCTGATTTACAACGCAAAGCCAGTCAATTTGACAGCTTGGTATTTTGTATTGGTGAGAATGGCTTAGATTTAGCGCGAAAAATCGGTATTAATCCCGAACAGTTGGTAAAAACTGCTAACTGGCTAGGGCCAATGTTAGTCGAAGCTGATGTTCTGGGTGTTAAAGAAATCTTATTATTTGGGTATCATGGAAAACTCATGAAATTGGCAGGGGGAATTTTTCATACCCATCATCACCTTGCTGATGGACGTCGGGAGATTCTTACCACTTACTGTAGTTTAGCTGGATTAAAGCAGTCAGATATACAAGCAATTTTTGACAGCCCCACTGCTGAAGCTGCACTCACATACTTACGATCGCTAGATGCTAGAACAGGCAGTGATTGGGTAAATAAAGTTTATAGTGCGATCGCCAAAGCTATTGATGACCGTTCCCAAAAATACATTCAAAGCCATAGCAAAAATGGCACGTCTGCTATAGTTTGTGGCTCAATTCTTTTTGACCGCGATCGCAAAATTATCATGAAGAGCAAAACTGCTTGTATGTTGTCCGGAAAATTATGTTAACTTAATATGAATAATCATAAATAATCCAAATAAATAACTTTTTCAGTAGCGCAACTAGGGTAATTTTGTCTTTTTAATACCATGCCAAATTCATAGGCTAAACAGACGCGTTAAACAAGCGCGTTAGTAGGAAATTTATTTACCATTATGAACCTAACTTAGGCAGAGATAATGGTAACACTTAGACCACAGAGCGACGATTTATCCTAACAGACACAATCTCACCATCATGAATACAGCGGTGACTCTACTAACTGAACAAGCACCCCAAGCAAATGAAAATTGGGGACAGCTCAATCGCCAAATAATTGTGATCTTGGACTTTGGTTCTCAGTATTCCGAACTAATTGCCCGTCGCATCCGCGAGACACAAGTATACTCAGAAGTCCTGTCCTATCGTACGACAGCTGAACATTTACGGCAACTTAATCCTAAAGGAATTATCCTCTCTGGTGGTCCAAGTTCAGTTTATGGGGATAGCGCTCCCCATTGTGACCCAGAAATTTGGAATTTGGGAGTTCCCATTTTGGGTGTGTGCTATGGTATGCAACTGATGGTGAACCAGCTTGGTGGGGAAGTAGCAAAGGCCGATCGCGGTGAGTATGGTAAAGCATCATTATATATAGATGATCCCACAGACTTGCTAACGAACGTCGAAGATGGTACGACGATGTGGATGAGTCATGGAGACTCCGTCACTAAAATGCCACCTGGGTTTGAATTACTAGCACACACAGAAAATACACCTTGTGCGGCGATCGCCGATCACGAGAAAAAACTTTATGGTGTACAGTTCCATCCAGAAGTAGTACATTCCCTTGGCGGCTTGGCATTAATCCGCAACTTTGTTTACCATATCTGCGACTGCGAACCCACTTGGACAACAGCAGCTTTTGTCGAAGAATCAGTTCGGGAAATTCGCGCCAGAGTCGGTGATAAGCGAGTGTTGTTAGCGCTTTCTGGCGGAGTAGATTCTTCTACTCTTGCTTTCTTATTACATAAAGCCATCGGCGATCAGCTAACTTGTGTGTTTATCGATCAAGGCTTTATGCGTAAATATGAGCCAGAGCGATTGGTAAAGCTATTCCAAGAGCAGTTTCATATTCCGGTAGAGTATGTAAATGCCCGCGATCGCTTCCTAGCTAAAATTGCTGGTGTAACAGATCCTGAAGAAAAGCGTCGTCGCATTGGTCACGAATTCATTAGTGTATTTGAAGAAACATCTAAACGCCTCGGTCACTTTGATTATTTAGCCCAAGGTACGCTATATCCAGATGTAATTGAATCTGCTGATACCAATGTCGATCCCCAAACTGGTGAACGAGTAGCGGTAAAAATCAAGAGTCATCATAATGTCGGCGGATTGCCAAAAGATTTGCGATTTAAATTAGTAGAACCATTGCGGAAACTTTTTAAAGATGAAGTCCGCAAAGTGGGACGTTCTATTGGGTTACCAGAAGAAATCGTTCAACGCCAACCTTTCCCCGGACCTGGTTTGGCAATTCGGATTTTAGGTGAAGTCACTGCTGACAGATTAAACATCCTACGCGATGCCGATTTGATTGTTCGCCAAGAAATTAACCAACGTGGTTTGTACCACGATGTTTGGCAAGCATTCGCTGTGTTGCTACCAATTCGCAGTGTTGGTGTGATGGGCGATCAACGTACCTACGCTTACCCCATTGTTTTGCGGATTGTCACCAGCGAAGATGGCATGACTGCTGACTGGGCGCGTGTACCTTACGATGTGTTGGAAGTAATTTCTAACCGGATTGTGAATGAGGTGAAAGGTGTGAATCGGGTGGTTTATGATATCACCTCAAAGCCGCCTGGAACCATCGAATGGGAATAATTAAGTTCTGAATAGACTGCTTGCAAAATCCCAAGAAGAATAAAAAAACCACAGATGCACACCGATGTTTATCTATGGTTCAATATCCAAACAATCGACTTATGCAAGAGGTCTCAATGAGAAATTACGAGTTATGAGTTTGAAGTCGCAAGCACTAAAAGCTCATAACTCTCTTTTATGATGAATTTTAGCTAAACTCAGCAATAAACTTTTTACAAAAATAGGAATAAGAATAAAAAACCACAGATAAACACTGATGGACACAGATAAATATCGGCGTTTATCTATCTTGAAAAATTTTGAGCGGAGCAAGCCTCGTAAGAGATTTTTCGCTGTGTTTATCTGGGGTTAGATATCCTAAAAATTAACTTATGCCAGAAGTCTAATGTGCATCAATGCTGCTTTCCAAAATTTTCCGCAACTGATAACTGAGAATTTAATTTTGCGGGAAACAACAATAAATGACGCGCCAGAAGTTTTTCAGATTTTTGCAGATGATGAAGTAACTAAGTATCATGACGTAGAAACCGCCATCAGTGTAAAGCAAGCCCAGTTTCTTATTCAGCGCCGTGCAGAACGCTTTCACAACCAAGAGGCTATTCGGTGGGGAATAGCGAGGAAAGAGGACAATGCGATCGTTGGTTCCTGTGGCTATAGCATTAGAAATCGCTTTCAGGCAGAAATTGGATATGAACTTGCTAGAGAGCATTGGAGAAAAGGTTTCATGACAGAGGCTCTAAGCGCTATTATCCAATGGGGTTTTGATCAATTGGATTTAAATCGAATTGAAGCATTGGTAATGCTAGATAATACTGCTTCTATGCAATTATTAAAAAAATTACAATTTGTCGAGGAAGGAGTGTTGAGAGAATATGGCTTTTGGAAAGGAAGATTTCATGATTTGAAGATATTCTCTTTATTAAAAAAAGATTATAGCTATCTGATTTGAGTGACGCTATTTTGAACCAGATTCAAAGGTAATTTTTTCAGACTGGTAGGCTGGTGGTTCTACATGAATGAGAATCCTTACAGGCCTGAAACTTTCTTCTAGTTGGCTTTCTACTTCTTCAGTGATGCGATGGGCAGTTTCTACATCTGCTGCATTTACGATTAAATGCATTTCAATAAAGACTTGACGGCCCAAAACTCCACGAGAAGCAATGTCATGACAGTTAATTACCCCAGGAACAGAAAGCGCGATCGCATGAATGGCTTCTGGTGCGATCGCCATTTCATCAACTAGCGAAGGCAAATTTTCTTTTAAAACTGACCAACCACTCCAAAATACCAATAAAGCAACTGGAAAAGCTAAAACTACATCCAGCCATTGATAACCTAGCCAAACGCCAATTAGTCCAGCTATTACAGTAATAGTTACCCAGACATCACTCATAGTATGAGTAGCATCAGCAATCAAAATTGGACTACCAACCCGCTTCCCGACACTACGTTCGTAAAAAGTTACAAAAATATTTACACCCAGCACAATTAGTAATAACCACAGTTCTGGCGCTGATATTGTGACAGATTGACCACCTTTAAGAATTCTTTCGATTGCTCCTTGAAGAATTTCAAAACAAGCTATTCCTAAAAATGCAGAAATTCCTAAAGCTCCCACAGCTTCAAATTTTTGGTGTCCATATGGATGTTCGCGATCGGGTTGTGGGGATGAAAACCTACTAGTAATCAATCCTAAAACATTGTTGGCACTATCTGTAACACTATGTAAAGCATCAGCTAGCAAGCTGAGAGAACCTGTTGAGTAACCCACTACTGCTTTCAATGCCATCACAAACAGGTTTAACAGTAGGGTGATAACTAGAACCTTGCGTACCACCGCGCGGTTATCGTAAGTCATAAATAATTTGTAACATCGAGTGATAGGGTTTGTAATTAAAACTCAAAACCCAAATAATATGTATCAAAATATTATCCTGTAAACAATACATCTCTCTAAAGAGTAAAATTTGTATATAAATTTATTGCGATTATTTATAAATAACAATCCTTTAAAGCTGGGTATTTATTAGAAATTTCGTTCTTGCTAGTAGGAGATTTTTAATATTAAATTTCTTCTATTTCTTTTAGAAAGGCATTAATAAATCCACAGTACTATCTATCCTTTTTTTGCCACATCTAGAGAAAACAATACTATCTCTACGCTCAACTTCAGACCCTATCAGAAATTGTAAATAGAGTTTTAGCAAGCATTGCATTTTAAGTTAGTTATTTAAATTTATTTGTTGCCAAAGTATATAAGTATGGCACTGCGATATTCTTCTTTAAATAAAAAATAAGTTTATGCCTCTTACCTTGCATTCGGTTAAGCGGCTAAGAATTTATTAAAAGTTGTACTTAAGCTTTACCAAAAAAACATAGTCTCTTTATATCTTCAAAATCATTACCTAATAGGATTTTAATATTACATGATACTTCAGTATATAGAACAGTAAGGTTCTGTAAGGCAGGTGGAAATCAAAAGCTTAATTCTTCACATCTCAGTGTTGATGACTAAAGAGTAATTGAACCGCTTCTTCTGTCAAAACAACTTATCTCAAGGAGAAATGCCTGTGGAAAATATGCCAATAAGGATTAATGCTGGTGGAGATACTTATACGGATCTCTCAGGCAATGTCTGGGCAAAGGATGCTAATTACAGTACTAGCAATACTTATGCGACAAACAAACCTATTAGTGGTAGCAGCGACCCACTACTATATCAAACAGAACGTTGGGGAAAACAATTTTCGTACAATATCCCCATATCCAGTGGTACTTACAAAGTAAATCTAGACTTTGCAGAGATTTTTTGGTCTAGTCCAGGGCAACGAGTTTTTGATGTCAATATTGAGGGTGCATCTGTCATCAAAAACCTAGATATCGTTGCTCAAGCTGGGGTAAATACGGCACTGAGAAAATCAGTAGACGTTCAGGTTACAGATGGGATACTCAATCTAGACTTTTTGGCTAGTGTAGACAATGCAAAAGTTTCCGATATTGAGGTTATTCCTAGCTCACAGCCAACACCACAAGCAACACCGATTCGTTTAGAAGCGGAAACTATGACGCTAACTAACTACGGCGTTGAGTCAAATACTACTGCTTCTGGTGGAAAGGTCGTTAGTCTTTCTGGTGCGGTTGCTGCAACAGGCACAGCCACGACTACGTTTAATGGTGCTGCTGGTACTTATAATGTCGTAGTTGGTTACTATGACGAGAACGACGGAGTTGGTAATTTTGCCGTAAATATTGGCGGTAAGCAGGTAGATGCATGGAATCTTGACCAGAATCTGGGCAGTAATGCAGCCACCACCCAGACTTTTGTGCGTCGAACTGTTGCGACTGGGCTAGCAATCAATGCTAAAGATGTAATTCAGATCGCAGGTACACAGAACCAGGGAGAGTACGCAAGGTTTGATTACATTGAATTTCTCTCTCCTAACCAAACAGACTCGACACCACCAACGGCAAGTTTATCTGCGACAAACATCACTACCAGTGGTGGTACAAGTCAAAACTTGACGGTGTCCTATGCCGATAATGTCGGAGTAAATGTATCTACTCTGAATTCTCAAGATATCGTAGTGACTGGACCCAATGGAGTTAAGCCTTCTGTAACATTGGTGGGTGTAAATACTAACACTAACGGTACACCGCGAACAGCAACCTACCAAATTGCTGCTCCTGGTGGTAGCTGGGACGCGGCTGATAACGGAACTTATACTGTGTCAGTACAGGCTAATCAAGTTAGCGACACCAGCAATAACTATCTCCAAAGCGGCACTTTAGGAACATTTACAGTCAACATTACTTCCGGGAATCCTTCAACAACTCCAGGTGTTTGGGATTCGGCTGCAAAAATGCCCATATCCTTAGGTGAAGTGAGTTCGGGAGTAATTAACGGCATAGTTTATGTTGTAGGTGAAGCTAATAATGCCACCCTTGCTTACAATGTGGCGACTGGAACCTGGAGTACTGTAGCTATTAGACCATTCGTAGGCAATCACCAAGCAGCCGAAGTTTTAAATGGAAAACTCTATCTACTAGGAGGGTTAGGTGGTGGTGCCGATGGCAAGGTACAAATCTACGATCCAGCCACTAACAAGTGGAGTTTAGGTGCTAATATGCCTTTTGCAGCAGGCTCTAGTTCATCTGCTGTAATTAATGGGGAAATATATGTAGCTGGTGGAATTATTGGTTCTTCTACGACTAATCAAGTAGCTAAATACAACCCGTCAACTAATACTTGGACGGTGTTAGCACCTATGAAACAGGGCCTTAACCACTCAGCATCAGGTACGGATGGCAGTAAGCTATATGTATTTGGTGGTCGTGATGGCGCGAATGTTGTAGCCAATGGCTTCAATACTGTGGAAATCTACGATCCTGCAACGAACACCTGGATATCTAGCCTGGATGCTGGCTCATCTCTCAAACCTCTGCCACAAGCACGAGGTGGGACAGGTAAAGCTGCTTATCTCAACGGTGAGTTTTATGTGATGGGTGGCGAAACTCAAAATGGTGGAGGTGCAACTAGCAATCATGTTTATGATCGCGTTGATATTTACAACCCACAAACCAATACTTGGCGAGTTGGTACACCTATGTCAACCGCTAGGCATGGCATTTTCCCTGTAGTCTATGGTGGGGAAATTTGGGTTGCAGGCGGTGGTTTAAAGTCAGGGTACGGAAATTCTAACGTTTTTGAGGTTTTTTAAAGCTAGTTCAGATTTGAAAAAAGGCGATCGCATCTGTTGCAATGAATGCAAAATATAATTCTGCATCAGGATGGCGATCGCCACAACAAACTAAAATTTGATAGTGCAGCGCCATCATCACTGGCGTGTACTGGTAAGATATCAAGAACAACTGGTAAGAGCAGCACCACATTGATCTTCTCTTACCAACCAACCTTTAATAGCTTTATATTCAACCAATGCCCATCCTCCCTGACAGCCTAATAATTTAACATTTGTATTAGGTGGGACTCGTACGATTACCTGGCTTTTCTGATTAGTTTTGGCATAAAGCTTCACACCTTTAGTACCATAGCCTCTTGTCGATAGACCTAACTTTGCCAAAGATACCCACCCAGTTCCTTTAAAACCACCACTAGCATTAGTAATCTTTGCCCAATTTGGCAAAAAACCAACAACCTGAACAGTATCATTAACAGGTACTTGCCCTAAAACTTTATTGTTGCTACTTGCTCCACTGCGCACATTTAAAGCTTGCGAAGCTGAGACATTCACGTAAGCATAAATATTACACTTTTCTGGATTTTTTGATTTTGCTAAGACCATTTGATTAGCTATGCCAGTATTGATAGCTACGCTAGTACATATAAGTGCTAATCCTGTAGCTAGCTTCAATGCTTGATTCTTCACTTTATTTGTCCTAATCTGCTTCGGTTTTAGGACACCAATAATAACACTGATGTCTTATTTATAGCTCACATCTTAACTGATCGAGTTAGAGCCTAATTTAAATGAGACTTTTAAAAGTAGATTGAATGTCTATAAATTTAAATTATATTAATAATATTTATGTTATTGGTAGGAATTACCATATAATATTCTACTTTTAGTAAATAAGTTTATGTTAAATTATATAGGGCTAATTCTAGACAAATGAAAAGTTTAGTCAATTTTTATTAATTACTATGAACCTCCTGCTACAGCCAATATCAAACAGTATAGGTCAACAAATTATTAGTATTGATAGTAATAGCATTTTCCAATTAGCTCAAGAAGAAATTATCAGCTTATTTAAATCATATGGAGTATTGCTTTTTAGAGGATTTGAAACGAATACCGAAATATTTACAGAGTTTAGCAACTTATTAAGTACTGATTTTATGGATTATTCAGGAGGAGCATTTAATAGAAGAATTATTAAGAATGATAAAACAGTTTTAAGCGTAAATGATTTTAATTTTGAGATTAAGCTGCATGGAGAAATGTATTATCAGAAAAACGTACCACTGATGTTGTGGTTTTTCTGTGCTAATCCAGCCGCAGAAAAAGGTGAAACAATAGTTTGTGATGGCAGGCAATTATTTAATGAGCTTAGTAATTCTACCAAAGAGTTATTCAGTAATAAGAAGCTCAAGTTTACTGTGCCTATGAATGAAGAAGCTTGGCAGCAAAAATACAAAATCGATAATCTAAATCAACTACAAGAAATATGTAGACATAATGATATTAAATTAACAATATACGAAGATAAATCAATACTTACTGAATACATCAGTCCGGCAATTATACCCAGCAGATGTAGAAAATATCGGGTTTTTATCAATAGCTTATTGCCAGCCAAGCAGTTATATTCAAACCTTATTAGATTTGAAGACGATTCAGAGATATCTGAGGAAGTTATGTCTGAAGTAAATGAAATTGCTGAGAGAATAACCACAGAGATTGCGTGGCAGAAAGGGGATATCTTGATGATTGATAATACAAGAGTACTTCATGGAAGAAGAGCTTTCTCAGATGAAAAACGAGAAATTTATATCAGGCTATGTGCCCCAGCTTTTGCTTTCTAAAGTGATACTATTTAGAACCATCCCAGAATAGCCGAAATATTTAGATAATTAGAAAATCGCTAGTTAGTCTGCTGCTATTTCAGGTAAAGAATATACTAACTGCGGTAGCATTTTGTTTTACTTACTTGCTTTTTCACTGTTATTGAAATATTACTAACATAGCCACAGCCGTAGATAGCAAAGTACGTTAGGAAATTTAAACCAGAAAAAACTGTTACATTTAACTGGTACAAATATTTACAAACTAGACTCTATAAGAAATTTTGAGATGCCAGCATTTGCTAACTAGGCTGACTAAGGAATTCTGAAAAGACAATTCTCGATCAAGATTGTGGGATATTGTTAAATAAGTTAGAGATTCGCCAAATAAATTTAAGAATGAAGCTGGCAGCACGAGTAAGTCAGGTAACACCCTCTTTAACCTTAGCGATCGCAGCTAAAGCTAAGGCAATGAAAGCAGAGGGTGTGGACGTTTGTAGTTTTAGCGCTGGAGAACCAGATTTTGATACCCCAGCGCATATCAAGGCAGCAGCAGCAAAAGCTTTGGATGAAGGCAAAACCAAATATGGCGCAGCCGCAGGAGAGCCAAAGTTAAGGGAAGCGATCGCCCGCAAGCTCAAAGCTGATAATGGTCTAGATTATAAAGCAGAAAATGTCATCGTCACTAACGGTGGAAAGCATTCTCTGTACAACTTGATCGTGGCCCTGATCGATACCGGAGATGAAGTAATTATCCCGGCTCCCTACTGGCTAAGTTACCCCGAAATGGTGACTTTGGTTGGTGGAGTCTCGGTGATTGTGCCTACAGATGCCTCAACTGGTTATAAAATTACTCCAGAACAACTCCGAAAATCGATTACGCCAAAAACCAAGCTATTTATCCTCAATTCGCCATCTAACCCTACGGGTATGGTATATACGCCAGCAGAAATTAAAGCACTGGCGGAAGTAGTAGTTGATGCAGATATCTTTGTTGTCTCTGACGAAATTTACGAGAAGATTCTCTACGATGGTGCAGAGCATATTAGCATTGGTTCTTTAGGGAAGGAAATTTTCGCCCGTACCTTGATTAGCAACGGGTTTGCTAAAGCTTACTCGATGACAGGGTGGCGTATTGGCTATTTGGCAGGGCCAGTGGAAATAATTAAAGCCACAAGTACTATTCAAGGGCATAGTACATCTAATGTGTGCACCTTTGCTCAATATGGTGCGATCGCGGCCTTGGAAAGTTCCCAAGACTGTGTAGAAGAAATGCGCCAGGCGTTCGCTAAACGGCGACAGGTAATGCTAGACAGACTCAACGCTATTCCAGGATTGAGTACTGCAAAACCTGATGGTGCTTTTTACCTTTTTCCTGACATCAGCAAAACAGGTCTAAAATCCTTAGAATTTTGTGATGCTCTTATAGAAGAACATCAAGTTGCAGTAATTCCTGGAATTGCCTTTGGTGCTGATGACAACATTCGTCTTTCCTACGCCACAGATATGGCAACTATTGAAAAGGGAATGGATAGATTGGAAAAGTTTGTCAGATCTAGGATTTAGTATTATTGGGCATTGGGCATGGGGCATTGGGGAGGCAGTGCGTTGGACGGGTTTCCAAGGCACTCTGTTGGGCGGGTTCCCCGACTTGTAGGAAGTGCCGTCGGCTTGTTCGCTGAAAGCGTTCCCGCAGGGTAGCAACTGCCGGCATTGAGTAAGATTAGTTATTTCTCCTCTGCTTCCTTGTCCCTCTCATCCCCCTCATCTCCCTTCCCTGCTCACATTAACCCCATCTCTTGCAAACCCTGACGAAGTCTTTTCGCTTCTTCAGGGTTATGTTCTTGGTGCAAGGCGATCGCATTTTTAAAAGCTGTTAAGCTAGCTTGGTGATTGCCAACTTTTAGCTGCACTACACCCAAATTTTGATAAGCTTCTGCATAGCTGGGGTTTAACTTGATTGCTTTTTGGTAACAAGCGATCGCATCTGTAAATAAACCCATAGCTTTCAATGTCATCCCAAGATTGTAATGTCCGGCAGCAAAATTCGGGTCAATTTTTAAAGTTGTTTGATAAGCTTTTTTGGAATTTTTTAAGTCTCCGGCTGCTTTAAGTAAGTTACCAAGATTGTTATATGCTCCTAACTTAAGAATGGGGTAAATAGGTAACTTAATTGCAGCTTGATAGTGGATGCTAGCCTGTTGAGGATTGTGTAACCTACTGTAGGCAATGCCTAAATGGTAATGGAGTTCATACAATATCTCGTAGTTTTCTTGACTAGTCCTAACTCCTCTTTTTAGCAGTTCTACCCCTTCCTTAATTTTCCCAGTTTCTACATATAAAGCTCCCAACTTACTACAAACATAAGGATCGTAAGGATGACTAGCAATAAACTGTTCCATTGCTGCTTGGGCTTTAGCATATTTATTACCTTGAGCGATCGCAGTTTTTTGGTAACCTTTGTGCAGAATTGCTACTCCTTGTAAGTAGCCGATCTGCCAGTGAGGTTCTTTCTTTAAAATCTCCGATATGCTGTCATCAACTAAAGCATGGTAAGGGCGGGAAAACCGAATTTCTGGGTGATGGCGAAAAAGTCTGGAAACCAAAGAATATGGGGACTGTTCTGCACCTACCTCATGCCGAATTAAATTAATCAGTAGGTATTCTTCACTTTGGATAGCAGAACGAATCTGTGGCACAATTTCTGGCTTTAATGTCTCATCTGCATCTAACACCAAAATCCAATCACCTGTGACATATTTTAGAGCTTCATTACGAGCCGTACTGAAGTTATTATTCCATTGGAAGTGATGGACTTTTGCGCCATGTGCTGTAGCGATTTCTGGAGTGCGATCGCTCGAACCTGTATCTAAAACGACAATTTCATCTACTACATTTTTCACACTGCTGAGACATTTAGGCAGTGTCGCTGCTTCATTTTTCACAATCATGCACAGGCTCAAATTCATAGTTCCAGCAGTCTAATGATTTTAGAATTCTGACATATCTTCCTATCAACTGTGTAATTTTGAGCGCCTATTTGTAACTAATTGTGAAGATAATCAATAAACCAAATTTTAAGAGAAAAAACTATTTTCTTCTTTGTGTCTTAGTGTCTTAGTGGTTCACAAAGCATTTACGAACTCCTAGGAGAATACTAACTATTACTCTAGTGAACCTGCGATCGCTTGGTTAATCTAGGTGAATGCAGAAACCCAAACTGCGGAAATTGGCAACTACCCATAGACACTGTGTTAAATAAGGATAATTTACTGATGGATAAAGCCATCAGGCATAATTGTTCCCGTCATAAATGTTTCACTCATATCTGTGGCATTGAGATTCGCCCCAGTCAAGTTTGCCTCGCTCAGGTTTGCTTCGCTTAAGTCAGCCCCACTTAAATCTGCCCATTGCAAATTTGCTTTCCACATCCTCACTCCACCCATTTTTGCCCCACTCAAATTCGCACCCTGCAAATTTGCTGCGCTGAGTGATGCCATGTGCAAACTAGCATCACACAAGTCTGCATCATTTAAACACGCACCGCTAAGATCTGATTCATTGAGGTTGGCAGTTGTCAGCGCCGCTTGGCGTAAGTCAGCTCCACTTAGGATGACTTCAGATAAATTCGCTCTATGTAGTTTTGCACCTCTAAGATTTGCTTGACTCAAATTAGCCCCACTTAAGGATGCACCTGTGAGGTTAGCTCCTTGGAGGTTAACTCTACCAAAATCTACACCACCTAAATTAGCTCCCCGCAGATCTGCTTCTGGCAGTTCTAAACCGTTAAAGCTTCTTTCTCCTGCTGCATACCTAGTTAGAAGTTCTTTCACATCCATGATTTTTTAGTTCGTAGTAATTTAGTAGTAATACTTAATTTCTTCGTCATAACCATTTCAGTTTCAACAACATAGCAAAGCTAAAACACGCAGCGTTAATGTGTGGTTTCACAAAGAATTGGTATTACAATTCAGGATTATTTAAGTAAAGCAAATGTAAGATTAATTAACTATCTTGACGAGCTACTAACTTAATTAGAGATTCAAAGAAGGCAGACAATTTCGTAGAAAAAGGTTAATAGAAATTAACCAATACTCCGGTTTGGTAATGATGCGTTTATTCTTTGAGATAGGTTGTTAAATAGAATAATAGCATTCTGCAACGCTCAAAAAAACTATTCGGGAAATCATAATTAATATAATAAATGCTGCAATATAATGCAATATTTTGGAAGAAATGTTGTGTTTAATAACAAGAATATACAAAATTATTAACTTAACTTGACAATTAATATAATTATTGCATTTCTATAGCAATCTGTGTAGGAGTTGTGAAATTACTCTTTGAGGCAGAGAACAGGGAGTAGGAAAGAAGAATATACAATACCTTTTTTCATAAATGAATAGGGCAGTTATATCAAGTTAACTATTTTTAATAGCCTAAATTAGATTATAAGAAAATGATTAAGTCATTTTTTAAAAAGCCAGAAATAAACACATCAGATAATCCTTGCTAATCACAGAAATAAATTTTATTAACTTGTCTAGCTGAGGCTGAATAAACTTAATGTCACAGGAATGACACAGAATTTACATATTGTATACGTACTATTGAAATACAAATTTAATAGGTATTAGTTAAAAATATTTAACCATTTATACTACGGATAAAAATCTGATGTGTTATTCATTACTTGCCGAGACTCGTAGATATAGCCAATTGGGAGATTGTATTTATAAATCAGAATACGGTAAATATTATATCTACCTGGAGACTTAATTTATATATTCATCTCGGCTATACATTGCTAAACTTACTCTTTACTCCGGGATTGGATGAAATTGGAAGTAGGTAAGTTTTCTTTGATAAGGCGAACATAACTAAATTTAAAATTATCCAAAGTTTGTGTTTCTTGTACCTAACCTTCTAATAGGTGTACACTCAGAATTAAGAGTTTATATAATAGGCAACAGGATATAGATTATTGGTGGCGATTTTCTCAATTAGCTATTACTATTGCTTTTAGTTAAATTCAGTACATTGACTAAAAAATGTCGGAAATGAAAGCTTCATTCTTTACAAAAAACACAGGGTTACTACGCCAAAAACTCAAAGACTACATAAGCAAAGTAAAGCAATGGCTTGAAGATACACCAGAAAGAGCACTCTTAGAAGCTTACGAGGCTGCTCAGATAATTAGAAACATTGAAATTGAGCATTTTGGTAGCCAAAAAATTTCTGCTTCATCAGGAAAATATACCGAAAATGTCATGTCTTATTGGCAAGGTTACCTGAAGAAGAATTTAACTATTATTAAAATTAGGCTAGCAGAATTTCGTTTAAGTCGCTCAATGTTGGATGTCTCCAATAGTGCAATTTTAGATAAACTACAGTTCATTGATGAAGTAATATCCAAGTATACTCCTAGAGATGAACAAATTAGTAGCAGTGCCATAGTACCAATTTCTGAGCCACTGCAAATTAATAATAATGAAATCAATAAGAAAGTAGATTCATCCAATATAAAAATTCATAAAGTTCCCTCACTTAGCCAAAAAACTGGATTTTTACCTCGGTCTATAGGCAGAACAATTAATAAAATTCAAGCAGACTTGTCTCCGCAAGCAGAAGAACAATTTGTTAGAGATTATCAGATTTCGCGAAAGAGAACAAGAATTGCATTGAGATTTTTCTTAATTTTAATTCTTGTGCCACTCTTAACTCAACATTTTTCTAAGCAATTATTAATAAGCCCTTTAGTAGAAAGAACTAGAGGCGAAACAACATCTCAACTTTTTCTTAATACAGATATGGAAGAAAAAGCTTTGAGCGAATTGAAGAGTTTTGAGAACCGACTGAAATTGGAAAGTTTATTACATAACGCACCAGCACTTTCTTCTGAAGGAGTTCAAGAACAAATTCGTGATAAAGCTATTGAGATAGCTGAGGAATTCAGTCATGAGAGCAATAGTGCTATTAGCAATGTATTTGCTGATTTGCTTTCACTAGTTGCTTTTGGTGTTGTAGTTGCTATGAGCAAAAAAGAAATTGTAATTGTTAAGTCTTTTATAGATGATATTGTCTATGGTCTTAGTGATAGTGCCAAGGCTTTTTTAATTATTTTGTTCACGGATATATTTGTAGGATTTCACTCACCGCATGGATGGGAAGTTTTACTAGAAGGTTTCGCAGAACATTTAGGTCTACCAGCTAACAGAAGCGCCATATTTTTGTTTATTGCGACATTTCCTGTAATTTTAGATACTATATTTAAATACTGGATATTTCGCTATCTCAGTCGTTTGTCTCCTTCAGCATTAGCTACCTTCAAAGAGATGAATGAATAATTGCCAATCATAAATTTGTATAGATAAATGCTTTTTCTTGACAAAGTTGTTTGGATTACTGGAGCATCATCTGGTATTGGCGAAGCATTAGCTTATCAATTTGCCAATCAAGGTGCAAAGTTAATTATTTCATCAAGAAAGGAAGATGAATTGCTCAGGGTTAAACAAAATATTAGTAGCGAGTGTTTGGTTATTGCCTTTGATATTTCAGATTCGACATCGGTAGAAAAGGCAGCAAATACTGCTATAAATTATTATGGCAAAATCGATATTTTGGTAAATAATGCAGGTGTTAGCCAACGTTCTTTAGTAGTTGAGACCCAAACAATAGTTGACAGGACAATTATGGAAGTCAATTATTTTGGTACTATCAATATTACTAAAATAATTTTGCCATTTATGATTGCCAATGGTGGTGGACAAATTGCGGTAATTTCAAGTATAGCTGGCAAAGTTGGCTTTCCATTACGTTCGGCTTATGCAGCTTCAAAACACGCCTTGCATGGTTTTTTTGAAACATTGCAGTTGGAATTAAAGCCAGAACATAAAATTTTTATTACCATTGTGTGCCCAGGAAGAATTAAAACCAATATCTCACGCAATGCTTTAAAATATGATGGAAGTTTGTATGGAAAAATGGATGAAGGGCAAGAAAAAGGCATGAATGCTGAAATTTGTGCTCAGAAAATCTTGAAATCTATTTATCAAAAAAAGCCAGAAGTATATATTGGCGGTTCTGATGTTTTGTTAGTGTATTTTAAAAGATATTTACCTACATTATTTTATTGGATAGCTAGCAGAGTCAAACCAACCTGAAGTTAAAGTAAAGATTTTCTTGCTAAAAACTAAACCAGCACAACAGATTGTTTTTGTGAGCATCGCTTCATACAATATTATTGACCTCTTAGAAGTAAAAAGGTCAATCACTATAAACGATTACAGACACCATAATTCCAGAAGCCTTTGAGCAAGCTCATGATTTTGCAGGACTGCTCGTCGTCTTTGGATTTCTTGCAGCTTTTATCCTTAGCAAACTCGCTTGAGAATAAAGAATTTTACTAGTTTCGTAATTAATGATGAGTAAGTAAAGATCGTGAGTGCAGAGATATCATTAGCCTGGAAAGAAGTTCAATCCATGATCAATGGATTTGTTACACTGTTGCCTAAGCTTGTGCTAGCTTTAATTGTTTTTCTCATATTTTTCTTGATTGCTGGAGCAATTAAAAAATCAGTTAAACGATTAACTCGTAACCGTCGCTACGCTAGAAATCTAGGATTGGTACTAGGAAGGTTAGCACAGGGTACAACAATACTGGTGGGTCTATTTGTGGCTTTATCAATTGTTATCCCCACATTTAGAGCAGGTGATTTAGTGCAACTTTTGGGAATCAGCGGGGTAGCAATTGGTTTTGCTTTCCGCGATATTTTGCAAAACTTTTTAGCTGGTATTTTAATTCTGCTAACTGAACCGTTCCGAATAGACGATCAGATCGTCTTTAAAGATTTTGAGGGAACTGTAGAAAATATTGAAACACGCGCGACCACAATCAAAACTTATGATGGTCGCCGAATTGTGATTCCTAACTCCGAGTTATTCACCAATTCTATAACCGTAAATACCGCCTTTGAAAGCCGCCGTTTACAGTACGATGTCGGTATTGGTTATGGTGATGATATTGACCGAGCCAAGCAATTAATTTTAGAAGCAATGCATAGCGTAGATCAGGTATTAAAAGACCCTGCTCCTGATGTATTGGTAATGGAACTAGCTGAAAGTACTGTTAATATACGCGCACGCTGGTGGATTAAACCACCACGCAGGGCAGATGATCTTATTTCACGCGATCGCGTACTATGTGCAATTAAGAAAAAGCTCGTCGAAAACGGCATAGACTTGCCTTTTCCCACGACACAGATTTTATTTCATGACCAAACCGAAGAGACAGATGGCGATCGTTCCCGTCAGCGTGAAGGATGGCCAGCAGGAAAAGGTGAATTACCCAAACCTCACCGGATCAGTGATTCTCTAAGGTTGCTTGCTCAAATGCGTTCCTCTAATGATGGGAACGGCAAAGTAGATTCTGAAATCGACGGACAATGAGAACACCAAATTAAACAAGCGATATTTACATTATTTTTATAACAAAAATTAATCATTAGTATCTACTAAAAATATGCAACATCAAGCAAAACATTTGGGGTCGAATTTATTAAATTTGAACATTTTGTCAACTAAGCAAACAGTATCAATGATCAAGCTTTTTTTTCAACAACCAATAACTTACTTACTAGTACCTTGTTTAGGAATAACAGCCGGATTTTTAAGTAGTTGTACAACAGATGTATCTAGAGAAGTTAGTCCTCTGGTTGCTTCTACCCCAACACCCACAGTTCAACAGACAGCTAATCAAAGCGATCGCTCTCTTACTCCAACTGCTGAAGACAACAATTTTGTGGTAGCAGTTGTAGAAAAAGTCGAACCAGCAGTAGTTCAAATTAATACTTCTCGAACTGTGACAACTCAAGCGCCACAGCTACCTGGTGGGTTGAACGATCCATTCTTGCGGCGGTTTTTTGGTGAAGCTGTACCAACACAGCCTCAAGAGCGAGTTGTGCGCGGTCTTGGTTCTGGTTTTGTTATCGATCCCAATGGGCGAATTCTTACCAACGCTCATGTTGTCAACAATGCTGATACAGTAACGGTGTCATTTTCTGATGGTCGTACTGTTCAAGGCAAAGTGTTGGGTAACGATCCTGTAAGCGATGTTGCAGTTGTCCAGATTCCTGGTAATAATCTCCCAACAGTAGAAATCGCAAATTCTGACTCAGTGCGACCAGGACAATGGGCGATCGCAATTGGTAATCCCTTGGGTTTGCAACAAACTGTAACCGTCGGTGTGATTAGTGCGATTAACCGTTCTTTAAACCTTTCTACCAGACCAGCTAGCTATATTCAAACTGATGCAGCAATTAATCCTGGTAATTCAGGCGGGCCTTTACTCAATGCGCGCGGTCAAGTAATAGGAATTAACACAGCAATTATTCAAGGTGCTGAAGGTATCGGCTTTGCCATTCCTATCGATACGGCTCAAAGAATTAGTCAGCAATTGATTAGTAAGGGCAAAGTTGAATACCCGTATTTAGGTATCGAAATGCTAGCTCTAACGCCAGAAATTAAACAAAGACTCAATAATTCTCCTAATACTAATATTCACATTCAAGCAGATCAAGGAATTTTAATTGCTCGTGTAGTTCCTCGTTCGCCAGCTGATAGAGCCGGATTGCGTGCAGGAGATGTCATCCAAAGAATTAACAATCAACCAGTTACCAAAGCTGATGAAATTCTACAAATACTTCAAAACAGTGGTATAGGTAAGAACTTGCCAATCGAAGTACAACGCAATGGACAGACTTTGCAATTGACAGTCAGACCTGAGCCGCTGCCATCGCCAACTAATACCCAGCCTTAAGGTCAGACTTTATGGTGAGAAGCCAAAGCACAGGTTTGATTGGAATCGCCAATTTCTATTTGTAAAGTAGAATGTTCAATGCCGAAATGGTCGTGCAGTTCTTTACAAGTTTGGACGAGAAAATCATCACCAGGATGACCAGAGGACATCACCAAGTGAGCAGTTAAGGCTGTTTCAGTTGTACTCATTGCCCAAATGTGTAAATCGTGGATTTGGGTAACACCAGGAAGTTCTGATAGATAAGTTTGAACTGCTAATGGCTCAATTCCCTCTGGGACAGCATCTAATGCTAGATTCACCGAATCTTTCAATAACTGCCAAGTTCCAAATACCACCACAGCAACGATAATCAAGCTCACAACTGGGTCAAACCATAGCCAGCCTGTGAAAACAATGGCGATACCAGCTAATACAACTCCTAAAGAAACTCCAGCATCAGCAGCCATGTGTAAGAATGCGCCGCGAATGTTTAAGTCGTGTTTGCGACCGGACATAAACATCAGTGCAGTGATCGTATTGATGAAAATTCCTACCATCGCAACAGCGATGACTGTATTTCCTCCTACAGATGCGGGTGTGTGAAAGCGTTGCAGCGCTTCCCAAGCAATTCCGCCCATGACTAACAAAAGCGCGATCGCATTAATCAAAGCCGCTAAGATTGAGGAACGTCGCAGACCATAGGTATAGCGTTGGCTTGGGGGTCGGCTACCCAGAAAACTTGCACCCCAAGCAAGTAGCAGTCCTAATACATCACTCATATTGTGGCCTGCATCAGCAAGCAGAGCCAGAGAGTGAGCTAAGTATCCATAAACTGCTTCAATAATTACAAATCCCAAATTCAGGATAATACCAATCATGAAAGCGCGGCTGTAGTTATTAGTGCCATGTTCATGATGATGATGATGACTATGACTATGATTATGTGCCATCCTTGATACCTAAATAACAGCCTGCTTCTTAACGCTAGTTTCTAGAATTTTTGTGCTAATCACCACTAACTTAACTTAACATCAATCTCTTTCTTTAAATAGAAAGAAATAGAGAATTTGCCATCCGTATAGCAGAAGTTAGAGAAAATAATCGCCATTATTTTATGAGGTTAGAGTATTGATTATTTGAAATGCAAATACTCTGAGAAGCTAGAAATGTCATGAAATGATGAGGATGAATCATGATTAACTTGGGATATGCCAGCTTGTTTATAGTTATATTGGCAGCATTATTGGCAGCGATGACTCAAATGGGTGTTGCATTAGATGAAGCAGATATCGGGCGCTTCTCGATTTGGACAGGTATTGCTTCTGTAATTGCTGGTTTGCCAATGATGTTATGGTAATTAGCTCTATAGCTCATTCATTCTGAAGATTTTGAGGTTAAGAATGAGCTTGCTACTTCTAATATCAAACTTTGAAGTATTTGTGTTTTCAATAGTGATTTGTATTACATAATTTATTAAAAATTAATCTGGATTGCCTCATTCAGAGTAAGTTACAGCGAGGAATACTCAAACAAAGCGGATGTTTCCGCACTTGGATCGGAATTTGATAAGCATTTGCATAATTAAATAATTTATACCTGATTACTCTACCATTTGTTAGAGGAAAGAATCGCACTTCTTAATTACGATGTGTATACGATGGGCTTCCTATTGATTTTTGAAATCCAAGTAAATATGGTGGGCACTATCCACCATAGACTGCTTAAAGTTTTTCACAAATAATTTAGGATTCTTATACTTAGCTATATTCAGAGAATGAAGATTGTTTTCATTTTTTAAAATAAGTCAGAAACTCAAAGTTTTGAGATAGCAATTGTGTTGTTAAAGGCTGAATATGCAACACATAGGTTTATAAGACAGGCTCAAAAAGGCAAATACTCAAATCACTGCGTGCTTTGTGAGGCGTATTCAACCTGGTTATAAGCTCTTTCTCTGAGTGCGAAGATTTCTCATCCCCTAGCCCCTATTTTTGTAGGAGATTAATCATGGCTACCGTTGAACAATTGCAAGCATGGCATGAGTTGGCACAACAATTGCGGGTTGATAGTATTCGTGCTACCACGGCTGCTGGCTCGGGTCATCCCACTTCTTCTATGTCTGCTGCTGACTTAATGGCAGTGCTGCTTGCGAAGTATCTCCACTACGACTTCAGCAATCCAAGCGATCGCAACAACGACCACCTCATCTTCTCAAAAGGACATGCAGCACCGCTATTGTATGCAATGTATCGTGCCGCAGGAGTAATTGACGATCACGAGTTGATGTCACTACGAAAATATGGCAGTCGCTTAGAAGGACACCCTACTCCAGTACTACCTTGGGTAGATGTGGCAACTGGTTCCCTTGGTCAAGGATTACCAGTTGCCGTTGGCGTTGCTTTAGCTGGCGAATATTTAGACAAGCTACCATATCATACTTGGGTTTTGCTTGGGGATAGTGAAATGGCTGAAGGTTCGATTTGGGAAGCTTTTGAACACGCCACCCACTACAAACTGGCAAATTTAATCGCTATCCTTGATGTCAACCGCTTGGGCCAGCGCGGCGAAACAATGTTAGGTTGGAACACTCAAGTATACTGCGATCGCGCTCGGGCTTTCGGCTGGAAAACAATTGAAATAGACGGTCACAACTTAGAAGAAATTGACCAAGCCTACGCAGAAGCAGTCGATAACCTCGATTTTCCTACACTTATTGTGGCTCGGACAAAAAAAGGCAAGGGTGTAGCTCATTTAGAAGATATTGGCGGTTGGCATGGTAAAGCATTAAAACCCGATGATGCCAAAAATGCGATCGCTGAATTGGGAGGAGAACGCCAAATAATTATTCAGGTTGAACAACCGAACTCGGAGGTTCAAACAGCTACAACTGCTCAAACTCAAGCTCTCCAGCTTCCTGTATACCAAGAAGGTGATTTAGTTGCAACTCGTAAAGCCTACGGGGATGCTTTGAAAGCTTTAGGCGCATCCCGACCGGATGTGGTTGCTTTAGATGGAGAAGTGAGCAACTCCACCTACGCCGAAGAGTTTGCCAAAACTTACCCCGATCGCTATTTTGAGATGTACATTGCCGAGCAGCAAATGGTAGCCGCAGCAGTAGGATTACAAGTGCGCCAGTACAAACCTTTTGCTTCCACCTTTGCAGCGTTCTTAAGTCGAGCTTACGATTTTATCCGCATGGCTGCGATCTCTCGCGCTGATATTAAACTTGTTGGTTCCCATGCGGGAGTCTCAATTGGTCAAGATGGCCCTTCCCAAATGGCATTGGAAGATTTAGCTTGTTTGCGCGCAGTTTGGAGCAGCACCGTGCTTTACCCCTGCGATGCTAATCAGACTGCCAAACTTGTAGCCGAAATGGTAGATCTTGATGGCATTGTTTATCTGCGCACAACCCGTGAAAGCACACCTGTTCTTTATCCATCTGATGAAGATTTTGCAGTTGGTGGTAGCAAAGTTGTTCGCAGTTCCGATCGCGATCAAGTAGCGGTAATTGCAGCCGGGATTACAGTACATGAAGCACTCAAAGCTTACGATCGCCTGAAACAAGAAGACATTGCAGTGCGGATCATTGATGCTTACTCTCTCAAGCCAATTGATGCTGCAACCCTGCACCAAGCCGCCCGTGACACAGATGGCAAACTCATTGTAGTAGAAGATCACTGGAGTGAAGGCGGACTAGGTGCTGCTGTTCTTGATGCTTTTGTAGGTGTGGGCGCTGCTCCTAGCTATGGTGAATTGCCACTAAACTTTGTCAAGCTAGCCGTACAAGATATGCCAGGATCGGGCACTCCTGAAGAACTACTTCATGCCGCCCGCATTGATGCCGATGCCATTGTCGAAGCAGTGCGATCGCTTGTTCAACAAGCTAGTTGGGTGCCAACAGAATAACATCCATGATGTCCTTGTTAACACTGACAAAAATATAGTTCTCTCGGACACTCAACAACCGCCCGCAGGCTAGAAGCTTGCGGGCAATATAATTTGTCTGTCGATGCATTAACATTACAGAGCGATGCATTAACATTGCAGGGCGATGCATTAGCATTGCAGGTCGATGCATTAGCATTGCAGAGCGATGTATTAGCATTGCAGAGCAATGCATTAGCATTGCAGGTCGATGCAAATACCAAACTGCAAAAAGATATTAATTGGTAAGAAACACAATCTTTAAATAAGTATTTATTATATTAATTCAAGCTACTTACTTAGGTTGCCAAATATATATCATTTAACAACAGCTTAAATTTACGTCTTTTGATATATATAAATTGCTACTTTAGATAGTTTTGCTAATTATAATCCAGAAAATACTCATTTTATAATTACTATTAATGTATTATTTAAAACTTTCTTTAGTAACAAAAAATGATTTCTCCTTGGAAAACTTCTTTACCACTAGAAAAGTACTCATTAGAACGTGTTGTCATCTATTTTCACAATGATGAACAATGGGTGCCAATTAAGCACTGTTATCTGTTAAAAGCAGTTGCACTTTACCAAAAAACAATAATGTTATCAGGCAAAGAAGTTTTTGCATTTCCTCCTGATTTAGACCCTAATATCTTTTATAAATTGACTTAAATCTCTACTAAGTTACTATCTGTTGTATTAGCTTAAAATTGATGAGATTGCTGCCCTACAAGACGTTAGGGTTGCAATGAAAGATACTACTTTTGATTGCAATTTGGTGTGATACCAATTCACGAAAATCCTGATACACATAAATTTTTCGTAGGGGTTTAGCATTGCTAAACCTTTATCCGCGTATTTGTATCATTATTAAGGTGAAATGGTATGAGTATTGGTAGTTGACCATTATTGCTTTTTTTGATTTCCTATTTTTATCTACTTAGAGTAATAGGAAAGCTGAGGTGATACTCGGTAATTTCAATTTATGTTGGGTCAAATCCAATCAAAAATTATGGCTACTCTCAAAGTTTCTTAACAAGGACTCGTAAGCATAAAACAAGCTAGAAAGCGAGTGCTTGATTTTTAGATGCGTTTTCCTTAGAGATTTTAGATTTGCAAGTGCGTAAGCTAGACATCGCCTATTGCCATTCCGCCCAAATAATAACTTTTGCAAAGAGACAGGATTTTACGTATTTTTATGGTGGCTATATGTAAAATTTACAGATGAGCATGGTAAGTGGGCTAATATCATGTTGGATTCTCGATTTTAAATCATAGATTTTGCTAACGTTCTCACGGATTATTTGACGATTTCAAAGTTTCGCCAAATTGGGATTATTACGTTATGCCTGATTCATCGTTTACAGCTTCCAGCCAGAAAAATGCTGCAACCAAGCGGGATGTGAAGCAGGTTCCGTTTGTTGAGTTATTTAATCATCGTGTACAGGGAGTAGTTTCTAGCGGTTCTGATATTGAACGGGTTTACGTTTCTTTTTTTGAAGCAGGGACGCTAGATTTTTATTGCAGTACAAATAATAACCGTCCTTGTGGGGGTTTGGGAGGCTATCCCTGTAAGCATTTGCAAGCTGTGATGAAGGAAGCGATCGCAGCTTATGGTTTCGATCAAGTAATTAATTATCTCAAGGTTCCAGGTGATGTCAGTCAAATTACTTCTGTTGGCGACATTATCAATCGTCGCGGTACGGTAAAAAAAGAACCTGCAAGTGAAGTTTTTAGCCGCTTTTTAAATTACCTGCGTTACTTGGAATTGGAAACGTCAAATTCTCCGCTACCTGAAATGAGTTGGTTTGTTTAATTGTCATTTGTCATTGGTCAATAGTCATTTGTTATTTCTCTCCTGCCCCTCTGCCCCCTTGTCCCTATATTTAAATTAGGATTGCTATCACATGGCTTTCCCTGGCGCGTTGCATCAATTAGGCGAAAGCAATCAAGTAGTATTCGAGTTGATTGCTGGTTTAGATGAGTGTTTTATTACTGGCTTTGCCAATCTAGACGATCAACATCTCCAAACTCTGAAGGCTTTTGAGCGTGTATTTACTGGCACTCCGTTACAGCAAACATTGGCTGATGCTGTTGTAGCAATTAGCTCAAATGAGTTTGTAGATAAGCATTTTTCCGTTTTAGCGAGTGTGCGTGCTGCCATTCAAGGAGCGCTATTTGATACATTACAATCTCAAATGCGAAGTTTGTTAGGACGTACAGAAATTGCTGAGGTAGAGTCTGAAGAATCAAGCGAAGCACCAAATAATGCCAAAGTTCTTTTAGCAAGTGTGCGTCACTGGTTAATGGAAATTGCTTTAGTAGGCTATGCGCGTCTAGATACAGCAACTTTAGTTGATTTTGCGGGGACACTCGAACAAATCCAAGCGGAACCTTTATTAATACGACAAGCTGCATTACTAACGGGATATTTTAATGAATTAATGCGTCAGGTGCCGGTGGTTGATAGCCAAGCAATTCCTACATACCGTTGGGTTGACTTGTGGACACAGGCAATGATAGGAACATTACGCCCAGCTAATTTACCAAAATCGCAGCCAATATCAGGAAACTTAGAAATTTTAGGTTTAGATTTACGCCAACACGCAAATTTAGTTAGCTTTACAGCTTATGGGTTGTTAGATGCAAATAATCAAACTCAGTTGGTGCGAGTTACCCAATCAGCTTACAAGGTAGATGCAATCAATAACGAGCAAATTTGGTTATTATTTCCCAATGCAACTGCTTTGCTTGATGCTTTCGCGCAAACTCGCATATTGCAAATTAAAGATGTACCTTTGCTACCTACCGGAGATTTACTCTGGCAAGGTCAAGGAGAACTTGGTCAAAATTATAATTTGATGGAGCGAGCATCGAAATTTTTTGCTGAGAACCCAGCGAATAGCCTAGTTTATTCTACAGTTGCAGCGAGCGATCGCCATCCCATCCAACTTGCCGAACCGATATTTCTCAGTAAATATAAAGTCGTCAAAAATGACGAAAATGTTGTTTTAAGTTGGGGTGATGCAGGAGAACTCAGCATTGCTAACGAACGTATCAGCAGTTTATCAGAATTAAATTTAGATGCGATCGCCAAATCTCAGCAAATCTTCGGTTTATTACGCTTCGATGCTGGGAAATGGACAGTTCAACCTTTAGCAGTAACAGTTAAAAACAAAACAATATATACAGGACAAACCGCAGCGTCAGTAATTGCGAAGAAAGATTCAATTAAAGGTAGCGTCGTGGGAATTCTACAAGAACGTTCTAGTCGGCTACTGCGTAAGGGTTGAGGAAAATATCATGGATACAGAACAAATTGCCCAACGCCGTCAAGTTGTATACTGGCGCTTGCTAACTAGTATGTTTGGCTTCAGCGAACAGGGAGCAAATTTTGAAAACATGGCGACTGAAGTTGTCGGCGAGTTAAATTTACCGCAATTAATCCTCGACCCTAATATCAGCATCGAACACTTACTGCACCGCTACCCAGAATTAGAAGCAGATTTTAATAATCCAATTATTCCCCAAGACGACGCAGCCACCGAAGCAGAAACCGCCACCCTGCGCCGCGCCCTAGTTTTCTCCAAATTACTGCTAAATTCTTTCGGTCCCAACACCCAAACAGGAGTTGTCACCGCCCAACAATACGCCCAATGGCTGAAAGATGTCGGATTTTTAGAAAAAGCCTTGGGCTGTCAACCGGGAAGTTTACGTGGGAACGGGCCGAGTATCGGGAAAAATCCAGGTAATCAAAATCAAGGTAGTGGTAACGGTGGCGGTATGGGTGCGGGTTCTGGTACTGGTGGTGGTTTCACCGTCACAGAAGAACAACTCCGCGCCACTCTCAAAGCTTTGGAAGGTGAATTAATTCATCGCATGGCTTTACACGAAGTTCTTAAAGATGACAGGTTAGCTAGTCAACTTACGCCATCAATGGCTTTGGTAGAACAGCTTTTACGCGAAAAAGCGAATTTGTCAGGAAATGCGCTGAAAAACGCCAAACGGTTGATTCAGGAGTATGTAGACGAACTCGCCCAAGTGCTGCGGTTACAAGTAGCGCAAGCTGTGGCGGGCAAAATTGATTATTCAGTACCGCCGAAACGGATATTTCGCAACTTAGATTTAAAACGAACGATATGGAAGAATCTCACTAACTGGAACCCAGAAGAACAAAGATTATTTGTTGATAGGCTTTACTACCACCACACAGCCAAGAAGAAAACACCAACTCGCATGATTGTAGTTGTTGACCAATCAGGTTCAATGGTTGATGCGATGGTGCAATGTACTATCCTCGCTTCGATTTTTGCTGGACTTCCAAATGTGGAAGTGCATTTGTTAGCGTTTGATACTCAAGTAATTGATTTAACAGCTTGGGTACATGACCCATTTGAAGTCTTATTGCGGACTAACTTAGGTGGAGGAACACATATTTACCTTGCATTGCAAGAAGCCGCACAAAAGATTTTAGAACCAAAAAATACGGCGATGGTGTTAATTTCTGACTTTTACGAAGGTGGTAGCGACCAAGTTTTATTTGACTATATTAAATCGCTGAAGGAGTCGGGATTGCATTTTATCCCCGTGGGTGCGGTGACAAGTTCAGGATATTTCAGTGTGAATCAATGGTTCCGCGACAAGTTGAAGGAGTTGGGTATGCCGATTTTAACTGGTAGTCCGAAGAAGTTAATTCAGGAATTAAAAAAAGTAATTGTTAATTAACTTCTTACCTCTGTGTCCCCTGCGTCTCTGTGGTTCAAAAATTATTTTCTAACCGCAGAGGCGCAGAGAACGCAGAGAAAAATTACAGAGAATAATTAGGAGATAAAAATGGCAAGGGCTAAGAGTAATACTACAAATAGTGCAAGTAGCGATACGAAAGATAATGCTGTAATGCTGCGCCAACCGGCGGAAATGAAATATGCAGACGAGTTGGAATATTTAGCCTCAATTGATAAAGGTGCAAGACCATTTTCTTGGCGACTGTCGCCGCAAATGGTAAGGACTTTCGTGTTGGGAAGTACGCCATCGCAAAAACTTGACCGCCAAATTGAGCAGAAATGGTACGGAGATAGTGCGATCGCCGAACGTGCTATTGTCACTTTAGCTTCTGACCGGGGTTTATTGTTGATTGGCGACCCTGGTACAGGTAAAAGCTGGTTAGCAGAATTACTAGCGGCGGCGATTTCTGGGAATTCAACGTATGTAGTTCAAGGAACGGCGGGAACTACAGAAGACCAAATTAAGTATTCTTGGAACGTGGCGATGGTAATTGCAGCTGGTCAATCCCGCGATTCTTTGATTCCCTCACCAATTATGACAGCCATGCACAGTGGGGCAATGGGCAGATTTGAGGAATTGACACGCTGTACTTCTGATGTGCAAGATGCACTGATATCAATACTGAGTGAAAAGTATATTTCGATTCCTGAACTTAGAGATGATAATGTGGCTTTTGCTCAACCGGGGTTTAATGTAATTGCCACAGCCAACAGCCGAGATAGGGGTGTAAATGAACTTTCCTCAGCGTTGAAGCGGCGGTTTAATTTTGTACATATGCCTGTGGTGACGAACAAGAAGCAAGAAAAAGAAATTATCCTTTTCCGCACCAAAGAGTTAATGAACCGTCACGGCTTTGAGGTGGATGTGCCACCAACGCTATTGGATGTATTGTTGCAAACCTTTGCCGATTTGCGCGAAACCAGTGCAGCCGCCAGTTCCGACGACCAGCGTTTAGAGTCGGCGCTTTCCACAGCAGAACAAATCGGTGTTTTAGAAGATGCGATTTTACATAGCCGTTATTTTGGCGCTACCAATTTAGAAGCTGGTGCATTAGCCAAATCATTGGTGGGTACTTTGGTGCGTCGTCAACCGGAAGATATTTCAGTGATGAATCAGTTTTGGCACGCAGTTGTAGAGAAGCGTAGTAAAGAAAACAAAGGTGAATGGGAAGCCTTTCTCGAAGGTGGGAAACAAGCAATGGGGTTATTTTAAGCAATAAATCTCTAACAGAGGTGCGCGTTAAGATGAGTGAATATCTCAAAGAACTGAATATTTAGAGCTAAAGGAGAAAACTATGACTATTGCCGCTTCCGATACACCTTTGGCAAAATCATTACCTACAAACATCACCATACTTCAAGGCATTCACTGGGATACCTATCAGAATTTAGTGCGAGATTTGGAGTCACAACCAGGAACGCGACTAACTTATGATGATGGCACTTTGGAGATTATGATGCCGCTACCACCACACGAAACTTTTAAGAAACTACTTGGTCGTTTTGTCGAAGTTACTACAGAAGAGATAGGAATTGAAATTCGTAGCTTAGGTTCTACAACTTGGACACGAGAAGATTTACGCAAGGGTTTAGAACCAGATGAATGTTATTACATTCAAAATGAGTTAGCTGTGCGCGGTAAAGATGTAATTGATTTGACAATTGATCCACCTCCAGATTTGGCAATTGAAGTTGATAGTACCAGCAGTTCGATGAATCGGATGGGGATTTATGCGGCGTTGGGTGTGCCGGAAGTATGGCGTTTTGATCGTGAGATTTTGACAATTTTGAGTTTAGTTAATAATGACTACCAACCCCGTGAAATGTCGTTAGTGTTGCCGATGTTTAATGCTGTTGTGTTGATGAAGTTTTTGGAGTTAAGTTTAACGATGGGTGAAACAAGTTTAATTCGTCATGTGCGGCAATGGGTAAGGGAACAGTTAGCCAAATCATCATAGAAAATCAGGTAGAAATTTGAATAAACGATGTGTATGCCTTCTTAATCAAACTCTACAGGCCATAAATCTGCAACTGGTACTTCCCAACCTGGAAGCAGTTCGGGAACCGTTAGTACATCGCCATTGTTAAGTACAATTACCTCTTTTCCCAAATTGTAAACTTCCACAATTTGCTCATCAGGATTAAGCAAAATTCCGACTTTAGTTCCCAAACTCAGAAATTCTTGAATCTTAGTTCTTATATCCTCTAAATTATCGCTGGGAGACTTGACCTCAACAGTTAAATCAGGAGCCAATTGAGCAAAAGATTTGGGACTGCGACGCAAACGTTCGGCTAAAACAAATGAAGCATCTGATGCACGCAAATCTGAGTTTGGCAATCTAAAACCAGCACTAGAAGCTGTTATTCTTCCTAGCTTACGCGGCTTAACCCAGTTGTATAACTGAGACACCATCGTAGCAGCAACTTCATCTGATTCGTATCCTGATGGACTCATGACAATAATATTACCCTTAACTAGTTCCATCCGATAGTCGGGGTACTGTTGCTGTATTTTCTCTAAATCTTCAAGTGTCAGTGACATAAAGCCTCCGATTCTGACATGGGCTGTATTTATATTATGAGAAATCTAAAATATCGCACAAATGACAAATGACGACTCCCACGAGTTAACTTTATTTACGCCTATCTCCTAAACTATGGTTACCTTACCAACTGCATTCAAAGCACTTCAAGAACAACTCCTCAACGCTGCGGAAAAATTCGCTACTGATGCTCAACCTTTAAGCGAAATGCTGATAGCTTTAATGACAGATGTAGAAAAAGCCAGCAACGAACCTCTAGAAATTTTCCCGGTGTGTCACCATTCACCATCCTCCGCTTTGCAGATGGTACGACGGTTAAGGGAGAAGCCGCCGAAAGTAATCTACTTGGAATTGTGCGAAGACTTACAAAACACCGTCGAGAATTTGCGCGATTGTAAATTACCCGTAGCTTTACAAGCCTTCGCTGCTGAATCTGAGAGTTTTTCCCCCAAAATCATGCCTTTGAGTGTGGTAGCACCCATTACCGAAGCTTCCGCAGAATATCAAGCGATCGCATTTGCACTCCAAAACCCGGAAACTAAGTTAGTATTTGTTGATAGAGCGGTTGATTTTGTCTTCCAGTGGGAACCTCCCGATAAAAAACCTGTGGCAGAATCGGAGGAACCCGCCAGCGATGAAGCCAAAATGCACGGTTCGGCGATTGGTGTGGAAGTAGGTAGCCTTGTTCCCACCTTTGACCAATTTTTAACCTTTTTACTACGCAATTCCAATACTCGCCACTTTTCGGAATGGTGGGATGAGTATGTAGAAACAGCAATTATTGGCGCAGATTACGAAACATATCGCCAGGTGATGTTCCTCATCGGTAGCTTGATGCGCCGCTTAGGAACCCGCAACCACGATATTGAAATCGACCGTCAGCGCGAACGCTATATGTGGACTTGCATGAAAAAACACATGGCGGCGAATAAAATTGCACCGTCGGAAGCTATCTATATATGTGGTGCAGCGCACTCAGCTAGCGATGTAGAAGAATATAGCGTTACTAATAATAATGTTTGGGAAATCCCTGAACGTAGCCAAACTAAATGGTTATACGGCCTGATTCCTTCTAGTTTTGCTGCAATTGAATACCAATTTCATCACCCCGCGGGTACAGTATCCCTAGCGGAAGCCAATTGGAAAAAGAATCTCAAGATTACGGGATTGAAGGGATTTTCTTTAAATAAAGAAGAGAAAGCTAGTAAAAAGCAGCAAAGTCAAGTTGCAGCCAAAGCCACAAACTCCAACCTCACAGCCTTTTTAACTCGTCCCCCAGAATTAGCAGCCGCAGATACGGAACAATTATTGCAATGGTGCGCTGATATTGTAGGATTAGCGCGGAAAAATGCCTATTTAGCTAGTACCGCAGACTCAATCGCTATTTATCAAACCTCAATGTTGCTAGCTGGGATGCGAAACCGGATGCACCCCACACCTTACGATTTCCAGGATGCAGCCATAACTTGTCTCGAAAAAGACCGCACTCCCAAAAAACGCAATATTTACCAACTTTGCCAAATCTTACTCGGAGGCGATCGCATTGGTACGGTTGGTTATGCTTCTTTACCTCCCTTAGCCCAAGATGTTTACGATAGGCTGCAACCATTGGGAGTCAACTTACTTGCACAAACCAACCAACGCGCCTTAATGGATTTTAAACAGCAACCGGAACTTCTACCATGTTCCGATGTGCTGTGGCGATTGTATTATTTGTTAAGCGATCGCATTGTTAAACCCATTATGGGTGATCGCAGTCTCGGTTCAAAACCAATTCAAGAATCTTGGGAAATTCGCATCGGTAAATACCAGCGCGATATTATTATGCTCGGTTACGAAGGTGTGAGCATCGAGCAAGTTATCGAACAGCGACTCAAGCAGACAGCTTTCTCTCCCCAAGCTCAAACCAGCGATGTCCTCAAAGCCACGGAAGATAGCATTTTATACGCTCGTAGTCTGAGATTAACTCAAGAACTCGGAGAACACGCGATTTCTCTCCTCAAACAAGAAACTGGTGTCAGCGATGCGCCACAAGTATTTGAGCGAGTCCGGCGGTTAGTACATTATTACCGCGCCACACCCACAGGCTTACCAGAATGGATAGAGCGCTTTGTTACCACTGGCTACGGACATTACGCCACATTACTACCCCAGGCTTTTGCTGATAGAGGAACAACGCCTGAACAAATTGCTGGGATGTTGAATTTTATTTTTACCCTTGAAAGTTTGGCATTATCTCTAGGTTGTAATCGCAGTCAATTATTAATTGGTGTCAAACAATCCAGTCAAGGTTTAGACGACCCCGCCAAAATAGGTTTATTGTGGACAACTGAATGGTTGCTGACACTACGAAAACTAGAAGAAATTCGGGAATTCTTTGATGAGGTGATTAACAATGAAATGTTAATTAAATCTTTCCCCGAATACTTAAACGGTTTTATCTTATCTCTGACTTTTGCACCCCGAATTAGTAAATTTGTTGTGGAACTTCTGAGTAAATTATTTGCCACAGTTCCCGATAAAATATTATTACCTTGGTTACCCAGCCTCATTCTTAAGCTGCGACCCCATGCCCAAATTTTGCAAGGATTAATCAAAGAAGCAGCTAGTAATTTTCCTAATACATTGCCTGGTTTTAATAACTGGGTTCCTGCGTGGTCAAAGCCGCAGCCAGAAAATAAAGAACAAGTCAAGCGAGTTGAGGCTGCACCAGCACTTAGCGATAATGAATTGAAAATTAGAGAATTTCTATTAAATTTTCCAGCGACAACCAATGCTTTCGCTAAATTACTGGGAATTAAAGAGTTGACTTGGGAAGAGAGTTTAGAAACGAATATAAATTCAGGCGATCGCTTATCTGAAAAAGAAGTCAAAACGCAAGAATTAATTACTGCTAATCCAGCAACATTAAATTACTTTGCTAACATAATTAATTCAAATTTTTAATTCATGAATTATCGTAGAGGGCGATAAAAGCCGCCCTCTATTAATTTAAAATTCATCCAAACCTAGTGTGACAAAGCGTTCAATTATTGGATCAATTTCAGCAATTAATACTTTACTAGAGTCTGATTCAATAATCTCAATCTGATGCTCAGTCTTTTGTGTGATTGACCGAGAATTAGGTTGTATTGGCTGTGGAGAATCTTGAATAGCAGGATGTATATGATGCTCAATCTTTTGTTCAATTGATTGAGAATTTAATTGTATTGGCTGTGGAGAGTCCTGAATAACAGGAGTTATATGATGCTCAATCTTTTGTTCAATTGATTGAGAATTTGGTTGTGTTGGCTGTGGAGAGTCTGGAATAACAGGAGTTAAAGGAAAAGAGGGTGGTGGTGATTGCTTTGACGGTTGGAATTTAGATTTTGACTTGAATTGGGTAACTTGTGAAGTTGCACCAAGTCCCAGCATTGCGCCAGCAACTGTATACATGGTGGTTTTCTCAAAGTATTGAACGCCAAAATATCCAAGTGCTAGTGCAGATAAGGTGGCGGTGATGCTTCCCAGGATGATTTGCTGTTGTTTCAATTGTTTATCCTTAACTTTGCTGGTAGTTTATACTTGCTTGCTCCCTGTATCTAAGTATGCTTATTTACACTCCTTTCTGTTGAACCAATACATAGATTAATTGCAAATAATCCAGGCAGTCAAGCATTCACAACATACTTCAGTTAAGGAAAATTATTGTTTGAGGTATCCACAAGTCAATGCTGGACTGAGAAATGATACATTGATGAACCCAACCCATCTTTAAGGAAATAGTGATTTTTCACACCGCAGAGTCTGGTTTCGATTGCCAGTAGCAAGCTAACTCCACCTATGGTAATAGTTGCAATTTAACTTTACCAGTGGAGAGCATCGTGTAGCCAATACTTACTGCCATCAATGCCAAGCCAAATGAGACAAGTGAGATCGGAGCAATAAAAATTACGCTACTCATGATGGCATAAGTCAAACTACCAGCAATCAATAGCCAAGCATAATTACGATTCTGTCCGCCGTACTTTAAAATCAATATTCCTGATACTGTCAAAACCATTACAGGCAAACTAGGAATAAAGTATCCAGAGAAAATTACACTACTTGCCAAAACCTTGATGCCAAAAACTATCAAAGCCAAGCCAGTAAGCCTGATGAGAAATTTCATCTTTTTATCTATCGCTATATAGGTTAGCAATAGAATTTAGGTTTTGCAGATGCGAATTATGCAACTGAAGTACCTACAGACTTTGTTGACATTACCTCTGGATGTGCTATTTGAAGCAATAGTAGCTATCTCAAGCTGGCATTAAATTAAGTTTAGTTAAAGATTTTCGCCATGTTACTTAACCGTTCATAAACAGGAATCAGGCGATCGCCTTCAATTTCAACAGCAGCATTAGGATAGTTACGAATGGCTCCAAGCAACGTAACTTCACCATTTTGACTAATAGATGTACTTAAAGCGCTTCGCAACGCCTGCTCGTCTAATTGCTGTGCAGGAGGATGAACTACCTCGCCAATTTGGTTTACTAAAATAGGCCCTGCCCAGCTAGAAAGTAGGTTATTTAATAAGTTACGATCGGCTTTTATTCCAGCTGTCAGTGCCTTACGAGCTATTGCAGGGTTTTGTTGAGCCGCCTGCAAATAAGCCCTCAGTGTGGGGGTAGTTTTGCCAGTTTCTACAAACTGACTCAATTCTTTCACAGAGATTGGCCCTTGAAAATTCCCATACTTTAAAACAACTTGCTCGGCAGCATTAGCATTGGGACTTAAGAATAAAATACTAGCACCTATCCCTAAAGCTACTGCCTGTCCAAGTAATTTAGAAAATTGCCACTTGCTAAATTGATGGAAAAGTTGAAAACTCTGCATTTTGTCAAACTTCCTATTGTGTAGAGCGTAGATAGGCAAAAAAAATTTAAGTGTTGTTACTTCGGAAAAAATCAATTTTGGCAATATGAAGCACTCTTCGTCTCAAGTTGTTTAGGAATACCCCAACATTACCTTGCTGCTTGATATGGCTTGGCACCCAAGCCCATGAGTGGAAAAGCACATCTACTAAAATTTGATTTCCTAATTCTTAATCGTAGGCTCTGAATGTAAAATTACACTCTTACTATGGGTTGAGTAAGGGTGTGTACATGGTATAAGTTTAATATTTTGATTGATAACCACTAACTCATTGGGCAGAATGCGATTGATTAGTACTGATCGTTATGAAAATTTTTGCGATCGCAGATTTTAGCGAACTCAAGTATAATTCATGTTCAATGGTTATATCAGCCACCCTAGACAGAATAAAATTAAGCTCAAAATTTTTTAACTCTGTCTTTCAAGAACTGATAAAAAGGCTAATTAGAATGTCTGAGAATTTTCCATTTCAAAATCTTAACCAACTACAACAATGGCATCAAGGGATAAAAGATGCAAACCGCAATAATATTTTCTGTCATTGTCGTGTTTGTGGTTATGAGTGGATGGATTCGACATTTGATGTTACTTGTATTAAATGCAATAGCACAAATGTAGAAAGTATTTCATCTTGGCAGTTTCCAGATGATTAAATTAGAGAGAGCTTGTATATGAAACGAAATTGGTCACAAGAAAGTTATATTAAAAGCTATAAATTTGCAGCACAAGCACACCAAGGTCAAAAAATGCCAGGTTCAGAAATACCTTACATCATGCACTTAAGTTTTGTGAGCATGGAAGTAATTGCTGCCTTAAGTGTGGAGAAAGAAACCGACGGAAATCTGGCAATTCAATGTGCGCTTTTACATGACTCCATCGAAGATACTCATACAACTTATGAGCAAATAAAAGCTGAATTTGGTGAAGCAGTAGCTAAGGGTGTACTTGCATTGACTAAAGATAAAAATTTAGACAAACATCTTCAAATGGAAGATAGCTTACAAAGAATCAAACAACAACCAAAAGAAATATGGATGGTAAAGTTGGCAGATAGAATTAGTAATCTACAAGCACCACCGCATTATTGGAATCTAGAAAAAATTACTCGATATCGAGAAGAAGGTATTCAGATTTATGAAGCTTTGAAGGATGCAAGTGATTTTCTAGCTTCACGTTTGGCTAGCAAAATTCAAGATTATAAGTTGTTTATCGATCAAGTATAATTGAATAGCCTCTTACCCTATTATTTCCCCAACATCAAAAGTTTTCCCTTCTATTGTTACTTGATCTCCTGATACTAACTTCCGCCCTCGTCGGGTTTCAACGATGCCATTGACTTTGACATAACCATCAAGAATCATTAGCTTGGCTTGTCCTCCAGTGGAGGCTATACTTACCAACTTTAAAAACTGATCGAGTTTAATCATTTGCCACTTGCTAAACCTAGTTCACGCTGCACGGTAACTTAATTTATGGCGTTCACATCAAGTAAAACGACTCATGGCATTATACAACAACGCTGAATAAGATTCGCTTGGGCTAAACTTCCCGAACACCTACATCAATGGATCAAAAAGGAATAATACTTCCTAATCTGCTAATTTACGCCCTATCCAAGTCATAAATGATTCAGAGGCATCTTTGTTTTGCCAAAGCCATCTAAAAGCTGACTGAATTTGCTCTACCTGCTTCCGGCTCATTAAGTTTAGAACAACTCTCTGCCTTTGAGCAAGCCCGCCGTCATCGCTACTTTCAATTTCCTTCAGTACCCAAAATTCCATCATTGATGAGGTGAATTGGTAAAGAATGTTTCCTTGTTGTTCTGCACGTCTAATAAAGCCCTGCTCTTCTAGATTACTAAGTGCTCGCTGCTGCTGACTGAAAACTATGTCAATATCGCTCAAGTCGTATCGTCGTTGATTGAGACGACCTTGTAAACGAGATAAAGCAATTAACATTAACAATATTTGTTCGGTTTCATTAAAGGATAACCACCAATCTTGGAAGATATGTTTAGTAGCTTTATAGAACTCTTGTGCAAAGGTTTCAATATTCAGTATCTGCCCATTACGCCAAATGTTATAAATCAAATAGCCAGCATTTTGAAGCAAGGCTGGGTATCCTCCACACATCTCTTGAATGACCTGCCTTAACTCTGGAAGCAGATTCAATTCAGCAGGCATAAGGCTGATCAATTCACTTATTTCTCTATTATTAAAAGGTTGGAGGCTCAGAAACAAGTAATGGTTATACCAGGGTGATGACGACGGATATACTTCCGGTCCAAGTTCAGTTAGCCGTTTCCTAGAGGTGACAACAGTTGACAAATAATAACGTTCTTTACTATGAATGGCGAGATTGCGAAACTCACTTAAGAATACCTGCATTTCAGCTTCAGTATAGTTTTTGTTAGGAGAAAGAGCATCTTCATAGTTGTCTAACAACAGTAGCAAAAACCGATTTCTTTGCCCCGTTTTTTGCAGTATTTGGCGAATATTTCTAATTGTGACTTCTTCTGAATTTAAAAATTTATCAATATCAGTTTGTAAGAAATTTTCATCACCGAGTTGTTCTTGCAGAAGGCTTAAAAATTCTTGCCAAAAAGCATCAGGTGTAAAAGGAACGATCAATGAACAATTCAGGCTAACGATAATTGCTTCATCAATATTAAGTCCATGTTCTTGCCAAACTTGAGGAGACGCTAAAAATTGCAGAAATGAAGATTTCCCTATACCTGTATTCCCCCAGATAGCTAGATGACCGCGATTGTAGATTTGATCGAATGCTACTGCAATTGCAGACCTTCGCCCGACAAAATACTCTGGTGGGACAGGAGCGCCAACATAAAAAGGATTGCGTAAGGTTTGTAAAGTTTCGCTAATATGCTCTTGTTCTTGCTCTAATTGAGCTTCGACTTCCCAGAGTCGCTGCTGTGCGCGTCTATTTTCTGGTTCTAACTCTAGCGCTCTTGCAAACTGGGTTCTAGCTTGTGCGAGGTCGCCTTTTTCTTTGAGGTCGCGCCCATAACCTAAGAGCGATTTTACAAAAGCCTCCCTGTAGCGTACACTCAGATCGTCTACTTTGCAGACTCTTGTATAAAGTTCAACAGCCTGGCTAAATTGCTCATCTTCTAAACAAGCAGAAGCCATTCCAGATAAAGCGCCAAAGTGGTTTGGGTTAACTTGTAAAACTTGTTCATACAACCTTATTGCTTCAATAATATCCCCTTGTTCGTGTAATTCCTTCCCTTCTTGATACAAGGGAATAATCTCTGGATGCAGCTTATCTAATTCTAAAATCTCTGTGCGTAGAGAGTGCCTTTTAATGAACCAGCAACGGACTAATTCCACCGTAATTGCATAAGAATAAGGGCGATCGCGGGATAATTCAGAAAGCTCTCTCTCTGTAATAAACCCACCTGTTTTTAGGGTTTCTAACGCCTCTTCTAGCTCATGGGTTACAATTACACCTTGGTCTGTTAGTAGTTTCCAAGGATCGGGACGGGAGCGTTTTTGCATTTCAGCAATAGCCGCAAATACTACCCGTTCTGCAATCGGTAATCCTTGACGAAACCATGCTAAACCGTTGTCGGCTCTTTCAATTGCTTCATCAATATTCTGATCGACATCTTCTGTACTAATCTTTTGCCAGTCTGCTACTTCATCTTCATATTTATCCCGAGCTTTTTCAAATAGCACACTGCATAATACCTGAGTAAAATAGGGATGTCCTGCGGTAACTAGCCAAATATGCTCAATTGCTAGGGGGTCGTATTCTAAAATGCCTTCAGCTGGTTTGGTAATCAGACGTTCGGTATGATTTTTCTCTAGCAAACCAACTTCTTTACGTGGTGCTTGGCGAAATAAACTCACTAAGGTTTCCAAGTCGTCCAACCGCCGTCCGACGACTGGAATTAGACAAAATCTTGTAGGTTGGGTGAGAATGAGTGACTGGAGATGGCGAAAGAAATCCTCAGTGGTTGTTTGATCGTTGCGATCGCCAACTGTATCAAATTCATCTAATAGTAGAACTGGTTTGCGATCGCCTAAAGCTTCATAAATTTGAATAAAAAAATCGGTAGTAAAGACCGTTGGTTTTGATTCTAGCGTAAGCTTTGTTGGGATCTTTACTTGTTCTTCAGGTAAATTCAGATATCTCACAATGCCTGTTGCTAGATGATGTAAGATATCTGCCAACGAGCTTTGACTTTGACCTTCCAGAGACAACGGTATAAAAATAAACTGTTTTAAATGACTCAAAAAGTGAGGAATCTGCGCCAAAACAGAGGATTTACCAATCCGTCGTTGACCATGCAGAAGAATTACAGATGCACCTTGAAGTAAGTTATCTTCAATAAAACGGAACAGGTCATCCCGTCCAAAAAACTTTTTCTTATTGTTAATTGGAGTACCAGTAATATATGGATTGATTAGACCTGTTGTCATAGAGATTACCTGTTGGTTTCTGACTAGTTTACGCTGGACTTTGCCCAATAACTCCTTTCACAAAAGCACCTCCCAGTTTTCCCATCCATCCAGCCACAGATTGAATCGTATCTTTATACTGCCATACCTGCTTCATAATAGATTTCATCTGCTCAATCTGCTTACTACTAAGATTAAGAAAAACTAGCTCACGCTCTGCTAAATCTGGCTGATTTTGACTATTTTCTAGTTCTTTGATCACCCACCATTCCATAATCGATGAGGTAAACACATAATCTCCTTGTTCACTGTCATCTATATCTAGATAACAACGGATAATACCTCGCTCTTCTAATTCGCGTAACTGTCTGTCCTTTTGGCTGAGAATAATATCGACTCCATCTAGAGTGTACTTACGTTTGTGATTTAGACGACCTTCCAAGCGAGACAGAGCAAGAAATTTCAGTATACTTTTTTCGTCATCAGTTGATAATTTCCAAGCGATACTAAAGTATTGCCGATTTACTTTCTCAAATTCTCTAGCAAAGTCCACTACTGTTGCAATATCTCCATCTCGCCAAGCTCTATAGAGCAAAAAACCAGCGCTTTGTAGCAGTGCTGGATTACCTCCAGAAATTTCCTGTATTCCTGCTTGCAAATCTATTAACCAAGGAAGAGAATATTGCGCTGACACATTTTGCAGCCAATTTGATACTTCTTGCTGTTTAAGAGGCTTGAGGTAACGATAAGTATAGTGATTATTCCAAGGGGATGTACCTGGTGTGATTTCTGGCCCCATTTCTGATAGACGCTTTAAGGAAGTTAGAATCACACACAGATAATCTTTTTCTTGACCATGACTGGCTAGATTCCGAAGATTGCTCAAAAATGAGCGCATGTCGTCTTCGGTATAGATAGCATTGGGATACAGAGCAACATCAAAATTATCTAGTAACAGCAGTAGGAATTTATTTGCTTTACCAATTTCAGCTAACATATAGCGTAACTCATTAACGCTGTAGGTTCCTTGCGCCAATATTTGCTCAATCGCAAGCTGCAATGCTTCGTTATCTTCAACTTGTTTTTTTAAGGAACTCAATACCTTTTCCCAAAAGCCAATAGCGGTGAAAGAAGGTAAAATTTCCGAACAATTGAAAAAAATAATAAATACTTGAGATGTATCAAGATTTTTCGTTTTCCAAGTTTCTGGCGCAGCAATATATCGTAGCAATGACGATTTACCCATCCCACTACTGCCTTGAATTGCTAAATACATCCGATTGTAAATTACATCAAATGCGGCATTAATATCAGATCTGCGTCCCATAAACTTATCTGGGGAAACAGCACCGCCAAAATAAAATGGATTATTTTGATTGGATTTTATATTCATAGCCAGTACTTTCAAGAATAAATAACCAATTTAATTCCTATAAATTTTTATTTTATGGTTACTTCTTGTTATTCTTGATAAAATCTCGTCAACTCTTCCAATTTGCTTTATGATTCCAATAAATCAAATTACTGCTCGCCGCGCCGATGATTAGCAGCTTGCAATAACAGAGATTCTGCAAAAGCGATCGCGTCTGTAGCTGATTTCCCCCCAGCCAACTGCGCTAGTTCATCCCGGCGAGTTGTTAAATTATCCAAAGCGGTGACGCGCACTACGGTACGTTGCTCGCCGCTACCGTTGTTAGCTTTATTACCTTTACTTTGATTGATAATTTGCTTATCCACCCGGAAATGGCGGTCTGCCATAGCAGCTACTAAAGGTTGGTGCGTAACACATAATACTTGTGAACGTTGGCTTAGCTGGTGTAATTTTTCCGCGATCGCTTGGGCGACTCTTCCCGACACACCCACATCAATTTCATCAAATACCATTGTCCCTGCTGCATCGGCTTGGGAAACACAAGCTTTCAGCGCTAGTAAAAAGCGGCTCATTTCCCCACCGGAAGCAATTTCTGTTAAAGGTTGGAGTGGTTCTCCGGGGTTAGGACTAAACATAAATGTAATTTTGTCCGCACCTGTAGCAGTTGGAGAAGTAGGTACAATCTCTACTTTAAATTGCACCTTTTCCATCGCTAGGGGTTTAAGTTCAGCAATCAATCGCGATTCTAAATCGTTAGCTGCTGTACAACGCAACTGCGTTAACTTATGACAAGCTTGGGTAAGTTTTGCCAAACTTGCTTGTTCTTGCTGTTCTAAACTTTCGATAGATTGTTCGCTGTCGTTGAGTTCGGCTAATTCACCTTGGATTTTTTGATAGTAGGCGATCGCTTCTTGGAGTGTCGGGCCATATTTGCGACAAATCTGCTTTAATTCCCGAATTCGCTCTTCTACTTCCTCTAAACGCTGAGGATCGGCTTCTAAATCTTCGCCATAAGCATTAATTTGCCTACCCACTTCCATTAATGTCGCTTGGGCATCCCGCACCAAATCTAATAGCGGTTGCAGTTGGGCATCATACTCCACCATGTCATTTAATGTGGCTTCGCTGTCTCCCAATAAATCTGCGGCGGCTGGGGCTTCGTTATCGTTTTGATACAAAGCCTGATAGACCTTGTAGCTCATCTGTTGCAAATCTACTACATGATTCAGGCGTTCCCGTTCTTGTAATAACTGCTCTAATTCGTTGGCATCGCTAAGATTTACCGCACCCAATTCCTGCACTTGATAGGTGAGTAAATCTAGTTGTTGTAAACGTTCCCGTTCTGATGTCCGGCGTTTTTCTAATGCTAGGCGTGCTTGTTGATACACAGCAAATACAGTCGCGATCGCTTGACGTTGCTGCATTAAAGAATCGCCACCATGCAAATCCAACCAATCACGGACTTGGGCGGATTGTCCCACTTGTACAGTTTGGCCTTGGGCAGTAATTTCCACCAAGCGATCGCGAAATCCCCCCATCATCTGCCGATTCACCAACACACCATTCACCCGCGATCTACTCCGGATATTACTAGCCGTGGCAGCAATTTCTCGACTGATGATTACAGAGTTTTCATCTATGGAATCAATTTCTTGTTCGTTCAACCAAGCCGCTAAAGTAGCGTTAGATTTAAAAGTAGCTTCTACCATCGCTCGGCTAGTTCCAGTGCGAATGACGCGACTAGATACCTTACCTCCGAGGGCAGCATCAATAGCATCCAGAATAATCGATTTTCCCGCGCCGGTTTCACCTGTTAATACGTTCAGTCCAGCGCCAAATTCCAGTTCTAGTTGGTCAATTAGGGCAAAGTTTTCAATTCGCAGGCAAAGCAACATCAAGCCAAATTCTCCATGAGGGCAGATGCCGAATAGTTACAACTTTTAGGACTAGGCATGAGCGTTTAGCAACCAGCATGAGCCACTATTATAGAAGTAGCAAGCCCATTTAAGTTTAGCAAACTCAGTACAGGTACGCGGAAGTCAACAAGTCTTATAGATGTGGACAGGGCTGCTGGCTTGGTAGTAACTACCGTACAGACTTCTAGTACAAGCGTGGCAAAAATAAAGATACCATTGAAAATAGTACACAAACTGATAATAAAGGTCTTTTGGCGTTTCACTTCTGCTGTTTCGCTCAACTGAAAACTGCTGTGATTGCCTTTTTAGTTTGGAGTTAAACAACAATTTTTTTCTCAATATGAGAGATGCAAGCAAATATAGTGGTTTGCTATTATTACAATCCAATTTCTGAAGTCAGAGGAAACTGGAACAGATAAATCCCGATCTCCTTTACAGAAAACCACTTCCTCTAACTAAATCGGGGTGCTTGATGCTAAACATATTGTTACAATGCTTAACATAATCAATTCGACCGGTGGCATTCTTCATGATTGTGAAAACACTTCCCCCAACTTCCCGACCGATCGAGGAGGACAATGGCGGTAGCAACAACCGCCGTGACGACATACATATTGCTGAAGTAGTGCCAGAAGATGGTACACAAGGCTTGGTTGTTAGATCGCCAAGACTGATAGCAGCCCAACAACAGAGAGCCTTGACGACACAGGTTCAATATGAGATGACGCGTTACGATCCGGTAGAGATTTCGGCGCATTATCAACAAAGACCCCTACAGGTTTTAGGGCGAATTTTTGCTGTCTTGGGGCCAACTCTCTCCTTTGCTTTGGGGTTATGGTGGGATAGCAAACGGGGAATTGTGGTAAAAAATGACCGCCGCCGAGCTGCTCAACTTAGAGAATTATTAACGCGACTGGGGCCTGCGTATATCAAAATTGGACAGGCTTTATCTACAAGACCTGATTTGGTTCCTCCCGCATTTTTGGAAGAACTTACCAAGTTACAAGACCAGTTACCACCTTTTCCCAACGAAATTGCTTACCAGTTTATTGAAGAAGAACTAGGCGCACCGCCAGAGGAAATTTATAGTGAACTTTCACCAGAACCAATTGCAGCTGCTTCTTTGGGGCAAGTTTACAAAGGTAAGCTGAAAACTGGTGAGGAAGTAGCAGTAAAAGTTCAGCGTCCCGACTTAAGAGAAGGGATTACCATTGACTTATATATATTACGTCGCCTAGCAGGGTGGGCAAAGAAAACCTTTAAACGGGTACGCAGCGATTTAGTCGGTATTCTTGATGAATTAGGCGATCGCATTTTTGAAGAGATGGACTATATACACGAAGGAGAAAATGCCGAGCGTTTTTTCCAGTTATATGGTCATATGAAAGATGTATACGTACCGAAAATTTACTGGGAATACACCAATCGTCGCGTGTTGACGATGGAGTGGATTAACGGTATTAAATTAACCCAAGCCGCAGAAATTAAAGCCAAAGGCATAGATGCCCGTTATTTAATCGAAGTGGGTGTCCAGTGTTCGCTGCGTCAGTTGCTAGAACATGGATTTTTCCACGCTGACCCTCACCCAGGTAATTTATTAGCAACCTTGGATGGCAAATTAGCTTATCTTGACTTTGGGATGATGAGCGAGATTAAGCCACCTCAGCGTTATGGTTTAATAGAGGCGATCGTCCACGTCGTTAACCGTGACTTTGAAGGTTTAGCTAAAGACTACGTTAAGCTAGATTTCTTATCACCAGAAACCGATTTAACACCAATTATTCCCGCCTTTGCCAAAGTCTTTGCTGAAGCCCAAGGTGCTAGCGTTGCAGAGTTGAACATTAAAAGCATCACCGATGAACTATCGGCTTTGATGTATGAGTATCCTTTCCGCGTACCTCCCTACTACGCTTTAATTATTCGTTCTCTGGTAACTTTGGAAGGGATTGCTATATATATAGATCCCAACTTTAAAGTCCTTAGCGAAGCTTATCCTTACGTAGCGAAACGCCTGTTAACAGATCCAGCACCAGCACTCAGAGCATCGCTACAAGATTTACTCTTTAAAGAAGGTAAATTCCGTTGGAATCGCTTGGAGAACTTATTACGAAATGCTCGGGGTAATGAAGACTACGACTTAAATTTGGTAGTAAATCAAGGAGTAGACTTTCTCGCTTCCGAACGCGGTAGTTTCATTCGCGACAAATTGGTAGATGAATTTATTAATGGAATCAATGCTTTAGGTAAAAATGTCTTGCATAACTTCACTTATCTACTGCGCGAACAGGTAGGAATAACAGCTATTAACGAAACTCCCGCAGCGACAATTGAACAACAACAAACCTTAGAGCATATCAAACGTATCTTGAATATTCTTCGAGATACCCGTGGCTTTGATCCAGTGCAGCTTGCTCCCCAACTTGCTCAATTAATAATAAATCCAGGAGTACAGCTTTTAGGTCAGCAAATTACTAGCCGCTTGCTGCAAAAAGCCATAGCTAAATTAATTCGGGATTTGTTAGCGGCGGAAGATGCTAATAATATTCAAGGTCGGAAGTTAGACCAACCTGCAAGGTTATCTTTACCTGCAAGAGTGTAAGTCTAATTCTTTTGTCTCAAAACCCTTGCCTTCAATCTTTTTTGATAGAGGTAAGGGTTTTTATTTTGGGTATAGATTTTAGATGTTTAGGTTGGGTTTTACTGCATTCAACTCAACAAAATCTAGCTTTTTTGCTGGCCTTGGTTTCGTTACTCAACCCAACATACATATGTAGGAATCATTTTTCAAATTGGTATTAGTTTCGTGTGTGGAGTGCGAACGCCTCAGCTACCTACAGTTGATTGAATTTCTACCAATGGCTGAATTTCTAGTTCAACTTGAGCTTCAACAAAAGGCGTATAAATTGGAATATCAGCTTGTATAGCTTCAAAGCTCACAACTAGAGAGTATGGAACGTTAGCTTCTGGATCGTTATTCCAACCTTCATGTCCAACAACTGCAATAGAAAATGCTTCTGTAAGTTCAAATGAATTTACAACTGTCCAATCTTTCTGAAGGGTTCCTGCACTTCTAGAAACACCCTCAATTTTCCCGTGGTTTTTTGATCTTTTACCAAGAGTCCATTGGAAACCTTTATCCCCCTTTTCAGCATCTTCTGGAGCATCATACTCTTTTAAAATTCTTTCTAGAAACCTCTCTGGATCTTCACCTTTCTTACTACAGTCCCAGTCCAGCCAAGTTGAAAGATATTTTCGGCGATTTCTGCGGGTTCGACGCGGTTGTGCTTTATATGACAAAGTAACTTCTAAGAGAATCTCCAGCGATTCCCCTTGAGAACGTAATTGTTCTGGAAGTTTGACTTGATAAACATGAGCTTGTTTAGCTACAATACGGCGTTCTCCTGTTGTCATCAAAGTGATTCGATTGGGAGAATTACCCAACGCTCGATCAACATTGGGAAGTCCGTAACCAATTTGACGAAGAACGTGCAATTTATTTACATGATCTGCCATTGCCCATTCTGGCCATCTTGCTGATTGTACTATTAATGCACGGTATAGAAGGCAACTTTCACTTGGTAACTCAGCAGCTAGACGTGCAGCAATATGACTTACTTTTGGTGCTGCAAATGATGTCCCAATATTGTCAGCAGCAACGGCCGGGCCACCATACAAAGTTGACCGGACTAATTCGGGACAAACATCTTTAGAGGAAGTAATATTTGGTGGTGTACCTTCATCTTTCACTAAATCTCCACCATACTCAACTACTTCTGGCTTAATAGTATTCCAAATTCCTAACCCAGAACATGAAAAAGCTGAAGGTTGATCCTTTTGTGCAATCGAAGAATATGGTGGTGAATTATAAGAATTTGAAGCAATAGAACCAACTGTTAAAGCTTGAAAACTCTGTGCAGGGTTAGCTATTCTACATGAATCTTCTAGCAGATAATCCGGGTATAGCCTATTTGCAGAATAATGTTCTCTAATAGACAATCTTGTAACAGGTTTTTTAGAATGGGGAACTCTAGGTAAATTACCTGCTGCTACAATGACAAGGATATCTTTTTGCCATGTTAAATTATCAATAGTTGATGCCCATGCACTCATATATCGAGTAAGACATGGCGCTTGACCAGTTATAGAGTGATTAAAAATTCTGGTTGATGTTAAATCATAATAAAACTCTATGATATCTTCCAATAACTGAGGTGGAAATACTTGAACAGGTAGGTAGCAATCGGCATCAAGCACTCTAGCATTTTGTATCCAGCAAATAGCTTTTTCTTTACCACTAAGAGGTATTTTTCGTGGATAAAGTAATGCACCAGCTACCCTTGTTCCATGTCCACCATTTTTTACATAATCAGGAGTTCTACCAGTTTCGCCAGGAACCCAACAAGTTGAGTTTTGTGAATCAATTGCTACCTTTAGCAAAGAATGCATTTCTTGAATTCCGCTGTCTATCACGCATACTTTGGGAGCATTAGACTCTGGTGGTTCCAGTTTAAAAATCGGAGTGCTATAAACAGGTAATTTTTCCTGATTAAGCATTTCAAAAAACTGATCTGGCTCACTAATTTCAAAAATGTAAGGAAAATTTTCAACTAAATCTTTTAAGCCTTTTCCTGTAATTTGAATTCGACAAGAGAAACTATCAGGTAAACGAACTGTGCCAAGCTCACCCCCTTCATCTTGAAAACCTTTGATAATATTACCTTTATAAAATTTAATAAGCTCCTCAAATTCATCTTGCCTTTCCCAAGATATTTCTTCCCACTCTTCCTCTGTTAACTCACGTTTTTGAATCCAATCATTAACCTTTTTTACAAAACTATCATTAGTATCATTAGGTTGCCGTTTGGGATAATTAGGTAGTTTTATTTCAGTACCTACACAAGCTACACCTACATCAACAGTATATATTTGTTCTTCTTTTATAGGTATCCAGTTCTCATACAATTCAGTGTATAAATTTGGAGAAAGAATTAATTCTGGCTTTTTTTGTCCATCTATTATCTCCCATATTTGGGCTACTGTATTTCCACCATGCTTTTCATTAATAAATTTTTTTATCTTTTCTTGTAGCTCACTAAGTTCTAAATCTGCTGATGCACCGATAATATATCCATCTTCTGTCTCAGCAATCAATTCAATGCCATATGCTTTTAAACCATCTGGATTAAAAGAACCAGGGTCAATCTGTAAGATAATCCGTCGAGATTTAAGTGACGGCTTACCTTCTTGCTCTCTTTCTTCTTGAGTTACTTGCCAATCAAATATCAAAGAGTCTACCGAACTTTTGAGTTTACCTCCATGTCCTTGGCGATTACTCAGATTAACGAGTGTTATGGGATTCTTTTTTCCTCCTCCTCCCGGTGGCGATGCAGCACTTCCTTCTGTTGTCAGCCTAAGGCGGATATGTGGAAAAACCTGAGAACTTTCAACCATTTACTTATCCAGACAGCAAAATTTAATATTAGGAAACTTTAATTTCTGCGATCGCTTCTTCTAAGTGTTCTTGAATCACTAGCTCCTCTCGCTCCAGGATTGCTCGTTTAGCTGCATCTTGAGCAACTCTCACAGCTTGAGCCGCAGAAAAACCTTTCATCTGCTCAATTATCCTTGACCAGTTGATAGATCCAATTTCAATTGCAGATAGTGTTTCCTTTAGTATAAATTCTAGCTCTTGTTCTCCTGGTTTGGGTACTGCAATTAAGTCATCAAATCTTCTCCAAAGAGCAGTATCTAAAGATTTATTCAGATTTGTTGCTGCTACCAAAAGCCCCGAAGACGGTTGATATTCATCCAAGATTTGCAAAAATGTATTTACTACTCGCTTAATTTCTCCTACTTCCTGAGAGTCTTCACGTGATTTAGCAATTGAGTCACATTCATCAAGAAATAATAAACATGGATTTTTTGATGCATCCTCAAAAACAAGTCTCAAATTGCTTGCAGTTTCGCCTAAAAAAGACGACACCATTGCATCAAACCGCACTTTCAGAAGTGGTAAACCTGTATTCCAAGCTAAACGTTCTGCTCCCAGTGTCTTTCCACAGCCAGGAGGACCATAAAGAAGAATTTTTTGTCTGTAACGTAGTCCATGATGAGCCAACCTATCTCTGGCTGCATATTCGCGTTCAATCCGACGAAAACGCTTCTCAATATTTTCAGGCAACACCATGTGATGGCGTAATTTCTCCCTTGGTATAATAGTTACCAAGGGAAGATTAAATCGTTTACTAGTTGGTAATTCAGTTAAAGCCTGTAAGTTTTCCGGTACTGAAGAAGGAGGTTTGATTGAGTTGGTAGACTTATCTTTCTGGCTCTTTTTAGTAATATTTTCTAACTGGTCAGCTAAGAGAGAGTGTCCCTTACTCCGTTCTTCCTCAATCACTAGATATGTAAGCTTATCAATCGCTTTTTGATCTGAACTAGCGATCGCTCTAAAAAATCTTTTGAGAAGCTCTGCTTTCATACTGCCTCTCAGTATAAATAGTAATTTTTTACCAATTTGGTACTATTGTACTACATAAATATAGTGCATCGCAAATTATAACGCGATCGCCTTGTCCCCAATCATTATATTAAATTATATAAACCATAAAGCATTTTTCTTCTCAGGAATTTAGCATATTTAACCATAAGGCGTTGCTTTCAAGTCTATATCATCTTCTCCTTCAATCAATAGAAGAGTCATCATATGTCCCTCAACCCATCCTGTTAATTCAAAATCAGATATAGCCTTTAGTTCCTCTATAGAAACTTTTTCAGAATAGTATTTAAATATCATTTTAATAGCTTTATTTTTATCTAAATAATAGTGATAGCTAGTATCTTTTTGCATCAAATGTTCTACAATTTTTGAGATTCTCTCCAAAAGAACTTCTTTGTCTCCAGAAACTTCCTGCATAATTTTCTCTCATTTTTTACTAATTACCCCAATTATAATTTCTCTGCTCCACGTTCCTCTGCGTAAAAAAAAGGCGGGCAAGATGCCCACCCCACAAGAAAATTAAGAGAATATGCTGTTATTATTAACCCAACAATGCTTTCGCTTTAGCTAATACATTATCAACACTAAAGCCAAACTTCTCTAAACAAACGTTGCCTGGGGCGGAAGCACCAAAGCGATCGATGCTGACAATATCGCCTTCGGTTCCGATATACTTGTGCCAGCCGAAACTAGAACCAGCTTCTACAGCTAAACGCTTGGTGACAGCTTTTGGTAGGACAGATTCTTTGTAAGCTGTACCTTGTGCTTCAAATAAATCCCAAGAAGGTAAGGAAACCACACGAACTTTCTTACCTTCGGCTGTGAGTTTTTCAGCAGCGGTAACGGCGAGGCTCAATTCTGAACCAGTACCAATGAGGATAATATCTGGTGTACCGTCGCTATCCACTACTATGTATCCACCCTTGGTTACACCTTCAATTGATGTACCTGCCAAATTGGGGACATTTTGACGGGTGAACGCCAACAAAGTAGGAGCATTTGCCTTTGCTCTTTCAATTGCTACTTTGTATGCACCGGAAGTTTCTGTTCCGTCTGCGGGGCGAATAACTGTGAGGTTAGGAATAGCACGCAGGGAAGCCAGTGTTTCTATGGGTTGGTGGGTTGGTCCGTCTTCACCTTGTCCAATGGAGTCGTGAGTCATTACCCAAATGCCACCGGCTTGGGACAAAGCAGATAAGCGGATCGGTGCCCGCATATAATCTGTGAAGATGAGGAAGGTAGCGCCGTAGGGAATTAAGCCGGAACCGTGCAACGCTATACCATTCACAATTGCACCCATACCATGTTCCCGTACTCCATAGTGGATGTTGGGATTTTGGTATTGTCCTTTTTGGAAGTCGCCCTTACCCTTGATTTCGGTCAAGTTGGAGTGGGTTAAGTCAGCGGAACCACCGATTAACTCTGGTAAAACTGCTGCCAGTTTGTTGAGACAAGTTTCTGAGTGTTTGCGGGTGGGCAGTCCTTTGTCTTCGGGGGTGTAGGTGGGTAGTACCTTATCCCAACCATCAGGCAATTTGCCGCTGATGTAACGTTCAAATTCAGCTGCTTCTTGGGGATACTTAGCTTTGTACTCAGCATAAGCTTTGTTCCAGTCGGATTCGTAGCCAGCGCCACGCTCAACTGCTTTGCGGGTGTGGTTGAGTGCGTCTTGAGGAACTACGAAAGGTTCATATTCCCAACCCAAATTTTTCCGAGTTAATGCGACTTCATCTGTACCCAAGGCTGCACCGTGAACACCAGCGGTGTTGGCTTTGTTGGGGGAACCGTAACCGATGGTAGTTGTAACTTTGATGAAGGAAGGCTTATCGGTGACAGCTTTGGCTGCTTCAATTGCTTTGGCGATCGCATCCAAATCGGTATTACCATCTTCAACGTGTTGGACGTGCCAACCGTATGCTTCAAATCGCTTAGAAACATCTTCGGTGAATGCTACATCTGTAGAACCATCAATGGAGATGTGGTTGTCGTCGTACAGAGCGATGAGTTTGCCTAATCCCAAATGCCCTGCGAAAGAACAAGCTTCACCAGAAACACCTTCCATGTTGCAACCATCACCTAAAATTACATAGGTGTAATGGTCGACAATTTTGGCATCGGGTTTGTTGAACTTAGCAGCGAGGTGAGCTTCTGCGATTGCGAAACCAACTCCATTGGCAATACCTTGACCCAGTGGACCGGTAGTAACTTCTACACCAGCAGTCATGAAGTTTTCGGGGTGTCCGGGGGTTTTGGATTCCCACTGACGGAATTGCTTGATGTCCTCAATGGTGACGCTGTCGTAACCATAGAGGTAGAGCAGGGCATACTGCAACATTGAGCCATGACCGGCAGATAGGATAAAGCGATCGCGGTTAAACCACTTGGGATTTTTGGGGTTAAACCGCATAAAGCGATCCCAAACGACAAAAGCCATAGGAGCAGCGCCCATCGGCAGCCCTGGGTGTCCCGATTTTGCTTTTTCTACGGCATCAACAGCCAAAAAGCGAATCGAGTTAATAGAAAGTTCTTCGAGGGATTGGGTTGCAACAGCCATAATCTCTTGTTTTTAACGACGGGTTAGCACTCTTGGTAGCTCACTTACCGGGGAGACAAAAAGGGGCATAAATTTTTTCCCACTTTATTGCCTTGTTGTTTTCACTTTCCCCCTATCCTCATCATCCCATTCCCAATTGTTGATGGACAAGCGGGATATCTTGAGGTTGCGGTGATAAATCCAGCTAATAAATGGGTCGTTTTGAACCCTTGGTTTAGTTGGAAATGATATTGATGATACTTTTGCCACCAACTTTCAGCAGAGCGACCAGCTGATGAATTGGAGATTTTTAGACGTACTTCTTAAAGGCTAGCGTGACATTGTGACCGCCGAACCCAAAAGAATTAGATAGTGCCACTTGGACGTTTTGAGCACGGCTAGCGTGAGCAATGTAATCTAAATCACAATCTGGATCGGGATTTTCTAGATTGATTGTTGGTGGAACTTGATCGTTGGCGACGGCCAGTACTGTTGCTACGGCTTCAATACCTCCAGAACCACCCAAAAGATGACCTGTCATCGATTTGGTAGAGCTGATGGCTACCTTATAGGCGTGGTCGCCTAAGGCCTTCTTCATCGCGGAGGTTTCGGTTGAATCATTAGCTGGGGTGCTAGTGCCGTGAGCATTGATATAGTTCACCATCTCTGGGGTTAGCCCCCCATCCTTCAGCGCTAATTCTATGGCTCTGGCTGCTCCTAACCCCCCGGGGACTGGGGAGGTCATATGATAGGCATCACAGGTCATCCCATAACCGACCATTTCCGCATAAATGCGAGCGCCTCGATTCAGGGCGTGTTCTAGTTCTTCTAGCAGCAAAATTCCCGCACCTTCACCCATGACAAATCCATCGCGATCGCGGTCAAACGGACGGCAAGCATTAGCCGGGTCATTGCGAGTCGAAAGTGCCCTTGCTGCGGCAAATCCAGCTACACCCAAGGGTGTAATCGCCGCTTCGCACCCTCCGCAAATCATCGCCTGGGCATACCCCCATTGAATCTGGCGAAAAGCGTCCCCTATGGCATTAGAACCAGCGGCGCAAGCAGTCACAGAACAAGAATTGGGACCTTTAGCTCCGGTATGAATAGCTGTTAATCCGGCTGCCATATTGGCGATCATCATCGGAATCATGAACGGACTACAGCGATCGGGTCCACGGTTGAGGTAAACTGTTTGCTGGTCTTCTAAAACCTTCAGTCCACCAATGCCAGAACCAATAATGACGCCCACTTGTTCTGCATTCAGTTCATCAATTGCTAAACGTGCGTCAGATACAGCTTGTTTTGCAGCCGAAACCCCAAATTGGGAAAACCGATCCATGCGCTTGGCTTCTTTGCGGTCCAAGTAATCATGTGGATCGAAGTTTTTTACCTCACCAGCAATGCGGCAATCATGGCGAGATGCATCAAAAGAGGTGATGTAATCAATGCCATTACGACCACTCAACAATCCTTGCCAATACTCAGCTGGTGTGTTGCCAATTGGTGTAATCGCGCCAACACCAGTTACCACAACGCGTTTACGTTTATAATCTGTCATGACTAAGTTAAAGGTGGCGAGAAAGCAGCAAAAAGGGAGTACTAGATATTAGGGACTAGAAACCAGGGAATGGAGTTTTTCCTGCTCCCCAATTCCCAAGCCTCGACCCCAATAGCTTTTCAGGCAGATGCAGCAGCTTTGCTGTTGATATAATCCACTGCCTCTTGAACCGATAAAATCTTTTCGGCGGCTTCATCGGGAATTTCAATATCAAATTCTTCTTCAAAAGCCATTACTAGTTCCACAATATCTAGGGAATCAGCTCCTAAATCGTCAATAAACGTGGATTGTGGTCTGATAGTTTCAGCCTCAACACCCAGTTGTTCAGCGACGACTTTCTTAACTCTTTCAAAAACTTCCGTTTGGCTCATAGATAAAAGTCCTTAACCAGTTGCTACGATCTGCTCTTTATCGGCGACATTGTTTTGAGCATATACATCTTATCGGAAAGCGCGATCGCCCGTATACTGCCGAAGAATTTTCTGACAGCAAACCCTTTTGCCATTCTTTTGTGGAATGGTTGGGTCATAGAGTGCCCTATGCGATAGTCCCTAATGTTGCCCAACGTTAGAGAAAGCAAGGTTAGGCAACAGAAACCGCAAAGCGATGTCTACGACGGGCTACGCCTACGCATACGCTGTAAACATGTGTCTATTTTGCAATTCTTACTGATTTTTTTTACAATGTCCAAATCCGGATACATAGCCTTGCAAGCTACACTGGCAAGGGAAGATCAAAAATTGATTTTTGAGAGCTGTTGCCCTCAAACAAATATACTTATATGCTATCTCAAACACTGAAATACGCTTATTTTCCTGGTTGTGTTGCCCAAGGTGCTTGTCGGGAGCTTTACCAATCAACTCAAGCTTTAACCCAAGCATTAGGCATTCAACTTATTGAACTGAAAAAAGCTGCTTGCTGCGGTTCGGGCACGTTTAAAGAAGATTCTCAACTATTAGAAGATACTGTTAATGCCCGGAATATTGCTTTAGCAGAAGAGTTAAATTTACCCTTACTTACCCATTGCAGCACTTGTCAAGGTGTTATCGGTCATGTCGATGAACGTCTGAAACAATGTCAGACAAAAAAACCGGAATATATTGAGCAAGTTAATGGTTTGCTGGCGAAAGAAGGCTGTTTACCATATCGCGGTAGTACAGAAGTTAAACATCTTCTCTATGCTTTGGTAACAGATTATGGTTTGGAAGAAATTACCAAACGTGTCACCCGCAAGTTGACTGGACTAAAATGTGCGGCGTTTTATGGTTGCTACCTCCTCCGCGCTCAACAAGCCATGCCCTATGATGACCCTTTCCGACCAGAAGCGATGGAAAATGTTTTTCGGGCAGTAGGTGCAGAACCAATTTATTATCGAGGTCGTACCCAATGTTGTGGTTGGCCTTTAGCCAGCTACGCCACTACCCAATCTTTTAAGATGGCGGGGATGCATATTCAAGACGCTTTGGCTGCTGGTGCTGATTGTTTAGTTACGCCTTGTCCTCTATGCCATCTCAATTTAGATTCTCGTCAGCCAGAGGTCGAAAAGGTAATTGAAAAGAAACTGGGTTTACCAGTGTTACATTTACCCCAATTAATTGCTTTAGCGTTAGGAGTTAGTCCAAAAGAATTGGGTTTGGAACGTCACATTGTTTCGACAAAACCAGTGTTAGAAAAATTAGGCTTTTAATGAAGAGTCCTGAGTACCTATTGCTGAGTGTAGTCAATAAGCAAATTAGGGTGGCTATTTGCCTACCCTAATTTTAAGTGTTTATATTAATGAGTTTGGTTAAAGGCGATCGCAAATTTTGCTATTGGTCAAGTTAAGACCAGACATCAACTGTTTCTTTCGATTCTGAGCCTGCGAACGCTCCTTTGTTCTCAGCCAAATTAATTTTGACTACTTTTTGTTTGACTTCTTCTACCTTAGGCAGTGTTAATGTCAAAATCCCATTCTTAAACTCGGCTTGTACTCGATCGTTCTGAATGGGAACAGGTAAAGGAACTATCCTTTGGAATTTACCATAGCGGAATTCAGAACGGAAATAACCGCGTTCATCTGTGTTCCGTTGTAGCCGGGTTTCACCAGCAATAGAAACTGCTTCTCTTGTTACATGAACATCTAAGTCTTTACCTTCAATTCCTGGAATTTCGGCTCGCAAAATCAGGCTTTCGTTAGTATCTTGCAATTCAATTGCTGGAGTCCAAGTTTGTGTAGCTTGAGAGTTAACTCCCCCTAATTCGTCAAACATTCTATCCATTTGACGCCGAAGACTTTCCATTTCTGAGAAGGGTTGCCAACGAACTAATACCATAAGTTGATTAACCTCCAGAGAACCAGTACTATTAACTAAATTTGGGATTCGAGTAATTGGTAATTTAGCAAAGGAAATCGTGAAAAACCAAGAATTATTTTTTTGGTTAGCGCTTTGCGATCGCCTATGTCTATATATTGAAATAAAACAAAAATTTAGTTATTAGGGGAAACCCTACTTAGGGTAGTAGTGCTTCCCAGAAAAGAGTTATCAACAGACCTGCCTTGAAAATAAGGCAGGAGGCAGGAGGCAGGAGGAAAAAACATTTTCATTGTTCCTTGTGAGTTGCACTCATGAAGTCTCTTGCATAAGTCAATTTTTTGAATATCGAACCACAGATAAACACAGATAAACACAGATAAATATCGGTGTTCATCTGCGTTTATCTGTGGTTTTTTTATTCTTATTCGGATTTTTGCAAGAAGTCTAATGGATAGTGCTGAGTACTGAGGGAGGATTCTCATTTATTACTTAGCACTGAGTATGGTTAACTCCTTATTTTTGTTCTTGGCGTTGCAGTTGTTTGAGCAACTTATACATTTCTGGCAGGCGGTTATAAATGGCACATACTTTTAGATATACTTTGTGGGGAATGGCGGGAGTACCAGAGATAATTTCTCCAGGTGCAACATCGTTATGAATGCCAGCTTGAGCAGATGCGATCGCACCGTCACCAATTTTGACTTGATTGGCAATTCCTGTTTGTCCAGCCAAGATCACGCGATTGCCAATTTGTACGCCTCCGGCCATCCCAGCTTGACCAGCTATTGCACAGCCAGCACCAATTTTGCAACCATGACCTATTTGAACTAAGTTGTCAATTATTGTATCTCGACCTATGCGTGTTTCTCCGACGGCTGGGCGGTCAATGGCGCTGTTGCAGCCAACTTCTACCCGATCTTCTAAAACAGTGTAACCAGATTGTTCCATTTTTACCCAACCAGTACGGGTAGGAACAAAGCCAAAACCTTCTGCACCAATGACGGTACCACTATGAATGACACAATCTGCACCAATTTGAGTGCGTTCGTGAATGGTACAGTTGGCGTGTAAAGTAGTGCGATCGCCGATGATAGCATCTGGGTAAATCACCACATTAGGATGAATAATTGCACCATTGCCAATTTTCACCCGTGGCTGAATTACCACATGAGGGCCAATATAAACATCGCTACCAATTTCTGCGGTGGGGTGAATTACAGCAGTTGAATGAATTTCCGCAGTCGGACGGTATGGTTGGTAGAAGAGTGCGATCGCTTTAGCAAATAACAATCGCGGTTCTGGTGTGGCTATCCAGACAACACCACGTTCTTGTGCCTGCAATTGTAATGTTTTGTCCTGAGGCAAAATTAATGCACTAGCATTTGTCTTACTTACCCAAGAAAAAAATTTTGGCCCTTCTACATAGCTGAGAGTACCGCTGGTAGCTTCATCAATAGCTGCTAACCCTGTAATATCTGGGTCATCGTTTTGATTGGTGGTAAGACTATGGTCGGTAACGATGTTTCCAAGTCGGCTAACAATTTCGCTGAATTTCATTGTTATTTATTTCATGAATCATCTATGAAGGCAAGATAATTGTCGCTCTTTGTCAGCAAGATGTTCATAATTTAGGGATTTCCCAGAAATAAATTAACCACAGAGGACACTGAGAAATTAAGACTCCTCAAATAACCGATCGCCTTTGTGTAATCTATCAGCGATTTGATAGGTCTGCCCTTGCGATCGCATTGTGGGTGAATGTGCTGCTAAATACCGTGCTGCCGCTACCAGTACGTGAATACCAGCAGTTTGATCCAACAGGGTATATTGCCGAAAAGCTGCTTCTATTTCTTGAATCACATGAAAATCACGATTTTCTCGCAGCATCAATTTACCCAACATTGCCATCAGTCGTTCAACAGCACCACCACTGTACAAATAACGAGCCACTAACTTACCAGCCTCATTTACTTGCTGCTGACGATCCAATAAATCTGGTAGTTGCTTGAGCAATTCTTCGGGATTTTGTACGAGGTCTTTTGGTTCTGGAAGTCTTGCTGGTGGCACATTCAAGAACCGATTTAAATAGACGCTCATAGCAGCATCAAACACACCTCGCAGCAGTTCCATTGAAGGCACTCGTCGCAATCCTTGATGCACTGCATTGGCAAAGGTGAATGGATGGTGTGCAGAATTCCAGTCGCTAAAGTCGTTATTGGTGTGGAAACGAGCTACACGCAGAGCAGCAGTATAACTAACTACACTAGCTAACTGCTCCTCAGTACAACCCGATTGCAGGGCATTGAGTAGAGAGTTGGCGATCGCTTGTGGATCTTCACCTAGTAAAATTGGTACTAATTCGTCTTGACCAGACCAAGTTCCCCGTCGAGATTGTCCTGTAGCTAATGCTGTAGGTAGCTGCTCAAAAGTAGACGCCAAAATTGCCACCAAATCTACAGGGTAGCGCCAAGAATTTGACTCTTCCATGCGAGAAGCATTTGCTAAACCAGAAACTAGACTCGCTAAAACTAACTCTGCTCCTTGCCAGCCAACAGCATCAAGTGCTTCCAACGCCTTATTGATGAAGTCGATTGTATGACCAATATCGATGTAGCGATGGTCTGTAGCAGCCGTGAACAGCATATCTGCAATTTGCTCGGAAGTAGCCCCGATGCGTATTGCTGTTACCAAACACCTTTGCGCCGCTTCACTATCCCGTACCTCAATAAACTGGCAAAACCAGCTTTTCAGGGTACTTAAGTCAACATTGGAATTGGGCAATGGGTGAACCACAAACTGAGGTGGCGCACCCGCGCTGTCATTAGCTACCGCTGAAAGTCCCTGAAAAAGAGCGCGGGGTTTGTCTTCTGCATCAAGATAAGGCAGTAGATTCATCATGCAAGTGTGAATGGTTAAGCCTGTACTCCATCCCGCCTTGTTATAACGAACGCCAAATTCCAATCCCATTTGGAATGGTTCAGTAGGATCCGTCCCCATGTCTAGTAAGGCGACGGTTGATTTAGCTATCACTAACGAAATACTCTGTTCCAAACCATCTTGAAGACGCTGGCGGTGGTGAGCATGGAGGTTAGCTGGAGGGGCAAGATTTACCCAAACTTCCTCATCGCGAATTTCAACAGGAAAGGCGGGGACATCATCAGCCCAGGAATCGAACGTTCCGCCACTAGCAAGGTCGAAGCGGGCATAGTGCCACGGACAGGTAACAATACCATCTTTGCAAGTACTACCGTGAAGAGGAAAGCCCATGTGAGGGCAACGGTTATCAATTGCATAGACTTGATTATGAGAATAAAACAGCGCTATGGTGTGGTTTTCGCTGCGAACCAATAAGCTACCTGCTTTTTGAACATCTGCAAGTTTAGCAACACGAACATATTGGTCTATATGGGTTGGAGCTTCAGATATTTGAGTCATTTAAGTTGCCAGGAAAACTGAGATAAAAACTGCTATCTCCACTGTGGCGAACTTCAACTGTTTGAGCAGCTATACTACCTTAATTTTTGTTAAGTACACTTTTTGCTTAAATCAACTTTATCGGCGCTTATGGACGGTTAATTATAAATTTTTTAAAAAATTGCTATTTTTGTTAGTTTTGTCCTTACATCTTATAGAAAGGCTAGAGTTCGCTAAACACGCAAGAAATGGATCGGTCGTTACACCATCTGTCTGATTGTGATTAGCCAGAATGTAATGTGGTGGTGCAAAATTCTGCACTGTTACTCGGCTAAATAGAGAGGCTAACTATGTTTCCTTTTTGGGGCAATTACTGTTATGGTGGCGAACCTATTTCGCGCAAATCTCGCTTAGAGCATAAACTAAAATTCCTAACTTGGATGCGAGATGATTTAGAGTCCAGGCTGGCTGGTATTAATGCAGCTATTGATACCATTCGCCAACAGATAGGCAGAGAAGATACAGCTATTTAGAATTTCATTCTTGTCTTTACTGCACTTCAACTAGTTGTCGTCTCATCTCTAGTATGGGGCATAGCGAATGGGGTATCGAAATCCCATGCTCTATGCCCCAATTAATTAGTTATATTCGCTACTCAGTCTCCCTAGCATAACGACCCATAACTTCAGCCTTATCCAACACATGACCTTCCATCGCTTGCAATAGTTCTTCTTTAGTTGCACCTGGAGGTAAATCAAGCGATTGGTCTAAAGCAAAGATTTTGAAAAAGTAACGATGAGCGCCGTGTTTCGGAGGTGGGCAAGGTCCCCCAAAACCTAACTTACCAAAACTGTTTTTTCCTTGCACACCACCATTTTTTAATTTAGGCTCTTGAGTAATGCCTTCTGGTAGTTCGCGGTTATCAGCAGGTATGTTGTAGACAACCCAGTGGGTAAAAGTTTGTTTAGGTGCATCTGGGTCATCTAAAATCAAAGCAAAACTCTGTGTCCCTTGCGGAGGGTCTTCCCAATATATTGGCGGAGAGATATCGTCTCCATCGCAAGTGTATTTAAATGGAATCGTATTGCCGATAAAGAAAGCTGAACTTCTGATTTCCATATTTCCAAATCCCTAGCCTCTATTCCCCAGTTCCTCGTTACGACTTACCCGTAGGATCGGCTACATGAATTAAGTCTGGCGATTCAGCCTCAGGACGCTGAATAATTTGCTGGGCTGATGGTCGATGCTGGCGCTTAAACTCACCCAATTGCACAGGCTGACCTGTTTGTGCTGATTGGTAAATAGCACGAATAATCCGAACATCTGCCAACCCTTCTTCACCTGATGGTTCTGGTTCTTTGTTATTCAGTATGCAGTCAGAGAAATAGGTAATTTCTGCGGCAAACTGATTGCCAGCAGCATAGGATTTTTCCTGTGTCTCATTGTTGATGGTGATTTTATGCTTCAGTTCTCCCACATAGTTATATGGTGAATCCATCTGTAAATTACCTTTTGTGCTAAGAAGTTCTAAGCTGGAAGCTGATGCAGCACCAAAGCTAGAAGTAAAGTTTGCCAATCTCTGTTTTGGGAAACGCAAAATAGCACTTGTCATTTCGTCAGCTTCATCAAAGCGCTTGTCGTCTTTGCTTACACTGAAGGCGAAAACTTCATTTGGTTCATCCCGAAACAGATAGCGGGCAGCATTGATGCAATACACACCCATATCGTAAACAGTACCACCACCATTAGAGATTGCCTCTAAGCGAACGTTGCCTTCCGCAACCTGCTGCGAAAATACTGAGTTAAAAATCCGGGGTTCACCAATTTTGCCAGAATTAGCAAGCTCTACTGCTTGCATATTTGCTTGGTCAAAATGCAGACGATAAGCAATCATCAGCTTGACGCGATTATCTTTAGCAGCACGAATCATTTGTTCGCACTCTTGTTCTGTTACAGCCATTGGCTTCTCGCAAAGCACATGAACTTTAGCGTTTGCTGCCCACACAGTGTAATCGCAGTGGAGATGGTTGGGCAATGCAATGTAGACTGCATCAATTTCGCCACTTTTTAAGCAGTTGTCATAGTCATCGTAACAATAAGCCTTGACTCCATACTGCTTACCCAATTCCTCACGCTTGAGTTGGTCTTCGGAAAACAAGGCAACTAGTTGTGAATTTTCAGTTTCGGCAAAAGCAGGCAGCACAGTTTCCTGGGCAATCCAACCTAATCCCACAACGGCGTAACGAATTTTGCGCTTCCCGTTTGTAGCTGCCATCTTTTAACCTCCTGATAAACAACTTGTTTTTTAACAAACGCCTCTACAACTTCTAGGTGAAGGCAAAAAACGCTAAGTTAATGTCAACCTCCGCAATGTTGCAAAGACTCTTAATTTAGAGCAAGTTTCGCCCAACCAGCATTTTTCTTTGCTAGAGAGAGTTGTCTGCCTTAAAGTTAAAAATTTACAGCTTTAGCTCCATCCTCCTACCGATTGATTCAGATAATTGCGGAGTCTGTTATGCTTCCCAGTAGCTTGCACAGAATTTTAAAAATTAAACTTGTGTTGGATAAATGAGCAAGCGAATCTATAGCCGCTTGCTAACAAAAGGGTTTGGGTACTTAAATTAGGAGTTCAGATGAGTTTACCCATTCAAGAAATTGTACTAGCACCAGGAGAAGGCACTCACCTGACAATTGGTAATAGCGAAGTCATATTCAAGGCGGTTGGTGCTGATACTCATGGTCACTTGGGATTGTTTGAAAATGTGCTTCCACCAGGAGGAACCGCGCCGATATTGCATATTCATCGCCACATGGAAGAAATGTTCTATGTCGTAGAGGGAGAAGTAGAAATTCAGGTTGGGAATCAAACAATACAGGGTCAACCAGGAGCATTTGTATTAGTTCCACGTGGTACGCCTCACACATTTGCTAACCGGGCAACAAAATCTGCGAAGTTATTAATTATGTTTTGTCCCGCCGGAGAACGTGAAAAGTATTTTGAGGGTTTAGCCAAACTCCTCAAGGATGGGCAAACACCAGACCGGGAAGCTTTAATAGAGTTGATGCGGCAATTTGACCAGGAGCCAGTAGAGACTTAATCATAAACTTGTAATTCACCTTCTAAATGGGTAACTTCCCATCGCGTTTGTTGTTTTTCTCGCCAAAAACGCAATGCAACCTTAGCGTCTCCCACAGCGAGATTTGTCAGTTCTAAATCGGGTAGCCACTCTGGTAGCGAGGGTTTTACCTTTAACTTTCGCGCTTGTGCATTGGCTTCAAGTCCTAAAATAGTGCGCAGCAGTAAGAAAATTGAGCCAGCTGCCCATGCTTGCGGGATGTTCGCATCTGGGTAGGGAACTGGAAAGTTATTATCTTGGCGTTCAATTCCGCCAAATAATTCTGGCATCCGCCCAGCTTGAAAATAACTAGCAGCCGCAAAAATGCCTTCAGCAATGCGATTAGCTGCATCGTGGTAGCCATATCGCTTTAATCCAGAGGCAATGATTGAGTTATCGTGAGGCCAAACACTACCCCTTTGATAACTAATCGGGTTATAAGCTGGGTTTTGAGCAGAAAGAGTCCTTACACCCCAACCACACCACATATCTTTTTGAAATAGTCGCTCTAAGAGCTTTTGCGCTCGTTCTTGGGGTACAATACCAGACCAAAGTAAGTGTCCGGGATTTGAGGTAATTGATTGAATTTGCTGCTTGTTGTTGTCTAAGCCTAGACAGTAAAAGCCTTCATCTTCCATCCAAAAGCGATCGTTAAATTGTTGATAGAGTTTTTCTGCTTTTTGACGTAGGTTATTTGCTTGCTCTTGTTCTCCCCAGACTTCATAAATTAAAGCTGCTTTTTGCCAAGCATCGTAGACATAGCCTTGGACTTCACACAAAGCTATTGGCGGTTCAACTAACTGGCCATTTGGGTAAACCATTGAGTCGCCCGAATCTTTCCAGCCTTGATTGCGTAATCCTTGTTTAGAACGAGTTAAATATTCAACAAACCCATCGCCATCAAAGTCGCCGTATTTATCAATCCACTGAAGTGCCTTCTCTAAGGGTGCGAGGCACTCATTTAGCATATTAATATCGGCATTCCAGCTATAAGTTTCAGCTAGAGTTACAATCCAAAGGATGGTGGTATCTATGGTTCCGTAATAGGGATTATACGGTAATTGTTGTAGCTTAGTTAACTCATCCCGTCGCAATTCATGCAACATTTTACCCGGTTCGGCATCGTGCCAGTCATCTAACTCAGCTGCTTGTAACTGAGCTAGTCTTACCAAAGTACCACGGGCAAATTCGTGATACACTGCCATCGTTTGCAAGCTGGCGATGATTGAGTCACGCCCAAAGACGGCAACAAACCAAGGAATACCCGCAGCAGGCATCCAAAATTTATGTCCGTTGTCATCTACCTCGATTCGCAATGCTCCCAAATCGATGAGTGCTTGTTGATAATATGCTGTAATCTCAGCATTGGACGATCGCAACTTTGTCGCATTCAGCAAAAATTCATCTCTAACTTGGGCAGCGATTGTATTGTGAGACACAGCACAGGTATCTTGAGGTTTAAGAACATTGCCGTTGGCTAAGGCTGTAAAATTAATACAGGTATGCCATGTTTTACCAGGAGCGATCGCCACATCAAACATTAAACGACCATTGGCATAGCTAACTTTAGAACTGGCACAAATCGCCTCTGTAACAATACCTCGCAAGAAAGGACCGTTACGGTACTCGGTAGAAAGTATGCCATCCTTCCATGTTGTTGCTGTCTCGCCTCGCGTCAGAATATTCTTGGCTTTCACTTCAAAGATATCTGCAAAGTCCGAACGAATCGCTAACATCAGTTGAAATTCAACTGGTTGTGAATGGTGGTTAGTAATGTCGATATCTTCATGCATTCCTCCCACAATGTCACGCCGAATTGTCACTAGCAAACTACCAGAAGGTAAATCACCATTAATAGTAGCCAGTTGCGGATTAGTAAATTGATAAAGTGCACTATGATGGCTGATGTTGCTAGAGGCTAACAGCAAAAGTTTATAGCGATTCAGGGAAATCTCGTAGTAAGAAATTAAGCGTGTGTCACGAACAAAAAAACCTTGGGGTTGATTGTCATCGACGGAACCATCACTAGCTGTTACTAAAAAAGAGGAACCATCGTTAATGGTGATTAAACCTGAGTTGATAGTAACTTTTGTGGGCATAGAATGTAGTAGGTAGAGGAGGCAGTACGTTCGGTCGCCAGACTTAGGAGTCGTGTAAAAATAAGTTGAACAATTTAATATTTGTAGTGCAGGCCGGAAAGCCCGCGCGAGCTTTTCGGCTCGCATTACTTATTTTTACTTGATGCCTTAAAGCAATTGCCGTGGCAGAATCACAAGAAGGACAAGAGAGGCAAGAAAGATAAGAGAACTTAAATTGAGATTGTTATCTCACAAGATAGATGTGTCAGTTGTGTAAGCCTAACTACTAACCATTCGCCGTAAAGCCTGGGTACAAAGTCATGCCACCGTCTACAAATAATGTTGTACCGTTGACATAATCGGAGTCATCAGAAGCTAACCAAACTGCTGCTTTGGCGATATCATCTACATCACCCACACGTTTAGACGGAATCAGTGTTAGTAAATTTGCTTCTGCTTGTGGAGTATCCCAAGCTGATTTATTAATCGGAGTTTTGATAGCACCAGGGGCAATACTATTAACACGAATTTTATGAGGTGCAAGTTCTTGAGCTATACTCCGCATCAACATATTAATACCGCCTTTACTAGCAGCATAATTGACATGGCCAGCCCAAGGAATTACTTCATGCACTGAACTAATGCAAATAATCTTACCAGCGGCGGATGAAATATGAGGCTGGACACCGCGACGCAAGAATTTCCGCCCAGCTTCTCGCGCACATAAAAATTGTCCTGTGAGGTTTACACCAATGACTGTATTCCATTGGTTAAGGCTCATTTCTACAAAAGGCGAATCTTTTTGTAAACCTGCGTTATTTACCAAAATGTCAATAGTACCGAACTCTTTTAACATTTGGCTAAACATTGCCTGAACTTCGTTTTCTTTGCTGACATCAGCCTGAATGGCAATGGCTTCACCTTTGGCATTTCTAATATCATCAACAATTTTTTGGGCTTCTTCAGCTTCAGAATGATAGTTAATTACTACTGCTGCTCCTGATGCAGCTAAATAGCGAGCGATCGCTTCACCAATCCCCGAACTAGCACCTGTTATTAGTGCTTTTTGACCTTTAAGCAGATAAGGAGAATAGCTCATAAGCAATTTCAATTTTTTTAGACTAATCCAACAAAATTTTAAGCAGCAGCCGAAATGTAAATGTTTACGCAAGTTTTGGAATAACTTTAAAAAAGTAACTATATTTAACTCATAAGTAATTTAATTTTATATTCATGAACTTTGGAAGATAGCTGTGGAAGAATAACAATTATTTATTATTTACTTTTATAAAAAAATGGTTAGTTTTTTATTCTATCTAAAGACGTATACTTTCTATTTTTAAATTAATGGGTGGACTAAAATATTTTTTCTAATAAATTATTTCTATTCAGAATTTATGTCATTTATATGTCATTTTGATGACAAAGATATAATATATAATGATGTTAACGTGGAAACATATTAAAGTTTAAACATCTACCTTAAGAAAGATTTATTTTAAAATAAATTATTGGTTGAATAATAGGCATAAGAAATAAATTTTTAGCTATTTAAATATTAATTTGAAGCAGAGTTTCGATGTGGTAATGGTGAACATAAGTAATTGTTGATTATCTTTGTGCCGTCAGGAGAAATTCATGCCCTCCCTGCCTCTTAATAGCCAAAATCTTCCTTACCCCGATCCGTTACACCCGATCATTGTTCACTTTGTAATTGCGATGGTGTTTTTTTCTTTTTTCTGTGATGTAGTAGGCTATTTCACCCGCAACCATCGTTTGTATGAAGTAAGTTTCTGGAATATGTTTGTTGCTGCGATCGCAATTTTTGTAGCGGTAATCTTTGGTCAGTTTGAGGCAGGTATAGCGAATACTTATGCAGCAGTCCAACCTACTCTAAATTTTCATACAGTTGTCGGTTGGTCGCTGGCAGCTATTGTTGTGGCGATCGCAGCTTGGCGATTCGTGATTCGCAATCGCAATCCTCTGAAGCTTCCCCCGGCTTATCTGGGTGCAGCCACGTTTTTAATTTGCTTGGTTAGCTTGCAGGTATATCTGGGAAGTAAGCTGTTTTGGGTATACGGTTTGCATGTAGCGCCTGTGGTGGAAGCGATGAAACAGGGAGTCACGCCATGAACGGGCAACTATTTGAGCAGTTGGGATTGAAGCTAAATGGTAACGGATTACCTTACGAAATTCCCATACATCCGCAGTTGGTACATCTAACCTTGGGTTTGTTCATCATTGCGATCGCTTTTGATATTGCCGGAGCATTTTTTCCTCTAGAACGAAAAATCTTTAAATTTCTGGGTTTGGCGACTCTGCGCACTAGTTTATTTGATGTTGGCTGGTATAACTTACTAGCAGCAGCTACGATTACATTTTTCACTGTTGCTGCTGGATTTTTTGAGCTATTGCTAGCAAACCCAGCCGTTAATCACAAGAGTGATTGGGGATTAACTGCTGATTGGACAATGCTTTTACATGGCTTGGGTGGTCTGTTGCTGTTGGCGATTATTGTTGCTATGACTGTGTGGCGAGGTTTGCAGCGCTATCGTTGGCGCAAAAATGTCTCTAGACAGGTGCAGTGGAGTTATTTGTTAGCAGGGATTGCAATCTTAGGACTGTTGTACGTTCACGGAACACTGGGAGCACATTTAGGAGAAGAATTTGGGATTCACGTTACTGCGGCACAATTACTCCAAGAAGGCAGAAACCTGAAGTAAGTAGCATCAGAAGAGCGATCGCTTTACAGTAGTCAAAGGTTAGGAGATGCGGTTATTCATTAACGAATTTCTCTCCTATTAACTTGATAAAAGATTGCTCTTTAGCAATATCATCAAAATCAATATCTGTTGCGGCATCTTCCTGATATTTTGGGTTCAAATCAATCGCCTGTTGGAGATTTTCCAAAGCTAATTCTAATTTTCTTTGGTATGCATAACAGGCTGCTTTATTGTAATAAGCACTGGCATAATCTGGTTTAATTTCTAGTGCTTTATCAAAAGAGGCGATCGCTTCGTCATCTCGTCCTAGCCGCACCAAAGTATAGCCGCGTTTATCCCAAACTTTGGGGGAGTCTGGTTTAATTTCTATTGCTTTGTCAAAAGAGGCGATCGCTTCGTCGTATTCTTCCAACTCGATCAAAGCCAAGCCGCGATTCATCCAAGCAACTGCATCATCAGGCTTGACTTTAGTGGCTTGATTAAACGAGACAAAAGCTTGTTGATGTTTGCGTAAATTACCAAAAGCAACACCGCGATCGCACCAAGCTTGATGGTCATTAGGATTGATTTTTAAAGCTGTATCATAGGAAGCGATCGCGTCTGGGTAGCGTTTTAACCTGGCTAGAGTTAAACCTTGTTTAAACCAAGCAACGGCGTTATCTGGCTGGATTTTGACTGCTTGGTTGTAAACTGCGATCGCATCTGCATAGCGCTTTTCACTAAACAGCAGATTTCCCTGTTCAATGTATTCATTAACAGATACTTCTTGTGATTGCGACGGTTCCTGAACATTTTCGTCAACTTCAAATTTTGTCTCATCTAAAATCGATGGCGGTTTAATTTCCGTCAGTTCTTCGAGAATTAAATCCTTGCGTTGTTGAGCATCTAATTGTATCTCCGAAAGTTGCGATACAAACTCCGTTTCTAATTTTTCTAGTTTTTCTAAAATTAGAATTTTTTGTTGTTGAGCATTTAACTGTAATTCTGAGAATTGAGATGTAAATTCTGAGCCTGATTTTTCTAAATTTTCAACAATTAGCGCTTTTTGGTTTTCAGCCTCCACCAGTAACTCAGCTATTTGACTCACAAACTCTGACTGTAATTTTCTTAAATCTTCAATAATTTTATCTTTTTGTTGTTGAGTGTCAGATTGTAATTCCAATATTTGCGAGTTGAATAGGCTTTCTGTTTCCTCGATGTTGGATAGCTTTATATCTTTCTGTTTCTGAATTTCTACCTGTAGTTCTGAAATCTGCCTAGCAAATTCTGTTTGTAAATTCTCTAAACTTTTAACAAATATATTTTTTTCTTTCTGGGTATCAGACTGCAATTCAGATAAATGTAACGTAAATTCATCTTTAGACTTATCCAAATTTTCAATAATTACATCTTTTTGTTGTTCAGCAGTTACTAACAGTTGAGATAATTGCTCTGATATATCAGATACCGATTTGCCGAAATGCTCAATAGTTAGATTACTCTCATTTTGAGTTTCAGACTGCAATTTTGATAATTGAGCAGCAAATTCAGCCTCTAAATTTTCTAGATTATTACGAATAATTTTAATTTCTGATTCTAGCTGATTGATTATATTATCTTTTGTTGTCGCCAAATCAGATGTAATTATAGATAAATTAGCTTGCTCAATTTTAATCTTTTGTTGTAGATTTTCAGTTTCTTTGCCTAATTCGTTAGTTAGTTGTTTAACTTCTCGAATAGCATTTTCAGCTTCTTGCTTGACAAGAGTTAGCTGGGTTTGTAAATTTTCCACGCCTTCTAGCTGTGACATAGCCTTATTAACGATTTCCCGAATTGCTACCCGTCGTAACAGCCAAAATAAAGCAATTACGGCCACAGGAAACAAGCTTAATAAAACTAGCCAGATATTAAATAGCATGGTTGTACGACTAAAGTTACGCTCAAAATCAGATTGGGCTGCATCTCGAATTTGCTTTTCTGCTCGTAGTCTTACCAATTCTTCCCGCTCTTGATTCGATATTAGCGGAGTAGATGTTACTGCTGGGGATAAAGATGGTGTAGTTTGCCCAATGACTTTACCATTAGACAGCAGCAAAGGTGAAAAGATCATAACGCTTTGCAAAACTAAAGCGTAGACGACTGGATTTTTGCTCTTCATAAAAACCATCCCTATCTGTTGGTCAGTTTTTAAAGCGGCGTATCTTTCTCCAATCTATAACAGATTATTAAGTTGTGAAATATTAGCAGAAGCAGCAAGCAGGGAATTATTAGCTTTTGGATATTGAATTACTAAATGTCTATATAAAAGTTTAGTTGTTTAATTTCCACCTAGAGGTATACCATAGGTAAATCAGAGGTAAATATTAATACTTATACAGATCGAATCTCTTCAGCAGTCAATAGATGAATAGCAAAATTGTTGTTAAAGTGTTGTTTGGTATAGAATTCATCCTCGATTTTTGAAATATACGTAGATTTTTTCAATAATCAAATCGGATTCCTCTAGCTAACAAGTGCTTGCTTTGGGATAAAAGTATCTATCAGCCAACTAACATTGGTTCTGTTTGTTTGGTGATTAATAGGGTTTTTGGCAAAACTTTTGTAATCAATGTATCACATCAATTTAATCCTTCATTCAATCTAGAGGACGAACAAGCACCCCAGTATTGCCTGCCGTTAGCTAGAAGTGAGGTAATAGTCTGCAATTTAAGATATTAAAGTAGAAGGGGTAATTATCAATAGAAATAATGAGTCTATTACTACTAGACTTAGACGGCACAATCCGAGAACCACTGAGCGGCAAGCAATACTTCCAAAATCCTCAAGACCAACAAATTATTGAGGGTGCTGACATTGCTGTTGGTGCTTACAAAGATGATTGGATCATTGTTGGTATTAGCAATCAAGGCGGAGTTGCTGCTGGTTACAAATCTATCCAAGAATGCATCAAAGAACAGCAGTACACGCTTGAGTTATTCCCAGAATTAAGAGAAATCTACTTTTGCCCAGACTTTGAAGGCAAGAAGTGTTTCCGTGTCACCCGCCATAATGTCCATAACCACAGTAAAACCAAGTGGTCTGGATACTACCGTAAACCCGGAGTCGGAATGTTGCAGCTAGCGATGGTTCGGCACAAACACACCCCAGAAAATACATGCTATGTGGGCGATCGCCCCGAAGATGAGGCTGCTGCTCGTCGTGCTAGAGTTCAGTTTCAATGGGCCGGAGATTGGCTTAAGCAACATCAGGCGACAATGAGTTCTTAAATTACAGATGTACAGCGATCGCTATAATCGTTGGCAAGTAACCAGGTATTTTTTAAACTAATTAATTAAAAATCAAAAGGTTTAGAACTTAAGCCTTGGTCTTCCATGTATTCTCAATGGTAAGGATTCAGGTCTAATATTGTGGAAGCAAAGAAGGACAAGACAGACTATTAT
>NZ_MTAW01000042.1 GCF_002154725.1 Nostoc sp. 106C | reverse complement strand
TGTCACTGAAAGCATAAGATGAGCAAATTGCTCGCTTTATGCTTTCACGCTCGGGTTGCTCAAGTTATGCTTATTTAAATAAGGAAAGCACCGTCGAGTAGCTCTGGTCTGGGTTCAAGTGAGTACACTCGGTATAATCGAGAGAATTTCCAAACCCTCATGTGGGTTAATTCCAAGGTTGTAACACCACCTTAAAAACCTAGTAAGAGTAGGTTTTCGCCGATATTTGGCCTGAGGTGGTTCTTGAGAAAAAGAACTCTCACTAAGTGTGGGCATAGCGGCGAAAATCTGGCCGACAGATTGAGCAGCCCACTTTTCCCAATCAAACCCAGACCCCTGAGATTTAGCAGTATTGTCAAAAAACCGACCGAGCCATGCATTACACGCACAACAATAGCCAAGACAATGGCAGTCCAAATTGAGAAATGGTTGAAAACAACCACAGTACAAGCATCGCAGTTGTAAGTAACGTTGGTGAACTGGACAAACACTGACAGCTTCTATTGTCCACAACAAAGGGATATAGATAGGTTTTCCCGCTTCACGCCAGTCTTGATAGCAACCAGGACACCAACGTTGTTCAGTATGGAAAATATGATTGAAGTTAAGTCGCCAGGAATGCCATTGAAGTAAAGTCAGAAAACTCAGATCCTGCCTAGCAGTTAATTTCTCAACGATGGCAACCACTTTGAAGACATGTTGCGTTCGGTCTAACCAAAATTTAGCAGACTGCTGTTGTAACAGTGCAGGCTCTCGATGCCAAGCATTGATGAGCATTTTGATAGCATCATCAGCTTTCAAGAGATCCGGTGATTGGTTGCTCTGGATAAATAACGGCGTAATTTTATAGCGAATTAAACTAGCAACCTCGACACCATGTGCAGCAGCCAAGCGCTGTAAGTAACTAGTAAAACTTTCAACTGTGGGTGTACCAAAACCTATTGGTTGAAGAGAATAAAGATGGCTGCGTTTTGGAAGTTGGTTCATTCTTAAGTCCCAAGACTCATAATTAGCCAAACTTTCAACCGACATTTTCACCACCTCCAACAGGACGACGCTGAGGTTTAGTGTTACTAGTAGCAGAACGACGAGATTGAGTTTTGGCTGTCTGGGAAGCGTTATGTGTAACTGACACCTGATGAGATTCCAAACCCAAAGCTATTCTCAAAGCTGAACTATCCGAGGTGAACTCAAGTTGCTTTTCTCCCAATCTTGTTTCATTGACGATAATCATGCATTGTTCCTGAGAGTAAGCAGAAGATATAAGATGCGACAGAGTGAGAGTTTTAGCTCCTTCTAGTAATGCCGTTGCCAATGCTTGAGATAACCAATCTTTGAGAATACCAACACAACCGAAACTGCGTTCGTAGCAAAAATCCCAGTATTGAAGTAAATCAGGCTCTTGTTCAAAAGGTAAATGACGTTGGAAAGTTTGAACAACACCTCTGAAAGCTTTTAAATCTTCTTCATTCTCAGCTTTGTACCGTTCAAAATGAATATCCAAGCTGCGTCTGCATAACTGGGCACTCAAGTTACGAAGTATCAACAAGTCATAAGTACCTGCTAGTACAAATTTGACCCCAGTCAGGTTTGCTAGGGACTTAATACAGTCCGTCTGGTCACGTAATTTGCGACCACTGGCAACTTTACTGAGATTTTGTGCTTCATCAATGCAAAAAACTTTCAGACGACGGTGTTTAAGTGCAGCTTCTAATGATGTTTTCAACTTCAAATTAGTGATTCGACCAGAACCAGGTAACTGAATGCATGGGTCTTGGAGAACGCCCAGAGCACGTAGATAAAAATCTTTCCAATCAAAATTACTAAATTCAGGGGTAGCTACTTCGATATTAGCGATAGGAATAAAACCTTTATCTAGTTCCATTTCTGTTTGAAAAGAAGCTAGTAACTTTTGTGTGATGCGACGTAATAAGGTGGTTTTCCCCACACCTGTTGGGCCAAATAAAAAGATTAAAGAAAAGAACGCTGGCTCATCAATTGCATTTTTGAGTTTCTCGGCTGCTCTTAATAATTTGGGATGTGCCATTGTATATTGCTGAAAATAAGCAATCCGGTCAGCAATAGGTAGAGTTAGTAATTCTTGAGGAAAGCTATAATCATGTGCCATTAGAACTCTCCGTAATATTCCAGGGTTTCTGTGGCATATGCACTTAAATGGCTGACTATTTCACAATTTTTATCTTCATTGGTCGAGTCATTTTCTGGACAATCATTATTTTCTGCTACTGGAAGTTCTCCCCAATGTAAATTAGGTTCAGGGATTAAATTATTTTGAATAATTTTGTGAACTTTGTCATGTTCAGCATCGCGCAAGCGTTGTTTGAGGATAGCGCCTTCTTGAGCAAATTTTGAGTTTAAAAATTCTACAAGTTCTCTATCAGTTATTGTTAACTTTCGCCCATAATTGCGTTGGCGCTGATTAAGTTCTACACTCACAAGCCGGATTTCTTTTTCGGAACGTCCTTGGAAGTATTGATAGTAAGAAGAAATGCATTTTACCCATTGTCCTTGTGCTAGGGCATAGGCAATTCCTGCATTCCAAGGGTCGTAACGAACCCAGAGCATTGATTTTTCGATTTCTGGGTCACGGAATACATCTGCCCAGTAATAAATATTGTGTATTTTGACACCCTTTCCTGGCTGAACTTTACGCTTTCGTTGATCTGGTGCTGGTAGAGTCAGAATCTGGAATAATTCGTCATATGCCACTCTTCGGTGTAAGCGACTTCCACCTGTTGCTAGTCCGGTGACAAAGGCATCGTGGGGACTAGTACCTAATGCCGGATGCAATCGTTGGTCATAAACCGAATATGCCCATTCGCAAAAGGCAGAGTACAGTTCTTCTAATGTCCAAATTGCTAATCTTTCTGGACTGACAGATTTGGTGACTTTACGGCGAAGGCGTTTGATTTGGGTGTTACCTTGCAACTCATGAATAAACTGCGTGTTCGCAGTGCCAAATAGTCTTTCAACTATTGAACCAAACCGAGCATGTGCTGGTGGGCGATACTTCAGCGTGCAAGTATAAGATGCTAATAATTGTTCAAAATAGTGACTGTGAAATTCTTTTCCGTTATCGACAACAATATTTTGTGGAAACCGTCCAAATCTAGCAACGCATATGCGAATTACCATCATACAATCTCGATAGCTTGGCTCATCGAAGGTCAGATAAACTGATAAAATTCTTCGACTATATGCATCAACCATCAAGGTTGCCCAAGGACGACCTAAATTGTGATGAATTGAGTTGTTTGTAGCAACATAACAATTAGTTAGAGATTCTAGGGAACTGACTAATTCAATGTCAATTTGAGTATGGTCAATATGGACAATCTCGAAGGGGCGACTACCATGTTGTGGAGTAGTCTGCTCTAATTCCCAATAAAATGGTTCTTCGGCAATAGCTGCTCGATTACCAAGACGTTTTCTGGTTTGATTGTGCCCGCTTCGCTGTTTAATCGCTTGGCAAAATGTGATTCTCGATGGTGGTTTCAATGGGGGTTCATGGTTTTGGCACGCTAAGACAAATGACTCGTAGACCCGTAATTTTCTGCGTTGTTTGGGTGTTTCATAATGCTCTCTGATAAATTCGAGCATAAATTCTTGGGTTTGAGAATCAATTTTGGGAGTACGATTACCTTTACTTTTATGCTTGGGCAGTAATCCCAGGTATCCATGACCATAGATGAGTAAGGCTTTTTGGTATTGAGTACGCCAACGACGGATTGTACTGCTTGGATATGCTCTGGGATTATCTCCTAAGTATGGTTGTATTAAATTGTAGCGACGATTGGCTTCGATAATATCTTCACAAGTTGCATGTTTAATAATTTCCGTCGCGGCTGCTTTAATATTTGCGGTTTGTGTTTTCTCAAATCCTACAATTTTACCTGTATCAATCAATGCTGTGAATGCTGCATTTGGTAGTTCTATAAGTTTGCCATCTGCACGTAATAATCCAGTAGTGGTCGTCCCAGTATTTACTATTTCCCATGACTCTCCATCCCAAGAAATATTAGTACCTACTGCTATTTCGAGTAATATTTGATTACTAGTTTGGGTTTTTGACTCGATTGAGTTAAGATGCTCATAAGATAAAGCAACATCTTGGTTAATAAATACGTGTACCGTTTCTGGTTGTGAGAGTTTGACTTGATTGAGTTCTACGTAAAGATTATCTGTGGCTATTAACCAATAAAGAACATCGGGATTTATTTCTTCTATTTGTAACAGTTCTGCCAGGGTTACTCCTGGATAATTGTTTACCGTGGCTCTAATCAAACTTGGCTCGGTTTCGTCTAGAGTTTCTGGTGAGTATCCGAAATAATCTGATAGCCAAATTAGATTTTGTTGAAACTTCCAATTAATCAGAGCATCTGACCATACATGAAAGTCCAAACCATGTTTATGAGCGTATTCTTCACCTGGAGGACAATGCCACTTGCCATCTGAGTTTTTGCAATAGCGATTTGGATTTAATTCGGTCAGCTTGTTCAGTTCTGGTTCGGTTTTGCATTCCTCCCAAAAAGCTGAATCTGTCCGAATTATAAAAAAATCGGGTGTGTACTGGTGTCTGTTTTTTCGCCCGTTTTTGCTTTGATAGACTAATTCTATTGCTGGCGGTTGGTCGTAATATTCGAGTACAGATGGGTCATGTTCTAGTTCATGAATACGTGCTAATTCGTTATGATGGCTCTCGAATTGAATAGTCACTCCCATTTTTCTTGAGGGGTAACTGCCACATACGTTTTTTCTTGCCCCGCTTACTCGACGAGATGGGTTGGCGCTGCGAATCTCCTCAATTATTGCCTGTGCTGCTTGACTGAGGTCTTGTTGACGGCACCAGTTGTTAAACTCTTGCTTGCCAAGCATAATTTTAAGTGAGCAGAGAGTGTTGCCTTGCCAATGTCTCTCCTAATGTTGATCTCAGCACAGTGCTGTATTTTTATGAACAAAGTGTTGAAAATGTTTGCTCAACTTATACTTTCTCAATCATATTTTTGCTCAACTTATACTTTCAAGTCTCGTGGATTTGCTTGTTACTCATGACGAAATTAATACTATTTCCAGCAATCTGTTGCTCAACTTATGCTTTCACAGTTGCTCATCTTATGATTTCAGTGACA
>NZ_MTAW01000140.1 GCF_002154725.1 Nostoc sp. 106C | reverse complement strand
ACTCGTTGATATTTATTCCTTCTTTATCTGTATCACAGTTTTAGTGAATTGGTATAACGCTCTCAGGCTAGGTGTTCCTGAACGAGAATATGAATTAGAGCCATTGCTCTAATTCATATTCCTCAAAATCTTTTAGGAGTCGTGTAAAAATAAGTTGAACAATTTAATATTTGTAGTGCGGGACGGAAAGCCAACGCAAGCTTTTCGGCTCGCACTACTTATTTTTACTTGATGCCTTAGTGATAACAATTTAATTCTGACAATTTGACGATCATATCAATCAGTTTAGCGGGTTCAACTGGCTTAGCGGCATACATATGAAAGCCAGCTTCTAGAGCTTGTGTAGTGTCTTCCTCTCTAGCATAGGCTGTTAACGCGATCGCCGGAATTCGTCCTCCTCGCTCTGGTTCAAGGCGTCTAAGTTTGCGGATTAGTGTATAGCCGTCTTCTTCGGGCATCCCAATATCACTAATTAAGATATCTGGTGGGTATTCTTGAATTGCTGAGAGTGCTTCGTTTACCGATGTCACTGCCCTCACTTCAGCGCCAGCCTGTTGTAGTGCTATGGTGAGAAAATGGCGTGTGTCAATATCGTCATCTACAACTAGTAACCGTATATTATTTAAAGGTGATGGCGGTAGAGATACAGAAAGCGCTTCCTCTAATCCTTCTTTTTCTTGGCTTTCCTCAGACTTTACTTGCAACAGAGGCAATTTGACAGTAAAGGTTGCTCCCTTTCCTTCACCAGGGCTATCAGCATGAATAGTCCCGTGGTGCAATTCTACTAAGTGACGCGCGATCGCTAGTCCTAGCCCCAGCCCAGTGTGACTTCTGGTTGTACTACCGTCAGCTTGACGAAAGCGATCGAAAACATATTTTAAAAAGTCTGGTTTTATACCAATTCCCGTATCAATTACTTGAATTTGAGCATAGCTGTCTTTTGTTTCTTTACCCCTAATTGTTGATAGTCTAATTTCTACCCGACCGTTTTGTGGTGTGAACTTGATAGCATTAGTGAGTAAATTCCAGACAACTTGTTGTAAGCGATCGGGATCGCCAGAGACCATAAATGGTGAGGCTAAATGATTAGCCACTGAGACATAACCATTATTTTGGCTTTTGCTTTGTACTTTTTTCTTTTTCTCCATGTTCCCCACTTCTGTGGGTGCAATGACAAACTCAAATAAAATATTTTTGGCTTCAGCTTGCAGACGTACAGTATCTACTGCTGTATCAATTACCGATACTAAATTAACGGGGCAGATATTTAAAAATAACTTGCCACGAATAATCCGGGAGACATCCAAAATATCCTCGATCAGTTGCTCCTGCAAAAGTGCATTGCGTTCTATTGTTTCTAAAGCACGTGCAGTAGCTTTCTCATCTAGTTTGCGATTGCGTAGTAGTTTAGACCAACCAAGGATGGAGTTGAGGGGTGTGCGGAGTTCGTGAGACAAGGTAGCTAAAAACTCATCTTTCATGCGGTTTGCTGCTTCCGCCTCTTTGAGTGCTGCTTGCTCGCGGATCAATTTGGCTCGTTCTTCTTCTGCTTGTTTGCGATCGCTAATGTCTTCTACTGTGCCCACATAACCAATGACTTCGCCTTGATCGGAAAGCATTGGTGAAGAGCGCAAGGTTAACCACCGAACAATTCCCCCAGATATGAGGATACTAAACTCGTTATAGTATTCTCTCCCCTGCTGAGCACAAAAAGACCAATCTATAAATATTTTTTCTCTATCCTGGGTGGCTAGCGATCGCAACCAGCCTTTTCCTAAACATTCCTCGCTAGAAATCCCTAAAATTGTTTGGTAGCGGCGATTAGTATAAGTACAATTGCCTAAAACATCTATTAAAAAAATGCCTATAGGTGAGCTAGCACATAAAGAACGAAACTGTTCTTCGCTTTTTCTCAAATTGGCATTCAAGGCTGCTAGTTGAGCAGCTTGTCGTTCCACCTCTGCCGTTTTCTGAAACAAATCGACAAAGGCTGCAACTTTCGATTTCAAGATTTCCGGTTCAATTGGCTTAAACAGATAGTCTACTGCTCCCAGAGAATACCCTTTAAACACCATTGACTCGTTAGTACTAAAGGCAGTCAAAAAAATGATTGGGGTATGACGCGATCGCTCTCGTTGCCGAATTAGCGTTGCTGTGTCAAATCCATCCATTTCTGGCATTTGCACATCGAGCAAAATTACAGCAAAGTCTTGATTGAGCAAGCATCTCAAAGCTTGGGCACCCGATGTCGCCCTTACCAGATTCTGACCTAGGCTTTGTAATATGGCTTCTAAAGCCAACAAGTTTTCTGGATGGTCATCAACCAGGAGAATATTAACTGGTAGTTCGGACGGCATTATGGGTATAGACTCCTAGGTAGACTAAAAATTAGTTTCTACGCTTTTTTATAGACTTTCGACTTTATAGAAGAGTTTTACAACTATCTCAGGTTACAAATTTCAACCTTTCCGGAGTGAGATTTCCTTGAGAGTGAATTTTGTTAATAATTCTTTACACAGATAATCTTAAATTAGTGTGACGTGGCGGAAATAAAGATAACATACCCTGCGCCTAGCGTTGGCAATATTGTTTGGGTAAGAGAATGGTATTTGGACTTCTGCACAACAGTCCTAGTTTAATACAGTAATCCGGTTTGATTTTTTAAAAAATCGCCTACTCTCTACCTTCCTACAACAGCATGGGGAAACAAATGTGGGTTAAGAAGCTGGCAATATCTGTCAGTGGCAGAACTTTGTCTATAATTACAGATGCGATCGCCGCTGCGGGCATGATTTGGCATTCAGCTGTTTGAGGTTGTTGGACTACAGTTTTACCGCCCAGTGCTTTAATTCTCGTCAGCCCTCTTGTACCATCATGATTAGCTCCACTCAAAACTACACCTATAATTTTTTGAGCATAAGCATCGGCAGCTGACTCAAACAGAACATCAATTGATGGTCGTGTATAAGTCACGGCTGCTTCTGTTGACAGCGCAAAGTGGGGAGATTCTCTAGAACCTCTAGCTTCGACTAACAAATGATAATCAGCAGGAGCTAAGTAAACCGTCCCAGGTAAGATTTCTTCTTTGTCTTCGGCATCTTTGACAATTAAATTACTATAGTTTTGTAATAAAGCGCTTAAGCAATCATCACTATGAGGGTGACGGTGTTGTGCCACAGCTATAGGTACAGGAAAGTTTTTTGGTAAACTTCCCAAAATAGCTGTCAGGGCATTTAACCCTCCTAATGATGCGCCAATCACAACGAGTTCAAAGTAGGGGCGAGAAATAATTTTTTGGTTTCTAACCAGTTCTCCGGTAAAGCTTCTCACGGCCATCTAATTCCTCATATTGTTTCTCATAAGGTGTAAACCTCAGTGACTCTTGGCGTCCTAAACCCAAAATGCCAAACCTAACTAAGCTCTCATACAATAGATGATGCACCCTTGCTTGTAGGGATTTATCAAAGTAGATTAGGACGTTGCGGCACAATATTACATTAAATTCATTAAAAGAACTATCCGTGACCAAATTATGCGGTGAGAAGATGATATTTTCTCTTAGAGATGAGCGAAAGATTGCACCATCATAAGCGGCAGTGTAATATTCTGAAAAATAAGTTTTCCCTCCAGATTGTAAATAATTGTGTGTATACTGCTGCATCAATTCTAAAGGAAAAATCCCGTCCCTGGCTTTGCGTAAAACCATTTCATTCATGTCAGTGGCATAGAGCCTAGAACGATGGTAAAGTCCTTCTTCTTGCAGCAAGATTGCCATAGAATAAACTTCTTCGCCAGTAGAACAACCAGCGTGCCAAATCCGAATAAAAGGATAAGTTTTTAATATCGGTACGACTTTGTTTCTAAAAGAAAGATAAAAGCTAGAATCGCGAAACATGGCGGTGACATGGACTGAAAGATTCAGCAAAAACCGTTCCATGCATTCGCGATCGTGCAAAACTTTTTCTTGTAAGCCGGATATAGTAGTTAAATTTTCTGAATGAATAGTATTCCAAATGCGGCGTTTGAGGGAAGCTAGGGCATAATTCCGAAAATCCAGACCATAGTATTGGAATATGCCCTCTAGCAAAAGTTGAATTTCGATGTCTTCTAAATGTGGGTTCATTGGAAATAGGGCATAGGGCATGGGGCATTGGAAACAATTTTAGATTTTGGATTGGATTCAATCTAAAATCCAAAATCTAAAATCTAAAATTTATTTTCCTCGTCCCCCTTGTCCCCCTACTTCCTCATGACGCCTATCTATATAGCCAAACGCGCAATAAAGAAAGCAACTGTTCCGTATCTACAGGTTTAGTGATGTAGTCGGATGCACCTGCTTCAATACACTTTTCGCGATCGCCTTGCATGGCTTTAGCAGTGAGTGCAATGATCGGTAGGGTTCGCAATTGATTGTTTTGGCGGATTAAACGTGTTGTTTCGTAACCATCCATTTCTGGCATCATTACGTCCATCAAAACAATATCAATATCTGATGTATTTTCCAAAAGCGCAATCCCCTCTCTACCATTCTCCGCATATACAACCTGCATTTGATAACGCTCTAGCATACTTGTTAAGGCGAAGATGTTGCGCACATCGTCGTCTACAATTAGTACTTTCTTTCCTGTGAGTAAGTAGTCTCTAGCGTGTAGCTGTTCGAGGATTTCTCGCTTGGGTGCAGGTAAATTCGCTTGGACTCGGTGCAAGAATAATGCGGTTTCATCCAACAGACGTTCAGGCGATCGCACGTCTTTAACGATGATTGTATCTGCTATGCGGCGCAGTTCGGTTTCTTGTACCCTAGTTAGTTCTTGCCCAGTATAAACTATTACAGGTAAAGATTCCCCATTGGGTAGCAGCTTGATTTGCTCGATTAATTCAAAACCCGTCATATCTGGTAGTCCTAAATCTAGCACCAGACAATCAAAATACTGAGAGCGAATGGCTTCCAGGGCAGCTGCACCCGTACCCACCGCCGTGGTAGTCACGTCGCTGTTGCCAATCAATTCGACAATGCTGTGGCGTTGGGTATCGTCATCTTCAACTACTAGGAGGTTTTTCACCCGGCGTTCAATGAAACCTTTAATTTTAGTTAAAGCTTCGGAAATTGTTTCGCTGGTTAAAGGCTTTTGCAGATATGCGATCGCTCCGAGTTGCAAACCGCGTTGTCGCCCTTCCTCAACCGTCATGATATGTACGGGGATGTGACGGGTATGGGGGTTATGTTTCAGCCGATCTAGCACCGTCCAACCATCCATTTCTGGCAAGCGGATATCCAGTAAGATAGCTGAAGGCTGGAATTGCTGTGCTAGGGTGAGTCCAATACTGCCGTTTTGGGCAGTAATTACCTTAAATCCCTGCTGTCGTGCCATATCTAGGAGGATGCGCGCAAAGTTAATGTCATCTTCCACAATCAGCAGTACGCGATCATCTTCTGCCAGAATAGCGCGATCGTCATTCAGTGGTGAGGAGTTGAGACTGGTTAGTGGTAACTGCGCCTTGAGAGAATGAGAGTTAGAGATGGGGAGTGACCTTGGTGCTAAAGGCTCAGAAGTTAATCCCCGTAACTCTGGACTTGTTTGCGGTAGGTAGAAAGTAAAGGTGCTACCTTGATTGGGGGTACTGACAAGTTTGATTTCGCCACCAAACAGGCGGGCAATTTCGCGGCTAATTGACAAGCCCAATCCTGTACCGCCGTATTTGCGACTGGTGCTACCATCGGCTTGTTGAAAGGCTTCAAAAATCACTTTCTGCTTTTCTGGGGCAATACCAATACCTGTATCCTTGACAGAGAAAGCAATCACAGTCTGGGCGCGATTCAAGCTTTCATGCGTAACGCTCCAACCCTCCTTAGCTACCTCCACCCTTAAGCCTACTTGCCCACGCTCTGTAAATTTAAAGGCGTTGGAAAGTAAATTTTTCAGTACTTGTTGTAAACGTTTACTATCGGTGTATAAGGTTTTCGGTAATTCGGGAGCAAATTCAATCGCAAAGGTGAGTCCTTTGTTCTGCGCGATTTGCCCGAAAGTGCGCTCTAGTTGATCGCCTAACTCAGAAAATAACATCTGGTGCATGTCAATTGACATCGTTCCAGATTCGATTTTCGCCAGATCTAAAATGTCATTGATCAACGTCAACAAGTCATTACCGGCTGAGTAAATTGTCTGGCTATATTCAATTTGCTTACTTGTGAGGTTGCCTTCCATGTTGTCTGTTAACAGCCTTGCCAAAATCAACAAGCTGTTGAGTGGTGTCCGCAGTTCGTGGGACATATTTGCCAGAAACTCAGATTTATATTTAGATGAGAGTGCTAGTTGTTCCGCTTTCTCTTCCAAAGACTTTCTGGCTTGTTCAATTTCTAGATTTTTGCGCTCGACTTCTTTCTTTTGCAGGGCCAGCAACTCGGCTTTTTCTTCTAATTCCGCGTTGGTTTGTTGCAACTCTTCTTGCTGTCCTTTGAGTAAATCTTCAGAAGCTTTGAGTGATTGAGCTTGCTGTTCTAGACGCTTGTTGGTTTCTCTCAGTTCGTTTTGCTGGGTTTGTAGTTCTTCTGCTAAAGATTGCGACTGTTTGAGTAATTCTTCAGTCCGCATCGAAGCTGCGATCGTATTCAACACGATCGCAATACTTTCGGTGAGTTGGTCGAAGAATGTGAGATGAATCTCGCTAAAGCGGCGGAAGGAAGCTAATTCAATTACTGCTGTCACTTGCCCTTCAAACAACACAGGTAAAACTACCGCATTCAGTGGCGCAGATTCTCCTAAACCAGAGCTAATTTTGACATAATCACTAGGCACATCTGTGAGTAGAATTCGCTCTTTTTCCAAAGCACACTGTCCTACCAAACCTTCACCCATGAAAAAGCGGTTAGCCAAGTGTCGCCGCTCGCGGTAAGCATAACTACTCAATAGTTTGAGATAGGGCTGAGTCTCTGGATTTTCCATCATGTAGAAGACGCCATGTTGCGCTCCTACTAGAGGTGCAAGTTCGGAGAGAATTAATTTGGAGACAGTTTCTAAATCTCGCTGACCTTGCAGCATCCGGGTAAACTTCGCCAGGTTCGTTTTCAACCAATCCTGTTCGGTGTTTTTCTGCGTTGTCTCTCTCAGGTTAGCGATCATTTGGTTGATGTTGTCTTTGAGGATCGCTACTTCTCCTAAAGCTTCCACGGCAATCGATCGGGTGAGATCGCCTTTTGTTACCGCTGTTGCCACTTCTGCGATCGCTCGTAGCTGGGTGGTGAGAGTTGCAGCTAGTTCGTTCACGTTGTCGGTCAAATCTTTCCAAGTTCCGGCTGCACCAGGCACCTTAGCTTGACCGCCCAACTTTCCTTCAATTCCCACTTCCCGCGCCACTGTGGTTACCTGATTTGCGAAAGTGGCAAGGGTGTCAATCATTTCGTTGATTGTCTCTGCTAGGGTTTCAATTTCTCCCTTAGCATCCAGCATTAATTTGCGTTTCAAGTCCCCATTTGCCACCGCCGTCACAACTCTGGCGATACCTCGCACCTGGGCTGTTAAATTACCCGCCATCGAGTTCACGTTGTCGGTCAAATCTTTCCAAGTCCCGGCTACACCTTGGACTTGCGCCTGACCGCCTAATTTTCCTTCAGTTCCCACCTCCCTAGCAACCCGTGTTACTTCCGAGGCAAAGGAACTTAGCTGATCCACCATTGTATTGATGGTGTCTTTCAGTTCCAAAATTTCACCTCTCACATCCACGGTGATTTTCTTCGAGAGGTCACCGTTTGCCACCGCCTTGGTCACTTCCGCAATGTTCCGCACCTGGGCTGTCAGGTTCCCCGCCATTGAGTTCACGTTGTCGGTCAAATCTTTCCAGGTGCCAGCTACCCCTCGGACGTAGGCTTGTACACCTAATTTACCCTCGGTTCCCACCTCCCGCGCCACCCGCGTTACTTCCGATGCAAAGGAGTTGAGCTGATCCACCATTGTGTTGATGGTGTTTTTCAGTTCCTGAATTTCGCCTTTCACATCAACGGTGATTTTCTTCGAGAGGTCGCCGTTCGCCACCGCCGTTGTCACTTCCGCGATGTTCCGCACTTGCGCTGTCAAACTGCCCGCCATGAAGTTTACGCTGTCGGTGAGGTCTTTCCACGTACCCGCGACTCCTTTCACCTCGGCTTGTACGCCCAGTTTTCCTTCGGTTCCCACCTCTCGCGCCACCCGCGTTACTTCCGAGGCAAAGGAGTTGAGTTGATCCACCATCGTGTTGACGGTGTTTTTCAACTCCAAAATTTCACCTTTAACGTCCACAGAAATTTTCTTCGAGAGGTCGCCATTCGCCACCGCCGTGGTGACTGCGGCGATGTTCCGCACCTGGGCCGTCAAACTGCCCGCCATGAAATTCACGCTGTCGGTGAGGTCTTTCCACGTACCAGCTACACCTCGCACATCTGCTTGTACGCCCAGCTTGCCCTCACTTCCCACTTCTCTAGCAACCCGCGTTACTTCTGAGGCAAAGGAGTTGAGTTGATCCACCATGATGTTAAGCGTGTTTTTCAACTCCAAAATTTCACCTTTAACTTGCACGGTGATTTTTTTGGAGAGGTCGCCATTCGCGATCGCAGTCGCAACTTCCGCAATGTTCCGCACCTGGTCGGTAAGATTACCCGCCATCATATTCACCGCACCAGTCAAATCTTTCCAGGTGCCTGCCACGCCTCGCACCTCGGCTTGTACACCCAGTTTCCCTTCCGTTCCCACCTCCCGGGCAACCCTGGTTACTTCCGATGCAAAGGAACTCAGTTGATCCACCATTGTATTGATGGTGTTTTTCAACTCCAAAATTTCGCCCCGCACATCAACGGTGATTTTCTTGGAAAGGTCGCCATTTGCCACCGCCGTTGTCACTTCTGCGATGTTCCGCACCTGTGCCGTCAAACTGCCTGCCATGAAGTTCACGCTGTCGGTGAGGTCTTTCCATGTCCCCGCTACCCCGCGCACTTCTGCTTGTACACCTAACTTTCCTTCACTACCCACCTCTCGGGCAACCCTGGTTACTTCTGATGCAAAGGAGTTGAGTTGATCCACCATTGTATTGATGGTGTTTTTCAACTCCAAAATTTCGCCTTTCACATCCACAGTGATTTTCTTGGAAAGGTCGCCAGTTGCCACCGCTGTGGTCACTTCTGCGATGTTCCGCACCTGTGCCGTTAAACTGCCTGCCATGAAGTTCACGCTGTCAGTGAGGTCTTTCCACGTACCCGCCACACCTCGCACTTCCGCTTGACCGCCCAGTTTTCCTTCTGCACCCACCTCTCGGGCAACCCTGGTTACTTCTGATGCAAAGGAGTTAAGTTGATCCACCATGATATTAACGGTGTTTTTCAACTCCAAAATTTCGCCTTTCACATCCACAGTGATTTTCTTCGAGAGGTCGCCATTCGCTACCGCCGTTGTTACCTCTGCAATATTACGTACCTGAGCAGTCAAATTTCCTGCCATCAGGTTCACGTTATCGGTCAAATCCTTCCACGTACCTGCAACTCCCCGCACTTCCGCTTGTACGCCTAATTTTCCTTCGGTTCCCACCTCGCGGGCAACCCTGGTTACTTCCGATGCAAAGGAGTTGAGTTGATCCACCATTGTATTGATGGTGTTTTTCAACTCCAAAATTTCGCCTTTCACATCCACGGTGATTTTCTTGGAAAGGTCGCCATTTGCCACCGCCGTGGTCACTTCGGCAATATTCCGTACTTGCGCTGTCAAGCTGCCCGCCATGAAGTTCACGCTGTCAGTGAGGTCTTTCCATGTACCTGCCACACCCCGCACTTCCGCTTGACCGCCGAGTTTTCCTTCTGCACCCACCTCGCGCGCCACCCTAGTTACTTCTGAGGCAAAGGAGTTGAGTTGATCTACCATGATATTGACGGTGTTTTTCAACTCTAAAATTTCGCCTTTCACATCTACCGTAACTTTTTTAGAAAGGTCGCCGTTTGCTACAGCTGTGGTCACTTCCGCAATATTACGTACTTGGGCGGTCAAATTACCTGCCATCATATTCACTGATTCGGTAAGATCCCGCCAAGTCCCAGCCACGCCACGCACTTCTGCTTGTACGCCCAACTTACCTTCGGTTCCCACTTCTCGGGCAACCCTGGTTACTTCTGAGGCAAAGGAGTTGAGTTGATCCACCATCGTGTTGACGGTGTTCTTGAGTTCGAGAATTTCGCCTTTTACATTAACTGTAATCTTCTTCGACAGGTCACCGTTGGCGATCGCAGTGGCAACTTCCGCAATATTCCGCACTTGTCCGGTAAGATTACCCGCCATTAAGTTGACGTTATCAGTCAAATCTTTCCAAGTACCAGCCACACCGCTAACTTGTGCTTGCACACCCAGCTTACCTTCAGTTCCCACCTCCCGAGCCACCCTGGTTACTTCCGATGCAAAGGAGCCGAGGCGTTCTACCATTGTGTTGACAATATTGGCAGTTTGGAGAAACTCTCCTTTGAGGGGTCTGCCTTCAATGTCTGGTGCGATCGTTTGGGATAAATCGCCATTAGCTACAGCTCTAATTACACGTGTAGTTTCTGCTGTTGGCTGAACTAAATCTGTAATTAGTGTGTTAACAGAATTAACGCAACTTAACCAAGAACCGCGAACATTTCCTAAAGAAGCGCGTTCCGAAACCTTACCTTCTTTACCAACAACATTACCAATTCGCTGTATCTCTGCCGCCATTCGCTCATTCTGTTCAATAATGTCGTTAAGTGTATCGGAAATTTTTCCGGCTATGCCTGTTTGGTCAATGGGCATCCGAGCAGAAAAATCGCCTTTCTTGGCAGCATTTAGCGTTCTCAATAGTAGTTTTAAATCTAAATTGTCGCCTTCTTTGATTAACTGTTCAGTTGCCATAGCCATAGCCTTTAGGAATTTATATATCTTTTACTCCCCCTAACTGCTTGGGGGTACTGTTAAGTTCATAATTGGCGTTATTTTGGCCGGGGTTAACTTAACCCTATGCCTATATCCATTAAACAAGGCTGCTGCCAACGCTTGTTGGAACCTTACTTAGCCAATGATAGCTTTTGCATCGTCCTTAAGATAGCTGGTTATAGGATATTTTGCACAGTAAATATTTAACCAGTCTTATTACCTATTTCTTTAGACCTATTTCGCTAGGAGGAAGATTTTTACGCAACCATGACAATGACTAAATATTGCTCTCCTGAATTCAACTGATTTCTCCAAAATTGACCAAAGCTTACCTGTGACAAAAAAGCGATCGCTTTTAGCATCGTAAGCAATTCCATATACTTTTTGATATTAGAGCAAGATTTTCTTCTTACACATATCAACCGAACTATAGGACTCCTATTTGATTTTTGAACAAGACTAGGAGATAATATCGGCTAATAAAACAGGTGTAAGAGGAGACAATGATAAGTTAGGGTCTGCAAACTATCACACTCCCAGAGGTAGTATCACGGCAAGAAATACCAGAGAAAGACGCTCAAAAGGCGATCGCCGAACTACCTAAAATCCTTACAAGGTAAGCGTTATAAAATGTTTTTCTTGAGAGTTAACGATAAATCTGGAGGCAAATACCAACTTGGCTTAGTAATATGCCAACTAAAATCAAGCTACCACCAATATACTGGGCTAGAGTAGGAGCTTCCCCCAGTACTAAATAAGCTGCTATAATTCCCACAATTGGTGTAAAAGAGCCTGCTAAGGAAGCTGCTGACACGGTAGAAGCTCTTAAGCCTTTGAGCCAAAATAACTGACCTAACACTACAATCACAGCACCATAAACAAGCATCCACTGCCACAGGAAAGGTGAGAATACATCTATAAAATGGTTGCTGCCATAGAAAACTAAAGCAACAAAGAAAAATATTACAGTTCCTAAAGCAGTACGAAATATACTAAAGATTCCGACTGGGATATTGGAGATTCTGACTTTAACAATAATCGTTGAAGCGACTGAAGCTACGGCAGCGACCGCCGCTAAAAATTCCCCAACACCCACTCTTAAAACACCCATGTTGATCGTAGCTGCCTGTGAAGGTTGCAGAATAATAGTAAGGGTAACACCGACAAATGCAGCGATCGCTCCGACAATTTCCCAACGATTTACCTGTTCTTTTAATAACCAGACTGATAAAGCTATAGTTAGAGGTGGCTCTAAGCGTCCAACCAAAATAATATTATTAACTTCTGTTAATGCTAATGCTTGGAAAACTAAACCAGGAATCAGCGCTCCAGATAAAATAGCTACTACTGTCAGCGCCAACCAATCTTTTTTTGACAGTAGCTTCAAAGTCTTTTTGTGCCACTGTTGCCTATAAATAGGTAACAGAACCATCAAAGCACAGAGATTTCCTACGAATAAAACATTACATAAAGAAATCGGATTTCGACCATCTATGAAGTGTTGAGCGCCAATTTGTGTCAGTTTGCGGGTAACTGCACTAGAGGCTCCAAAAATCAAGATTGCTAACCAGAGATAGGTTTGACCTGGAATTTTATCGATAGAAGGATGCCATCTTCTCGCTCTGCTCACAATAACACCACTGCCAGGAAATACTCTTTCCTATACTCATCCGACTTGCTTAATTTTACATGAGATGAATCTGAGAAAACACTTAAAGCAAGCTGAGATAGAAGAATATCATAACTTACTGAGAATCTGCTGAGTATAAACTCAATTTTCCCAATGGATAAATTCAGATAATTAATAGACTTGTTTCATTTGAGCCTCAGTAGCAGATGAGATGCTTTAGTTCATTGAGGAGCTTCAACATAAGGAAAAACAAATGAAAATCGCTTCTTCTGTGCTTACAAGTGTTGCTATTGTTGGGATGTTAGCAGCCTGTAATGTTCCACTTAAAACTGTGAGTCCTTCCCTGATGCAAGCATCAGCCGCAGAAATGAAAGATGCTACAGGTTTGACTACTCAACAAAAGATTGATTTGGTCATCAAGCACAAGGGTCAGTTTGGTGGTGGTGACGAATTACGTCGTTTCTTTTTTGGCGATCTTGAGCCGCTTGCTGTTCAACCTGGTGGTGCAGGTATGGTGGTTAATCTTTATAACAAAGCTAATAATGTGACCTTTGCTTATTGTTCTACTTACGATGTGATAGTTGCAGTTAAAAAGGGTAAAGTCACTAAGTTCGCTGCCGATGAAGTTAAGTAATTTTTGAGTTGTAGATGTTTGTTTAAGTGCAGTGTACTGCTTCATAAGCATCTAAAAATGGGTAGTGCCAAGCGCTACCCCAAAATTTATCCGAAATCTGGAATTTTCTAGCAGTTGCCAATAACCGCAGAATTAGTCCAAAGGCATTGTTTGAGAAAACGAATTTGTCACTTTTGGTGAGAGATCAGATATGGAATCTAAAGATATTATCCTGCTGTTACATCCAGCGATCGCTGTACTTGTAGTCTTTCCATTAATTGGTATCATTGTCAACCGCGCTTTACAAGTCCGTCAACGCCGATTACAAACTTTAGCTACGGGTAAAAGCAAAATTCCCCCCACTGTAGGACAAGAACACGTCCAGTTGGGGCAATGGCTAACTGGAGCAGTTGTTGGTATTGTTTTAATAGCTTTTGCTAACGATATTATAAATAATATTTCAGACAATCAAGTTTGGATGAAATCCCCATTTCAGGTAATCTTTATCGGGCTATTGTTTGTGGCTGCGATCGCTTCTTTATATTTACTTTATCAAGCAAAGGAGAAAAAATGGCGCGGCATATTTGCAACCCTGACAGGAATGGCATTAGTGGTGCTTGGTTGTCAAGATGGTGTCTATCGCAAAACTGACCAATGGTATATTTCTCACTACTACTATGGGCTAACTGCTGCTCTATTGATGATTTTTTCACTCTCCATATTGCGAGACATTTATCAAGATAAAATCAATGGTTGGCGCAAAGTTCACATCATTCTTAATTTCATCGCCCTTTTACTATTTCTTGGGCAGGGAATAACAGGAACGCGGGCATTATTAGAAGTTCCCCTTACTTGGCAGGAACCCTATATTAAGATACTTTACGAACAAAAATGTGATACAAAATCCTGTACTATTCAGCCATCTTCTTTACTCCAAAATCATTAATAATATAAAAATCAACATCTTTTTTATCAACTCAAACTAAAACAGTGAATCAAACAAAAAAAAAATGGATATATCTTGACCCATTCTCATTACAACTACGCATAACAGTTGGTATTGCTACGTTTTCAGCTTTGATTTTAGGTAGTTTCGCTGCATGGACTCGTTGGAAAATGCAGCAATTTTTGATTGATAGTTATAAACAGAATATAGAACAAATTACTCAACGCTTGCCACATGATATACAAATTTATAGTGAAATGATGCAACCTGAAACCGGGTTGCAGAAGGCTATTGATAACTTAGGAAATACTAAAATATTATTATGGGTAAAAAGTGATAATAAAATACTGGTGAAATCTATAACTTTGGATTTGTTATCTGATTCTATAGTGACTCAATTGATGTCTCTAAGTAATATGCAGATTAAAGCACAAATTTACAAAGTTAATCAAAGCTACTTTGTTTTAAGTAGTGGTTCTTTGCAAGTGCAGGGTAAGTTACTGGGTAAGCTCTTTGTAGCACAGGATATTACTCGCGAACAAACTGTGTTTATGGCGATGGTGCAGAGTTTGAATATTGCTAGTATTTCGGCAATTATTTTGACGATAGCTATAATGACATTTTATATTAGACGTTCTCTGCAACCACTACGTCAACTAAATCAAATGACTTCTGTAATTTCTATAAAAGATTTAGGACAAGCACAACTATATGTTGATAATGCACCTAGTGAAGTCAAAGAATTAGCTCAAACTTTAACCATGCTACTATCGCGTCTCTGGCAATCTTGGGAGCAAGAGCGAGAATTTGTGAGTAACGTTTCTCACGAGTTACGTACACCTTTGACAATTGTGCATGGTTATTTGCAAAGCGTTTTACGACGGCAGAATAACTTAACAGAAACTCAACAAGAAGCTTTAGAAACTGCTGCATCAGAAACTGAACGTACCATTCGCTTGCTACAAGATTTACTTGATTTAGCACGAGCAGATAGTGGTTATTTACATTTTCAGATGAAGTCTTATGTACTGAATGACTTAATTGAAGAAGTCGTTATGATGGCACAAAAGTATAGCGATCGCTTAATTACAATTGAGTCAACAAGTTACCCCATTGAAATCAAAGCAGACTATAGTCGTCTTAAACAAGCATTGCTAAATTTGATTGACAATGCTATTAAGTATTCTGATGCTGGTACGCCTGTAAGTATAAAGCTAAATCAAATTTATGACAAAGCGATTATTCAAGTTTTTGATCGAGGGTATGGCATTCCTTTACAATATCAAACACGGATTTTTGAGCGATTTTACCGCGTAGATGAATCCCGCTCTCAAACCACTGGAGGTTCTGGTTTAGGTTTATCAATTGTTAAAACACTTGTAGAAGCTATGGGTGGTAGTGTATCTGTACAATCCAAGTTAGGAGAAGGAAGTGTGTTTACAATAACTTTACCTACATAGTTTAGTAAAGGTAGTTGAAAGTGATAATTCTCTTCTGACTCTATCTATCTGCTATAAGAGCAAAAATATGTCAGCAAATATTCTCTTAGTTGAAGATGAAGTTAAACTAGCGCGATTTGTTGAATTAGAATTAAATAGTGAAGGTTACAATATAAATGTGGCACATGATGGAATCACTGGTTTAACTTTAGCACGAGAGTTATCACCGAATTTAGTCATTCTTGATTGGATGCTACCAGGACTGTCAGGTTTAGAAATCTGTCGTCGGCTGCGGGCAACTGGTATCTCTATACCAGTAATATTATTGACAGCAAAAGATGAAGTTAACGATCGTGTAGCAGGTTTGGATGCCGGAGCAGATGATTATGTGGTCAAACCATTTAGTATTGAAGAACTACTAGCTAGAATCCGCGCTCATTTACGCCGTACTCAAGAATCAAATCAGGACATTTTACAGTTTGAAGACTTAAGTTTAAGTCATCGTACTCGCCAAGTTTACCGAGGTAATCGAGAAATTGAATTAACGGCAAAAGAGTTTGATTTATTAGAGTATATACTTTCACATCCCCGTCAGGTATTAACTAAAGACCAAATTCTACAGAAAGTTTGGGGTTATGACTTTATGGGTAATTCCAATATCATTGAAGTCTACATCCGTTACTTGCGTCTAAAGCTAGAAGAAAATCATGAAAAACGCTTGATTCATACGGTGCGTGGTGTGGGCTATGTACTCCGAGAATAGTTATAAGCCTGTTTTGTTATTTTTGGAAAATAATCAAAGCTCAAGGCTATTTCATTCTAAAAAGTTGTTTGAGTATATCCAAACCAAAACAGCAGAGTCGTTAGACTTGTGCTATATCTTTAAATATCTGTTCACGGTAGAAATTGAGTGTCAAATTGCGAGCGACGTAAAGCCCCCGTACTTTAGTTGGGGGCTTTACGCTTCACGCCTTGTAAACTTTAAAAAATACCAGGTAACTTAAGCAGAGCTTAAGCCTTCAATTATCACTCTCCAGCATCATAGTCAGGTACAATACTTTCTACATTTCGCAGCCTCCGCCAGGCATACCCAGCTAAACCAAGAAGCACACCCAAGAAGCAAAACAGAGCATATTGCAGCGCCATCCCTGAACTAGAACCAGTACCGAGTAAGCTGCCGAATATAGGCGCTAAGCTACCTTTAGGCATCATCGCTGGGCGGAAAAAATCATCCGCTAACGGCCCAGCGATCGCTAATCCCAGAGGTGAAGCGATGAGAGTGAATAGATAGCGAGTAGTAAAGACTCGGCCTTGCACATTAGGTGGTACTTTAGATAGCCAGATTACTTGATTTGAACTAGAAACCCACGGCCAAAATACAGAGGCCAAAAAGCTGGTAATCATCCAAATTGCGGGTAAAGTTGCCAAGCTAAAGACCATCATGATGCTGTAGTGCAATATGATGCCTAGTAATAAACCGTGAATGCGGGGTTTAAGACCGCCCCAGACACTCAGCCCTAAAGCACCAACTAGACCACCTAAACCAATAGCAGATTGGATGCTGGCAAAGACTGCGGGATTGCTACCACTACGAGCTAAAAGGAAAGATGAATGTATACCAAAAATAATAGAATCAATTGAGTGAAAAATGAATAAGAATAATAGAAGATTCAGTAAGCCAGTACTTTTAATAATATAGCGAAAACCAAAGGTCAAATCTTGCCAAATTTTTGCGCTTTTTAAGTCTGTTTCAGACGGTATAGGTTGGGGTATATGTACGATACAGATAGCGGCGATCGCCAGAATAAATGTAACTATATCAAACGATAAAATACCTTGCAGACCGATTACATAGTAAAGTGCCCCAGCTAGCCCTGGTGCTATGATATTCGAGCTAAACTGACCTATGTGTTCACTCATGACAACAGCCCTAGTGTAATGCTGTTTTGGAACGACCTGAGAAATCGAAGTTGAAAATGCGAAATACTGGAGGTGGCGAAAGGGGCCAAGGATGGCAGCAGATGCGTATATATGCCAAATTTCTAGGTGATTAGTTAAATAAAGTAAAAAGATAATAATAGTAGAGATACCTGATGCTGCATCCCCCAAAATCATCAACAGCTTGCGATTATAACGGTCAACAATTATGCCAGCAAATAGAGTCGTGATTAATCTAGGTAATTGGTTAAATAAGAGAATTAAGGATAAAGAAGTTGCTTTGCCTGTAATATTCCAAGCCCAAAGTGTAATGGCAAAATCAGTCATTTCAGAGCCAAGCATTGACAGCAACTGAGTACTCCAAATAAGGAGAAAAGTGCGAAATTTTGGTTGATAAATATCTTTTTTTATCAAAATTTAATTCCTAAGGTAATTGCAGATAGAATTAATATTGTAAAAATTAAAGAACTCAGACTTTTAAAGCAAAACATTGCTTTAAAATAAGCCTTAAAAATAATTTGCTTTGAATTAATTTTCAGCTTTAGTACAATTACAACTAAAAGCAGAATGTTGTTCCCAAAATTTAAATATTTTATTGGTATATAACCACATATTAATATTTATGGTGGTGCTAAGAGATAAGGCTTGATGCCACCAAAAAGCGGGAATAAAAAGTATATCTCCTACATTCAAAACAGCTTCTAATCCATTAGTTTCATTAAATAGGGGAAACATTTCTAAGTTTGGTTGTTGTGGGTCAATAGGGCTTGACCAAAGCTCATCGTCAATCTTTTTTACGTAAAGATTTTTATATTCTTCTGGTGCAAATAATAAAAAGACTTTTTTGCCAAATATTTGAGCATTAAAGTTATGGTCTGGGTCGTTATGGATAGTTGATTTTTGATTAGCTGCTCCCATCCAAATGCGAATATCAATACCATTATTATCTGGAAAATAATTAGGAAAATCGAAATGAAGCTTTAACTTTTCAAAATATTCTTGAGCCTGGGGCGAAGTTAAAGAAAGATTTCCAAGATATGATGGGCGTTGACTATCTGTATTGAGTGATTCAATGCTATCTATATAATCAGCGATTGATATCTCTGTTAGTGCTGTAGATTTCCCAAAAAATACATCTATTTCATTATCACTCTGTCTCACAGGAACACGTACATCACCAAACATACTTTTAAAAGCCTCCGGTTTCCACAAATAACAAGCTGGCCACTCATTAGCAACACCAGAGATAATTACTGGCTTGTCTTGCATGACAAACTCATACTGAAATTCTTCTACAGTTGGTTTTTCAATGCGTTCAATAGGTTTAAGTTGCATATTACTTGGATTTTTTGAGTGAATTTTTCAGGCGATCGCTCTTAAATAAGCTGCATCATGTAGACTATAAAGTTGGATTAACCCTACAAAAAATATCCAGAGCGCAAGTCATTTATACTATTCTTCACAGCCTGAATTATGTAATTGATATCTTCATCTGTATGCGCCGTTGATAAGAAGCCACTACCACCTCGGCTCAATAACCCTCGCTTGATTAAATGATAAGTTAATAAACTTAAACCCAGTGGTATGGATTGTTCTGAGTTAGTAGTATTTCCAGAAGCAGCAGGGCCAAACAATGAGCCAAAATTAACCATCTTCACAGGTATATTTTCAGCTTCAAAGTAAGCGTTTAAAGTATTAACAAACTCTGCTGTGCGTTGATTTAAATTTGATTGCAACGTTGCACCTTGAGTCTTGAGATAGTTAAGCACAGCTTTTGCAGCAGCTAAAGATAAAGGATGCTTACAATGCGTACCTGCAAACAATGTTGTTTCTATCTGAGGGAAGGAAGTATCGCCATAGTTCCACATACCCCCATCAATTTTATCCATATAGGCAGCTTTACCAGCAATGACACCTATAGGTAAACCGCCACCAACAATTTTTCCGTATGTAGCCATATCTGCGCTAACACCAAACCATGCTTGTGCGCCACCTGGATGAATACGGAAACCTGTTACCATTTCATCAAAAATTAAGACAATACCCAATTCTGTTGTTAATTGCCTAAGTTGATGAAGAAATTCTTTTGGTTGTAAATCAGCACGGCTAGTTTGTACAGGTTCAACTAAAACAGCTGCTAATTCATGTTGATAAGTTTCTATTAATTCTAATGATTTAGGACTACCATAATCTAGAATCAAAACATCTTCAGCAATTCTAGGAGGAACGCCTGGAACTGTTGGTAATATTTGTAAGCTGCCATTTATTTTTTTAGCTTCAACTAAAGTACCATCAGAATGACCGTGATATGAGCCAGAGAATATAGCTATTTTGTTACGCTTTGTCGCGGCTCTAGCGATACGAATAGCTGCCATTACTGCTTCCGTACCTGTATTGCTAAAAGTAACTCGCTCCATTCCAGTCATTTCAGCGATTAACTCAGCAACTTCGCCAGCTAATTCTGTTTGGGGGCCAAGTTGGATACCTTGTTCTAACTGTTCTAGTAACGCTGTTTTCACAAAAGATGGGTTATGACCAAACAGATTTATGCCAAACCCCATTGTGACATCTACGTATTCATTCCCATCAACATCCCAAATTCTGGAACCCAAGGATTTTTTCGCAAAAATGGGATAGCACATTTCTTTTAGCGCTAAATTGAAACCTGCGGGAACTCGACTATCAGCTAAGGTAAAACGATAGTTTTGTGTCAGTTTTTTAGATGTTTTGGTAAGTTGGTTGTAGTCAGTGATAAATTGCTGTAAATAATTTTTTTGTACATCTTCTGGTGAGCTATTAGGTTGCTGTAGTTTAGAAATTGTTTTTTGCATATATTTCAGTTGCTTTTGGAGCCGAGACAAAATTATTACGAACTAGGTGAGAAAAATATGTGGAAAGTAGCTTCTCATCTGTGATTGGACAAACAATAGAAGTACCTGTAAGACCCTGTTGTGTGTTGCTACAATCAAATTCAAGTTTTATAAAGTTTGATGTCGCTTCAGTGTTCTTTTTCAGAGTAAATAATGGAATTAAAGGATAGAGAGGATGTTCTGGAAAATTCTCAGCAATTTTCGTTAGTTCTAGTTGCCATTGCTCCTCAGAGACTTGTTGCAATGGATAGCCAAAAGAGCGAACTACATTAAACAATATATTTAAGTCAAGAAGCTCTGGATTTAGTACATGAAAAGCTTTACCTAAAGATTCTTGTTGTCTAGATAAATAAACGATAGCTTTGCTGACATAATCCACAGGCGCTAAACTATCGAAAAATTCTCGTTCGGGAACGCTACCTAGTTGGACGCATCCTATCAGTAATCTGTAGAAGAAATCATTGGGATTAAATGCACCAGTTTTACTATGTCCTGATATTCTTCCTGGCCTGTAGATGGAAACTGGTAAACCGCGATCGCGTGCAATATTAACTAACTTTTCTGCTACCCATTTACTTTGAGCGTAACCACCTTCTGGTATTTGGTAATCATCTAGATTAGATTCTTCGCTAACTAACTTAACTCCAGTACCCTGAGGTGCAGAAAAAACGCTAACAGTAGAAATAAAATGTACAGGCTTAATTTTTATTTGGCTGGCTAATCTTAAAACTTCTTGTGTTCCCAATACATTTGCAGCCTTAAGTGTGGAGTATGGAGAAGCATGATGTACCCATGCACCATTGTGATAGATAACACCAAGTTTCTTGGCTAGTGCTGTAAACTGCACTTGGGAAAGCCCCAGAAGTGGTTGAGATAAATCACCTACAACTGGAATAATTCTTGAACTTTGAGATTCATTCCAAATGAAATAAGATTCCAGAGTACGACGTAGTTTTTGCTTTCCTTGCTCGGCGTTAGCAGCACGCACCAAACAATAGATATCTGCTTGAGTTTGTTGGAGAAGTTCATTTAATAAAAAAGCACCTAAAAAACCTGTTGCGCCAGTCAAGAATATACAAGCAGGATTAGTTATTTCTTCAAGCTGTTTACCTTCACAATTAATTGCTGGATCTAATACAGCCTCGGCTTTTAAATCAAAGGTAGAATGAGCAATATTTGCATTTTTTAACCTTTGAGTAAAAGCTGCTACAGTAGGCGCTACAAATATAGTTTGTATAGGTAAATCTATTTTAAAAACTTGGCAGATACGGGCAAACAACTGCATGATTAGCAAGGAATTTCCCCCCAGCTCAAAGAAGTCATCATAGATTCCTATTTTTTCCAAACCAAGGACTTCTGCCCAAATTCGTGTTAGTTGTTCTTCTTGAGTATTACGTGGTGCTACATAAACTTTTTCTAACTCTGAATGACTCTGATCAAATCCTGGTAAAAGTTTGCGGTTAACTTTGCCATTGGTAGTCAATGGTAATGTTTGTAATTCTACGAATCCCGTAGGCAACATATACTCAGGTAGCTTATTTTGTAAAAAGCAACGCAAGTCACGAACTGTAACTGTTGATTCTGTTTCTGGAAGAAAGCAAGCTACTAAAAACTTATTACCGCTAATATCTTTTTGTACATTTACAACTGCTTGCCGCACAGCAGGATGTTGAGAAATAATCGCTTCAATCTCTCCTAGCTCAATCCGAAAGCCTCTAATTTTTACTTGTTGGTCGATGCGTCCCAAAAATTCAATATTGCCGTCTTCCAAATAGCGAACTAAATCTCCCGTTTTATAGAGATATGAGCCAGGAATATTACTGTAAGTATTAGGCAAAAATTTACTAGTTGTTAAATCTGGACGGTTAAAGTAATGCCGCGCTAAACCGTCTCCACCAATATATAATTCACCAGGAACACCAACAGGAACAAGTTGCAAATTATTATCTAATATATAAATCTGGGTGTTGGCAATAGGACGACCGAGAGGAACATAATTTTCTATTTTGCTATCAGCAGTAATAGGATAGCAACAGGTAAATGTCGTATTTTCTGTTGGGCCATAACCGTTAATTAGCTGACAGTCTTGGCACTCTTGTAAAAACTTCTGGACATGGGTAACAGATAAAACATCACCACCAACTAAAAGTTGTCGTACTTGCTTTAAATCCTCTAATCGTTCATCTACAATTAAGTTAAACAAACTGGCAGTCAGCCATAATGTTGAAACCTGATATTGCCGCAAGACTTTTCCTAAATCTGTCAACAAAGTTGTAGTGTCACCTGGAAATAACACTAGCTTTCCACCATTTAACAAGCAACCCCAAATTTCAAAAGTGGCTGCATCAAATGAAATAGGCGCAGCTTGCAAGAAAACTTCTTGTGCATTTAACTTAGCGTAATTAGTTTCTTGCACTAGCCTGACTACACCTTGATGAATGACACTTACACCTTTAGGTGTTCCAGTTGAACCGGAAGTGTACATCACATAGGCTAAATTTTGAGGATTAATTTCAGTAACTAGATTAATGTTATTTTCTTGGCTAATAGTCTCTTTCTCTCGATCCAAGCAAACAACTTTAACTTGAAATTGGGGTAATTTAGTTAATAAGTTTTTTTGAGTTAATAGTACTGGTGTCTGTATATCTTCTAGCATCCAAGCTAAACGTTCTGATGGATATGTATGATCTATTGGTACATAAACGCCTCCAGCTTTGAGGATAGCTAGTATAGAAATAATCATTTCTAAGGAACGTTCCAGGCAAATAGCAACTGGAACTTCTGCTTTGATATTTAATTTTCGGAGATAATGCGCTAACTGATTGGCACGCTGATTTAGTTCTTGATAAGTTAATTGCTTGCCTTTAAAAACTACCGCAATAGCATCCGGTGTTTTTTCTACCTGTTCCTCAAATAATTGATGAATGCACTTATCTTTGGGATACTCTGTTTGCGTATTATTCCACTTTATTAATTGTTGGTGGATTTCGGCTGCTGTCAATAAAGGTAATGAAGAGAGAGATTGGTGAGGATTGGCAACCATACCCTCTAATAATGTTTGCAAATGTCCTAACATTCGGGTGATGGTAGCTGTATCAAAACGAAAGCGATCGCTCACAATCTCTAACGCTAATTCTGTACCTACCCCTGCTTTAATTGTGATGGGATAGTTTGTAGTTTCTACAGACCGCACATTATGAATCTGCATTTCTGTAGCCCATACTTTTAAAGAAGCGTCTACAGGATAGTTTTCAAACACCAAAATACTCTCGAACAGAGGCAAATCTCTAGGAACTTCACTCCATCCCTGAACTTGCACTAAGGGGCTGTATTCATACTGCTGCGCTTCTACCTGTTGCGCCTGGAGTTTTTGCAGCCAAGGAATCAGTAACTCATCCCCAGAAACTTGCACCCGCACTGGCAAGGTGTTAATAAACAGCCCTACCATTGAATCTGAACCAACTAATGCAGGTGGACGACCCGCAGAAGTCGCGCCAAAAACAACGTCTTCCTCCCCACTATAACGGTTGAGGAGTATAGCCCAAGCTCCCTGTACTAAAGTATTGACAGTAACCTTGTGCTGTCGTGCTAAAGATTTTAGTGCGGCAGTTGTGGCTGGGGATAGCTTTAGTGACTGCTCATCATATCCTGTTGCGTCATTTGCGGAACTACTTACCCGCAACTGCGTAGGTGCAGTAAAACCTTGCAGAACTTTGCGCCAAAATGCTTCTGCTTGTGATAAATCCTGCTGTTTTAGCCAAGCAATATAGTCTGCATAAGGACGACAGCGTGATAAAGCTACAACTTGCCCATGACATAGTGCTTCATAAGCCTGGAATACTTGCTGAAGTATCAAAGCCCCAGACCAGCCATCTAAAATTAGATGGTGGCTGCTCCAAATAAAATGATAAGTTTCTTTAGCTACCTGTATAAGTGTCAAACGCATTAGGGGTGCATGAGAAATATCAAACCCTTGCTGACGGTCGGCTTGTAAAAACGCTTCTAGCTTTTCTTGTTGTTCAGATACAGAGAATTCTTGCCAGTCATGTTGTTGCCAAGGTAACTCTACATTTCTATGTACTACCTGAAACGGTTCTTTGTGCTGCTTCCAGTAGAACGAGGTGCGTAAAATAGGATGCTGATTGATAACTTGTTGCCAAGCTTGCTTAAAAGCTGCAATGTTGAGAGTTTTACTGAAGGTATAACAACTTTGAACGACATAAACTCCCGATTTTGGGGCATAAAGGGTGTGAAAGAGTATGCCTTGTTGCGTAGGTGAAAGCGGATAAATATTTTCAATATTTTTCTTGTTCATTATTAATGATTATGGGTAAAAAACGAACCGCAAAGGCGCAAAGAGCGCAAAGAAAGAATGAAAGAAGAGAAATTAAAGTGTACTATCCGAGTTCTGCCATTAATTCATCTAGTTCTGCTTGACTAAACTGCATCTGCGGAAAATCAGAAGGAGTGAACCCGCCAGCGTTGGGTGACTGACAGTGGACAATGAGCGATCGCAATGCTTCAATAAATCCTTGAGCTAGTTTTTCCACTGTTGTATGTTGATATAAAGCTTTGCTATAAGTCCAATCCAGGCTCAACTGTCCCCCAACAATTAATCCATTTACCTCTAGCAAACAGTTACGCTTTCCTCTAGGACTTTGGGTTGTTCCTGTTGATTCCGTCGCAGGTCGAAACATTGAGGTTTCAGAAATCACTTGGTCAAACTGACCTAAATAATTAAATGTCACTTCTGGTTGGGGTAAAGCTTTTAATTTTTCAGCAATTGATTGTTCACTTAGATAACGTAGTACACCATAATTAATACCTTTATTAGGAATACTACGTAGTTGTTCTTTAACTGTCTTTAATGCTTCTCCAGGGTCCAAAGCTGCTGTGATATCCAATAACACTGGAAATATAGTAGTAAACCAGCCAACAGTACGTGATAAATCAACGTTCTCTAAAATGTCTTCTCGTCCATGACCTTCTAAATTAATTAAAAGTGAACTGTTACCAGTCCATTGTTTAAAAGTTTGGACTAGTGCAGTTAGCAAAATATCATTGATTTGAGTTTGATAAGATGTTGGTACTTCATATAATAAAGATGTCGTTTCTTCTGGAGAGAGACTAACTGAAACTATACAAGTTGAAGCAACGGTATTTTCTCCATTGCGACAATCAACAGGTAAAGGAAAAATATTTTGATAAGGCTGGCTCAACCAGTAATTAAGTTCTGATTTAACATTTGCTAAATTAGCATATTCTTGAAGTTTTTCAGCCCACTGCTTTACCGAAGTTGTTTTAGGTTGCAATTGTATTTTTTCATTTTGCACAAGTTGTTGATAAGCTGCTTGCAAATCTTCTAGTAATATGCGCCAAGAAACTCCATCAACTACTAAATGATGAATAATAATTAACAGTCTGTAAGGTTGATTTTCTCCTAGCTTAAGTAAAGCGACTTGTACTAATTGTCCGTTAGATAAGTTCAGGCTGGCTTGGAGTGCATTAGCTTTTGTTTCTATACTCTGTTTCTGTTCATCCTGAGATAACTTTGATAAGTCAATGATAGAAAAAGCTGTATTATTTTTCGGTTCATTAATACTTGATTGCCAACCGAATTCAGTTTGCTCAAACCGCAAACGTAAAGCATCATGATGAATAAGTAATTGCTGTATAACCTGTTCTAATAAAATTGGGTCACAAGTATGAGCTACTTCTAACATTACTGCCTGATTCCAATGGTGAGAATCAAGCAATTCTTGTTCAAAAAACCAATGTTGAATCGGAGTTAGATTTATAGAACCTGTAACAATGCTTTGTTCTGTAATAATTTTTGTACTAGGAACAGCAACTAATGCTAAATCAGCAATAGTTTGATATTCAAATATCTGTTTAGGAGTTAGTTGTAAACCTGCTTGATTAGCTTTAGCAATCATTTGTAGACTCAGGATAGAGTCTCCACCTAATTCAAAAAAGTTGTCGTTAATCCCGACATTTTGCAGTCGCAGAACTTCAGACCATATCTGCACAAGGGTTTCCTCAATAGGAGTGCGTGGTGTCGCAAAATCAGCTTGTAAATCAGGTCTAGTGGTATCTGGTGCTGGTAGTGCTTTTCGGTTTACTTTGCCATTGGGTAAAAATGGTAAGGTATTTAATGTGATAAAAATTGATGGCACCATGTAGTCAGGGAGAGTTTGTTTCAAGAAACTCCGCAGTTCACTAACTATAGGTGGCTGTTCTTGGTTAGGAACAATATAAGCTACTAAGCGTTTTTCTCCTGGTATATCTTCTCGAACTAAAACTACAGCTTGTTTGACTTGTAAGTGCTGGTTTAACTGGGTTTCTATTTCACCTAGTTCAATACGAAAACCTCTTAGCTTGACTTGTCCATCAATGCGTTCAATAAATTCTATAGTCCCATCTGGACGATAACGAGCTAAATCACCTGTTTTATATAACCTTGTGCCAGGAAGAAAAGGATTTGGAATAAATCTTTCATCTGTCAAATCTGGACGGTTGAGATAACCCGGTGCTAAACCTGCACCACCGATGTAAATTTCACCAGAAACACCAATAGGTACAGGTTGGAGGTAAGAGCCTAAGAGGTATACTTGGGTATTAGCGATCGCTTTTCCAATCGGTACTGTTCTTTGTTCATCTTCCGACTGACATCGCCAATAGGTTGTATCTATTGTTGCCTCTGTTGGGCCGTATAAATTACACAATTCGACATTGGGCAAAATGCTGAAAAAGCTTGTCTGCAAGTCAATTGCTAATGCTTCCCCACCACAAAATACTCGGCGCAGGCTGTGACAGTTGGATATTTTTGGTTCGGCTAAGAGCGATCGCAACTGTGAAGGTACAAATTGCACAATGCTAACTTGTTGTTGTCCAATCAAATCTAGAAGATAAGCATTATCTTGATGTCCACCTGGTTTAGTTAAAATCAAACAACCTCCAGCCAACAAAGGTGCATAGAATTCCCAAACCGAAGCATCAAAGCTAAACGGTGTTTTTTGCAGAACTCTGTCTGAGGCGGTGAGGGGAAATTCTGATTGCATCCACAGCATATGATTACAGAGGGCGCGGTGGGGAATCATTACACCTTTGGGTTGTCCTGTGGAACCGGATGTATAAATCACATAAGCTAAGTTTTGGGGTTGGACTTGGCTGTTTGGAGTTTCGCTACTGTGTTGGGCTATATTTTCCCAATCTTGGTCTAAACAGACTACCGACGCTGATGTGTGCGGCAATACATCCTGTAGGTGTTTCTGAGTTAGTAATACCGATACATCTGCATCAGCAAGCATAAATATCAAGCGTTCTACAGGATAAGCAGGGTCAAGGGGTACATAAGCCCCACCTGCTTTGAGAATCCCCAACAGTCCTACAACCATTTCTAAACAACGCTCTACACAAATCCCGACTAAGTTATCAGAACCTACACCTAAGTTTTGCAAGTAGTTTGCAAGTTGACTGGCTTTGCTATTTAACTGACGATAGGTTAATTGTTGATCTGCAAAGACTGCTGCTACAGCATCCGGTGTTTTTTCTACTTGTTCTTCAAATAACTCATGAATACACTTGTTGAAGTTGTATTCTGCGTGAGTGTGATTCCAAGTCAACAACTGATGCTGCTCATTTGCCGTTAGTAAGGGCAGTTGTGCTATTTGCTGGTTGGGATTGGCAACAATACCTGCAAGTAATGTCTGTAAATGCGCTACCATCCGGGCAATAGTGGCAGCATCAAACAAATCAGTGTTGTATTCTAACCCACCCCTGATTCCTGACTCAGTTTCCTCCATCAACAAAGTCAAATCAAACTTGGCTGTGCTAGATTCGCTTTGCAAAGCCTGTAAACTCAAGCCAGATAACTCAACTGCCGACATCGGCGCATTCTGGAGGACAAACATCACTTGAAATAGCGGTGTATGGCTCAAGTCACGCCGGGGCTTAAGTTCTTCCACCAACACATCAAAAGGTAAATCTTGGTGGTCGTAGGCTCCTAAGGTAACTTCGCGCACCCTACCTAGCAGTTCTCGAAAAGTGGGATTATCTGATAAGTTAGTCCGCAACACCAATGTATTGACAAAAAAGCCAATTAACCCTTCTATTTCTGAGCGATCGCGGTTAGCAATTGGTGAACCAACTACAATATCTTCATTACTCGTGTAGCGATATAGCAGCACTTTGTAGGCTGCTAACAAAGTCATAAACAGGGTGCAACCTTCCTGCTGACTCAAGGTTTTGAGGGCAACAGTCACATCCTGCGGTAATTGGAAAGATTGTACAGCCCCTCGGTAACTTTGAATATGGGGTCGCGATCGGTCGGTGGGTAACTCTAAAACTGGTAGGTTGTCTCCTAATTGCTGTTTCCAGTACTCTAGATGAGTTGCTAGCACTTCACCTTGTAACCATTGTCGCTGCCAAACAGCATAGTCAGCATACTGGATAGGCAATTCTGGCATAACAGAAGGTTTGCCATTAGAGTAACTTTCGTAAAGAGTTGCAACTTCCCGCACTAATATATCTGTTGACCAACCATCACTGACAATATGATGCATGGTAAACAGTAAAATATGTTCTGCTTCAGAAAGGCGTAGCAAAGTACTTCTGACTAATGGCCCAGTTATTAAATCAAAAGGTTGCCCAGCTTCTTTATTTACTAAATGTTGTGCCTCAGTTTCTCGCTTTTGAGGTGGTAAAACAGTCAGGTCAATTAACTTAATCGTCAGCTTTTGTAGAGGATTAATTATCTGAATTGCTTCGCCATCCACAACATTAAATGTAGTTCGCAAAATCTCGTGACGTTGGATGATGGCGTTAAAACTCTGTTCCAGTGCGGCGATATTAAGTACACCATTCAGGCGTAGAGCAGCAGAAATGTTATAAAAAGGGCTATCTGGTTCTAACTGATTAAGAAACCATAAACGTTGTTGTGCAAAAGATAGCAGCAAATTCTCTGAACTTTCCCTTGGAGAAATTGTTGGGATTTCAGGAGATGCGATTCCTTCTTCTTCTAGTAAATAAGCAAGTAGTTCCAGTTTTTGTGCGTCCATCATACCCTCACCTGTTTAGCTGCTTTCCGGTTCTCAAGTGCTTGTTTTGCCTCTTCGTTAGACATCCCCTCTAGCTGTTTCAGGATTTGTGCTATTTTTGCCGTCATTCCTGGTTTAGCTTCATAAGCAATTAGTTTTTGGGATAATTCTGCTACTGTGGGTGATTCAAATAAACAACGCAGAGGTAAGTCTAATTTAAAAGTTTCCCGAATGCGGGAGATAACTTGAGTCGCTAACAAAGAGTGTCCACCTAAATCAAAGAAGTTGTCATGAATGCCAACTCGCTCAAAACGGAGAATGTTCGCCCAAATTCCCGCTAATACTTCTTCAATAGCATTACGAGGTGGTACAAAACTATCTTGAAAAGTGATTATATTTGTGTCGGGTTTGGGTAGCGTTCGCCTGTCTACTTTACCATTTGGTAACAGTGGTAATTGGGGCAGTATAACGAAAGCAGAGGGAATCATGTACTGCGGCAGTTTTTGTTTCAGAAAATCACAAATTTGTGTGATATCTAATGAGGGAAATGAGGGATTTTGCACTACATAACCTACCAAGCGTTTATTTTTTGGTTCATCTTCCCTAGCAATAACTACAGCTTTCGCTACAGCCGGATGTTGGCTAAGTACTGCTTCAATTTCTCCTAGTTCAATCCGAAATCCTCGAATTTTAACTTGATTATCTGCTCGACCAACAAAGGCAATATTACCATCAGGTAAATAGCGTGCTAAATCACCAGTTTTGTACAGACGTGCGCCTGGCTGATTACTAAATTTATTAGGAATAAATTTTTCGGCAGTTAATTCTGGGCGGTTGTGATAACCTCTAGCTAAACCCGCACCGCCAATATAAAGTTCTCCACAAACACCAATTGGTACTGGCTGTAAATATGAATCTAAAATGTAAATTTGGCTGTTGGCAAAAGGTCTGCCAATGGGTACTAACTGCTCTGTTGATAACTCTTGACTAGAACTTTCGTAGTAGGAACTATCAATAGTGGTTTCGGTTAAACCAAAAGAATTAATTAGGCGTGTTTTTTTACCTATAAATGATTGAATTTTATTATATTCTGCGCCATACCAACTATCAGAACCGCAGATGAGCAGTTGCATAAAATCTAGGTTCTGTTGGCTCTTTTCTAAATACTGAATCAGGTTATTTAAAACTACTGGCACGAATTCAGCGCAATCAACTTTTTGCTGGCGCATCAAAGCATATAATTTTTCTGGTTCTAGTAGAAAGTCACGCGGACAAATAACTAATTTTGCACCAGAACATAACGCCCGAATGAAGTCACCAGCAAAAACATCGAAGGAGAAATTAGCCATTTGCAGGTGACTATTTAGAGATCGCAGTTGATAAGCTTGCTCCCAGCCGTAATAGGCGTTAACAAGGCTGTTATGCTGAACCATCACACCCTTTGCTTGGCCAGTAGAACCAGAAGTATAGATGAGATATGCTAGGTTTTCGGGTGTAAGTGTGTTGTTAGGTAAATTTAACTCTGATTCTTGAGAGATTAACGCCCAATCTGCATCTAAACAAACTACCTGACCTTGGTAAGCGGGAAGCGCATCGACCAAATGCTTTTGAGTTATTAGTATCTGACAATCTGCATCTTGCACCATGTAAGTTAGGCGTTGTGCGGGTTGGTCTGGATCTAACGGTACATAAGCACCACCAGCTTTTAGTACACCTAAAACTGCGATCGCTATGTCGAGGCTGCGTTCTACACCAATCCCTACAAGGACTTCTGCACCCACACCTAATTTTTGCAAGTAGTGTGCTAACTGATTAGCGCGTTGATTCAGTTGTTGATAGGTAAGGCTTTGTTGGGCAAATACTACAGCTACAGCATCTGGTGTTTTCTCTACCTGTGCTTCAAATAATTGATGTATGCACTGCTGAGGAAAATCTAGTTGGTTTTGATTCCACTCGACTAGTAATTGATGTTTCTCAGATGCGGTTAAGATTGGTAGTTCGTGAAGGCACTGTTCAGGATTAGCCGCCATTCCTTCTAGCAATGTCTGGAAATGACTTAATATTCGCGTAATGGTAACGGTATCAAAACGAGTGCGATCGCCTGCAATTCTAATTTCTAACTCAGACCCAGGTATCACACTAATAGTTAAGGGATAACTCGTGTAGTCAACCGCGCTGATAGTCTCGATTTCGAGATTTTTTCGCCAATCAGACAACGCTTGATCTACCGGATAATTTTCAAACACCACAATGCTTTCAAATAACGGCAACCCTCGTGGTATTTCACTCCAACCTTGAATTTCTACCAGTGGAGTATATTCATATTGCCGGAGTTCTAGCAATTGACGTTGTAACTGTCTTAGCCAAGGTAGTAACAACATTTCAGCGTCTAACTTCACCCGTAAAGGTAGGGTATTAATGAATATTCCTACCATTGACTCAGCTGCTGGTAGGTCTACTGGACGACCAGAAACTGTCACACCATACACTACTTCATTTTCACCACTGTAGCGGCTAAGGAGTAAAGCCCAAGCCCCCTGAACGATGGTGTTGAGGGTCAATTGATGTTGTTTTGCCCAAGCTTTCAGGGCTGTTGTTGTTGCAGGTGAGAGTTTAAAGCCTTGTTCAATATGCTTTTCTCCTTGAGCCGACAAACTGTGAACTTCGAGATTAGTTAAAGAAGTGGGTGCTGTTACTCCTTGAAGTGTTTGTCGCCAAAAAGCCTCAGCTTGAGATAAGTCTTGTTGTTGCAACCAAGCAATATAGTCAGATAAGCGACCGTTAGATTGCAAGGAAATTTCTTCACCCCGACAAAACGCTTCGTAAAGTAAAGCAAAATCTTTGAATACTAACGCTCCTGACCAGCCATCGAGAATAATGTGGTGGGAACTCCAAACAAAATGGTAATGGTGATCGCCTAAACGAATCAAAGTCAGGCGCAACAGTGATTCATCTGATAAGTTAAAACCCTGTAAGCGATCGCTCAACAAAAAAGCCTGGAATTTCTCTTGCTGTTCTTCTGAATTTATTCCTCGCCAATCAAGTTGTTTTAGAGGTAATTGGACTTTTTTATTCACAACTTGTAGTGGTTTGTCAAGTCCTTCCCAGTGAAAACTAGTACGCAAAGGTGAGTGATGAGCCACAACTCTTTCCCAAGCCCGTTCAAAAGCGGTAATATTGAGCATTCCCCGCAAGCCATAGCTCAACTGCACAAAATAGGCTCCAGATTCCGATTCATACAAGCTGTGAAAGAGAATACCCTGCTGGATAGGGGAAAGTTCGTAGATATTTTCAATATTGGCTGTATTCATTGACTTGTCTCCTCACCTTGACGCAATGTTTAAATCCCCTGTTTTCAAATATCCAGATTTTCCTGTTGCCTATTGCCTGTTAAGGTTGAATTTCGCCAAGAATTTATCCAAGTCTTGTTGATTCAACTTGGCTTGGGGGAAGTCTGAAGGCGTGAAACCAACAGCTTCAGGAGATTGGCAATGAGTAATGAGCGATCGCAATGCTTGAATAAAACTATTCGCCAATTTTTCCACTGTGGCTCGCTGATGTATCGCTTCGCTGTAAGTCCAATTCACTTGCAGTTGTCCACCAGCCACAATTGCTACTACTTCTAATAAGTAAACTCGACTACCTCGCAGACTCCGCGCTGAACCAGTAGATTCTTTTGCAGGTGCAAACAGCGAAGACTGCGACATTACTTGGTCTGTTTGTCCTAAATAGTTAAACAGAACCTCAGCTTGGGGTAAGCCTTGGAGTTTTTCGCCCTCATCACTGAGGTAACGCAGTACACCATAACCAAGCCCACGATTAGGGATAGAACGCAATTGCTCTTTTACTGACTTCAAAGCATTACCCAAATCTTCGCCAGTTCCTAAATTTAGCAGCACCGGGAAATGGGTAGTAAACCAACCCACTGTCCGTGATAAGTTCACATCCGCGAAAATATCCTCTCGTCCATGTCCTTCCAGTTCTAGCAGCAAAGAATTTTCTCCTGTCCACTCTGCAAAAACTTGCACAAGTCCTGTCAGAAACACATCGTTAATTTGGGTGTGATAAGCCTGATGCACATCCTGTAGTAAGGCTTGGGTTTCTTGCTGGCTGAGGGAAACTGTAACAGTACGAGCCTCAGCAACCATATTTTTCCCTTCTGCATAGTCTACAGGTAAGGGCGAGATTGGTTTTTCCAGTTGCGTCAACCAATAATTGAACTCTTGCTTGAGGATTGCAGATTGAGCATATTCCTGCAAACGGCAAGCCCACTCTGGGAATGAGGTCGTCTTGTTGGGTAAATGTATCGCCTCACCCTGACTTACCTGCTGATATGCTGTTTGCAAATCTTCCAGTAAAATTCGCCAAGAAAGACCATCTACAGCCAAGTGGTGGATGATAATTAACAGGCGGTTGCTTGTTTCTGCACCTAAGTCAAACAATGCAAATTTAACTAACGGCCCATCTGATAAATTTAGGCTTGTTTGCAGTTCGGCGGCTGTTTTTTCAATAGCTATCTTTTGCTCAATTTCTGGTAAAGCTGATAAATCTAAGCGGGTAAATATTGCTGTTTCTTCGGGAGCAGAAATAATTTGTTCCCAACCAGATTCTTGATGATGAAAACGCAGACGCAGTGCATCATGATATTCAACTAAATATTGTACCACCTGCTCCCATAAATTGAGGTCATTGCCTTGTTGTATTTTTAATAGTAAAGACTGATTCCAATGATGTGAATCGGGTTGATTTTGCGCGAAGAACCAATTTTGAATTGGTGTCAGTGGTACTTTACCACTGATTAATTTTTGTGCTACTGGAATGTTTTCGCTCTTACTAACTACAAGTACTAATTCTGCAATTGTGGGGCGGTCAAAAACTTGTTTAGGCGTGAGTTGTAAACCTGCTTGATTAGCTCTAGCAACAATCTGAATACTCAGGATAGAATCGCCGCCTAATTCAAAGAAATTGTCTTGAATACCAACCTGTCCTAGCCGTAAAACTTGCGCCCAAATATCAGCTAATATTTTCTCAACAGCAGTGCGAGGAGGCACAAAATTTACTGACAATTCTGGCTCTGGTAATGCTTTGAGGTCTATTTTTCCATTAGGAAGACGCGGTATATTATTGATACGTACAAAAGCAGAAGGAATCATATATTCTGGTAGCTTTGCTTCCAGAAAATGGCGCAACTCGCTTAAATTAGGAGCTACTTGTCCCGGTTGGGAAACTATATAAGCTACTAAGCGTTTTTGACCAGATTTTTCTTCTCTAGCTATCACTACATTTGCCCGGATGCTTGGATGTTGAGCTAATGCGGTTTCAATTTCGCCTAATTCAATGCGAAAACCCCGAATTTTTACTTGCTGGTCAATACGTCCGAGAAATTCTATGTTTCCATCTGGTAAATAGCGGGCTAAATCGCCTGTTTTGTAGAGACAGCTACCTTTGTTAAAAGGATTGGGAATAAAACGTTCTGCTGTTAAATCAGGACGGTTTAAATAACCTCTAGCTAAATTATCGCCACCTATATATACTTCACCAGCTACACCCAAAGGAACAAGATGTAAATTCCGGTCAAGTAAATAAATTTGGGCGTTTCCTATTGGACGACCAATAGGAACTGAATTGCCTATTTCTTGTGAACAGCAATGATAAACACTACTCCAAACTGTGGCTTCTGTGGGGCCGTATTCGTTAAATAAAGAAGCCAAGGGAAGTTTTTCTAGGTGACGATTCACCAATTCTAATGGACATGATTCACCCGCAGCGATCGCACTCCGCAAATAAACTAATTCTTGTTGGTTTGCTTGTTCTAAAATGACGTTATATAAGGAAGGTAAACCTAATAAGTGAGTTACCTGATTTTGGCTAATTAAATTGAGCAAATATGATATGTCTTGCTCTCCATCTACTTTGGGAAATACCAAAGTTCCACCAGAACATAATGTCCAGAAAATTCCGGCGACAGAACTATCAAAAGCAAAGGAAGAAAGTAATAAGAAACTGCCAACAGGTTCTTGATAGTAATTCAGCCGCGCCTGTGTAGAGTTGACTAAATTTTGATGAGTGATTTGTACACCTTTAGGTTTACCAGTAGAGCCAGAAGTATATATAATATAAGCTAAGTTAGCAGATGTCATGGACACCGCAGGATTGTCTTGACTCTCAGATGCTATTGTTTGCCAATCACTATCTAAGCAGATAATTTTTGCTTGAGTTGATGGTAAATTTTGCAGTAAAGATTGCTGAGTTAATAATACTGGCGTTTGGATATCTTGAAGGATAAATTCTAGGCGTTCTGAAGGATACTTGGGATCTAATGGGACATAAGCACCACCAGCTTTGAGAATGGCAAGAATACCAATTGCCATTGATAAAGAACGTTCTACACAAATTCCTACTAATACTTCTGGTTTAACACTTAATTTCTGTAGGTAATGAGCTAATTGATTAGCACGTTCATTTAATTCGCGGTAGGTTAATTGCTGGTTATCAAATACTACAGCAAGATTATCGGGCGTGCGTTCTGCTTGTGCTTCAAATAGCTGATGAATTAATTGAGAGCGATCGTAATCAACTTGCGTATTGTTAAACTCAAATAGTAGCTGATTAAGTTCACGATCGCTTAGAATTTCTAAATCACTAATTGCAAAATCAGGATTACGAAACACACTAGATAATAACTTATCAAATTGTGCTGCTAAACGTTGAATATCTTTTGCATTAAAGCAATTAGCATCATAGTACAACTCAACCTCTAAACCATCTTTTTGGCAAATACATGATAATTTAAGTTTAAATCTGTCAACACATACATACTCTTTATAGAGATTCAATGCCACTGTATCGGCATATACTTGCTGTGCTTGCTCTTTAAATTCAAAACAGTATGGAAAGAAAGCAATATCCAAATTATTAGTATAATCTTGCCAAGAAAAGTAATCTTGCCATTGATGACCTTGACTAACAGATTCCTGAACTTGCTGCCATATTTCGTTAAATGACAAATCTGGCTGTAAACGAGATGCTATGGGTAAATATTTAGCGAATAATCCAATAGCTGCTTGTAATTCTTCATACTTGCGGACATCATATAATCTACCAACAACTACATCAGGATTATCAAGATTACGCCACAAGACAATTTGCCAACAAGTTAATAAAAAATCAGATAAATAATTTGTTCTTTCTTGTGATATTTTATCAATCTTAAGTCTGATAGCCTGTGGTTGAAAAACTCCAACATTCTCAGACACTTGTTTTTCAAAAGGAAGCTTAACATCAAAAAAATTAAGAAGCGCTTGTTGTTGCCAGTATACTTTTCCTAAATTAGCTTCTTCTGCTGTCAGTAATTCATGTTGCCATTCAGCTATATCTGCATATTGCAGCACTTCATCAGATAATTCTTCATTATTTATAGTAGCTGCATAGAAACGGCTAACTTCATGCACTAAATTACGCAGCCCAACCGCATCAGCAATCATCGCTGGTAAACTTACAAGCAATATATGCTGATTATTTGCAAGTCTAATTAAATCTATTTGTAAATTTGAATTATCAAAACTATGCTGATGCAATAATAAATCTATTTTTTTCTCTTTATCTTCATTAGATAACTGACAACAATCATAATAATTAACTGATATATCTTGGTTATCAGCAATTACCTGTAAGGGAATTGTCATTCCTGGTAAACAACGGAAACTTGTGCGGAGAATTTCATTGTGATTAACAACATTCTGTAAAGAATTTTTGAGAATCTCTACATCCAGTTCGCCATCAATGGAAACAGCACACTGAGCAATATAAGAACTATCTTGAGTAACCGACTGTAATCTCCATAAATGCTCTTGCTGTGGAGAAAGTCGATAACCTGCGACATTTTCTGTTGGCGATGTATTGTTGAGAGTTTGCATAACTACATTCCTCTAATAACTTTTATTTTTAATTACGTTTAATTTCTTCATACTCTTTGCGCTACTCTGCATTTACCTCCGCGCCACTCTGCGTTTAAAAAACAGAATTAGTAAACGGATCTGCCATTCCGACCACAATCTTACGTGACCCAACAAATGGCGAACGACCATGAGCAACTGACATATTATCTAACATCAATAAATCCCCTTCTTGCCAAGGGAACAAAACCGTTTCTTGCTGATAAGCTACGCGTAATTCTTCTAAAACTTCCGGTTCAATTGGCGAACCATCACCATAATAAGTATTATTTGGTAAATCCTCTTCCTTAAACTCTGCTAATAAAGCATCTCGGAGTGTAGGTTCGAGAGTAGAAACATGAAAGAAAGTGGCGTGATTAAACCAAAATAATTCACCAGTTTTTGGATGTTGAGCAACTGCTTGACGTACTTGAAGAGTCCGCAGACGCTCACAATCTTTCCACTCAAATTCAATCCCATTCCTGTGACAATATTCTTCGACTACAGCTTTGTCTCTAGTTTGAAAAACAGTCTGCCAAGTTAGTCCAAAACCATCATTATAGTTGCGGACATACAAGACTTTTTTTTCGATAAATTTTTCCCTAATTTGGGGACGAATGCGCTGAAAAATATTGCGACAATCAGCGATTGGTGTTTCTCCACCTTGTTGCGCTGCAATTAAACAGCCAAAGTAGATTTTTAATGGCCAAGTTAACCAATAAGTACCCTCGTTATGTAAGAAAATACTTTGCTCGGCAGGATAATCTGTAGATGTGTAGATTTTATCACCAACTTCATGACGTGGAGAAGAGCGATCGCGATATTCTAGCAATTCACCACTAGAGGTAACATTGACAAATTGATTAAATAATTCTGGCGTATTGATATGAAATTTACGGAATAGTAAAGCTCTGTATTTGAGCAAGTTTTCTTCAATAAACTCACTATGATTCTGCGCCCAAGCGATTAAGTTTAAGCCATCAACTGTAGGTTGAATCACTAATGGCAGAAGTTGTCTTGGTTGCAAAAAATCCACCTTAACTAACTCTGCTGATGATAGATTAATCGATTTCCGATTAATACTACCTAATGTTTTGATACTGGGTTTTTGAATAGACATTTTTACCCCAAGATAGCTTTACGTTTGGCAAACTTTAACTTCTGAAGACTAGTATTTGTTAATTCTTGCTCTTTTTGTTGCTGTTGTTGTTTTTCATCATCCGCAAGTATTGTTAATAATTCACTTAATTTAGTAGCAGGTTGTTCAATGATTTTTTGCAACAGCATTTCTAGTTGTTTGAAAACCTGGGTGATGGTTGTAGCGACAAAGCGATCGCCACTATAAAGAATTTGCAATAGCCATTCTGCTTCTATCCGCACTCTCAACGTTAAGGGATAGTTATTTCTCGAAACGGCAACACGCGCATTCCCCAATTTTAAATCCGTGAATCCTTGGCGTAAGGAAGGAGATAAAGGGTAGTTTTGAAATACCACAATACTCTCAAATAAAGGTAAATGTTGAGGTACATCACTCCATTTGTGGATTTGAACTAAGGAACTGTGTTCATACTGACGCGCCTCGACTTGCTGATTTTGCAATTGCTGCAACCAAGACAACAACAACTCATCAGCAGCTACTTGCACTCTTACTGGCAAAGTATTAATAAAGAGTCCAACCATCGATTCCGCACCATCGAGTGTAGCTGGACGACCGGAAACAGTAGAACCAAAAACTACATCCGATTTAGCGCTATAGTAGCTCACTAATAAAGCCCAAGTTCCTTGTATAAGGGTGTTTAAGGTTATTTGATGTTGACGTGCTAGAGCCTGGAGAGCGTTGGATGTAGCTGTCGAGAGACGAATTTCCTGCAATTTATAGCTACCATCTGGGTTGGAATTTTGGTATTTGGGTAATACTGGTGTTGGCGCAGTAAATCCTTGCAGCATCCCTCGCCAAAAGGCTGCTGCTGGCTGCATATCTTGTTTTTGTAACCAAGCAATATAGTTGCGGTATGTGCGGACTGGTTGTAAATTTAATTTTTCAGTCTGACTTGTAGCTTGATACAGTTCAAAGACTTCTTTGAGTAGTAGCGCCGCAGCCCATCCATCCATAAGGATGTGGTGATGGCTCCAGATAAAGTAGTGAGTATCATCAGCCACTTGAATTAGTGTCAGGCGCATCACGGGAGCAACAGCAAGATTAAAGCTGATGTGGCGATCGCTTGTTAAAAATTTCTCTAGCTGTTGTGTTTGTTCACTAGGCGATAACCCTCGCCAATCGTACTGTTGCCAAGGTAATTCTACTTGTCGCAGCACAATTTGTACTGGTTCATCGAGATTCTGCCAATTAAACGTCGTCCGCAACACAGGATGACGTTTAATCACTTGTCGCCATGCTTGCTGCAAAGCCGCTAAATTTAAATTGCCATGCAGGCTGCAACTCCACTGCTCAAAATACATCTGCGACTCTGGGGCATACAAGGTATGAAATAGCAAACCTTGCTGAATCGGTGAGAGGGGATAAATATCTTCAATGCGACGATAATCGCTACCAACTAATTGATCGAGAGTTGCTTGATTGAGTTTGACAAGGGGAAAATCACAAGGAGTATAACCGCCTGCGGTTGGTAGTTGACAGTGAGCAATGAGCGATCGCAACGCCGACAAGAATTTTTGGGCTAAATTTTCTACAGTCGATGGCTGGTGTACTGCGGTGCTATATGCCCAATTCAACTGTAATTTACCTTGACTGACAAAGCCATTCACGATTAATAAATGACTGCGTTTATCTCTCAAACTGCGAGTGTTACCAACTGCATCAGGTACTAATTCAAACAAAGATAATTCAGTCAGAGTTGTATCTAATTGCCCCAAATAATTAAACAATACTTCTGCTTGTGGCAAAGCAGCAAATTTTGCTTGCATTTCAGGTTCATCGCAGAGGTAGCACATTACCCCATAACCAATGCCATTGTTAGGTATTTGCCGCAGTTGCTCTTTGACTATTTTTAAAGCCTTTCCTGGTTCCACAGATGCACCTAAATCTAGACGCACGGGAAATAGAGATGTAAACCAACCCACAGTCCGAGATAAATCTACATCTGCAATTAACATTTCTCGCCCATGTCCCTCTAAATCAACTAAGAGGGAAGATTTCCCTGCCCAATCACCAAAAGCTTGCACTAAAGCAGTGAGTAACACATCATTAATTTGCGTGTTGTAGACTTTGGGAACTTGTTGCAACAAAGCTTGAGTTTCTTCAACAGTCAGCGAGATAGTGACAGTACAAGATGACGCGACTGTATTAATGCCATCAGCATAATCTACTGGTAAAGGTGAGACAGGCTGGTGTAAAACTGTTAACCAGTAATTGATCTGTTGCTTGAGTTCTGATGATTGGGCATATTCTTGTAAGCGGTAAGCCCAATGTTGGAAAGAGGTAGTCTTAGCAGGAACAGAAATTAATTCACCGTAGCTAAGTTGTTGATAAGCAGTTTGCAAATCTGTTAGTACAATTCGCCAAGAGACTCCATCAACCGCTAAGTGGTGAATAATAAATAACAAGCGGCTGGACTGTTCTGCGCCACAATCAAACAACGCTACCCGCAATATTGGCCCTTTCTCCAGATTTAGACTAGCTTGCAGTTGTGTTGCAGCTTTTTCCATTGCCGATAATTGCTCATCGGTTGGCATTGCTGATAAATCTATGTGTGAAAATGGCACTATTTCATCAGGTGCGGCGTTAACTTGTTGCCAACCAGATGTACTATTTTCAAACCGCAAGCGTAAAGCATCGTGATGTGCTAACAAATGCTGTACTGCTTGTGCTAATAACCCAGGTTCTAGCTTTTGCTGCAACTTCAGCAATACTGCTTGGTTCCAGTGATGAGAGTCTAATAATTCTTTGGCAAAAAACCACTGTTGAATTGGTGTGAGAGGAATAGCACCAGTAACCGCACCTTGTTCGGTTTGCTGAGATGGTGTGGTACTAACAACTGCTGCTAATTCCGCAATGGTTGGGTAGTCAAATAACTTTTTGGGAGTTAGGTGAATATTAGCTTGCTTTGCTTTAGCGATCGCTTGAATGCTCAAAATCGAATCGCCACCCAACTCAAAGAAATTATCATGAATGCCTACCTTTTCCAGTCCCAATACCTGTAACCAAATTTCGGCTAACTGCGCTTCTATTGCTGTGCGAGGAGCAACAAAAGTTTCTGATAAATCGGGACGTACTGTACCTGGTTCTGGGAGTGCTTTGCGATCTACTTTGCCACTAGATGTGAGTGGCAATTCTTTTAATAGTACAAAAGCAGCCGGAACCATGTAATCAGGTAGCTTTTCTCCTAGATAACGGCGTAAATCTGGTACTAAATTATTGGCTAACTTTCTTTGCAATGGATTATTAGCATAAGTATCCCAAGATTGGAGAGCGACCGCTTTCTCAGGACAAACAGGAATAATAGTTGACGATTCTGCTCTACGATGCACAAGAACTACATCGTAACTACCATCAGCATCAGAATTTGACCATTGAATACTAATGATATAAGGTAAGTCTTCACTCAATGACCAAAATTCTTCTGGATCTATACCAGCATTAGCAATATTTTTATCTAAGGCAGCTTGCAACTCACCAACATTATTAAATTCTTGACCATGAGTTAGTAATTCTAAAGCCTGAATATCCTTTATAACACGCGCATTAGGAACATTACGTAAACCTAATATTTCTGGCTCAGATGTTATTAATAATTGGCGAATATCATTTACAGTTAATTTTTCTTGCTGCCAATCGAGCCAAGCAAATGGTTGTATTCCTCTGTCTAAATTTCCTTCCTCAGTATGAATATGCAAAGTCACATCGTAGCGGAAATTGGTCATTTCGTTGCGATTATGACCCCGCTTGAGTTGAATTTGCACATGACTAATTTGAGGAAAATGCTGTTGCAAAGCAATAAAAAACTCTGGGTCAATTAACAGTTCTTGTTCTTGCTCAATCCGATTTTGAATTCGATGTTTGAGTTCAGTAATAAATAGTGAAGCGGGGGATTGATACAGTTGCACAGATGTATGAAAAGCTTCTAAAAGCGGTAGACTCCGCACATCGCCTATAAAAATACAGCCGCCTGGAGCCACAGTTTCAACTGCTCCTGCAATTACTCGCAGCAAATAATCAATATTAGGAAAATATTGGACAACAGAGTTTAAAACTATAGCGTTAAAAGAGCCTGCTTCTATTCCTTCAAAGTTATCGGCTGTTCGTTGCTCAAGCTTTACTTGCGGTAGTTGGAGATGCTGGCTAATGTAATCTAACCCAGTCGATGAAAGGTCTATACCATAATATTGCTCGGTGTGAGGAGCAATCTTAAATAGTAACAAGCCAGTTCCACAACCAATTTCTAATACTCGCTTTGGTTCCCAGTGCAAAATGCGCTCAACTGTTTGGTCTAACCACTCACACATCTGGTTTACTGGAATTGGTTGATTTGTGTAGCTGCTATTCCAACCAGCAAAATTAAATATTGATTCCAGTTCTTCAGATTTTTGATTGTAGGTTTTATCAAACACTGTCTCCCATTGTGAGACTTGATCGTTATTGGCTGTTGGTAGTAATGACTCTAAGCTGTCAGGTTGTAAATTCTGAACTATATAAGCAATTAAGCGTTGGTTTCTAGCTTCATCTTCTCGCGCCACGACAACGTTTTGTTGTACTGCTGGGTGCTGTCCTAATACCGCTTCAATTTCTCCCAGTTCAATACGTAAGCCTCTTAGTTTAATTTGGTAGTCGATACGTCCCAGAAACTCGATAGTGCCATCTGGTTGATAACGAGCTAAATCACCTGTTTTGTATAGTCTTGCCCCTGGGCGATCGCTAAATGGATTATGTATAAATTTTTCTGCGGTCAGTTCTGGACGGTTAAAGTATCCCCGTGCCAAACCTACGCCACCAATGTACAATTCACCAGGTACACCCACCGGCACTAAACGCAACTGAGCATCTAATATATAAATTTGGATGTTAGCAATTGGCGAACCAATAGGAACTACAACTTCAGTACTATGGCGTTGACAAGTCCAAGCTGTCACATCAATTGCCGCTTCTGTCGGGCCATATAAGTTATACAATTGTGCCTGCAAACGCTCAAAGAAACTTTGTTGTAAGTCAAAGGGTAAAGCTTCCCCACTACAGAACACCCTTTGCAGAGAATTACACTGCTCTAACCCCTGTTCTTGTAGGAATATTCGCAGCATCGAGGGAACAAAATGCAGTGTAGTGATTTGCTCCCTGGCAATGAGTTTAACTAAATAGTTACTATCTCTATGACCTCCTGGTTGAGCAACTACTAGACAAGCACCTGTAAACAATGGCCAGAAGAACTCCCACACAGATACATCAAAGCTAAAGGGTGTTTTTTGTAATACTCGATCATTCGCAGTTAATTGGTATGTATCTTGCATCCACAACAAGCGGTTACACACCCCAGCATGAGTATTCATCGCACCTTTAGGCTGACCTGTAGAACCAGAGGTATAAATAACGTAGGCTAGGTTATCAGATGTGATATTTGTGGCGGGATTCTGGTTAGATTCTTGGGTAATTATTTCCCAATCGGTATCTAAACAAATAACTTGAGCTTGGTGTTCAGGTAGGGTAGCTGCGAATTTCTGTTGAGTCAGCAACACACTTGTTTGACAGTCTTGCAACATGAAAGCTTGGCGCTGTTGTGGGTAATCTGGATCTATCGGTACATAAGCACCACCAGCTTTAAGAATACCCAAAAGTCCCACAACCATTTCTAGGGAACGCTCAACACAAATCCCCACCTGTACTTCTGGCTTCACACCTAACTTTTGCAAATAGTGTGCCAGTTGGTTAGCACGGCTATTTAGTTGTTGATAAGTAAGTTTTTGGTCAGCAAATACTATTGCTACTGCGTCCGGTGTCTTCTCTACTTGCGCCTCTATTAACTGATGTAGACAAAGATGTAGGGGATATTCCTTTTGAGTATTATTCCACTCAACTAAGCACTGGTGTTGCTCAGCCTTTGTTAACAACGGTACATCTTTTAATTGCTGTTGTGGATTTGCTACCATGCCCTCTAGCAAAGTTTGCAAATGTCCCAGCATTCTAGTGATGGTAGCATCATTAAAGTAGCGGCGATCGCAAATTATCTTCAGCAGTAACTTTTCATCAGGTACTACTATGATACTCAGAGGGTAGTTAGTACGATTAAGTACGCTAAAATCAGCAATTTCTAAGGATTTATTTCTTTGACGTAACGCCTCATCTATAGGGTAGTTTTCAAAAGCAATCAAGCTATTAAATAAAGGCACACCCTTGGGTAGTTCACTCCATCTTTGAATCTGCACCAGAGGACTATATTCATAGTGACGTACCTCAGCTTGTTTAGCTTGCAGGTTTTTCAACCAAGGAATGAGACAATCAGTAGGATTAAGCTTTACTCTGACTGGCAGGCTATTAACAAATAAACCAACTGCTGAATCTATTCCTGACAAATTTATAGGACGACCGGAAGTATTAGCCCCAAAAATAACGTCATCTTCTCCACTATAGCGGCTTAAAAGTAAAGCCCAAGACCCTTGTACTAAGGTATTAAGAGTTAATTGATATTGTCTTGCTACAGATTTGAGTTGCTCTGTACTTGCTAGAGATAATTCAATCTGCTGCTCACTATATTCCTCAATACTAGATACATTGCTAACTAATTTATCAACTACTAACGGTGTAGGTGCTGTTACTCCTTGAAGTTCCTGCCGCCAGAATGCCTCCGCCTCAAATAAATTTTGCTGTCGCAGCCAAGCAATATATTTTCTGTAGGGAAAAGATGGTTTTAAAGTGATGTGATTACCATTATTTAATGCTTGGTATATTTCTAAAACTTCGTTGAATAAGACAAACCGCGACCAGCCATCAAAAAGTATATGGTGATTACTCCAGATGAATTGGAAAACTTCGTCAGTCATCTGAATTAAAGCTAGACGCATTAAAGGCGCTTCGGAAAGCTGATAACCGCGACTTCTATCTGCTGTCAAAAAAGCCTCTAGTTTCTGTTCTTGTTCTGCTGAATTTATTCCCCGCCAGTCATATTGTTCTAATGGCAGTGTTACTTGTCGATATACTACTTGCATTGGTTCTTCTACTTCTTCCCAAAAGAAAGAGGTACGCAAAACCGAGTGTCGCTTTGCTACTTGCTGCCAAGCTTGCTCAAAAGCTGAAATGTTGAGATTGCCTTTGAAAGTGATCCTATATCGATCGCAATATATACCCGAATCAGGCGCGTAAAGCGTGTGAAAAAGTAATCCCTGCTGTGTAGGTGAGAGTTTATATATATCTTCGATGTTCTCTACTTTCATACTTTTACCTACTCATTTGGCTAATTTTGGCAAGCAGTTTATCAAGTTCTGTTTGACTGAGTTCTGCTTCGGGAAAATCTGAAGGTGTGTATCCCCCGGCTTCTTGTGATTGACAATGGGCAATTAAGCCGCGCAGTGCTTCTATAAAATGAGCAGCCAAACTTTCAATAGTGCTGGGGTGATGAATGTTCTGGCTATATGTCCAATCCAATCGCAACTGTCCATTAGTAACCATTCCGTCAATTTCTAGTAAATGGCTGCGGCTTCCTTGCAAGCTACGGTTGGGGCCAGTGGTTTGGGCTGCAAGTTTAAAAATAGAAGTATCGGGTAATACTTGGTCAAATTGCCCCAAATAGTTGAATTTCAATTGCGGTTGGGATATAGCTTGAAGGCTGCTATTTTGGCTTAAGTATTTGAAAACACCATAATTTATGCCATTTTGCGGAATATTACGTAACTGCTCTTTAATGCTTTTTAAGGCATCTCCTGGTGAGAAAACATCGCCTAAACTCAACAGAACTGGGAACTGAGTAGTAAACCAGCCGACTGTGCGCGATAAATTAACATCTGGAAAAATGTCTTCCCTTCCGTGACCTTCGAGGGTGAGTAACAGTGAATTATCTCCTGTCCACTGGACGCAAGCTTGAACTAAGGCTGTCAGCAAGACATCATTAACTTGGGTTTGATAAGCCTTTGGTACTTCTTGTAACAGGGCTTGCGTTTCGTCGCTGCTGAGTGAAACTGATACAGTTCCCACAGATGCGACTGTATTTGCATCTTGATAATCTGTTGGCAAGTTAATAACTGATTGCTGAATTTGATTTTGCCAGTATGGGAGTTCTGATTCTAACTTAGAAGACTGAGCATATTCACTTAACTTTTCTGCCCATTGCTTGAAGGCTGTGGTTTTTGCAGGTAGTTGTATTTCCTGACCTTGGCTAAGTTGCTGGTAAGCTGTTTGTAAGTCTTCTAACAAAATTCGCCAAGAGACACCATCAACTACTAAGTGATGAATGATAATTAACAATCGAGGTGGTTTATCTTGGCCAAGGTCAAAATAAGCAATCCGCATTAAAGGGCCATCAGAGAGGTTGAGACTGGCTTGTAACTCAGTAGCAATAGATGTAACGGCTTGCTCTTGTTCTGCTGCTGATTGCCCTGATAAATCTAGTCTGGTAATTGGTACTATCTTGTCAGGTGCAGCATTAATTTGTTGCCAACCATTTTCTGTTAGTTGAAAACGCGATCGCAGTGCATCATGATGTTGTAGTAATTGCTTTACTACTTGTTCTAATATCTGAAAGTCTAGATTTTGCTTTACCTCTAGCAATACTGACTGATTCCAATGGTGAGGATTAGGTAAATTTTGAGCAAAAAACCAATGTTGTATCGGTGTGAGGGGTACTTCTCCAGTAATTAAGCCTGTTTCTGTCTTGATAGGCTGAGTTGTTTGGGCTACTGCTGCTAACTCTGCGATTGTCTGATGTTCAAACAATTGCTTGGGAGTGAGTTGCAAACCTGTCTGATTTGCTTTTGAGATTACCTGAATGCTGAGAATAGAGTCGCCACCTAACTCAAAAAAGTTATCTTCGATGCCTACTTGCTTTAAACCGAGAATTTCTGCCCAAATTTTTGCTAACAGTTCTTCTTGCGGTGTGCGTGGTGCGATATAGGTTTTTTCCAGTTCTGCTGCAAGTTCTGGTGCAGGTAATGCTTGATAATCTACTTTCCCGTTTGTAGTCAAAGGAATCGTATTAAGGATGACAAAGGCAGTCGGCACCATATACTCAGGTAACCTTTTCTGCATAAAGTGCCGCAAGTCACTAGTGGAGGTGTGCAGGGAAACTACATAAGCTACTAAGCGTTCCTCGCGCACAGTAACTACAGCTTGCCTAATGAATGGGTGTTGGCGCAAGATAGCTTCGACTTCTTCTAGTTCGATGCGGAAACCGTGAATTTTTACTTGGCGATCGCAACGTCCTAAAAATTCGATGTTACCATCTGGTAAATAGCGGGCTAAATCACCAGTTTTATATAGACGACTCGCTTCAACCTCACTAAAAGGATTAGGAATAAACCTTTCTTGAGTCAACTCAGGACAGTTGAGATAGCCACGCGCTAAGTTTGCGCCACCTATATACAGTTCCCCTGGCACAAATATAGGAACAGGTTGCAGCTGTTCATCTAGGATATAGATTTGGGTGTTAGCAAGAGGACGACCGATAGGTACTGTTTTTGATTGTGCGGCTTCTTGTTCAACTTTGTATGTCAGTACCCCAACAGTAGCTTCTGTTGGGCCGTAGTGATTTAAAATTTGACAGCTAGGTTTTAGCTGCTGAACTTGCGCTACTAAATCCCAGCTTACAGTTTCACCACCAAGAATCAGTAATTGAGATGGCAGGATTTGTTCAGGGTTAGCAGCAGTTAATAGCGCATTTAAATGAGAAGGAACTATTTTGAGACAGTCGATAGCATGGCGGTGACAATATTCAGCTAATGCCACGGGGTTAGTGGCACATTCTTGAGAAATAATATGCAGACATCCGCCTGTACACAAAGCTGAAAAGATAACGGTGTTACCTAAGTCAGCTGCAAAGGTAGAGACAGTTGCAAAACTTGCAGCATCAGGTAAATCTATTTTCTCTAAAATGCCGTGAAGATAGTTGCATAGTTGGCGATGTTCAACGGCAACGCCTTTTGGTATCCCTGTGGAACCAGAGGTATAGATAACATAAGCTAAGTTTTCGCAGGTGACGCTGCTAAGAGGATTTTCATCAATGGTTTCGGCTTCCCAGTTATCTAAACAAACAACTTGCGCTGTATGTACAGGCAAACTACAAAGTAATGTTTCTTGAGTCAACAAAACTTGTACTTGAGCATCTTGCAACATCAAACTCAAGCGTTCCTTTGGAAGATTTGGATCTAAAGGCAAGTAAGCGCCACCTGCTTTGAGAACTGCCAAAATAGCAATTATTGATAGATGAGATTTTTCTAAACAAATGCCTACCAATACATCAGGTTTGACACCCAAATCCTGAATGTAATTGGCTAATTTATTGGCTCGATTGTTGAGTTCGCTGTAAGTAATTTGTTCATTTTCAAACACTACAGCAATATTGTCTGGTGTCTTAGCTGCTTGTGCTGTAAATAGTTGATGAATGCACAAGTCTGGCTGAAAATTACTCTTAGTAGTTTTATTAAACTCAACTAATACCTGTTGTTTCTGAAATTGATTTAAAATGTTTAGTCTTGAAACTGGTAACTGCGGATACTGACTTATGCTTTCTAACAAAGTCAAAAATTGTTCCGCAAGATATTGAATTCGTTCTGCTGCATAAAAGTTGCCATCGTAGTAAAAATTTATAAATATTTGCTCTTGCTGTTGATAGCAATTAAGTTTAAGTTTAAATTGTTCCAGAACAACGTAATATTGCTCCGCCTCAAATGAGACATCATCAATGACATACTTCTTCGGTAGTTCTGCGAATTCAAACCCTAATGGATAAATAACTTCTCCTAAAGTTTCAGCATAATTAAAATAATCTTGCCATTCAGCAGCCTCAATTACGGAGTTATGAGAGCGTTCGAGAACATCAATAAATTTATCTTGAAATTCAATGTGAATTTTTAGCGGTAAATATTTAACAAATAATCCTAAATAATTAGCTAACTCTTCATATTGCCGCCCATCAAAAGCCTTACCAATAATCAACTCTTGTTGACCTGTAAGTCGCCAGATTAGTACCTGCCAACAAGTTAATAAAATTACCTCTATTGATATATTGTACTGTTGGGATAATGCAAAAATTTTGTTGCTAATATCAAATGCGATCGCATATTTTAAAGACTGACAAGCAAACTGAAGTTTGTCTCTATGATATTGATTTTCATAAGGTGTTGCTAAAGTGGCAAGAACCGAAAAATCTTGATTACTCCAATACTCTTTACCAGCTAATTCATCTTCATCTGCAAGTAATTGATTTTGCCACTCAGAAAATTGTAAGTATTGCAGTACATCATCGTTGGCATTGAATAAATCTTCACTGTTAAGACAAGCAGCATAAGCATGGCTAATTTCTGAAACTAAATTATTGAGCGTTTTAGTATCAGCATTCATCGCGCTTAGACTGAGCAGTAATATATAATTTTGCGCTGATATACTCAGTAAACAAGCTCGGACAATAACATCTCTATTAGGCTGTCTTTCTGCTAAAAAGATTGACTCTATCTTAGCTTCTTGTTCTCTAGAATCGAAAATACTCAAATCTATATAGCACCAGGAAGCATTACAGTCATCAGTTACACACTGTAGTGGTACTTTAAACCCAGGTCTATCATAAAATTTTGTTCGCAGAATATCATGTTTTTTAATAACATTCTCTAACGCCACCTGTAAATATGATTTATTTATATCGCCAAGAATACGAATAGCACATTGAGCTTGATAAGCAAGAGAATCTTTTTGCACTGACCAAAGATGTTTTTGTTGCGGCGAGAGTTTAAAACCCGTGTTAATTATTTGATTTGTCATCAATTTCTCCGAAGCTTTCAGAATAGTTGTTTGCTTAACATCACTAATCTTTAGATTTGTCTACTCTACCAATCCAGATATTTAGGCTAGAGGTTTATACATATCGCCCATCGCCACTAGAATTTTTCGCGACCCGACATAGGGATTACGACTATGGGCAGTTAGCATATTATCCAGCATCACTATATCTCCTTGTTGCCAAGGAAAACTCACTTGTGACTGTTGGTAAATTTCAGTAATTTCTTCAATAATTGACTGTTCTATCGGTGAACCATCACCATAATAAACATTACGCGGCAACTTTTCTTCACCAAATAAGGATAAGAGTGATTTTTGAACAGATGGCTCAAGAAAAGATATGTGATGTAACTGGATTTGATTAAAGAATACCATTTCTTGGGTACGCGGATGCTTAGTAATTGCTTGTCGATAAGAACGAGTTCTTAAATTATTATCCGGTAACCATTCCCAATCAATCCCGCTTTGGTGAGAATAATTTTCTACTACTGCTTTATCTGTAGTTCTAAAGAATTGTTGCCAGCTAACATCTAATCCTTCTATAAAGTTGCGAACATACATGAGTTGTTTTTGCTCAAATCGTTCTCTTAATTGGGGATTAAGTTGCTGATAAATCTTACGACAGTCTACAATTGGTGTTTCCCCTCCTTGCTGTGCTGGCTGTACGCAGAAAAACCAAATTTTTAAAGGCCAAGTTTGTAAATGAGAACTTTCATTATGAAATAATATGGCTTTATCTGCTGGATAAGGTGTCGAACCATAAACTTTACCCCCAACTGCGGCACGTGGTAAATCACCGTAATCTCCAAATAGTTCTAGGCAAATAGATTGAGCAAAATTTTCAAATTCAGTTGCTGAATTGACTGGAAAATTTCTAAATAGAATCCCACCGTGTTGCAGCAATTTATTTTCAATAAATTCCCGATTAGTTGTTGCCCATGCTGCTAGTTCAACATCTTCATTTACAGGCTCGATTACTAAAGGTAATCTTTCATCTGAGTCGAGTAAATACGTTTTAACTAATTCTGCTGGTGATAAGCTTACAGCTTTAGGCTTGATAGTCTTGAATTTTTTAAACTTAGTTTCTTGACGTTGCTTTTGTGCCTCATCTAAATTTTCTTTTTCGGTTTTTGTGAGTATTTCTAAAGAGTTAATTCTAGTATCCGGCTGATTTACAATATTGTTAAGCAATGTCTCAAAATGTCCTGTCATACGAGTGATTGTAGAGGAGTTGAACAGGTCAGTGCTATATTGCCAAGTTCCTATTAATCCTTGTTCTGTTTCTTCAATAAATAAACCTAAATCAAATTTAGTTGTGCCTGTGTCAAATTTTAGGTTACTCAATTTTAACCCAGAAAATTCTAATGCAGGCATGGGAGAATTTTGCAGTACAAATAAAACTTGAAAAAGTGGTGTATGGCTAAGGTTTCTTTCTGGGCGCAAAGACTCTACTAATTTTGCAAAGGGTAAATCTTGATGAGCATAAGCTCCTAATGCAACTTCACGCACTTGTTGTAGTAGTTCTCGGAAAGTGGGATTACCAGAGAAGTTTGTCCTTAAAACTAAGAGGTTAATAAAGAAGCCAATCATTGGTTCAAGTTCGCTGCGGTTACGGTTAGCAACATCAGTGCCAACAACGATATCGTCTTGATTTGTGTATTTGTTTAGTAGTGTTTGGAATGTGGCCAGGAGAGTCATAAATAAGGTGACTCCTTGCTGACGGCTTAAGGTTTTGAGTGCTTGTGATAGCTCAGAGGATAGTGTAAAACTAGTGCTGATACCTTGGAATGTTTGAATTGAGGGTCTTGCCCTATCTATAGGCAAATTTAAGCTAGCAGGAGCGCCATTCAGTTGTTCTTTCCAGTAAGCGAGTTGAGTTTCTAATCCTTCGGTTTGCAACCATTCTCTCTGCCAAATAGCAAAGTCTGCATATTGTATTGGCAGTTTGGGCATTTGAGGTTGTTTACCACTCACAAAGCCTTCATAAAATGTTGCCAATTCCTTCACTAGCACACCCATTGACCAGCCATCAGCGATGATATGGTGCATGGTCAATAACAGAACGTTTTTTGTGTTATTTAATTGCAACAAGGTTACTCGTATTAATGGCCCTGTACCTAAATTAAAGGGTCGTTTGGCTTCTTCTAAGGCCAAGTGTTGCACTTGTGCTTGTTGCTCAGAATCTGCTAAATCACGCAAATCTACTAGTGAGATTGTAATTGTCTGTTGGGGTGTAATTATCTGTATGGGTTCGTGGCTACCCATAACAAAGGTAGTGCGTAAAGCTTCATGACGACGGACAATTTCGTTAAAGCTTTGTTCTAGTGCTGAGATGTTGAGATGACCAGTTAGCTGTAATGCAACTGGGATATTATAAGCGTAGTTGCCAGGTTCTAACTGATCCAGAAACCACAATCGTGCTTGAGCAAAGGATAATGGTATTTCTGTGGGACGAGAAGCAACAGCTAAGGGTTGCAATGGTAAACTTAATTGTGTTTGCTGGATTTTTTGTAGGCGATCGCTAAAACTGGCAATTGTGGGAAACTCAAATAAAGAGAGCAAGCTGATATCTACCTGGAAAGTATCCCGGATTCTAGATATCAATTGGGTTGCAATTAAAGAATCTCCTCCCAATTCAAAGAAGTTATCGTCAATACCCACTTGTTTCCATTTCAAGACTTCTGCCCAGATAGTAGCCAGCATTTCCTCCACCAGATTTCGTGGTGCAGTAAATACCTTAGCTCCAACGGTAGCACTGGTGCGAATATTGCTAACAACTATATCTAGGTTGTTTGCTAAAAATGCTGCCTTGGTTGCACGGCGTTGAATCTTGCCACTAGAGGTTTTACAAATAGTGCCAGGTTTGATTAGAACTACTGCATAGACTTGGATTTCATATTCTTCTGCAACCGCCTGACGTATGTTGCTAATTACTTCCTCATAGTTTGGTTTGGCACGAAATTCTAATTCTTGTACTACTACTAAGCGTTCTTCATTGTCTACCTCAACCGCAAAGGCAGCACAACTACCCAAACGCAAAGAGGGATGACTCCGTTCTGCTGTTAATTCAATATCTTGCGGGTAAAGATTTCGACCACGAATAATAATTAAATCTTTAGCTCTACCTGTAATGAAAACTTCGCCATGATCTAAAAAGCCTAAATCTCCAGTCCGTAAAAATGGCCCCTCTGTTGTATCTGTGAGGTAGGCTTGGAAGGTTTGTTCTGTCTCTAAAGTGCGATGCCAATAACCTTTACCCACACTGGCACTAGATATCCAAATTTCTCCAACTTCATCTGGTTGACACCGGGTACAATTTTCTGGGTGGGCAATGACTATTTGCTGTTCTGGGATACTATAACCGCAACTAACAAAGGTCTGGCTATCTTGATTTGTAATACTTTCACGGATTTGATTTTGGGAAAGTGCAATTTTATCAACAGTTTTGCTACGAGGTATAGATGTCTTAGTAACACCAGAAACCATCAAAGTTGCTTCTGCCATACCATAACAGGGATAAAAGGCTTCTGGACGAAAGCCACACTCTGCAAAGGTGGCTGCAAATCGTTCTAACGTATTATGTCGAATAGGTTCTGCACCATTAAAAGCCACACTCCAACTGCTTAAATTAAGTGTCGCACGTTGTTCAGGTGTAATCTTATCAATGCACAATTCATACGCAAAGTTAGGTGCGCCACTGGTAGTGCCTTGATGGTGGGAAATCGCCTGCAACCAACGATATGGACGCTGTAAAAAAGCAGCGGGAGACATCAATATGCAAGGGAAACCTCCATATAGAGGTTGAAGTATCCCACCAATGAGTCCCATGTCATGGTAAACAGGAAGCCAAGAGACAAATTTGCTCTGTGGTGAATGTTCCATGAATTTATAAGTCACAGCTGCGTTGTGCAGTAGGTTACTGTGACTTAGCATCACTCCTTTGGGTGTTCCTGTAGAACCGGAGGTGTATTGCAAAAATACTAAAGAGTCTTGATTAATAAAGGGTGCTTGCCAAGCAGTTTCTATTCCTGGTTCTAGACTATCAGTAGCTAACCAGTGAAATCTATAATTCTCACCTATCAAAGATTGTACTTTGGGTAAGAGGGTGCTGGTGGTAAGCGCGATCGCTGCCTGTGCATCTGCGATAATAGTTTGAATTCTGGGCGTGTTGCGTTGGTTATGCGGTGGGTAAGCGGGAACTGCTACCACCCCAGCATATAAACAACCAAAAAAACTTGCTAAAAAGTCCAGTCCTGGTGGGTACAGCAGTAATGCCCGTTCGCCAGCCATACCCATTGATTGTAGTTGAGATGCGATCGCCCGCGATCGTCTATCTAGCTCTTGATATGTGAGTGTGATTACCGTATTTTCCCCATCTTGCAAAAAGCTAAAAGCCTCTGTGTTCGGTTGATATTGAGATCTATATTGCAGAATCTCAACCAACGTCGTACAGCTATAGGCAATATCCTTCAAGTCATTAAAAGGTTGAACCATTTTATTCTCAAGAGCTAGATGCCAATCCTAGAACCAATTACAAGCAAACGCAATCACAGCCATCTGATTCTCTATCAATAGCCATCTGCCGCCGATTTATCTGTAAATTATTGCTATTAATTTGCAATTACTTTAATCACACTAATGCAAGTGATTCGATCTTACAACCCCCTAAGGATAATAAATACTTATCATTATTTTGCAATCTTATTGAATTTAAATTGCAAGTATTATTTATATCTTTAGATAGATGTAATTCAAAATTAAATAATTTTATTACCTCTATTTGCCAAATTGTATGGAAAACAGCAAAGTGATAAAAAGAAAGTTTTTGAGCAAGCAGAAAATTTAGCTACTGACGGTAGAGTTTGCTGTCTCTTTAAAATTTGAGAAATATTTGCAAAAGACAATATTCTGACTAGGGCTTTACATATTGAGAGTTACTTGCAATAATTTGACCAAGATTATTGATGACAATGTGTGATTTGCGATTGGGCGTGAAGACAAGAATGAAACTAGAGCTAATACTGCCAAGTTTGTTACTGATAAGTTCTGTTGTTGCGTGGGACACCACTGCTGTTCTGAGTGAAGAGGTCTTAGAAAAAGATACACAGACGAGAGCGAAGCTCAAATCAAGCAGAAAAATCCCCAGATTGAGTGAAATAAAGCATTCCTTTAGGTTAGCTCAGTCTTCAATACCCAGCTCGCAGCCTGTAATTCAAGTTATAGATATTACGGGAGTCAAGATTAATGCCACAGAAACAGGGATAGATTTGATATTAGAGACTACTTCAGGCGAAAAGTTGCAAGTATCACCTCAAACTGATGGCAAAAGTTATATTGCAAACATTTCTAATGCGCGACTGCGCCTTGCTAGTGGTAATCAATTTCGCCAAGAAAAGCCAGCCGCAGGGATTGCAGAGGTAATTGTCATTAATCAAGATGCGAATAGTATCCGGGTGACGTTGATAGGTGAGGCAAGCGTACCAAAGATAGAGCTATTTGATAGTGATGAAGGTTTGATTTTTGGTGTAACATCAGAGGACTCTGCAACACAACCGCAACAGCCACAAACACCATCAGCAAATACACAAACACAACCCACACAGCCATCTTCTGAGCAACCTCCAGAGGCACCATCAGCAACTACCGATGAACCAATTGAATTGGTAGTAACAGGGGAGCAAGATGGATATAGGGCCACAGAATCTTCAACTGCTACCAGAATCGACACACCTATTCGTGATATTCCCCAATCAATACAGGTGGTTCCTCAACAAGTCTTAGAGGATCAAAAAAATGTTCGTCTGATTGATGCACTACGAAATGTTAGTGGTGTTTTTTCCAGTAATAGTTTTGGTGGTACAGTAGATAGTTTTAATATTCGGGGATTTGACAATGCTGCTACACTGCAAAATGGCTTCAAACAAAGCACCGCAAATGGAAATTTCTCGTTACAAGATCCAGCTAATATTCAGCAAGTAGAGGTTTTAAAGGGGCCTGCTTCGGTTTTGTATGGCAATGTTGAACCAGGAGGCGTGGTCAATGTTGTCACGAAGCAACCTTTGGCCGATCCTTTCTATAGTGCAGAGTTCTCCATTGGTAGCTATAGTTTTTATCGTGGTAGCTTTGACTTGTCTGGGCCGTTAACTCCAAATAAAGCCTTGCTCTATCGGCTGAATCTGGCTTATCAAAATGCGGGTAGCTTTCGTGATTTTGTCAATAGTGAGCGATTTTTTGCTGCGCCTGTCTTTGATATTAAGTTAGGCGATCGCACTAATTTATCGATTAACACTAGCTATCTATACGACCAACGCACCGTTGATCGGGGGATAGTTGCGATCGGACGAGGAATTGCTGATATTCCGATTAGCCGCTTTTTAGGTGAGCCTGGTGACTTTAGGCGTAGTGAGCAGTTTGGTATTGGTTATCGTTTAGAACATGAGTTCAACGACAACCTCAAAATCCGTAATGCCTTTCAATTTTTACAAAATAATGAAACAGTATTCAATACGAATGCAACACAGTTAGATGAAGAAACTGGCACATTATTCCGTGATTACTTTGATAGTGCCAATGAGTACACAATATATTCGATGCAAACTGACCTCACAAGTAAATTTAAAACAGGCTCAGTCAATCATCAGCTCTTATTTGGCTTTGATTTACAAAGAAATACGCTTGAAGGTTTCTTTAGAACACCATCTGATGCTTTTGATACCTCTGTGGCAGATCGCCAAACACCAAGCATCAATATTTTTAACCCCAGCTACAATCTACGTCCACCCGATCGTTCAAGCTTCATCTTTCTACGAGATGATTTAACAACAACTGATAGCTTGGGTATTTTCTTACAAGACCAAATTGCCCTGACAGATAATCTCAAACTTTTAGTTGGTGGCCGATTTGATACTCTTAGACAAGAGCGTAATGACAAGCTAGAAAATAGTGAAAGTAGCCAATCAGATGAAGCATTTAGCCCGCGTGTAGGTATTGTATATCAACCTATTCAACCGATTTCACTTTACGCCAGCTACAGCCAATCTTTTGCTCCCAATAGTGGTGTTCGTGTTGATGGCTCATTGCTGGAACCAACGCGCGGAAACCAGTATGAAGTGGGTATTCGAGCCGAATTGAATCCGCGACTTGCTGCTAATCTTGCATTCTACGAAATTACCAAAACTAATATCGCCACTACAGATCCTGTCAATCAGGCATTTAGCATTGCAGTTGGTGAACAACGTAGTCAAGGAATTGAATTTGATATTTCAGGAGAGATTTCCCCAGGATGGAACATAATTGCTTCTTACAGCTATATAAATGCTGAAATTTCTGAGAGCAATGATTTTCCCGTTGGTAACAAAGTTCCTAATGTTCCACACAATAAAGCCAGCCTATGGTCAACCTATGAGTTTCAAAATGGTGGGTTCAAGGGATTCGGTTTAGGAATGGGATTGTTTTATGTAGATGCTCGACAGGGCGATTTAGAAAATAGCTATGAATTACCAAGCTATATCCGCACTGATGCAGCGATTTACTACCGACAAAACAATTGGCGAGCTGCAATTAACTTCCAGAACTTGTTTGATATCAACTATTTTGAAACCAGCGAACTTGGTCGAACAACGGTAATTCCAGGCGCACCACTTACGATTATTGGCTCATTTGCTATTGAGTTTTAATATGAAACTTCGTCATCTGGCTTTCCAGCTACACCGTTATTTAGGATTAGCAGCTGGACTAGTTATCATGGTTGTTGGCTTAACAGGTAGCTTGTTGGTTTTTGAAGAAGAAATTAGCCATTTTCTGCTGGAACTTCAGTTTGGAAAGATAGTTCCTCAACAACAACAGGTATCAGTTATCTCTGTTATCGATCGGGTGAAAGCAGCTTATCCCGATCCCAACCTGAATTTTAGTTTCTTGGGATTACCCCAAGAACCTGACGAGGCTATACACATTGAGCTGCAATCTCCAAACAAACCGACATTAGAGGTAATTGTTAATCCATACACAGGTAAAATTCTAGGCGATCGCCTTCGTGAATATGCCATCATGAGCGTAATTTACAATCTCCACTATTCCTTGCTAGCAGGTGATACTGGGATTGCGATCGCTGGTATTGCTGCGCTTTTACTATTCATACTCTGCATTACAGGAATCTTCTTATGGCCGGGTTGGCGAAAGCTAATTCCAGGCTTCAAAATCAAATGGAATGCACATATCAAACGTACCAATTTTGATATCCATAAAGTAGCGGGAATTATCACAGCCGTATTTCTAGCACTAACTGCTTTCACTGGATTTTGCTGGAATTTTTACACTTACGCTGAACCTGTAATTTATGCTGTTACTTTTTCGCCTAAACCTGTAGAACCTCTATCCAAACTTATACCTGGTAAATCGCCAATAGCTTTAGCAGAAATTTTGCAACGTGCTGATGCTGCTTTACCAGGCGCTGCAATCACTTATATCGGTTTCCCAACTAGTCCAGAGGCTGTATTTATGGTGGGAAAAAAATTTCCAGAAGAAAAAGAAGTTTGGCGTAGCCGAGTGTATTTAGACCAATATACAGGGGAAGTGTTGCACGTTCGTAATTCGCGATCGCTTCCTGTTGGTGAAGAAGTAGTAGATGCTTTTAACCCTCTGCACTACGGTACTTTTGGCGGATTACCAACTCGTATTCTTTATATTTTTGTTGGTTTTGCTCCCACTATTTTGTTTGTCACTGGTTTTGTGATGTGGCGTTATCGTTATCGGTCAAAATTATCTAGCTCTTACCAAGCTACTAATGCAGATTTTAGAGCTTAAATATTTTTTTTAATTTGTGATCTAACAGTAGCAAGACAAAGAATAACACCAATTTGAGCTTTAAGCCCAACTACAGTTCCATGTATCACTATGCCGTCCTGAACAATGTACCACCAACTGCGTAGACCGCATTAAATCCGATTCTTTCTGCCCAAAGTGCCGCATCAGCTTGTTTGGCTCGTAACCGCATACTTGTTACAACTAAATCATCACCAATCTCATATTCACCTGTCTCAACATTGATTGAGATAATTTTGCCAATATTCTCTGGTGTTTCTACTTGAGCGCGAATACTGTTTTCATAGAGTTCTTTCCCGCGTCTGGTAATTTCTTCATCACTAAGTTTAGGGTAGGACATATCAACAATCTTCTCTGTCTAAGTCCGTGGACTTTCATCATTATTGTAAAATACAAGACTTACCGCTTCGCTTATCTAGCGCTCTTTAATCACTCTCGCGAGACAAAAATCTACAACCCTTATTATGCCCGACTTTTATAAATTTAGGCGTAGGTTGGGTTGAGGAACGAAACTCAACACCCAAAAACCTTGATATAGTTGGGTTTCACTGCGTTCAAACGCCACTTCACTCAAGTCGGGAAACCCGCCCACGTGAGTGGCTCCCCAACCTACTTACCGCTTCGCTTATCTAGCTCAATAGTAAATGATACTGCGATCGCTCATCGTGGTTATAAGACTTATTGTTACAACAGAGCGACGTATTGGCATCACAGGCCGATCCCGAAACCCGCATGATTCAAGTCAGCGAGTATTCGGAAATACCCGATGAAAGCGATCGCGCTCACCAATACACCCGCTTAGTGAAGTTGTATGTCGCTAACGAAGCAATCACAAGATTTCTACGATTGCTTCCCTACCCTACTCTTCGAGAACGGCTTCGACGAACGGGAACGCTTTCAGCGCTAAGCGTTGGCGCAGCCTCTCGTAGAGAAGCTATGCCGTTCGCGCAGCGTCTCCGCTAGGAGAAGGCTTTACGGTCGCAATGACGGTTATTTGAACAGACATGATCAGCTAATAATCATTAAAATTGCATCTTTGCGTCTCCCTTTCTCCGCGTCGCCGCGTCTTTCTGAGGCTAAGGATTCTGCAACTTAAAGGCGGGTTAGCTTATTATAAGGGCGTAGACGCGGAGCCGCTTGTCATTAGACATTGCTAACTTGCTCGAAACGCGATCGCCCTAATTAATTAACTTGTAACCATCACCGATTTTTTGCGGCTGGGACGCTTGCGGTCTGATTTTTTCTTCAATCCTACTGATTGAGCTTGATCGCTATCTGAGCCATATTGCCCGCGTACAACTTCTTTCATCGCTAATATTGCATTATGGAATTGCCATTCTGCTAATCTTGCAGCATCAGCAGCAGCACGGTATGAAGCTAGTTTCTCAGTTTCTGCTTGTTGCTGCGCTAACATCGCTTGATAAGCTTGCTGTATGTTTGCAACAGAAGCATCAGCACGGGATGTGTCATAAGTGCTGATGGTTTGTAAACCGTGCAATGAGTCAACATCTTGACTAATGACTAGAGGACGCAAACGATTTGTTGTATTTTGAAGAACCATAGATAGTTACGTAGTAAACTATATATTTAATGTGCCCATTACAACAAAAAAAATAGCAGTAAGATAAAATATTCACAGGACTTACGCAAGCAAAATTTGTCATTGCGACCGGAACGTAGTGTAGGGAAGCAATCCCAGAATTTCAGGCGATTACGTCG
>NZ_MTAW01000015.1 GCF_002154725.1 Nostoc sp. 106C | reverse complement strand
CAAGTCAGCAAGACAGCAATTCAACCATTCAGGAAGCTGACAAGTCAACAAGTCAAGAAGATGACTTGTCAACAAGTGAACAAGATAAAGCACGGCCGTTGACTTCTACTTCTCAAACTAACAATCGTCGGAAGAAGTCAACAAGTCAGGAAGATAGCAATTTGACAATTCAGGAAGCTGACAAGTCAACAAGTCAAGAAGATGACTTGTCAACAAGCGAACAAGATAAAGCACAGCCGTTGACCTCTACTTCTCAAACCAACAATCGTCGGAAGAAGTCAACAAGTCAGGAAGACAGCAATTCAACCATTCAGGAAGCTGACAAGTCAACAAGTCAAGAAGATGACTTGTCAACAAGTGAACAAGATAAAGCACGGCCGTTGACTTCTACTTCTCAAACTAACAATCGTCGGAAGAAGTCAACAAGTCAGGAAGATAGCAATTTGACAATTCAGGAAGCTGACAAGTCAACAAGTCAAGAAGATGACTTGTCAACAAGCGAACAAGATAAAGCAGATGACAACAATCTCAAGGAGACGTTAACAAGTCAGCAAGCTGTCCATATAGCAAGTCCGCAAGACAACAATTCAGCCAGCCAACAAGCTAACAAGTCAACAAGTCAACAATCTAAATCTGAAAAAACAATCTGCCGTAAATCTACATTTCAAATCAACTCACAAGTGCTGGATCGGCTAGACAAACTGCACCTAACACTCCAGTTGGAACTAGGAAAAACTAATGCCCCTTATAAAGAAGTGATTGTAGAGGAAGCCTTAGTGCGATTATTAGAAGAAATCAACTCTGATCCTGGGGCGTTGGTGGAAAGGCAGAAAAGCCGGGACAAAATTTAATAGATAGTTTGCGATCGCCCAAGCTAATAATTATTCAAATTGTATCCCTGCGTCCTTTTGAGGCTGAGAATTATGCAGCGAATGACTCCTGAGCTTACCACCCCTGCCATAAAAATACCCCCTTTAACATGAAGGGGGCTTTTGATGTGGTTCATATTTCTTCAAAGAAATGAAGAGGATAATTCAGGTTCGGTATAAGGAGTTCTGTATATCTGCCACATGGTAGCAACTATAAATGTTAGTGCTAAGGGCGCTCGCGGATTCTTCAAGATTGCTTCACAAGAACTTATCAATAAAGCTGATTTTCACACCGAGGGCGATCACTCTTGTGCGAGGGAGCACCTGGGCGATCGCATATCTCTTGCAGATATGGGTGTCGAGAGAAACAACAGCAACGTTCTGATATTCCAATATTTCTCGTTTAGTTTCTTGGCGCACAGCGCAATTCCGTTGTCGCTTTTGACAGTTGCGTAAATTCTGCCAAAGTTTGTAAGTGCATAAGCGGTATCATGAGTATTTGCACTTATTGAAGCAATCCATAGATTAAGGACTCCTTCTTTGGCACATCATGCTGCTTTAATCTATGGATTGTTTTTCTAAGCATTTATGCTTAATTTATTACTTTTAAGCAATCTAGTAAGAAAAAATTAAGTAGATATTGCTTACTACTGCCTGTAATTATTGCGAGGTAAGGATTTCAAGAGCCATTATTTCGCATCTTTCTTGCGTGGTCGGGGCAATAGCCCCGATAGCCTCTCGAATAATCTACGTATTCTCTTTAGGGAACGAACATTCCACAGTAATTTTCATATTACTTTTAGCAGTACCCTTTGTAACATAAGGAACACCTGCTTCACCGCCCATTTCAATGCCGAATTCTAAAGTAACTTTGTTAATATTATCAATCGGAATTTGCTTAAACGCATTCAAGCTATAAACAGTGTAAGCACGTATTGTATGTTGAACGACCTGAAAATTTTGCACTATTTGCTTTCGCAGTTCTTCAGGACTGATTCCCTTATCAGTTAATGCTTCTTCCTCATCCTCTGCGGGTTCTTTGGCTATAATTATGGGAACGTTGATGTCTTCGCTAGCTTCGATGTAAATAATTGTGTTGTCATCGAGTTGAATGGGTGTGAGTTTGGTCATGGTCAGAATTTATTTTGACAAAACAATATTCAGTAATTTTATTCGGAAATTGGGGTAAGTATTTTGTATTTGTATTAGTTAAATCATCGCTCTTTTAAGTTAGAGTAAGGCTTTATACTATGAGCCGAGACGCTTTGGTAGTTGGGATTAATACTTATAGTTACGATCGCTTAAAAAATCTAACGGCACCTGCACAGGATGCAGAAGCAATCGCTCAACTGTTAGAAAATTCCGGCGAGTTTAAAGTCAAGCGTCTACCTGCCATTAAGGATAAGCAGAATAACACGATTCGCGTTGGAAAGACAACTCAAGTTACTTTGACTCAGTTAGAAGAGGCGATCGTCGAATTATTTAAGCCAGAGGGCAGAAATATTCCCGACACCGCGCTGTTGTATTTTTCAGGGCATGGGCTGCGTAAAAACCGAGGCATTCAGGAAGGGTATTTGGCTACTAGTGATGTCAACCCCGATTTAGGCAACTGGGGTATTCGCTGGAAATGGCTGCGCGAATTATTGCAAGAAAGCCCCGTGCGGCAACAGATTATTTGGTTGGATTGTTGCTATAGCGGTGAATTGCTGAATTTTGCCGAAGCAGATCCAGGGGATAGGGGCAAAGGACGTGATCGCTGTTTTATTGCTGCATCAAGAGAGTTTGAGGTAGCCTATGAAACAATTGATAGCAAGCATAGCGTCTTAACCCAGGCGCTGTTACAAGGACTTAAGCCCAGAGGGCAGGAAGACACATGGGTAACAAACTACACTTTAATTGATGTTATTAACCAGCGTTTACACATATTTCCCCAGCGTCCTATATTTGCCAACTCCGGTGGTGCGATTAACTTGACGCGCACTTGGCAAGCACCGAACCCAGATAGTAATTCAGTTGTAACGAACATTTGCCCTTATCGCGGGTTGCAATACTTTGATTGTACAGAAGAAGATGCTAAATATTTCTACGGTAGGGAAGCGCTGACAGACCAGTTATTAGAAAAAGTGCGTGTAGGAAATTTCCTGGCAGTTTTGGGAGCATCAGGAAGTGGTAAATCTAGTGTAGTCAGGGCGGGATTACTTTATCAGCTTACCTTGGGGCGGCGGTTGTCGGGTAGTGACACTTGGCAAATCAGAATTTTTCAACCGGGTGACCATCCTTTGCAGAGTTTAGCACGAGCCTTTTTGGATTCAGGGTTACCAGATATTGAACGCGCATCCCAGTTAGCAGAAGCTGAGGAATTGATTGCTAAGGGTTCTGTAGGTTTAAGACAACTTATTCACGCTGCGGACACCAAGCGAGTCATACTGATGGTGGATCAGTTTGAAGAAGTGTTTACCCTGTGCAAGGACATCAGCAAACGACAGCAATTTTTTGAATGCTTGCTGGATGCATTGCAGCGGTGTGGCGATAAACTCTGCTTGGTGCTGACAATGCGGGCAGATTTTTTTGGCAAGTGTGCTGAATATGGCAAACTAACACAGCAGATTGAAGAAAATCTGGTGACGGTGACACCGATGACAGAGGAGGAGTTGAGACAGGCAATTACCGAACCTGCGAAACGGGTAGGTTTGCAAGTCGAGCCTGAGCTAGTTAATCAGATAATTGTCGATGTGGAAGTTTCACCGGGAAGTTTGCCGTTATTACAGTACACGTTAACTCAACTTTGGCAGCAGCGAACTGAGGAAAAATTAACAGTCTTAGTTTACACGAGACTGGATGGGGTAAGGGGAACGCTGCAAAAACGCGCCACTGAGATTTATGAGAGTTTGTCACCAGAGGAGCAACAGGTGGCAAAGCGAATTTTTCTAGAACTGACACAGCTAGGAGAGGGAACCGAGGATACTCGCAGGCGGGTTTTGCTAAAGAATTTAGTTACTGCTCAACCATCGAAAGCTCTGGGTGAGCAGGTGCTCCAGAAGTTGGCAGATGCCAAGTTAGTAGTCACGAGTGAAATATCGGACAGAGGAACGGGGACAAGGCTTGCCGTCCTGGACATCGCCCATGAAGCTCTAATTCGTTACTGGTCTGTGCTACGCCAGTGGCTAGACGACAACCGAGACATCTTGAGAAAACAGCGAAGAATTGAGAAAGATGCTGAAGATTGGCACAATAGTGGTAATAGCCAAGATTACTTGCTACAAGGACTAAAACTGGCTGAAGCAGAAAGATACTTTCAAAGTTCTGACAATAATATTTCGCTAAACAAACTTGCTAAAACCTTTGTACAGGAAAGCAAAAAGCACAGAGAAAAAAGCATAAAGCAGAAAAAATTTATACGTCGAACTGTCTTTGTAGTGATATCTTTGTTCGCGATAATGGCCTTCTGGCAGGCAAATTTAGCGATACAAGGTCAAGTCGTAGCACTGACCTCGTCATCTGAAAATAGTTTTATTGCCAATGACCAGATTGGAGCATTAATGGCGAGCTTGAAAGCAAGCAAACAACTCGATAAGGCAATAGGACTCCAGCCTAATGACCGCGACAAGACTGTCAAAGCCCTACAGCAGGCAGTCGATGGTCTGCAAGAGCGTAATCGTTTAGAGGGGCATGACAATTGGGTTTATGGCATCAGCTTCAGCCCCGATAAAAAAACTATTGCAACTGCCAGTGCGGATAAGAAAATTAGACTTTGGAATCTGGATGGCAAGAATATTGAGCCTAGCATCGAGGGAAAGGACTGGTTTTATGGCATCAGCTTTAGTCCAGATGGAAAGACCTTTACAGCCGCTAGCAAAGACGGTACTGTCAACCTTTGGACTGTAGGTAGCAACAAGGAACCCAGACGTATAACAGTTGGGATCGAACGGTCAAAGTATGGACTGCGGGTGGCGGTTTTCTTGAAACCCTGAAGGGGCACGACGATAGAGTCCTTAGTGTCAGTTTCAGTTTAGATAGTAAGACCATTGCCTCAGGAAGTGCGGACAAGACTGTTAAACTTTGGAGACACGATAGCACCTTGCTTCCAATTCTTCAGGGGCATACAGGTCTGGTTCGTAGCGTGAGTTTCAGCCCCGACGGTAAGACCCTTGCGACTGCTAGCGATGACAAAACGGTCAAAATTTGGGATTTAAATGGCTACAAAAATCCGATAGAGCTGAAACATGATGGCAGGGTCTATAGTGTTAGCTTTAGCCCAAACGGTGAGCTGATTGCTACCGCCGGTGCAGACAAGAAAGCTACACTCTGGACTCTGGATGGTCAGCGCCACAAAACTTT
>NZ_MTAW01000166.1 GCF_002154725.1 Nostoc sp. 106C | reverse complement strand
TCTCCGTATTTACTTATCTTCACATAGTTTGGTTTTTTCGTGCCTACTTACTTACAACAGCTTTCACACGTTGCTCTGGAGTTCCGTGATGGTGTCTGCTGCCCCAGTCATAATCTCCAATGTGATAAGCTAGGCTAGCAATTTCTAAAGTATCGCGCTCATCTAAAGTAATATTAGGAATCAACCCTAAATAAACTCCTGCTAAACAATCTGCTTGTAGTTCGGATATTGGTGTGATCCTTGGTTGAAATCCATAAGCAGTTTGCATGGCATGAGCATATTCATGTGCAACTATATAGGCTAAAGCCGCATCTCCAAAATGATAAGCCATTTGAATATCTTGACTAGTAATATATACAGTGTGGTTTAGTTTGCAATATAAGCTACCGTAAATACGCCCACAGCTAGTAAGAGATCCTCTAGCAACGTTCCAAATTAATTGTGGTGTTGCTTTATAACCATGAATATGTTGGATACCTGTATATACTCCATCTACAACAGCTTGAGGTGCCCATTCTGCTTTGACAGGAACATTTGCTAGAACGGATGCCATACTAATTAGAGCTGTAGTCAATGCCTTGAGTGCTTTCATTGTCACCTGATAATGCTTGCTTCAATTTGATGTTGTTGACGCATAAATTTAGGGTGAAATCCCTTAAAATTTGATGACGCATTTTCAGCAAAAAAGTGCTTACAGCTATTTTTAAGTAAATGAACCACGGCTTTTTTGATCACGCAGAGGCGCAGAGTCGCAGAGAGTAAGATGAATGCGTGGGCTAAATACATGAAAACTGCTGTAAACATAAAAAATATTGAACGACTAAGGCACTAAGATTAAGTATATGGTGGGCAATGCCCACCATATCCCAATACATTTCAGTTAAGAAAATTCCTCTGTAGAGTCAAGGAAACAGGGGAAGAAAAGACAGGCTTATCTGAAATGTATTGCACTATAGCCGGATTTTGGTGGGCATTGCCCACCCTACTTTGATTTCAAATATATTTTGCCAGTCAAATTACTTATATTTAAGTGGTTAAAAATAGCTGTATTTATAAAGGTTTGACTTTGGGATTTGAATTAATAGAAATAAATTAATTGTTTAATCGATAGCAGATAGCTTTATCAAATTGAACCCGCTCAAATGATGTATCTAGGTGGATAGTGGTTTCAGCATTACCGAGAAATAAATAGCCATCTGGATTTAATTGCTGCTTGATTTTTTTTAGTAAGGCTTTTTTAGTCGGGATATCAAAGTAAATTAAAACATTGCGTAAAAATATCACGTCACTTTTGGGGAGGGATGACCAAGATTGCACAAGGTTGATCTGGCGAAATTCTACCATCTGAAGAATTTCGTCGTTAATTTGCCAGTCATGATCAATCTGCTGAAAATAGCGATCGCGGAAATTTTTTGGTAGCCCACGCTGTATTTCTAGTTGGTTATAACGTCCTTGTCTAGCTTTGGCTAATACTTTGTGGGAAAAATCGCTAGCAATTAGCTTAAAAGACCAATTGGCAAGCATGGGAAAATGTTCTCTAATGAGCATGGCGATGCTGTATGGTTCCTGTCCATTAGAGCAGGCTGCACACCAAATATTGAGCGATCGCTCAATGGTTCGTTTAGCGATCAACTCTGGTAGCACAACTTTCTTCAGTGCTTCAAAGGGTTGAGTATCACGAAAGAAGGATGTTTCGTTGGTAACTAGGGACTCAATTACCTGGCTGTGAAGACTGCTGAACGGTTGAGTTCGTAGATAACTTACCAAATCGGCAATTGAAGCAAATTCTGCCAATTCTGCAATTGGCTGCAAATATAGCTCTGCTAGATAGGTTTTGTCGGCATACAATACAACTGCCGAATGATTGTAAACTAATTCACGCAGAAATTGAAAATCACTAGTGCTTACACCCTTTGTCTGTTTCATTACAGACCTGAAAGAGGAACTTGATTGTAACGGATTCGGCGGATAATTTCACCTGCCATTTGGTCGAGAGGAAGAATTTCATCAGCTAGTCCTGCATTGACAACGAAACTAGGCATTCCCCAAACCACACTACTAGCTTTATCCTGTGCTAGTACCTGTCCGCCTGCTTCCCGGATGCATTTACAGCCATGTAACCCATCTTGTCCCATTCCTGTAAGTATAACCGCGATCGCTCTACTACCAAATACATTTGCTACGGAACGTAATAGTACATCTACGGAAGGACGGCAGGAATTTTCTGGTGGTGCTTGATGAGTGGCAAGTCGAACTACATCTCCCTGACGTTGTACAACCATATGGAAATCTCCAGGTGCAATCCAAGCTTGCCCCGGCTCTAGTATCGCTCCAGGAACTGCTTCATCTACGCGGATTTTACACTTAGAAGCTAATCTTTCTGCTAATAGTTTCGTAAACGTCGGTGGCATATGTTGCACAATTAAAATGGGAACTCCTAAATCTGCTGGCAGCGCAGGAAGTAGTTTCGCTAAGGCATTAGGCCCTCCTGTGGAAACCCCAATTGCAACAACATCTACCTGTTCTATGCGTCTGTGACCGGGAGTAATAAGTGAATCGTTGATTGTTATTGGTGGAGAAAACAAACTAATTCCAGCACCAAATAATTTAATTTTGGGGATTAATTCCTCACGAATATGTTGGTTAGTTGCCTCTACGCTCCCTAAGTTACTAGGTTTTGTTGCATAATCTGAAGCACCCAAAGACAGAGCTTCAAGTGTTGCAGTTGCTCCAGTCCGTGTAGAGGTGCTAAACATAATCACTGGCAGGTGTGAATAAATTTCTCGGATTGCCGCCAAAGTTTCTAAACCGTTCAGATCCGGCATCTCGACATCTAGAACGATCACATCGGGATTGACTTGAGGAATCTTTGCTAGGGCAATGCGACCATTAGCGGCAACTCCTACTACCTCTAGTTCTGAATCACTAGACAAAATTTTGCTAACTCGACTACGAACTACTACCGCGTCATCAACAACGAGAACCCGGATCTTGGGCATACACTTTCACCAGGCGGAGGGGGGCAAGGGAGTGTGGGGAGTGTGGGAGAGGGTGGGGAGAAATGGGACAACGAGAGAAGTCTGAGCGGAGGAAGTCTTTGCTCAGAACTTCGCAGGGACAGGGGAGAAATAACTCTTGACTCTTAACTAATAACCAATGACAAATGACCAATGACCAATGATCGCTAATATTTAAACTGACTGACAACTTTCTGCATATCTACAGCCATGCGAGCTAGTTCTGTAGCTGCTTGTGAAGTATTACTGGCACCAATTGTCGTAGTTTGAGCATTGATTGCCACAATGCCGATATTTTTAGCAATATCCGAGGTTCCTTGGGCTGCCTCAGCTATATTTCGAGCGATTTCATTAGTGGTTACTGTTTGCTCCTCAACCGCACTAGCGATCGTACTTTGAAGGTCGTTAATCTGGTTGATGATGTCAGTAATTTGAGTGATAGCACCAACTGCACTTTTGGTATCAGACTGAATTGCTTCTATTCGCTGGCTAATATCTTCGGTAGCATTTGCCGTTTGTTTGGCGAGTTCCTTAACCTCATTTGCTACTACTGCAAATCCTCTACCAGCATCCCCTGCTCTAGCTGCCTCAATCGTAGCATTCAAAGCTAACAAGTTTGTTTGTTGCGCAATCGAGGTAATGACTTTGATTACTTTGCCAATTTCAACGCTACTTTGACCGAGTTTCCCAATTGTTTGGTTTGTGCGATCGGCAGTTTTAACTGCCTCAGCCGCCACTTGTGCTCCGCTAGCAACAGTCTTAGCGATTTCGCGAATGCTGGCATTCATTTCTTCTACCGCAGTTACTACTGTAATCGTGTTTTGATTTACCTGTTCTGCTGAGGCGGATGCGGAGGTTGCTTGTTCAGAGGTTTGTTCAGCATTTGTGGTCATTTCTTTACTAACTGCGGTTAGTTCTTCGGAAGAAGACGCAACAGCTGTGGCAACTTCTGCCATTTGTCTGATGGAAGACTTGAGGCTGCTAATCATCTGATTGGCATTATCGCTGAGTTGTTTGAACTCTCCTGCATTGCGTGCTTTGATTTGTTTTGCCAAATTTCCTTGGGAAACAGCTAGGGTAACTTCATTAATACTTTTTATCTGTTGTGCTAGATTAGTGGACATTTGATTCAAATTGTCCAGCAATTCTTTCCAAGAACCTTCTGCTTCTTTAAGCACAACTTGAGAACCAAGTTTTCCTTCTTTGCCAATCTCGGTTGCTAGGCGAGTTACTTCGGTAGCAAAGTTTTGGTTGAAACTCATCAATTCATTAAAAACTGAAGCAATTTCACCCATGCCATTGTTTTCCACTGGCAGACGAACGCTAAAATCACCGTTTTTGGCTGCTTGCATTGCTGTTAGTAATGGTTGCAGTTGCGGATCTGTTGTGCCGTAATTCGTATCTATCGCATCTGTAGTATTATTTGAGGGAGATTTAGAGTTGTTCGCTGCTTTCCCAGTCCTATTTGTAGCCATTGCCAAATTCTCCTAAATTTTTAAATAAAAGAACTTCTAAAGTTAAGATCTAGAATTTTTTCAATGTCTAGAATTAGCAGAAACCCTTCTGGTAGCGGGTAAGCTCCTGCTAGCATCTGACGCATTTTACCTTTTAACGTTGCTGGTGGGGGTTGAACGGTGTTTTTTGGCAACGCTAAGACATCCCCGACATCATCAACGAGCAGGCTAACTACTTGATCGCTAGAACGGACAACGATATTAAATCCCTCAAGCTCATCTATAAGCTTAGTAGTTGAACGCATCGCCGATTCACCCATTTCTAATCGCTGCTGCAAATCAATTACAGTCAGAATTTGTCCCCTGAGGTTAATTAATCCACAAATATCTGGTGGAGCTAAAGGTACACGAGTCACACCTTGGGGACGAATCACTTCTTGAACGTGCTGCACATCAATGCCAAAAAAAAGTCCATTGAGAAAAAAAGTGCAAAGTTGTAGTTCAACCACCATCGCTCCCTGGCAATAAATAAGGGTTGGCAATCCTAATCACAGCCTCAACGTCAAGAATTTCTGTGATTTGACCTTGAATTACTGCACAGAAAAGCACGCCTGGTCTGCTAGGGATACCTTTAATTGTCAGTGGTTCGTCTACAATGTCAAGAATGCGCTCAACTACTAGCCCAATACTGAGTTTGGAATCAGGGGAGACGATCGCAATCTCTAATGTCTCTGTTGCTTGATCGAGTTCTCTGTGGTGGCGATCGCTAAATATGGTGTGAAGATCGATCAGGGGTAAAATTTTACTGTTCAACTGCACAACATACTGGTTACCCACTTTTTCCACAGCCGCGGCAGAAATTTTTTCCAGCCGAAATGCTGTTGTTAGCGGCACACCCATAGGTGCGCCTTCAGGCCCTGTAAATAGTAAAATCATTTGGCGATCGCTTGTTGGTTCTGGGATATTTGCAACTTCTACACTCGCCAATTGCTGATGTTTCTCGCGCACACCAGCTTGTTTTGCCAAACCTACAATATCCAGAATTAATGCGACTTTGCCATCACCTAGAATAGTGGCTCCCGCAAACAGAGATAAACTTTTTAACTGCTTTCCTAGTGGTTTAACAACGATGTCTTGAATATCTTCTATTGTGTCCACAACTAGCCCAAATCGATAGTTATCAGCTTGGACAATTACGAGGCTAAGGGTTTCCAAGTTGGTGATCTTATCTTGAATCTGCAAAGCTTGATTGAGGTAAATCAATGGCACAAGATTTCCCCGCAAGCGATACACGGGTACATCGTAAAGCATCTCAATATTATTTAGTGCCGCCTGTGCTTCTAAACAAACTAGCTCTTGTAAACTCGTTTGAGGAATAGCATAGCGATCGCCGCCACTAGTAACCATTAACGCTGGGATAATTGTTAATGTCAGCGGCATTTTAATTTTAAATGTTGTGCCTTGTCCCTGCTGACTGTAAATTTCAATGCTACCGTTAATTTTTTCAATATTGCTCTTGACAATATCCATACCTACCCCTCGCCCAGAAAGGCTAGTGACTCGTTCACTGGTCGAGAAGCCAGGTAAGAAAATTAAGTTGATTGCTTCCGAGTCGCTCATTGCAGCAGCCTGAGTAGCACTGACTAAACCGAGTTGCTGCGATCGCTGTTTGAGTTTTTCGGGATTGATTCCGCGACCATCATCGCCTATTTCAATATTGACTTTACCGCTTTCATGAAAGGCTCTCAGAAATATCCTTCCGATAATTGATTTACCAATAGCACTGCGTTCGGTTGGTAACTCAATGCCATGATCTATGCAGTTGCGTACTAGATGAGTTAAAGGGTCTTTAATGGCTTCAATAATACTTTTGTCGATTTCAGTATCTACCCCTATCATTTCTACTTGAACTTGTTTACCAGAAGCGATCGCTAAATCGCGAATTACACGCGGGAACTTTTGCCAGATACTACTAATCGGTTGCAGTCGAGTTTTCATCACTCCTGCTTGTAAATCGGCTGTAATTTGGTTCAAGCGTTGGCAAGTAGCGGCAAAACTACTATTCTGAAACTTATCTGAAAATGCGATCGCCTGGTTACGAGCTAATACCAGTTCACCCACCAAGTCCATTACTCGATCTAAAAGCGCCACATTCACTCGAATATACAATTCTGAGGCTGTAAGAGTTGAGTCATCCGTTTCGCTATCAAACGATGGGACAGACTGCTTTACAGTAGTGACAACTTGCTCAGTCTCCTGTAATTTAGTTAAAGCTTGAATGAGTTCTGCATAATCGCGATCGCCTTCATGTCTTGTAGCTTTAATTTCAGACAAAATTTGCCGGATGGTGTCAATGGTTTGCAGTAAGGCGCTAACGATCCCAGGCGTCACGGCTAATTGGCGATCGCGCAGCCGCGAGAGCAAACTTTCCGCCGCATGAGCTAGTGCTTCTAACCTAGGAAAGGGTAAAAAGCCGCAGTTCCCTTTTAATGTGTGGAGTGAGCGATAAATCCGAACTAGCACTTCTCCACTGGGAGGCGCTTTCTCTAGATCGATAATGTCTCGTTCAATTTCATCCAGATTCTCATAGCTCTCAACGAGAAATGCTTCTATATCATCGTCAATTTCTGCTAACTCCATTGCATTGATAGACTAGAAATCTATATTTGTTAAATACTAGTTATAATTTTACACCTAATATAAATCTCTCTTATGAGAGATGTTTATCTCACTGATTGCTGAAAATATAATGCTACACTAAATAACGAAGTGAGATAGATGCAATGTCCTAATTGCCATTCCACCCAAATTTTTAAGAACGGACACCGAAAAACAAGACAATGTTACAAGTGCAAACAATGTGGTCGCCAGTTTCTAGAATTTTATCAACCTTGGCGCTACTCAAATGATATCAAGCAACTTTGCCTTAAAATGCATCTTGATGGCATGAGTCTGCGAAAAATAGAACAATTAACTAACATTCACCACACCACAATTTTGTATTGGTTGCGTAAAGCAAAACAGAAAATAGAAGATATTTCTAATACCTAATAAACAGAAACTTTGTTAGAGATTTAGAAAAATTAAATATAAATATTTTAGAAATTCATATCAATAATCAGTAGTAATTTATATTTATTTGTTCATCTAAAAAAATGTTTAAAATCCAGGCTAAAAGGACTAAATTCACAATAATTGAAGTAATAGGTCAAAAGGATAAAACTGATGGCATTGGTTTTAATTATCGATGATGCAGCATTTTCTCGCAGAATGATCCGCAAGTTTCTGCAAATCGATGGCTATGAAATTCTAGAAGCAAGTAATGGGCGTGAAGGTTTAGAAATGGTTCACAACCACAAGCCCAACTGTGTATTAGCTGATATTTTAATGCCTGATATGAATGGATTTGAATTTCTGCAAGCTCTACAAGATGAGAAATTGCAAATTCCTACCATTATTATTTCAGCTGACATCCAAGAAGGAGCACGCAATCAAAGTTTCAATCTGGGAGCAGTTGATTTTATTAATAAACCGCCTAAGGAAAATGAACTGCGGCTCGCAGTTCAGCAAGTTCTGAATACAAAGGAATAAAGCATACATGAATGTGACAGGAGAACAACTGGATGCCCTACAAGAGTTGATTAATATTGGAGTCGGTCGAGCGGCAAGTTTACTGAATGAGATGGTAGACTCTCACATTCATCTAGAAATTCCGTTTGTAAAAGTATTAACATCTGCGGATGCTTATCAAGAATTAGCCACACGATTTCATGATGATTGTTTGGCAGCTGTCAGACTTGGCTTTACAGGATCGTTTTATGGCACCGCTGGCTTAATTTTTCCAACTGAAAGTGCATCTACATTGGTTGCAGTGCTAACTGGTGAAGAGCCAGGTTCGACTGACCTTGATGCCGTAAAAATTGGTACATTAAGCGAAATTGGCAATATAGTAATAAATGGAGTGATGGGTTCGATTAGTAATGTGCTAAGGCAGCACCTGAATTATACATTACCAGTTTATTTAGAAGATAAAATTGAAAATCTCCTGACTTCTGCAAATGTCAGCAAGTCGCAAATTTTACTAGCACAAGCAAGATTCACAATTGAACAATTAGAACTAATTGGCGATATTATTTTAATCTTTGAGTTAGGTACATTTGATGCGTTAATTAAAGTGATTAACGAAGAATTGGGAGTATCCTGAACAGGAGAATAAAAACTAGTTTTTGTACAAGAAAATCTGCAAAAGTGGTCTGATGAAATTATGAACAAAGTTGAACAAGCTCAAGAACAATTTGGACTTTTAGATAAGATTACTTTAGGAGCTTTTGTTCTACAGTCAGACCATATTGTTTTATTCTGGAATAGTTGTTTAGAGGAATGGACTAAAATTCCGAGGAACCAAATTTTAGGAGTTTCCGTTCTGCAATATTTTCCTCATCTTAATCAACCTCGTTACGCTAGTCGCTTACAGCAAATTTTTCAAGGTGGGCCGCCGACAATCTTTTCTTCGCAACTGCATAAATATGTCATTCCCGTACCACTACCCCAAGGGAAGTACCGCATTCAGCACACAACTGTAACTGCCGTACCTGCATATGGTGGAGATGAATTTTATGCCCTGTTTTCAATTCAAGATGTTACCGATTTAACCTTCCGAGTTCAGGAATATAAGAACTTACGAGATCAGGCATTAGCGGAAGCAGAAGAACGCCAACGAGCGCAAGAAGCCGCAGAAGCCGCAAATCGTATTAAAGATGAATTTCTCGCCATTGTTTCCCATGAACTTCGTTCTCCTCTAAATCCAATTTTGGGTTGGGCAAAATTACTCAAAAAACGTTCGTTAAATGAAACTGCAACTCTTCGCGCTGTTGAAACTATCGAACGCAATGCTGAACTCCAAGCTCAGTTAATTGACGATTTGTTAGATATTTCTCGGATACTGCGAGGCAAGCTAGCAATGAGTTTAGAAACTGTTAATCTAACTGCTATTATTGAAGCAGCCTTAGACACAGTGCGGCTGGCAGCAGAAGCAAAGTCAATTCAAATTAAACTAAATCTAGAGCCAAGAGTTGGATCAGTTAAAGGCGATAGTAGTCGTCTGCAACAAATTGTTTGGAATCTGCTATCTAACGCTATCAAATTCACACCTTCAGGGGGACAAATCGAAGTTAATTTAAAACAAATTGAGTCTCAAATAGAAATTCAAGTCAAGGATACAGGCAAGGGTATCAGTCCGGAATTTTTACCCTATGTATTTGAGTATTTCCGTCAGGCAGATAGTAGTATAACCAGAAGATCGGGTGGATTAGGACTGGGTTTAGCGATTGTACGGCAACTTGTAGAGTTACATGGCGGTAGAGTTTGGGCAGAAAGTCCCGGAGAAGAAAAAGGCGCAACATTTACAGTTTCTCTACCAGCGCTGCAAAGAACTTTGAAATTAGCACAGAGAGATCGAAACTTATATGATGATTCCTATTCATTCTCTATGCTCTACACTCCCCTAGAAGGAGTCAAAGTGTTAGTTGTGGATGATGATGTTGATACCAGAGAGTTTCTCGCCTTTTTGTTAGAACAGCAAGGAGCGATTGTGACGATCGCGGCCTCAGCCGAGGAAGCACTAAATGCGATCGCCCAATCAAAGCCACATTTGTTGTTGAGTGATTTAGGTATGCCAGAAGTTGATGGCTACGCCTTGATCCGCAAACTCCGCGCCATGTCAGTTGATCAAGGTGGACAGATTCCGGCGATCGCCCTAACTGCTTACGCCGCAGAGACGACACAACAACAGGTATTTGCTGCCGGATTTCAACTGCATATAGCTAAACCCGCCGATCCCTCAAAACTGATAGCCGCGATCGCTTCACTTGTTAAAAGTTGATATTAAGAAAATAAAGGAACCACAGATGTACACAGATAAACACAGATAATATCGGTGTGCATCGGTGTTTATCTGTGGTTTGATATCCAAAACATCGACTTATGCAGAAGGTGTAATATGCAGACAACAAAGAAAATCATCATAGTTGGGGGAGGTATTGGCGGCGCAGCAACCGCCTTCGCCCTTAATCGTGCTGGCTTTGAAGTCGCTGTTTACGAACGCACCTCTGAGTTACGAGAAGTCGGGGCAGGAATTGCGCTGTGGGCAAACGCTACTCATGTTCTCAAAAATTTAGGCTTGTTAGAAGATGCGATCCGTGTAGGCAATCCCATCACAAATTATCAATTTAATTCGCAAAGCGGAAAAGAATTAATCAACGTAGCTGTTAATAGATTCGATCTGCCAGTTCTGGGAATCCATCGTGCCGACTTACACGCACTACTTTGGAGTAATGTACCAAGAGAAAAGTTTGTTTTAGGACAACTTTTTGAGCGATTTGAGCAAGTAGGAGACAAGATTCGGGCTTATTTCGCCTCTGGCTTGATGGTTGATGGCGATGCTTTGATTGGTGCTGATGGACTTAAATCGCGGGTAAGAGCAGGACTATTCGGAGATTACCCACCCATTTATCGCAACTTTACCACTTGGCGTGGTCTAACAGATTACATTCCCAGCGGATACCGTTCTAGCTATATCAGAGAGTTTTTTGGTCCAGCTAAAGCCTTTGGATTTATGATGCTGGGTAAAAATCGGATGTATTGGTACGCAGCAGCTAAAGCACCAGAGGGACAACCTGATTCAGCACTGGGACGCAAAAGAGAACTTGAGCAAATGTTTCAAGGTTGGTTTCCGTCGATTCTAGAATTGATTGCGGCGACAGATGAAGCCAATATCCTCAAAACAGATCTCTACGATCGCATTCCCACTCGCCCTTGGAGCAAGCAAAATATTACGCTCTTAGGAGATGCTGCCCACCCTATGCTACCAACCTTAGGACAAGGCGCCTGCATGGCATTAGAAGACGCAGTTGTAATTACCAAGTGTTTACAAGCACAATCAAACCCAACATCTGCCTTTCAACAATACGAATCACAAAGGTTTGCGCGGACTAAATCGATTGTCGAGCAATCCTTGCGATCAGGGAAAATGGGAGAATTAGAAAATCGTTATGCTGTAGCCTTACGCAACACATTTATGAAACTCATGGGAGCAGCAATTAACAACAGCTTTCATACAATTCACGCCTACAGAGTTTAATTTTAACTCTTCTTAATTTATCGCATTCATCCTACAAGCGGGCGCTCGTTTTGAAGTGGATGGGATTGGGTAAATTCTTCAAATAGCTTGAAAAAGCTATCCAAAGCGCTGTGTTCGTCTTCGGAGTAAAACAGGATTATTTTGTCCCAAGATTGCGATGAGGAAATGTGAAATTTGCTTTGAATCCAAGTTTGAAATTCTGTAAATTGCCGTTCTTCGTCGGTTTGAGAAATACCAAGTTCGCGACGGGCTAGAATATAGCCAGAAATACAGGAACGTAGGTTACACACAGAAGGTTTACCCAGATACAAAGAAGGACGTTTTTGGATTTTGCGAATTAAATCGTACAGACTGCTCATCATATATCTCCTGGTTAAAAATCTGTTTCTGTAATCTGAAAGTCGCCTCCGATATCTTTAGCAGCACAGTAGAGGTTGTTAAGCCAAACTTGTCTTTGAACTCCTTGCGAATGAATGTTATCAAATATTAGCTCTTCTTGTGCTATTTCAACTGCGATCGCCTCATGTATCCCATTAGTAGAAATATTTTGCTGAAGGATCTCGTGGTAGATGTTGCAGTAGGGTTCTTCGTTGCTGCCTGTGAATAATTGTAGCCGTTTTCCCGCAATGCCTCTTTCAAGTAAGAATGTTTGGATTGCATTAGCGCACTGGATACATTCAAACAATGGGAAAGCTTCAGCAATTTCTGAAATCTGCTGGCGCAACTGGGAATTGGTCACAATTGCTAAATAGGTAGATCATCCCTCAAACTATTACATCGTGCGATGATATCTGAAATTAATTGCTTGAATTAATAAACAAGTAAATTATTAGTAAAATTTAATATATTAAACTAAATTATCCAGCATTACTGGTTTCTAAAAAAATCCTATTCAATTCTAATAAACTATCTTCAATCCCAGGAATTGCAACTGACTGATGAGGTAGAGAAATTTGCTTGCTGAGATAACCAAACTCTCCTTGAGAAGTTTGATATGGCTGATTGTAACGTTCTAATTGGCGAGCAATTAAGTTCACAATCCAGTAATCAGAAATACCTGCTTCTGCATAAAGTTTTAACTTTGTATTTTGATCGTAATCTAATGTTTTATCTGAAATTTCGATAACTAACAAAATATCTTCAGGATATGGATGATGAGCGAGATAATCTTCATCTGTTCCGCGTGCGATCGCAACATCTGGCTCAGGTTCACTGTTATTAGGAAGAGTAATCGGATCTTGCCCACGAATGACGGCTCTATCACCCAAGAGGCGATCCAGTTGACGGCATAAGATAGAACAACAGACTGTGTGCGGTGTTCCCTTGGCTGTCATCTGGATCAGTTCTCCTCGAATCAACTCAATGCGATCGCTCTCTTTTACAAATCCGAGTTCAATCAGCCGATGATACTCATCCACTGTAAATCGTTTAGGTGTGACAACATTCATGGCAAATCCAGCCAATAGTGCTTATGCAAAAAATAACATTCCTGTTTTCTTCTTTGCGCCTCTGCGCCTCTGCGTGAGAAAAAAAGATCTATTTTCTCCACCTATAACCTACTCTTACTTGGTATAACAATCATCGCAAAATAAGGCACCTCTGCCGGATCGACTTCATCTAAAGGTACAATTCTTTGCTGCGCCATTGTTGCTCGTTCAATATACAGCGCCCGCGATGCTAACCCTAGCTGATGGAGAATATCACGCACTTTGGTAAAGTGACGGCCCAATTTCATGATTGCGGCTGCATCGGTGGTTAATAGTTGTGTGATCAGTTCTTCTGCTGGTAACGGTGCAGGCAAAACGGTGAGAATATCGTTGTAGTAGGTGAAAGGTACGCCCAAAGCTACTGGACAAGCCATCAAAGAAGAGACTCCAGGAACAACTTCTGTTTCATAATGCTCAGATAAGCGTGTGAAAACATACATAAACGAACCGTAGAAAAACGGGTCGCCTTCACAAACTACTACCACATCCCGCCCTGCTTCTAAATGTGTGGCAATCGGTTCAACTTCTTTGTCATAAATTGATTGTGCTTTTTCTGGCTCTAAAGCACGAGGAAGGTGATACAGTACCTCGATTTGATTCCCGGAAAGATATGGCGCGATAATTTTTCTGGCAATACTTTCTTTATCTGTTGCCGATTGATAGGCGACTACAGGCGCAGCTTGCAATAGCCGTAGCGCTTTTAGGGTCAAAAGTTCGGGATCGCCAGGGCCTATACCAACACCATAAAGACGACCTTTAGCTGTCATGATTATTCTTCCTCTGTTGCTAGGGCGTTAACTGCGGCGGCGGCGATCGCACTTCCGCCACGCCGACCATGTAATGTTAAAAATGGTACATTACGGCTATCTGCTGCCAGGGCGGCTTTCGACTCGGCTGCACCCACAAACCCAACGGGAAAACCCAAGATAACCGCAGGTTTGGGGCATCCTTGATCCAGCATTTCCAACAGCCGAAATAGGGCGGTGGGCGCATTACCAATTGCCACTACTGCTCCTTGAAGATGCTTTCGCCATAATTCTAAGGCAGCCGCCGACCTGGTAGTACCCATCTTTTCAGCCAGTTCTGGGACTTCGGGAGCGTTGAGAGTGCAGATGACTTGGTTATTTGCAGGTAATCGCCGCCTTGTAACACCATCAGCCACCATTCGGCAATCACAAAGAATTGGCGCTCCAGCTGCCAATGCTGTCCGTCCAGACTGCACCGCTGTTGGTGAATATCCGATATCAGTGACAATATCCGTCATTCCACAGGCATGAATTAGACGGACTGCAACTTTTGCTACATCTGGCGGCAAAATTTCTAGATTTGCTTCCGACCGGATGATTGCGAATGAATTACGGTAGATTTCCTTGGCATCTTGGATATAATCAGGCATTCAATTTGAGATTTTGGATTTTAAATTTTAGATTTATTTAGTAAATAGCTATCAGGGTAGGTTCGTTAGAACACGGGAGCGATCGCATAATTGTTTTAATTGAGTGATTTCATATCGATTAGCAAATTCCCTAAAAGTCTCATCATGGTTCAGGCGTTGGGTTTTATATACTAACAGCATCTGTTCTATCAACGCAGGCAAGTTCGCAACAGTTACAAATTGATATTCGCGGCCAAATTGTAGGTCATTATCGTCAACACCTACATAAACCCGATAACCCTCCACCGTTCCATTGTCATCCTCAACGCTGACACCGAGTAAAGTAATATCACTTTTGCTATGTTGGGCGCAGGATTTAGCACAGCCGCTGAAGTGGATATTTACAGGGCTGTCTAAGGAAACGCGATTTTTGAGATATTCTGCTAATACTAAAGCGTCGCCTTTGGTGTCAGTAGCAGAAGCTGCACATCCTCTTTTGCCAGAACAGGCAACTAATCCACTGTTAATGTTGCTAACTGAACAATCTAATCCCAAAGCAGCAATTTCACTTTGAACATCAGCAACCCATTGTTGCGGAATATCTGTAAGCAGTATATTTTGCCAAGGGGTGAGCCTAAGAGTACCGCTACCATATTTTTCTGCTAACTCAGCTAACCCCAATATCTGCATTGTTTCTATACGACCTAAGGGCAACACAACCCCAAGATAAAATAAACTCGGCTGACGCTGGGGATGAATGCCAATATGGTGATAATTAGAAATTCTCTCTACAAATTCCTCTTTTTGCTGAAGAAAAGACAGAGCAAAAGCTAGACGCTGCTGAACTTCTTGAAGATAATTTTCACAGCCCAAATTGTTTACTACCTCTCGCAGGCGCAGCTTAGGTTTACTATTAGGCTCAATATGAGCTAGGTAGACATCTGCTAAAGCTGCCAAGACTGGTAAGCATTTCTGTAGTGGTAATAAAATTTTTGTATCTTTGGCTGGTTTACCCTTTGCGCCGTCACTTATACAAAGACGGAAGTACACAATACCATCTACTAACACAGCAGCAAAGACGATATCATTGACGCGATCGCTTACTGAAACAATGCCGCCGCCATCAAAGCAGACACTAAATTTAGCAGACAGTGCTGATAGTTGAGAATTAGCTTTGATGTAATTATCCCAGGCTTGGACAAAGGGACGGGTGTCTACTAATTCTTGGGAATCGATACCAGCAGTTGGGCTGGTCATAATATTGCGGATCTGATCTACCGCTGTGTTATTGGAACCTAACCCTAACTCTTGTAGGCGCTTCAGCACCTCGGTATTGATCCCTTGATGAATTTCCCGAATTTGCAGGTTAGCCCGATTAGTCACATCAACATAGCCACCGCCATATAGGTCAGCTATCTCTGCGATCGCGCGGCACTGCTTGCTATTTAAAATGCCACCTGGTATTCTAATGCGAGATAATATACCATCTTGAGCAGGTGTGGCGTAAAATAAGCCTGGACATTTGGTAAATCCGGACAGCAAAACTGGAACTCCTTCCCCGTGCAACGCAAGGATGTAGATGATATATGTCTTTTCTGGACAGCCTAAGAGTTGGCATTCTGACTTACTTTACAGCTGCGGCACAGTCCCGGAATTCCACCGGAGTTTCCCAACTCTAAGCTTTAGTAATTTAGCATGAGAAGCCTGTCAGAATTCTCGATGCTTCATAATTTTCATCACCTGATAATATTTCCTTAATTGAGCTATATATCTAAAACTTCATTGATAGACTCACATAAATGGCTTTCTATCGTAGGCATTGGTGAAGATGGGTTACAGGGGTTAAGTGCGATCGCCCGATCCCTAGTGGATCAAGCTGAAGTTATAGTAGGAGGCGATCGCCATTTGGCAATGCTTCCTAGTAACGACCAACGCCCAAGAATTGCCTGGACTTCCCCGATTAGCAAGTCAGTCGCAGAAATTATCCAACGTCGCGGTCAATTTGTATGTGTACTAGCTAGCGGCGATCCCATGTGTTACGGCATTGGGGTGACATTAACAAAGCAAATCCCCATCTCGGAAATCACGATTATTCCTGCACCTTCAACCTTCAGTCTCGCTTGTGCCAGACTGGGATGGTCTTTGACGGAAGTGGAAACCATTAGTTTGTGTGGTCGTCCACCCTCCCTAATCCAGCCTTACATCTATCCTGGGGCGCGGCTACTAATTTTGAGTGAAGGTAAAGAAACACCCGCGATTGTGGCGCAAATTTTGACGCAACGGGGCTATGGTGGCAGTAAAATCAAGGTTTTAGAACGGATAGGTGGCACCCAAGAACACATTGTAGAAGGTAGAGCTGCAACTTGGAGTGAAACAGAGATTGCTCCTTTAAATGCGATCGCAGTTGATTGTCTTGCCGATGCTGGGGTAGTATCTTTACCCAGAATCGCAGGATTGCCAGATAACGCCTATCACCACGATGGACAGTTAACCAAGCATGAAGTTAGAGCGATTACCCTAGCGACCCTAGCACCTACACCAGGACAACTACTGTGGGATGTTGGCGCGGGGTGTGGTTCAATTTCTATAGAATGGATGCGGACTCATCCGAGATGTCGAGCGATCGCTATTGAACAAAACTCATCTAGACTGGGCTATATTGCCGATAATGCTGCGGCTTTAGGTGTACCAAATCTGCAAATTATTGAGGGAAAAGCGCCAAATGTTCTCAAAGATTTACTCCAACCTGACGCTATTTTTATTGGTGGTGGCGTAACAGCCGATGGCTTATTTGATATTTGTTGGTCAGCACTCAAGCCTGGTGGACGTTTAGTAGCAAATGTTGTCACGATTGAGGGCGAGCAAACCTTATTTAAATGGTATGAACAAGTTGGTGGTAATTTCACCCGCATTGTGATCCAACGTGCGGAACCAATTGGTAAATTTTTAGGTTGGCGAGGAATGGCACCTGTAACACAATGGGTCGCAATAAAGTCGTGACTCGCTACAAAAGTTTAATGCTTAATCCTTAACACCATAAATTCTGGCTATTTTGTCCAGTGTGGCGTATTGGCGAGCAATCATCTCTGCCGACACTTTATTTGCTAGCTCCTCATCCTCGATAGTCGCAATGCAAGAAAATTGGACATATAGTAACAGAGTCTCAATCAACGCGATCGGATTTGGTAAATTTCTGGAATCAGCGAGTTGTGCAGCGATTAATGAGGCGACTCCATCACTTAATGACTCAGTATCGACATGAGCCTGAAATTGTTTTTCGAGTTTTTCAATATATGTAGTAAGTGGAAGATGATCCAGTTTGCTGAGATCGAGAACGAGGGGATAATTCACTTGCTTTGCCATGTCGAGGACTGCCCAACTCATAAATCCTTTCAGTGCCGGGTCAGGCAAAGCCAAAAGAATTTTATAAAATGAATCAGCAGTCCTCATAGCGGTAAAAATATCTATACTCAAAAATTTAGCAACAATCTTAGTGGTTTTCTCAGTTCTCTATTGCAACCCAAAGACATATAAGGGATTACACCATAAAGCATGAGAATCTATTTTTTCCTAATCCCTTGTGATAATGTTTTCACAAATTCTGTATGTTCTGGTGAACTTAATCCTGCTTGCAAAACTGCCATAACCTGGGGCATATCTCCTGCAAGCAACGCTGGAATCGCTAACCATAACCCTGGCATTACTTGACTTTGCAAAATCCCATCTGCATTTGGCTCTAAAGACATATATTCACTTTCACTTAACCGAAACCAATCCAGCTTATTTTCTAATATCTGCCAAACAATATACTCTTGAATTCCATTGCGCCGATAAGCCTTTTTTTTGTCGTGCAAATCATAAGCTGCACTACTAGCAGCAATTTCTACGACTAACTCTGGTGCACCTTCAATGTAGTCATCCTCCGTTAAGCGCGATTGTCCGCCCAAGCTTTGATCGATTAACAAAACTCCATCTGGTTGTGGTTCATTATCTTGATCTAGCCTTACCGTTGGATCAATTCCTAACTTCACACCTGGAGTAGCAATTTGATAAGTTCCCAACCAAATAACTATCTTTCCATGTGGTTCTGCATGACGTTCAAAACGTAGTGGTGATGCCAAATAGACGACTCCTTCAATTAATTCAGCTTTCTTATGTTCGGGCATAGCTTGATAGCGACGCTCAAATTCGTAGCGAGACAATCTATCACCGCTTTCCAAAGCTGGAGTTTCATTAATGTGTGGTTGCTGTGGTTGCTGTTGTGTCACCATGTAGCATCCCTCCAGATAGTGTGAACACTTTCATTTTATTAGTTTGAGTCACTATCACGTGGTTAGTAAACTAATTGTGCAATTTGTCAAGTAACCAAGTTACAGCATCTTCAACGTTACTTACTTGCTCCCCTGGCGGTATGGCTGGACGATTCACCATCACAACTTTTACACCCAGTTCACGTGCTGCAATAATCTTGGCGTAAGTCGCATCACCGCCGCTATTTTTGCTGACAATCGTATCGATTTTGTGGTGAATAAGGATTTCTCGCTCATTATCCAAAGCAAAAGGGCCGCGATCGCACAATACCAAACCTGGCGGTATCAATACATCAGGGTTAGGCGGATCTATCACCCGCATCAAAAACCAAATTCCTTTTAAGTGCACAAAGGCGCTGAGTTCTTGTCTGCCAACAGTTAAAAATACTCGCTGTGCTTGATTTGGCAGTGCTGCGGTTGCGGCTACAATATTATCGACTTCAATCCAGCGATCGCCACTTAATTTCTCCCAAGGAGGACGGTTTAAAATCAGACGAGGTATACCAACTTCCATCGCCGCCGCCGCCGCATTAAAGGAAATTTGACAAGCAAAGGGATGAGTAGCATCAATCAACAAATCGATATTCATCTCATGCAAATAGCTGGCCAATCCAGCTACACCACCAAATCCCCCTATTCTGACATTACCAGATGGGACTGATGGTTGGCGGGTACGACCGGCTAAAGATGCGATCGCCTCAATTCCTGGGATAGTAGCGACTCTAGCAGATAGTTCTGCTGCATCTCCCGTTCCACCCAAAATTAAAACCCGCCTCATACCACAGGTATGGGTGGAATCTTCGCCAAAATACCCTTTTTTAGCGCTTCTGGTCGTTCTGACCAAGGCAGTAAACCATCAATCTTACTGTAGTATTGGCTGGCACATTCCAAAACCGCAGATGCACTTGCATCAACTACTAAATCACCAAACAGATAAGTAATTTTGCCTTGTGCAGCGAAAGCGACGACGCAGGAACGATTACAAGCACTCATGCATTCTACTTGCTGAATGGGGAATTCATCTCGCAAGTCCCAATTTTGTGCCAGATCTTGAAGCTGTTTTAGTAGTTTTTCTCCGCCACTTTCACCCAAACGTTTGCCATCTTGCCAAACACTGGCACAGGTTTTGCAAACAAATAGGGTATGGGAAGATACACCAAATTTACTAGTTTCAGAATTATTGACAGCAGTCATCTGTACCTCGCAGATGTTTATAATAAAACACTCAGCATTTGGTGGGCATCCTGACTCACTCAATTTTAGAATTTGGAAAATTGGTTCACAGTTGCGGGACAGCGCCGGATTTACACCGAACTTTCCCCGTTACCTCTGGTGGCTGCTCCCCACCAGAACCAAATGACTTGTTAAATCATACACTACTGCTATCAGATGAAAGCAAACTCTGCTCTCCTGTGCTCCGACTTCTCTGTGCGGTTAAAAATAAAAAAAATCCCACGCCTTAAAGACTTGGGAATCTGAATTCCGTACTATCTATAAATTACTCTTAAAATCTTAAACCTACGCCACCTTGCAACGAAAAAGCAGTACCACTACCATTACGGTAGGCGTCAAAAGCAATAATAGCGTTGCCAAAAAGAACAGTGTTGCTATTTGGTACAACGTAATCAATTCCTGGTTGCAAGGCAAAGCTGATTTTATTACCCACAGGAGAAGGGTCATCCCCACTAGCCAAGGCTAATCCTGCTCCTAAGTAGGCATCAGTTTGCCAGTTTAAAGGTACATCGTAAGAAACCGTGGGCACAATTGCTGTACCCTGACCTATTAAAGCCTGAGCACGGAAAGAAATCGGTGACTCCAAAAGTTTATAGCGAAAGGCAATCACCCCACCGAGTTGAAGACCATCACTCAAACCCACAGATGGACCTATACCGACATAACTACCATATGCTACTTGCGCTTGTGCTGGCTGAATGCTCATAGCAAGATTCAACAGCGAACCAGCCCCTAGAACTACAATCAAATACCGGAGATGCTTCATTGCCCGTTTCCTCACACCATCTGAAATTGTCAAGGTTCCTTTTAATACCTATGTTATCGCTGTTATTGGTAATAATCAGTGATTAGTGGTCAGTTGTTATTGGTAATGGGGTATGGGGCATTGGGCAAGAGTCAAGGGTCAAGGGTTATTTCTTCCCCTGCTTCCTACAGACCTACGGGCAACGAGGATGAATGCCTCCTTGAGTACAAATGTAAGCCAGTTGTTTGGGGTCTAAGTTCTTGGCTTGAGAAAAATCAACCCCTTGCACTACGGCTGAGACTGAACCTTTAGATGGCGTTTGGACAAATTCATCTGCTGGATCTTGTTTGCTAGGCGAAATAATTGCCCCCTTAAAATCAGCGCCTGCGACATTTGCTCCCCGTAAATCGACAAGGCTCAGGTCAGCATTTTGGAAATTAGCATTTTGCATCTGGGCAGAACGTAAAACAGCACCAGTCATACGAGTAGCGCTCAAATTAGCATTGCTGAGGTTGGCGCGTTCTAAATCGGCTCCAGATAAGTCTGCTCCTTGCCAATCGGTTTTGGTTAAGTTCGCGTATGACAATTGAGTACCGATGGCTACTACGCGACCTAAACGAGCCGCATATAAATCAGCTTCGTTCAATTTGGCATCGCCTAAATCTGCTCCAGTCAGGCTGGCATTTTCTAAAGCTGCACCACGCAAATCGGCTCCTACTAGCTGGGTGCTGCTGAGGTTAGCACCAATTAACCGCGCATCGGATAAGTTAGCTCTGTTGAGAGTGGAACGACTCAAATCACTACGGTTCAACACTACGCGGCTGAGATTTGCATCGCTAAGATTGGCTTGCTTCATCTGTACCTGGCTCAAATCAGCCATGATATCGTCGTAAGTATCCCAGCGCCCATCTTCACCTACGCTGCGAAAGCGACTACCGCGAAAACTAGCTTGATTCAGATTTGCAGACTTGAATTTAATTCCCGATAAATCAACGTTGTCTAGTACTAGGTTGAACAGGGAATTGGCTTGGGAACCAGTGAAACCCAATTGAGTACGGCTCAAATCGATTCCACTGCTTTGACCACTGTAAACAGCGAGAATTTTGTTGATCGCTTTTTGGTTGAGTTGTAACCGCTTTTGTCGCGTTTCTTGATTTAGGGGTGCATTGACGTTTCCATCTATCTCGCCAGCAAGAAACTGATTCTGATTTTTTAATTCTGGGATAGCTTTCAGCCCGACATGTGCCAAAGCTTGTTGAACTGTATCTACTAGGGTAGGATTGGTTTCCTTCACCAGGAGATCCGCAAGAAACTGAATCGCCTGCGGGTCATTAAGAGTACCCATAGCGAGAATTGCACTGCGGCGCTCTTCATCAGTAGCAGCCGAGTTGGGGTTGAGCTGTTTTACGAGTTCTAAAAACTGTTGGCTGTTGATTTGCTGAGATTTACGCTGGGTTTCCTGAGTTTGGACGTAAACTTGAGTGCCTACTAAAGTTGCCAACACCGCTACCATGCTCAGGAGTGCGACTCCGCTCAGGGTGAGATTAGGATTACGCCGGATCAACGCTAATAGGGGATGCAACTGTGTATTTTCAGCTGCACTTGCTACCTCTTGATTTTCTTGGGGCGATTGCTCCGCGTCATTGGGCTGATTTTGCTTGTTGTCACCTGCGAGTGAGGCTGGCAAAGGACGAGTGGCATCTACTGTATGAGTACCTGCCAAAATATCATGCAATGCACGCCGCCCCTGCTTTGAAGGCAAGCCAATTCCTTCGCTTGCGATCGCTAATAAAGCCAAAACTGCAAAAATTCCTAAGTTAGGAAAGGCTAAACTGTAGCGCCACAGCAGATAGGCGACAGATAGAGGTACAGTCCAACGCCCAAGTCCTTCTCGAACTATTACCGCTCCAAAACCTGGTGCTGTCCCTTGCTCGTTGACTACGCGAATACCAAATCGCCGCTTGGGAATAGTGCTACCTGTTTTTGCCAGTAGATATAACTGCCATCCCGATATTGTCACGGGTGCTAATAAGGCGAGACTCCACAAGATATTAGTGGGCCAGGCTACGTTACGGATACCATAGCTAACAGGCAAAGCTAAAGGTCGGGCGATCGCTCTTTCTGTTACTACCAGCACAGGGTTAACGGGTACACGGTTCAAATCGCTTCTGGAATTGGCATACACACCTAAGCCGAAGGGAATCAAGCCACTGGTAACCACCAGTGTGATTTCCGCTGCCCAAGCGGCAACACGTCTAGTTACTAATGGCAGCGAATTGGATTTTTCTGGGTCTTTTGACCGACTAGATTGATTATTACTTCTCCTGACAATTGGGGTCGCCATCGTATTAATATCCCTGTGACTTTATTTCTACACCGCTTGCGGCGTGGTTTAAATAGACTATTTTTTATGTTGAAAGCTACTAGACACAAAAAATTTGTATCCAACATACACCAACACTGCCAACACTGCCAGACTGATAACGGAGGCTACAAGCTTAAGAACTGCTTGCAACATCGCTATACCTAATACGACCGTCACGCCCAAGACTACTAGCTTTCTCGTTCCAGACAAGCTATTGAACCAGCTTTGCAATCGCGTTAGCTGCGAGTTTAAGCTTTCAAAACTAAATTCAAAGGTTTGTCTTCGTTCTTCTGGCGGCGAAACTTCGGCTGACGAGGAATTAATCTCTGCCTCTAGCTTTTGCAGGCGACGCTGCAAGTCTTCTTCTGGTTGAGGATTCATAAATCTTTTTGACCTCAGCTTGTAGGCGGTTTTGTCTGTGATTTTAGCTAATGTATCTGGTTGCCAAATATTTTTAGACAATTGACAATATCATTTTGTTGAAAATTTACAATCATAAATTTCTCAAACACCTTCATGGCAAGGATTTCATCATCCGTCGTTTCAAATCCGGAAATTCCGAAACAGTACAGGACTGAACAGGAACTAAAACCTTAATTAATAAAAGTCATACTAGCTACTTCGGTTTTTGCCTTACCAGTAAGTACTCTCTACTGCTAGTTCCCTACCATACAGTTATTTGACGCTTTTTTCATCCTTCTTTATCTCATACATTTTTCATATATGAATATAAAAATTTATACGCTGTAGTTTGGAACACAAACTGATGAACATCGTCTAATAAACATAGATTAAGTCTAAAAATATCGCTTAATAAACAGTCGGGAGCATTAATTTAATAATATGAAAATACATAGAATATTTACAGTCGTTCCCGCAGCCTTGGCAATGAGTTTAGCGCTTAACGATGTTAATTTAGCAAAGGACGCTCCAAAAATCGTTAATCGCAACTTCAGCCCTGACCCTTTAGTTTTCAATGGCAATTCTGGGGGTTCGGTAAAAAGCAATTGTGGTAATATTCCTGCTACACCCAGTCAAGTTATTCAGGTTCCAGAGTCACTGCCTTATTTGCGCATTACTGTTGAGAGTAAAGGACAGCCAACTTTGCTGATTGACGGGCCTGGAGGACGGTTCTGTGTTTTAGCAGACAGTTACTCTGGAGGCAAAGCAGAGCTTACTGGTTACTGGCCAGCTGGAGAATACTCATTTTATGTAGGTGACTCATCTCAAGGGAACTATAGCTATACCCTGTCAATTTCACAAAAGCCATCGAAGTAGCTGCTTTGTTATACCAATTCAAATAATGTTTGCTCCTGATAAATTTTTGTAGGGGCACGGCACCAGTAAAATAATTTTGATATACCAAAAGATTGTGGATGCCTTCCTTGGAGACTCACGTTAAAGTTAATCTCATTGGAAAATTGAATTTTAGAAGCATAACCTAATTTTTCTATTGCACCAGTTTAAGTGCGTCACTCCACTACAAAAACTACAAAAACTTATTTCTCAGTCTTCAGTCGCTAATTTCTATTAACTACAAGTAGCTGCCGAAGCTGAGTTCATCTTTTTTAAATCGCTAGTGAATACAGCTGTATATTGATAAGGTGATGAGCCAGAACAATTCATTGCACTTGTATTAGTGCGACGCGGAGTCCACCAGGAAGTTGCCCTTACAGTTAAATTTGTACCATTCCATAATAAACTGGTGACCAGTAAAGAATTAGTTTTACCGTTATCCGGCCTTTTGGAAGTCAGAAATGTGGCATATTTAACGCTACCATTAGTTGGATCAATCCGAGCTATAACTGCTACTTTAGGACCGCCACCACTACCATAACTAGTTAGCCAACGACCAATAGCAAAGCGCCCAAAATTATTTCCTGTTTGGGTTCCGGTGGAGGAGAAAACACCATATAAAATGCTTCCTCCATCCCAAAGCAAGCCATAGCCTGAACCATCATCACCAGTTGTTTCATAATTACTAAGACACCATCTTTTAACACCATTATCAAAACGAACGAGGCGAGGATCTTTGTTAGTAGATGATACCTGCTGATAACCTATGTAGATTGTTGTTGATCCAGTAGTTACCTTGGGGCCATTTTTAGCTTTGATGGTTGCTTCACTGTCATTACAAGTAAATGTCACAGACTTACCAACAGATGACTGTATAGGAGTGGTTTGTGCAACAGCTAAAGGAGCTATTTCTGTGATTGCTAAATCAGCTCCTAATATTACTGATAAAGACAAAAAAGCCAAATTTCTTGGCAATTGGCGGTTATAAATCATTGAATTGAGCTGATTAGATTACTTAATGTTTAAAAAGTTAAGCTACCATAAAGTTTAAAAAATCTTTCAATAAACTAAATTTTTTTTACATTTTTTGATATTGTGTTGTTATTAAGCATCTAGTTGAATTCTCAAGTTCCTCCCCTCTTTGTGTCTTAGTTCCTCTGTGGTTCATAGCCATGTAATAACCATACAACAAGGGCATGAACATCTTTATCCTTCTGTCCTCTGACGTGAAAGTGTTGAGTGCTGAGTAAAAATCCCAGATCCACTTTCATGCAACGCTCGTGAAACTCGTTTCATCGAGACTGTCTGATTTTCAAGTTAGAGATTTTACTTCCTAGAAATTTAAAATATCTAAAGATTCTTCAATTTCTAAATCTAAAATTTTTTCCCGTGCATCGTTGTGTTCTGCTATCTTGCCTTCTTTCCAATAAATTTCCGCTGCTTTTTGAAAATCTTCGAGTGCGCCTTGCTTATCTCCTAATCCAAAGCGAGCATGACCACGATTATAATAAGCATCGACATAATTACTATTAATTTTAATTGCCTGGCTGTAATCTATAATTGCACTCTCATAATCTCCTAAGTCAAAACGAGCGTTACCACGGCTGTAATAAGCATCAGCATAATTAGGATTAATTTTGATTGCCTGAGTATAATCAGCAATTGTACCGTCATAATCTCCTAAGTCAGCACGCGCTTTACCACGGTTATAGTAAGCGACGGCATCATGAGGATCAATCTTAATTGTTTGAGTCAATTTCTGCTGTTCTAATAGGAGATAACGGGAAATACTACTGTTTTTATCAGTAATGGCATAATGGGGATTAATTTTGATTGCTTGAGTGTAATCTTCAATTGCTCCTTGATGATCTCCTAAATGTGAACGAGCATCAGCACGGTTTCTATAAGTAACGGCAAAATGAGGATTGATTCTCAGGGCTTGCGTATAATCCTCAATTGCTGCTTGATAATCTCCTAGCTGATAACGAGCTAAACCACGCTGGTTATAAGCTTTGGTGTGATTAAGATTAATTTGGATAACCTGAGTATAATCTGCGATCGCACCTTCGTAATCTCCCAGGTGATAACGAACCATACCACGTTTGTAATAAACCTCGGCATTGTGAGGATTAAGTTGCAAGGCTTGGTTGTAGTTGATAATCGCTGTATCAGACTCGCCTTGCTCGAAAGATTTATCGCCCAGATTTACATAAAAGAGATTTAAATCAGGCTGATGTTCAAAGAACACATCTTCTTTTTCACGATATCCTAAGAGCTTAATTAACTGATTGTTACTTTGATTAATTGGTGGATCTTGCGGATGATTATAATTATCAATTGAAGATTGCTTTTGACTAGGTTTAGTAGCCTGAAATTGTTCCAAATAACACCACAAACCCCCACCATACAGCAATTGATTAATACCGAATGAGATTCTACCAGTTTTTAGCTTAATCATTTGAGTAGGCAAAAAACCAGCCAAGAAAAGGTGATATTCGCTTTGAGCTTCATGCACCTCTTCTTGGATAAGAACACAGACTACAACTGCATTTTTCTCAACTTCTTCTGAACTAACAGACCATCTAACTCTATCAATAGTACCGTGACGGGATTTTACCTCAACGCCAATTGATGGATCGCAAGTGAGGGTAAAATCAACTTTTCCATCACCACCGAATCGTTTTTCATAATCTACTTCTGTAATAAAATCAGCTAAACGTTCTTTAACAACTTCTTCACCAAGTTTGCCTTTTAAGTTGTTGATAAAAACGTCACGGACTGGCGAAGTACGTTTATATTTTTCTGCCATCTGCCAGCAAAATTCTCGTAGGGATTTTAACCTCTCTCCAGAGATTATAGTTATTTCACTATATTGACCTTCTGTTTCACAATGAAGCAGACAACCAGTTGTTAACCTCTTAATAAAATCAGACTGTAGCGATCGCAGTAAAGTAATCCAGTCCATTTATATTTCTGCGAGTCTTTTGATGAGATTATTTTATTAAAATATCAAATCGGCGTAAACCGTGAAATGAAATCAATAGTCGTTTGTCCTCCTTGTTTGTACCCCTAATTGCAATTGATCCTCCCTTGCCAGCCTGAAAAAGGTAAGCAAGGAAGGATCTAGAAGAGATGAAAAAATTATAACTGCGATCGCTAGGGCAATTCGCTAAAACAGGGTATACTTACATCCCTCAAGAGTACGCCCAATTCCTAAATCTCGGATATCTTAACTATTGACTAATCAAAATACCTGATGTTCAATGCCGCGCCACCATTCGCCTAAATTCATCAAATCTTGGTAAATATCTTGTAATTCGTTGGCATAGGCATCTTCTGAAAGCGTAGGTTGACGTTCTTGGAGTTTTTTGAGCCGAAGTTGCACTAGCAGCCAAGGTTTTGAGATGCTATCTGTTGCTTCCAAGTATTGAGCTAATTCTTTGCTATCCATAATATTTATATTTTCGATGCGATTACTTTTTAAGATACATGAGCCAGCTAGAAGTGGCCACTTTTCTTCAACAGAACTGTTGTGCTGTTAATCCAATACGGTTCAGTTAAGGTGATAAGAGTTCTCATCTGTCGGACAAAAACTAAGATTTGGGGGAGAATCCCCCAAACCCCCGATTGGGGGACGGTTGCGTCCCCCAAGCCCTCTCCAAAATAATTGTTCGGTTTTTTGTTTAGTAATTATTTGTGAGCTTTGTTGTCAATGAATTTTCTTAACTGAACTGTATTGGCTGTTAATCTGTCAAGGAAATCAAAAGCAGCCACGATAGTAGCCGTGACTGCTGCAAGATGAATAAATCCAACTAAGTTTTTTCAGCTTGAGAAAATTGTCAAAAGCTATTCCTGTAGGCAGTTAGGCTTTGGCTAAATTTTCAGCAGCAAAGTCCCAGTTGACTAACTGATCGAGATAGTTCTTGATAAATGCAGGACGAGCATTTCTGTAGTCGATATAGTAAGCGTGTTCCCAAACATCTAAGGTTAACAGTGCCTTCTGTCCATAAGCTAAAGGGTTTTCTGCATTCGGTGTCTTGATTACTTTCAAAGTACCACCATCATCAATCAACCAAGCCCATCCACTGCCAAACTGAGTTGCAGCAGCGTTAGAGAACTCTTCCTTAAATTTATCGAAGCTACCAAAATCTTTATCGATCTTATCAGCCAGTGCGCCTGAAGGTTGACCACCACCTGCTGGCTTCAGCGAGTTCCAGAAAAAGGTGTGGTTCCAAACTTGAGCAGCGTTGTTAAAGATTCCCGCCTTAGAAGCATCTTTAAAAGAAGCTTTAATGACTTCTTCTAGTGGCTTATCAGCCAATTCTGTACCGTCGGTGAGCTTATTAAGGTTGTCTACATAAGCTTTGTGATGCTTGCCATAGTGATACTCGAAAGTCTCACCTTTCATGCCATATGGCTCTAGAGCATTAAAGTCATAGGGTAGGGGGGCTTGTTGAAATGCCATTGTGTGAAATCCTCTCTTTACCGTTTTCCAGTTTAAAGCTATTTATAAGCTTAGGAATTACAGGTTTTGTTTTGAGAAGTTTTATGCCCTTCATGCTGGAACATAAAACTTAACATCGTCATTTTACTACCAAAGTGAAGATTAAAACATAGGACTGTTGCAATTAGTCAAATCCCTCTAGTGCTGTGGGGAATTCCAAAATTCTTCAAAAAAAGTTTGCTAACTCAAAAAACCATCTCGGCAGGTTTTTACAAAATTCAAAAGTCTAGATGTGCACCTATATTTTGGCTCTGATACCTGGGGTAATACTATTTAACCTACTCTTAACAATTAATTTGTCAACAAGGGACAAATTAAGGATTTTATTGATCCTATGTTAGTGAGTACAGGCATAATTTTATCAAATTGAGGCAATGGACATTGGATGATAGTTCTCATTACCTGGATTTTAAACTTTATTTTTCGCTTACTATAAAACTTCTAACTCTGGAACTAGAAATTAAATTATTTAAAATCAGTCTTTAGCTAGATGAATTAATGACACAATCCGCTAATATTCAAATACACAAGGCTGCAATTCAAAACAAATTTTCGTAAAGTCTTTAATATCTACAATTTCAGAATGGTGAGTGGGTGCTAAGTCACTCACCTCTGTACATCAAGTCAGCAAGTAACAGAAAATTATAGAAATTACCATTGAGATAATTGCTGTTGGCAATAGGTAACAATTTTGGCTGTAACTTCAGATGCGCTGAGACCATCAGTTTGAATTTCAATCGCATCTGCTGCTTTTTGTAAGGGTGAAACTTTGCGCGTGCTATCTTTCCAGTCACGTTCAGCAATATCACGTTCCAGCTGCTCTAGACTAACTTCAGGCTGGTTTTGTTTTTTAAAGTCTTGCTGTCGGCGGCGAGCACGTTCGCTAACAGAGGCAGTTAAGAAAATTTTTACTTCAGCATCGGGGAATACATGGGTACCAATATCTCTGCCTTCAGCTACTAAACCACCTCTTTTACCCCAGCTTTGTTGTTGTTTCACCAAGGCTTTACGTACAGCGCTCTGTGCAGCGATCGCCGATACTTTTGATGTAACCTCAATAGTCCGAATTGCTTGCGTAATATTCATACCATTAATCCAAACCTGCACAGGAGATTGTAGATCCTGGCTAGGAGTCAGTTGGATTTCACAGGAGCTGGCTAATTCAGCGATCGCACATTCATCGTCAATGGCAATGTCATTTTGCAGTACCAGCCAAGTAACAGCACGGTACATAGATCCGGTGTCTAAATACACCAAACCTAGTTTGTTCGCTACTTGACGAGCTACTGTAGATTTTCCAGCGCCGGCTGGGCCATCAATGGCGATGATTGGTAGGCGATCGCACAAGAGAATATTGTCAATCAAACGTGTAGAACCAAGACGAGCTGCGATCGCGAGCATTCCTTCCTCCTCAACTTTTACTAAAGACATTAATGTAGTCGGCTCAACCAATTCAATATATTCCACTAAGACAGTACTGACCATTGCTACTTCTTGCTGTACTGCTGCGATCAGCTGGCTGCTGTCGCGAACCCCTGCTTTGAAAATAGCCTCAGCTTGCTGCAAGCCGCGATACAACACCGCGGCTTGCTCTTTTTCCGTTGCAGTCAAATATTGATTGCGAGAACTTAAGGCAAGACCAGACGCTTCCCGCACCGTTGGACAAGCAACAATCTCGATCGCAAAATTCAAATCAGCCACCAGCCGTTTAATAATTGCTAGTTGCTGACCGTCCTTTTGGCCAAAGTAGGCTCGGTCAGGCTGTACCAAGTTGAAAAGCTTGGTCACAATCGTGGCCACACCTTGGAAGTGCCCTTGCCGAGACCCACCACACAAGCCTGTTATCATAGCAGATGGAGGGATTACTTGTGTAACCTTCGCTTCTTGTATACTCTTCTGCGGAACTCCCATTTCTTCCGGAGTGGGCGCAAAAATTAGGTCTACCCCAGCTTGCTCGCACAGTTGCATGTCTAACTCTAAAGTTCGGGGGTAGCGTTGAAAATCCTCATTTGGCGAAAATTGCAGCGGATTGACGAAAATACTGACAATCACCGTAGAATTTTCTTGCCTAGCTCGTTGAATCAAGCTTAAATGACCTTCATGTAACCCTCCCATTGTCGGTACTAGACCGACAGCAGTTTGGTCCCAACTAGTCATCTCGTCTAGAACCACATCTTCTAGAACTGCACACTTATTTTCCGAGCGGCGTTTAGTTAAATAGCAGCTTAAAGCTGCAACTGTTGTCAGCAGGCGCACAAAATACCCCTAGTTTTTCTTGATCCCTCCCCCGTTAGTTTATATCTGAAATAGGGGGAAGAGATGTTGAACTAGGGGAAATTAAGTGATAGCTATTGGAAACTAGAGCGTAGGGAGTTGAAAGCGGGTAAGAAATTGACAGTTGTCGGTTGAATATCAACTGTCAGCAGTGAAGATTCTCTTTATCTGCCTAAAACTTCTATCTTCACAGGTGCAACGCCACTGCCCATCATGCCTAAAATTCGAGCTGCACCAGCAGAAAGGTCAAGAATTCGACCTCGAATGTAGGGTCCTCGGTCGGTAATAGACACCACTACAGAACGACCATTGTGGGTGTTAGTCACACGAACTCGTGTACCAAAAGGTAAGCTCCGATGGGCGGCAGTCATTCCTTCTGGATGAAATCTCTTACCACTGGCAGTACGGCTGCTCGAACCATCATATCCATACCAGGAAGCGATGCCACTCAGTGTAATTCGCACTGGCCCAATGGCAATCTCTTTGGGCAACTTTGGCATTGATAAGGTGGAACGAACTGGTAAATTAGAAATCTCGCTGATGGGAGATGCATTGCCGATGAGTCTGCGCATACGATTAGTCGCTTGCAATGCATCTTGCGCGAGGTCATTGGTGGGATTTGCTAGTCGGGTATTCTCATTAATTTCCACCAATTCTTCGCCATTTACCTTGATCGTATAGCGATCGCCTTTTTGTTGGGAGGAAGCAGCTTTATTTTGGGCTTGATTGGCAACTTTCGATTCGCCGCCTCCTTTCCAACTAACTTTAATCTGGCTGGCGTCCACATTGTCCCGAAGCAACTGGTTGATTTTCGCTGCTATTACACCAGCTTTTTGCACCGGGTCATTTTGAGCCGCAGTAATTTGGTTACCCACATCCGAGATATTTCCAATACTTGCCACCTTGGTTGAGTTGCTAGCAAGAGGGGCGTACATTTGTACGCCCCCAGAGTTTTCAATTGAGCCAACTTTACTATCAGCACTCCCAGCTGGTAAAGAACTCAGAAAGGTAAGAACAGGAATATTTCGGATAAAAAGGGTTGCCGCCTGACGTCCTCCAATGCTGTGAGGATGAATTTCTGCGATCGCAGCATCAGAAGTAGGTTTCCCTGCTGGGGATTGATACTCTCCTACCTTGACAACATCACCTGCTGGTGGTTGTTGGGAAGCAAGCGCAGTTCCCTTGGTACTTTGAGTGCGACCGACTGAGGGCATCCCTAAAACAGTCAGAAACAGGGCGACAATAGTCCACAAATGTCTTTGATTCATGCGTCCGATTTTAAAGCGACTGTAGAACAGAAGTTTTACGGTTCGTGGGAATTTAACCACAGTAAAGTGACGACCCCTACAACTCGAACTCGTTCCGCTTTCACTTTTTGTTCATAACTGCAACAGACTAACACGAACCTATGAGCTTGGGGATCAGGGTTTTAGCGTAAGTCTTGGTAACTTTAGCAAATTTAAATTCTGTTTTCAAGCCTCAAACCTTTTTCAAATGCGGATTTCAACTGTGTAACGTTTTTATTGATAAGTAAAACTTTTCTTATGAAAAATTAACATTTTCCAGGCTTGAAATTGAGCCAGCTACCTGAAAATATTTGCCCAAATATCGCACCTGTATGTAATTATCTGCCTCCCAATATTCATGTAGATAAAAATTAGTAACTTCATAACTTCATATTTTTGATATTGCGAATAAATACTTAAAAATATTATTTTTAATAAATCTTTGTATTTACTTTTAAGTATTTTGTAACAGGAGTTACAGCTTATTTATTCTAAAAAAAACATATTCTTAAGAATACTTCATAAAGTTATGATTGCTACATAGAAAATGATTATAAAAACTTTATAATATTTAAATATTAGTTATATAAGATACTCAAACTAACCGTATTACTAAGAGCTTATAGAGGAAAAAAGGGTATGTAGTATTTTTTACAAGTAAAGAAAATATATCAAAAGAATTATGACAAATAATATAAGTACGTGTGGATTAATTTGCCAATTGAGAAAATAGAATCACATTTGTGCTTACAGTAGTTGAGCGAGTATGATTTTTTAGCACAAGCTGTAAGCCTCATGGCAACTCAAGGAGATTTAGAAACAGTCCCATCACCCTATTCAGATGTTCTTGAAGACTTGTATTCCAAGTACAAGTTACTCAAAGAAGGTGCAGTCACAAACTACATTCCAGAATTAGCAAAGGTAAATCCCGACTCGTTCAGCATCTGCATTGTTACCATAGATGGGCAGATTTACGAAGTTGGGGATTACGAGCAACTATTTACCATTCAGTCGATTTCCAAAGTATTTGCATACGGACTGGCCCTTGAAGATCATGGAAGAGATTATGTTTTGACCAGGGTAGGCGTGGAACCGACAGGAGATGCATTCAACGCCATTATCCTCGATGAACAATCAAATCGACCATTAAACCCAATGGTAAACGCCGGGGCGATCGCTACCACTAGTCTAATCAAAGGTTCTGGCCCCACTGAACGCCTCAACCGAATGCTAGAAATGTTCAAACGATACATCGGACATGATGTATTTGTTGATATTTCTGTATTCACCTCAGAACGCAGTACTGGACATCGCAACCGCGCAATGGCGCATCTCATGCTCAACTTTGGCATGATTGACCAGAATATTGAAGAGTCCTTGGATCTCTACTTCCAGCAGTGTGCGGTAATGGTAAATTGTCGTGATTTAGCAGTAATGGCGGCGACTTTAGCTAACAAAGGTATCAACCCGATTACGAACGAACAAGCAGTACATAAAAGTTATATTAAAGACATTTTGAGTGTTATGTACACTTGTGGAATGTATAATTTTGCTGGTGAATGGGCTTACAAGGTCGGTATTCCTGCGAAAAGCGGCGTTTGTGGCGGAATTATAGCCGTCGTCCCGCATCAGATGGGAATTGCAGTATTTTCGCCACCATTGGATAAACGTGGTAACAGTGTGCGGGGTGTTAAGGTATGTGAAGAACTTTCCCAGCAGCTAGGTTTACATCTATTTGAGTGTTCCAGTAAAGGCTCAAGTTTGATGAACCCTGCTTTAAGTCATCCGTGACAGAGTAATAGCCGAATAGAACTCATGACAGTTAATTGAAAGCGATCGCCATTGTTCGACATTTAATTAAGGTAGCAGTTAGAACAAAGTAAGAATCTGTACTTTTAAATTTTGTTTTAACGAGAAAATATCATGGCTGAAGAAAAGACCTATCTTGAGCTTTCAGAGGCTAGTGGCAGCTCCCATAAATTTTATGAAGTCATCGTCAAAGATACGCAAGTAAGTATCCGCTATGGTCGCATTGGCGACTTAGGACAGACTCAAACTAAAACTTACCCCACCCCAGATAAAGCTAAAGCAGACGCGAACAAGAAGATCAAAGAAAAGCTGGCAAAAGGTTACGAACATGCTGTCATGGGTATGCGCCAGAAGCGTCCCGTTACACGGCGCGCAGTCACCAGTACCACATCGACAGCACAACAAGCCCCAATCCTCTGGAAATTTAACTCTAATTCCGCCGCCTTTGGAATTTTTATTGACAGTAATCGTTGCTGGGTAGGAAATCAAGTCGGTCAAGTTTTTGCGCTAAATCACCAAAGTCAAGTTATCAATCAGTTTAAGCTTCCCGATGGTGTTAAATGTTTAGTTGCTGATGATATTTGGATTTATGCTGGCTGCGATAACGGCAATGTCTACGATCTCACGGGGAAATTACCACGTATTGCTTATGAAATTGATGAAAATGTTGATATTTTCTGGCTTGATATCAAAAACGGTTTATTAGCAGTGTCCGATGCGAACGGTGGTGTCACCACCATCGATCATGATGATGAGTCGCAGTGGACTCGTTTAAGCCAAGGTAATTCTGGCTGGATGGTACGTTGTGACGAAGTTGGTATCTATCACGGTCATAGTCAAGGTGTGACTATGTATGATAACAAAGACGGTCGGATGCTATGGCATCAAAAGACTGGCGGCGGTGTACTATTTGGTTGGCAAGAAGCATCAGCCGTTTATGCTGGTGCAAGCGACCAAAAGATTTACTGTTTTAGTAAAAAGGGTGAGGCTGGCCCAGTCTACAAGTGCGATGCTGCTGTGTACTCTTGCGCTACCGCCTTAGATGAGAAGTATGTGTTTGCTGGTGACAATAGTTCTTCTATTTACTGCTTCAACAAATCAGGAGAACGCCTTTGGAAACTTGGAACTGGTTGCGGTTCGGCCTTATCTATGCAGTTTTTTGAAAATCGCATTTATATTGTCACCACCGATGGCTCTCTCGCTTGTATTGATACTAGTGAAGCCGCTATCCAAGCTGCCCAAGTGGGTACAATTCCGCAAGCAGCTATTATTAAAGCACCAGCAGCAGAAGGCGCAGCACCCTCCGCAGTTGTGGAAACTACAACAGATACAACTCAAGGAGTAATTGTTGAGTGCTTTCGGGAAGGGAATAAACTCAGGGTGCGCGTTATCTCGCCAGGATATAACTCGAAGTGGAAAGTACAGTTTCCTAAAGATATTCGCCAAGAGGGTGAATGTTATCTTGTCGAAGAAATACGCGAGTCAGCTAGTGGTGGCTTCTACCGCGCCTACGGTAATATTAAAAAATTAATTAATTGATTTAGCGATCGCCCAGCTAGTCCTGGAATACTAATTGAGTAATTTACCTGTTGCATAAGTCGAAGTTTTGCATATTGTGATTTAAAATCCACTAAGAATGGTTTAGTGCAGCGGATTTCTCACAAATATTGTCAAAAAATTCACGCAAAGGATGGTTACTTCTATGCAACTTAAACCCAAGAAATTGGGAATTACTCCCACCACTGATTCTGAGTAAAGAATTCAGTTGGGGTCTCTTGGAGGTTTTAGATGAAGCAGCATCAGCGTTTAAATTCTCAGCTATCGGAAGTTATTTATACCTCCGAAAGTAAGTTGAGACATCCCATAAAATTGGGTAAACAAATGTGGCGAGACTTGCTAGCTTCTCGTGAACTGGCTTGGCGACTGATGGTAAGAGATATTAGTGCACAGTATCGTCAATCTTTTTTCGGAATAGCTTGGGCTTTTTTACCACCAATTATTATGGCATCGGGATTTACCCTTGCTCATGATGCCAATGTCATTAATATTCAGGCTACAGATTTGCCTTATCCAGCTTATGTGATGTTCAGCACGGCATTATGGCAAACATTTGTGGAAGCTTTAAATGGGCCAGTGCAAGCTGTGACACTAGCAAAACCGATGTTAGCAAGAGTCAACTTTCCTAGAGAAGCACTGATCTTAGCAAAAATAGGCGAGGTATTTTTTAACTTTGCCATCAAGCTAATTTTAATAGTGGCATTTTTCTTCTGGTTTCATATATCTGTAACTTGGACAGTAATTCTCGCGCCAGTAGCAATCATCAATTTAGTTTTGCTGGGAGTATTTTTTGGCATTTTATTAGCACCATTAGGAGTATTATATCAAGATATATCTAGAGGTTTAACTTTAATTACAGGCTTTTGGCTGTTTCTAACTCCAGTAGTGTATCCAGTGCCAAAACAGGGAATTTTTGGTTTTTTAGTACAGATTAATCCTGTCACTCCTTTACTAGTAACAGCAAGAGAGTTAGCAACCACAGGAGTGATATCAGACCCTTATCGTTTTTGGCTGGTAAGCGCAATTAGCTTAGTAGGCTTAATAATAACCTGGGTTACTTTCCGTTTAGCTATGCCTTTTGTGGTTGAAAGAGTTAGTTCTTAAAAATGATTAATTTAAGAGATAATTCTGAATTACTAATTTCCGTTGACAAAGTTTCTAAGAAGTTTTGTCGAAACTTAAAACAGTCTTTAATGTATGGTGTGCAAGACATTTGTCAGGAGCTAATAGGTAGAAATAGAAACAGTGAAAATCTACGTCCACAAGAATTTTGGGCACTAAAAAATGTCAGCTTTGAACTACGACGGGGAGAAGCCTTAGGATTAGTGGGAGCAAATGGAGCCGGAAAAAGTACCCTGCTACGCATTATTAGTGGTTTGATTAATCCTGATACTGGCTGTGTGAAGGTTAGGGGAAAATTAGCTCCATTAATTGCTTTAGGAGCAGGGTTTAATCCGATTCTTACAGGGCGAGAAAATATCTATGCTAATATGTCAATTCTAGGTTTATCTACTAAAGAAATAGCAGAGAGATTTCAAGATGTCATAAATTTTGCTGGTATTGCAGATGCCATTGATGCACCTGTACAGACTTATAGTTCTGGTATGGCGGCTAGATTGGGTTTTGCTTGTGCAGTTCACATCGAACCAGATATTTTACTAATTGATGAAGTGTTAGCTGTTGGCGATATCAATTTTAGAGTCAAATGTTACAAGAAACTAGCAAAACTTAGAGAAGGTGGGACAGCTTTTATTTTAGTTTCTCATAATCCTCATGTTGTCTTGAATGTATGTGAAACTTCTCTATATCTTTTCAAAGGCGAATTGATTAAATATGGCGAGACAGAAACAGTAATTCGTCAATACGAAGAAGATTTAAGTTTAGCTGGTACAGAAACATCTTTAGGAATGATGTTTCTACCAGAAAAGCCACAGAGTGAAAGCTTAGGGGTAGATATTATTTCTCTGAGTTTTAAAGATGCCCAAGGCAATATACTTGCGGCTCCTCTTTGTGGGGAATTAGCTTATTTATGCGTAGAATGCAAATCCTACAAAAAAGTTGATTATGCAAATTTAGGTGTAGCTATTACCGCTTTATCTGGACAAAATGAGCGAATTTTATATATAACCTCTGCCAGCGATAATGAACCTTTAAATATACTTCCCGGAAGAGTTGAAATCCAGATGCAGATGCCCTACTTTTGCTTATTACCCGGTTTATACAGTGCCAAAATATATATAAAAGAAGGTGTGTGTTCTTTTGATATAGTTGAATATTTTCGATTCACTGTTAAAGCCAGCAAGATTACTAGCCGTTCGTTATTTTATCAACCACGGAAGTGGAAAGTTATTAGTAAAGGTAGAATTTGAAATATCAACCACAGATGCACACAGATAAACACAGATAAATTTGGGCTAGTTCTAGAACCCTAGTTAAAAATAATATGTAAGTAGATGAAATTAATTCAAACTAAAATTCCCTCTACCTTCTGCCCTCTGTCTTAGAAATCTCAATTTTTCTCTTGTATAAGGTTGTTCGGCGTATTTATCCACCAGACATCGCTTTGAGTTTTGATGTGAATGATTCAGTGCGATCGCTCTTATCGGGAGTAAATTGCCCAATTGCCCGATGATTGACACCAGCTGGCAGTAGTTGCTGTGGTTTATTATTGACTGGAGAAACTGGAGAATTAAGCTCAAGGCTATTTTCCGGCTTGAGGCTGGGTTGTAGTAGTTCAGAATCCCCTTGAGTCATGGCAGCATTGGTAGCACTAGGTGCAGAAGATAGTACAACGTCTTCTGTATCCTTACTAGTAAGTTGCGTTTCTGCTTCACGCACCACTTTTAACGGCGCAAGTTTTTTTTGGCTATAGTCACGATCCACCTTGGTTGGTGATGGATCGGTGTTCACAGATGAGGATGCTAAATGATAATTAGTCTTCTCAATAGTGGTGATTTTCTTAGCAGGATATAAAACTGGGGTTGAAATTGAGGTTAAGCTTTCAGGAAATTTGCTGCAAATCAGGCGTTCAAATTCCATGTTGAAATGATAGGTAGCCTGACCTCGCCGTTGCCAGAAGTTTAAAATTTGCTGTACGGACACTGCTTTATAGCGGCCTTGATACAATGCTTCGATCACTGCAATGTGTATCCACTCAAGTGGGTAATGGTGTTTCCAACGTCTAATTAGCTCACTGACACTATAACCACTGAGGTCAAAGCTATAGTGAGTTAATAAGGCAGTTGCCAAGTCATTAGCAGTGTCTGTAACTGGTTTTAACATCGAGCTATGAGCTTCAGACATAAGTTATATTTTCTACCCATTGCTTATAGGCAAAAGAGCTTTTAGCTATAGGGTTTTTGCCCAAGTATTTTTAAATTAATAGGAAATGTTTCTTATTCTACTTGGTCAATTGGTTGTGTGCGAGACGATATATGGTGATTTAATTGCGGTTGTACGCTGGATAGCCACCAAAGCTTGATAAACCATAGCTGCTACTTCGGCGCGTGTCGCTTCACGAACTGGCACAAGCTGCTTAGGATCGGGATAATTCACTGCTATTTGCTGTTGGGTCGCAGTGGCTACAGCTTTACGGGCATATTCGGGAATCGCATTGCGATCGCTGTAAACAAGCAGGGTATCGTTATCGGCTGCTGGTAAGGCCAGCCCATTGACTAAGGAGACTACTACTTGTAATCTTTGCACGTTTTGATCTGGGCGGAAGGTGCGATCGCTAAATCCGCTGACAAAACCGCCCATAGCGGCAATTTGGATTGCCTTAGCAGCCCAAAAATCCTTGGCTACGTCAGTAAAATCGATGGCTGGACGTTTGGGAGTGGGGTTAAAAGCACTGGCTACTAAAGCCGCATATTGAGCGCGAGTCATCGGTTTATCTGGCTGATAGCTACCGTCAGCAAAACCTGTAGTTAGACCCATACTCACTAATGCCCGAATAAATGCTTCTGCCCAATGTCCTTTTAAGTCGCTGAAAGAAGGAATATCAACATCAGGATTGACAATATAGGGCGAAGCGATCGCTTTTTCTTGACCAATAGCTACTAAGGCCTGATAAATTATTGCCGCTACTTCAGCACGGTTGATATCGCGCAGTGGTTCTAGTTGTTCAGCTTTTGGGTAGTTGACTACTAATAGTTTTTGCGTGGCAATTGCCACTGCATTAGTAGCGTAACTAGGAATTTGAGCGCGATCGCGGTAGACGCTCAACACATTTGGGTTTCCCCCACTCCATTTCAAACCATTCACGATAGATACTATTGCCTGAATTCTTGTTAAATTTTGTCCTGGTCGAAAAGTCCCATCAGGGAATCCACTGATAAAGCCCATATTGGCAGCACGCAAGATAGCTGATGCCGCCCAATAGTCGGGTTTTACGTCCGTAAAATTACTGACTTTGCTACCATTGGGTGGTGGAAAAGTCTTGGCAATTATAGCAGCGTACTGGGCACGAGTGATCGGGGCATTTGGACTGAAGGAACCATCAGGAAAGCCACTGATCAAGTTTTTACTAACCAATGCTTCGACAAAAGCCGCTGCCCAATGTCCGCCTAGGTCATAAAAACTAGTGCCAACTGATACTTGGCTGGCAGATTCTACTGTAGCTGAAAGAAAATCTACTGCTCCTTTTACCTGGATGGGATTCAACTGATTACCGACGGAAACTAACTGCTGTGATGTGACATTTTGTAAATCGAATTCTTTATTATCGCGAAAAACGTTACCAGCAGCGTCTTGAGTGCTACCTAAATCGGGGATCGCATTACCATTCACCAACAGACCACCTTGGGTATTGTTGGTAATGATATTTTGCCGCAGTACAGGTCGTGCATCTCGGGAAAGAGCGATCGCAGTTTGATTTTCTGATAGTTTATTATTTGCCACCAAAGGAGCAGCAGAGTCACTAATTGCGATCCCCAAGGCATTTTTCTGAAAAACATTCCGCAACACTTCGCCTTTGCTATTACGTGCCATCGTTAACCCACTGGCCGCATTTTGCAAAAATACGTTATCTAAAATTGCCGGTTTAGCTGCACCGGTCGTAAATACACCTTCCCGAGCACAGTTAATAAATGTATTGTTAGCTACAGTTGGTGCTGTAGATTCGATCCAGACACCAGTACCTTTAGAAGTGGTATTTATGACGCTTACACCCCGGAGACTGGCGTCTTCCTGTAATAGCAACGTAATGTTTTGCATACCAAAGCTAGGACTCTGGTAAGCGCCATTCCCGATAATCACAATGCCAGCACCTTTGCTAGCTTCATTACCTACCACTATCACCCCCGCCGGGATCATTAGTGGAAACACCTCACCGGTAACAGTGCTATACGTTCCAGGCCCCAACTGAATAATTGTAGATTTTGTAGATGCTTTTAGAGCACGGGTGAGGCTTTTAAAGGGACTCAACCGTGAACCAGCGTTAGCATCATTCCCCTGAACAGAGTTGACATAGAATGTGGTCACGAGGGTAGAGGTCACCATTAGTTGTTGCAATTTAATTGTTTAAATTATGACAGCGATAAATAATAACCTAGTTATAATCACTCTTATAAAATAAGTACAGCTAAGTACAAAATATATCTGGGTAATTCCATATGTAGATAGCTATAGCTTACCTACCTCGTGGAGAAAATCAAGGCATGGTAAGTAGCCCTGCTAGAAAGATCGAAGCATGGGCGATCGCGAAATCAAATCTATCCAAAGCCCTAGGCAGCAAAGATACAAGCTCGTAGTAGCGATTTAGCGCTAAAGCGCTACTACGAGCCAGCTAACTTTCGTACAAAGTACCGTCTTTATGCGTCAAGATCCAACCGTCAGCAGAGGCTCGAGCCATCAAATCATTGTCTGGATAGTGAGCTTCATCATCAGCAGTTCTATCGCCAATTTCTAAATAAACTACCGCTGCTTGGGAACGATTCACCAAATGGTGTCCATTGTCCTCACCCGCGGGAAAACCTGCCATCATTCCTGGTTGAAGGATTTGCGCACCTTCGTTAGTAACTAGAGTCACTTCACCTTCGAGCACATAAATGAACTCATCTTGTCGGGTGTGCCAATGTCGTAAAGCCGAACAACTTCCTGGAGCCAGAGTCACTAAGTTGACACCGAAATTTTTCAATCCGGCTGCATTACCTACAGCTTTTTTGACTCTTCCTAATACCAAGGATTTAAATTCTTGAGGGTAAATTGTAGTTGTGCGATTAGGTACGTTTTCTGGGTTAATAATCATCTGCTTCTAGGGATCATTGCTTGTAACGATACATCAACTGAATTTCGCCTACCTCATTAGTAAAGTCCCAGCGTTGATAAAAGGGGATCATTTCTGGCAAGCAGTAAAGAGCAATTTGCTCAACTTCACATAATTGGGGATGATTAATCGCTGCATCAATCAACTTAGCACCAAGCCCCATTTTTCTGTGAGTAGGTTTGATGATGACATCGTAAACAGTTGCTCGATAGACAAAATCTGTAAGAATGCGGGTAAAACCAATTAATTGTTTGCTGTCATCAACTAAACCAATAATAATATCTGACGCAGCAAGCATCTTGGCAACATCTTGATATGTACGTTTTTTACTCCAAAATTCGTTTTTGTACAAATCAACTAATTCCACAATTTGATTGTCTGTCAGATGGTCAACAATCTGATAATTCATGAGCGGTTAAGGAATTGAAAAAGGGAACGAGCAATAAGCAGTAGAATATCGCTCATATCAATCTTGTTATCATGGCAATAAGCCGCTACCAAGAGGAGCTTAAGCCATGTTTGCCCTTGTCTCCTTAGAAAAAATTCAATTACCCTCTGGATGTGTAGTGCGGTTGCCAGCTACCTGGCAAGAGTATCAAATCCTCTGTGAGCAGCGAGGAGATGGGTCAATTCCGCGCATCAAATACCGCGATGGAGAAGTATTGCTGATGTCACCTTTACCTGTGCATGGTCGAGATGCTCATTTGATTGCCAATATCGTCGTCACTCTTTTGGATCACGATGGACGGGAATACGATGCGTTTACACCCGTGACGATGGAACTGCCCCAAGAAAGCGGCATTGAACCTGACTATTGTTTCTACATCGACAATTGGCAAGCTGTTTCCGGCAAAAAGCGGATTGACTGGCAACAAGATCCACCACCGGATCTCGTCATCGAAATTGACGTGACCAGTTATTCTGATGTCCAAGATTATCTTCCCTACCGCGTTCCCGAAGTTTGGTTATTCAAAAAGCAGCGGTTATTGATTTACCAACTGCAAGGAGAAGATTACCAACTGCAAATCCAGAGTCGCTATTTTCCAGAGTTTGACTTGCAAAGTGCCATCGCTCGCTGTGTCCAAATTGCCTATGAACGCAATACCAGCGCAGCTATCCGCCACCTTAAACAGCAACTCCAAGATTTCTCTCATTAATAAGTGGATTTAGCCAAAGTATAAAAATCAAATTTCTTCAGCATTTCTAAAAATGTAAAGACGGCCGGAATATGGAGTCCATTAGATAAAACAGCAACTGCCATAACTCTTTCTAGCGGTATTGGTAAACTATACACCTGGACATTTTGTGGAATCGGCACAGCTGCTAAACGAGGCAGAATAGCGGCTCTCAGTCCTTGATTTACTAAGCTGACAACAGTAGAGTCTTCCTGAATATTGCTAATAGTATTCATAAAGTTTGCTACCATCTTCAAGTGATTATGCAGAGGGCGTCCACAAGGTAGGCAAGATAGCAAAACTGGAGAATATACAGCTATATCTTCCCAAGTAATTGTCGAACTACTAACTTTAGCGTTTGGTGGTAGCAGCGCTACATATTCATCCCTGATAATTTCCCACACTTCAAACTCATCACTAGTAGGTAGATAGGTAATGCCAATATCGGCACGTCCTTCGCGCAAACACTGTTCTACCTCAATGTAGGAAAGACACTCTATGATTGTCACAGCAACTTCTGGAAATTGATCGTGAAACTGCGCGATCGCTTTTGGGAGTAAATGAGTAGCAACACTGCGAAAAGCTGCAATCCGCACATGACCACCGTGTAATCCTTTATGCAGATTCGCTTCTTTTTGCATCATCTCTAGATGTTGCAATGACTGACGGGCATGATATAAGATGCGCTCTCCAGCAGGTGTGAGGACAGCACCATGACGACCTCTAGCAAATAAAGGCACACCTAATTCTTCTTCTAAGGTGGCGATCGCATGACTAATTGCTGGTTGCGAAAGTTGCAATTCTAAGGCTGCCTCACTGAAGTTACCACAATCTGCTACTGCAACTACGGCTCGAAGTTGGGAGAGTTTCATGGTCAATTAATCAGATAGAAGTGAGAAAATTCCTGATTTAATTGTCTCAAAAAGATTGTATTCGTGTTTTTTATATCTATAAATGCCATTTATAGAAACTATACAAGCCATGTTTTGATTAATAACTTAGGGGTTGTTACAGTTCGTATGTAATGAGCATCTATCGGGAATAATGCTATGAGAAATGAAATTAGATGTCTGCAACCCGAAGAGATAGAAATAACTTCTAGAACCAGAAATATCTTCACATCTGTCTACCAAGCATTGCATGTTTTTTGGCAAAAAGCGATTCAAACACTACTAGCACCTGACGAATTACAAGTTATACAAAAGGTTGATCGCCACGGTAATATCTATTGGCAAGCTTACGATCCTGTAACAGGAAAGTCCTTCTCTTCCGGTTCGGAAGTTGATGTATCTATGTGGATTGAGCAGCTTTACAGACACTAAAAATCAACATGACACAACTTACCTTAGTAATTGGTAATAAAAATTATTCATCTTGGTCATTACGTCCTTGGCTAGCTTTGAAGCAATTTGGGGTGCAATTTGATGAAATTCGCATTCCTCTTTACACTCCAGAAACAACATCAAAACTTCGGCAATATTCGCCTTCAGCAAAAGTACCAGTGCTGTTACACAATCATCAAACCATCTGGGATTCTTTAGCGATTTGCGAATACTTAGCTGAAGAATTCCCCCATCCGCATTGGTGGCCAAAAGATAAAATTGCCAGGGCATTAGCTCGTTCTATTAGTGCAGAAATGCACTCAGGATTTCAAAATCTCCGGCAGAATATGCCCATGAATTGCCGAGCTAAATTACCTGGGAAAGGTCTAACACTTGAAGTGCAAAAAGATATTGACCGCATTACAAACATTTGGCAAGAATTCCGTCAAAAATTTGCAGCAGAGGGCGATATGTTATTTGGCAAGTTTACAATTGCTGATGCCATGTTTGCCCCTGTGGTATTGCGGTTTGTCACTTACGATGTGCAATTAGATAGTATTTCTAGAAAATATGTGGAGACAATTTTAGAACTTCCTGCAATCCAAGACTGGATACAAGCAGCTAAAAATGAGACAGAAGTTCTTTCTCAATACGAGTTGTATAGCAATCCGATTTGATTCCTAAATCACTTTTAGAGACAGAAAACAGACAAATTATTCATCTGTGTTTATCGGTGTTTATCTGTGGTTGAATTCTCATTAAATCAAATTTCATCTTGAAAGAAATACCACCAACTCGGTTGATTGTCTCACTACCATCAACAACTTCCCAACCCAATCGTTGATATAAACGTAAAGCCGGATTTGAGCTTCTAATGCTCAGTGATACAAAAGGATAATAAGCTTTCGCTGCTGACAACAAGTGAGTGAGTAACTGTGTACCTATTGATTTCTATATTCGGGGAGAATAGCGTAGACGCGAAGCGGCTTGTCGTCAGACATCGCAAGTTCAGGCGTTTGGCTATCAACATAACCGTACCCACAATTTTCGCCTGTCAGTAACCTCAGCCATGCAGCACCTACTGGCTGATTACTACTTACCTGGCTAGCAAGGAAGCCCATATCATCCTTAGTTCCCCAGTTATTAACATATCTAGCTAATTCAGGATGATTCATCGCATCCTGTACCGTCAGATTCCCTTCTTCGGTCATGTGCGCCGCTTCATATAGCATTTGCCAGAGGAAAGGCTCATCTTTCTGCGTCAGTGGACGAATTGAATAATTCATATGTCAATATTTTGAAAACAGGTATCTATTCAGGCTGCTACGAGAAATATTTAAGAATAAAAAAATCGATATTCACAGCCATTTCCCTTTATTTGACCTACCTATCTCTTCAAGACAAAATATTCTAACTGCATGGTCTGTTGTAAATATAAGTTTTTCCTAATTTATTTAAAAACATCGCGATGTTATTGATGAACGCCACGATGTTATTGATAAACGCCGCGATGTTATTGATGAACGCCGCGATGTTATTGATGAACGTCGCAATGTTATTGATGAACGCCTCGATGTTAGTAACGAAATCTCCCCTTTGTCTCTCTTGCCCCTCCATATTCCCCTGATTCTTTCTCAATCCCCAGGTAAATTGCTCAGTGGAGTTGGTAAACCATCAATACTGACAAGATTTTTTTGCTGTTGATATTCTCTAACTCCCTCTTCGCCTTTTTTAGTTGCCCAATTTACTAAAGTCTGGCGCTGTCCTTGATATTCATAGAGTGGTACACCAAAGCCACATGAAGTTTGTACCCGTTCAATATCAGCTATGATAATTTGGCGAGATCCAGGCAAGGAAGGAAAAAGAGAGTCAACAGCTTTCCAATCTGGAGTACCTGGCAAAATCGTGTATCCTTGACCGTAGAGCCGTAAAATGCGGGCAGGTTCTTGAAAAGCACAAAATAGAAACGTAATTCGCCCATTTTCTTGCAGGTGAGCTGAAGTTTCGTTACCACTACCTGTTAGATCTAAGTAGCCTACGCGGTTGGAAGAAAGCACGCGAAAACTCTCCATTCCTTTGGGAGAAAGGTTAACGTGACCTGTAGGACTCAAAGGTGCGCTACCTACAAAAAAAAGGTGTTGGGCAGCAATAAATTCTTGTAGTTCCTCAGTGATACAGTCAAAAACTTTAGCCATAACCAAGTAAATTTAGAAATTTTCTATGTCCTCAGCCTATTTCTTAGCTAGGGATTAAGCAAGGGTTGACTTTTACTGTCATGCTGTTCAAGCTAAATTAATACCCACAAATTTGGCGATATCTACGATGAGCTACGCCTACGCGCTGTTGACTCATCACAATCATTGCATCCCCATTTCTCAGTTGTGAATGTCTTCAACTTTTTTGCCTCCTACGATACAACCTATCTATAGCGCAATTGCTCAACGAGCTGGAGTTGATTTATCTGTACTCCGCCTCGATTGTATGCATCCGTGGGTTAATGGCAATAAGTGGTTCAAGCTGAAGTACAACCTCTTGGAGGCTAAACAGAAAAATTGCACAACGTTGTTGACCTTTGGTGGTGCTTATTCTAACCATATCTTTGCCACCGCCGCAGCCGGAAATCTTTTCGGCTTCCGCACTATTGGCATGATTCGGGGAGAGGAGAGATTGCCACTGAACCCGACGCTAAGTTATGCCATGCAGCAAGGGATGCAGCTTTACTACCTCGACCGCCAGAAATACCGACAGCGACAAACCACAGCATTACAAGCAGAATTACAGCAGCGCTTCGGTGAGGTGTTTATCATTCCTGAAGGTGGCAGCAATCTCAACGGTGTGCGTGGCTGCATGGAAATAGTAAACACGGCAGCATTTGATACTGTATGCGTGGCTTGTGGTACAGGTACTACCTTAGCTGGAATTATACTGTCGCTGCAAAAAGGGCAGTGCGCCATCGGCTTTCCTGTTCTCAAAGATGGGGGATTCCTCGCGCCGGAAATAGATAGTTGGCTAAAGAATTACCTCGCCTCTGGTTTATCAATTGTTGATAAGGCAATCGCATCCTGGGAACTGATATGTGATTATCACATGGGTGGTTATGCCAAGGTGAACGAAGAACTATTAATGTTTAGCCAGCAATTCACCCAAGAACACGGCATCCCTTTAGATTATGTCTACACCGCCAAAATGTTTTATGGAGTGATGGATTTAATGAAGCAGGGATTCTTTCATCGAGGCGATCGCCTACTATTGATCCACACTGGCGGCTTACAGGGCAATCTCGGCATGGAAAAGCGGTTGCTTCAGTAATTGAACAGGGTAAGGGCATCTGTTCCCTGTTGCCCGTTCCCTGTTCCCTTTTAATCAATTTAACACTTCAACGATCGCTCTTAAACCGTTGCTATTGAGCGTGTTCATCATGCCTTCAGCATTAGAGCGATTGCTAAATACTCCCACTTGCATGAAGCTTCGACCCTGGGAGACTGTAGAAAAAGCACCAGGGGCAAGGTATCGGACTAACTCTTGATCCCTTTCGGTAGCTACTTCTACTAATACGCGGTAACGTACACCCATCGGGCTGATAGCACCATATTGTGGTGGATTGCTACTCATCGGAACCGCACCAGGGGGCAATGGACTGTTACCCATCGGAACTGCACCGGGGGGTAATGAGTCGGGATTCATTGGAGTTGTACCACGATAGGGCAGTGAACCGGCACCCATCGGAGCTACATTATTTGGCAATGAACCACCATCATTCCCACTGGGATAACCTTCTGGTACTGGTACTTTTCGCATATTTCGAGTATTGCCCATTGGGATATTGGAATTAGGAACGGGCAAAAGATTTGAGTTACCTACAGGAGGAGCTGCTTGTCGCTTTTGTGATGGCTGCTTCTTACCTCTACCTCTTGTAGCGTGTGGTTTGACTACAGAATTGCTCGGAGGCTGAGGTGGGGCAAACTCAATTGCATTGGTATTCACCTGTACGTAATTTAACTGTGGTGTATCAGGTGAATTACCAGGTACAGGAGGCATACTTGCCGTTGGGGGAGCTGGAGGATTTAGTGGTGTGTCTTTACCTACCAAGCTGCTGGGAACAGGAAAGCCGGGAACTGGAGAGTTGAGTGTAGGGGTAGATGGTGGTGGATCGAATTTGGGAACAACACGCGATGCATTGGCTGGTAGCAGTGGTAATAGTTGGGGATTCAATTTGCCAATTGTCAGATTATTACGAGGATTGCTGTTGTCGGCAGGTACGTTTAGCCTGTTGGGAGCTTCAGAAAGTTCCGGGGCTGAGAAGATGATTTCACCATTTGTAGGTACGTCTTGAGGCCCACCAGCCGCCGATTGCGCATTCCGAGCTATAACCGTTGTTGGAACTCTAATATCTACCTTACCAGCGATGCGATTGTTAATAAGACTGTTACCAACAGCAGCAATTACTTGTTTAGCAGCACTGGCGTTAATATCGTAGCGAGCATTATTGCGAAATTGATTACCACCTGGTTCGGAATCATTACCCAAATCTGGCATTGCTTGGGCGATCGCTACCATACCATCTTCTTTACTACCCTCGATGATGTTATTTCGCAAAACTGGGTGGGCGCTAGCTTGTACGATAATCCCAGATCTGTTGTTTTGAATTTGATTGTTTGAAATTGTGGGAGCAGCATTTTGCGCAATATTAATGCCATAGCCAGTTTCTTGAAAGAGATTTTCTCGAACTTGGGCTTGGGAATTACCAGCGATCGTGATCCCATTGGCTCCATTACGATAAAAGTTATTCTGGCTAATGGTTGGTGTGGCATTGCCAGTAACAAACACCCCATCTTGGGTATTGCCAGTAAATGTGTTTTGCGAAACTACTGGATTACTCGATTCAATGAACAAACCATAACCGCGAGGGTTGGGATTTGTTACTGTTACCCCAGTTAAACCTGCTTGGTTTGCCCCGACAATTGTGACGTTTTGACCACCGTAACTACGACTGAGGTATTCACCACCTCCTTGAATCGTAATCCCCTTACCTTGATTGCCAGCGTCCCCTTGAATAGAAATTCCTTGTCTGAGGATTAAGGGAAATACCTCTCCTGTTTCGGCACTGTAAGTTCCGGTCGCCAGCGTAATCACGCTATTGGGAGTAGCTTTTTGTAACGCTTGGGTAATGGTTTTCAAGGGAGTGCGTTCACCACCATTACCTTCTTTGTCTTCCCCAATAGCAGGATTGACAAACAGCACATTAACCTGAGAAAGTTGTTTTTCACCCACAGGCGGCACTTGCGCAATAGCGCTGCCAAAGCTTATCCCCAGTAAAGCAAAAGTAGCTAAACTTATACCAACGCTCAGAGATAATACTGAAGCACGTATAACTGTATTTAGTCCGAATTCTCGCTCAGAATATGGGCGATCGCCTTTAGCAACTACCGTTGCTGGGAGAATATCAGACCTACGATTTCTAGGAAACACAATAGGGGAAATCACCTTGACAGCACTCCTGTGAAAATAGAATAAATTTTTATACTCTGAAGTAATACTATGTCGATTATGTTACTCAACATCTGACGGATTGCCTATTGGGAATACACAGTCATGAGTTAAAAGACTGGTTTTACGAACTGAAATATGAAGTATTCTTAAACCCTGGTAGATCACACCCGTCTTTAATGGCTCAGACCTGGTAAATCCTCAAAGAGCCGAAAAATATAGCTCTGATGGCAGATGCTAACTGTTGCGTTCAAAGAACTAATTAGTTCAGAAAAATGTTAAATTCAGTAGATTCAACATTTTTAAACTATATTAACCATATTTGTGGTATGTGTCTTGCAAATATGGCAAAAGATTGAAGACAAAAAAGCTTGACGCTGATTAGACCTCTTGCATAAGTCGATTTTTTGAATATCGAACCACAGATAAACGCAGATGAACACAGATAAATATTGGTGTTTATCTGTGTACCCTACGGGAAGCCACTACTCTTCGAGAAGCCGCTTCGCGTCTACGTGTCTACATCTGTGGTTTTTTTGTTCTTATTCGGATTTTTGCAAGAAGTCTACTGTAGAGAAAATCTCTACCCTTTGGGAGACTAACAGCGTCCAAAAATAAAAACACAGATAACTGAATATCTGTGTTGATTAGTTAGGGGGATATTTAATTAGGTAGGAAGCTAATTGCTCTCTAGCTTACGTAATAGCTACAGACAATAAAAAGGTGAACCAGAAAGATTCACCTAAATGCTGCTCTTGCTTAAACCAGCTAAACTACGGGAACGGCCATTTTGAGCAAATCGCTTTTGCAGAACTTGTCGATAAACTTCTTCGTAACTGTCAGTCATCTTCTGAAGGCTAAAGCGATTTTCAACATGCTGCCGACAAGCGTGGCGGTCTAACTCTGTTACCTTGTTAATGGCACTGACAAAGTCTTCAGTATTTTCGCAGAGGAAGCCTGTTTTTCCGTGGTCAATTACTTCGACTGTAGATCCAAGTTTCATTGCAATCACTGGCGTACCTGCGGCCATTGATTCAACCATGACTAACCCAAATGGTTCTCGCCAAGTGATGGGGAATAAAGTTGCTACCGCACCTCCCATGAGGGCATTTTTTTGAGCATGGCCTGCTTCACCCAAGTACTCAATTTGTTTGCCGTCAATTAGCGGTTTGACTTCTTTTTCGTAATATTCTACATCAACGACATCTACCTTCCCGGCGATTTTTAAATGCCAACCAGCTTGTTTGGCAACAGCTATCGCTATATGTGTTCCTTTCTCTGGAGATATCCGGCCTAAAAATGCTAGGTAAGGCGGATCGTTTGGCTGGGCATGAAATTTATAACTGCTAACATCAATCCCGTTATATGCAGTTCCTACATAGTTCAGTCCTAATCTTGCTTCCCGTTGGGAATTAGAAATACTGATATAAGGTTGATGTTTAGCAAATTGAAACATCTTTTCGTTATCAGGGGTAAAAATACCGTGCAAGGTATGAACTGTGGGGGTTTTTACAAGATTCGCATAGGGCAGTGCTGCACAACCCATATGGGAATGAATAATATCAAACTTTTCTGCCTGCTCGTAAACTAAACCCAATTGCAACATCTCGTAGATGCCATACTCTTTGATATTAGGATCAAGTCTGAGGGCACGGGGGTGAACTGATTCTAGCTCTGCCAAACTGATAGAATCTCCCGATGCAAATAGTGTAACTTCATGTCCACGTCGCACCAGTTCATCGGTCAGCAACCCCACTACTAACTCTATACCTCCATAACCTGGAGGGGGCACTCTTTCCCATAGTGGGGCTATCTGAGCAATTCGCATCACAAACCTCCTGAAAAGTTAGTCTTGGCTAAGAGATTTATGCTTTGTGAGCTTCGTATTTAATGAATGATTACAAGCAATAAAACCTAAGCCCTAAGCTCTCTTTGAAAGCCAAGCAAATTATGAATTACTTTCTAATCCTACGCTTTCACTTCTCGCTTTATCTTCTATCTTTGTAGGGAAATTATCTTCTCCTTAAGAGAGAAAAATTATGTTATTTACTCAAACCGCACCACATCTCTATATTTAGAGTTTTCCACGAATGTTGCTGAAATTGATTAATTCAGCACTAGGTTAATGGTTTCTAAGGGTTATCAAGTATTTGCGCTTATTACCTTTTTGAGAAGACGTGAATCGCTAATTTCTAGCAGTTGCGGTTGTCATTACCGATCAGTGAAAAGGCTATCAATTGCTAGGCGCGATCGCTTCTGAGCTAGATAGTATTGACTTTTAAGGGTAAGGATAATATAATCATTGGCTGATTAAAATTATTTAAAAAATAAATAACATGAATATTTCTCCATCCTCAAAAAAACCGCGTGTCGTATGGCAGGCGGTTTTATCAGTAATTATATTTATCTTTATGTATTTGCCTATATTAGTACTTGCATTTTACAGCTTTAACAAGTCGCCTTACAGTGCAACTTGGCAAGGATTCACCCTCGATTGGTATCGCCAATTGTTCAATGATGAGCGCATTGTATCGGCTTTGCAGAATAGTTTAATAGTTGCCTTTAGTGCAGTGATTATTTCAGCCGTGCTAGGAACATTAATGGCTGTGGGTTTAGCACGTTATCAGTTTCCACTTAAGAAATTGTATCGCGGCATTTCTTATTTACCGTTGATTATCCCTGATATTGCGATCGCCGTAGCTACCCTAGTTTTTTTAGCAGCATTTGCAATTCCCTTGAGTTTGTGGACAATTATCGCGGCTCATGTAGTATTCTGTCTCGCCTACGTCGGACTTGTGGTTGCTTCCCGACTCTCGCACTTAAATCCCCATTTAGAGGAAGCTGCTTTAGATTTAGGAGCAACACCAGTACAGGCTTTCATCAAAGTATTATTACCACAGTTAATGCCTGGTATTGTCGCTGGCTGTCTGCTAGCCTTTGTCCTGAGTTTAGATGACTTTTTGATCGCTAGTTTCACCGCAGGTAGTGGTTCTAACACCCTACCAATGGAAATTTTTAGTCGCATTAGAACTGGAGTTAAACCTGATATTAATGCTCTCAGCGTTATCTTAATTTTAGCATCTGCAATGGTCGCTTTTGTAGCAGAATTAATTCGCGCTTACGGAGATGAAATTTAAATTTGTTAGTTAATTGAAAAGCAAACGTATTCCCGAAGCGGAACTGAATTTTGCCATATCAATTAATAGACTTTAAAAGTAGCTGTATTTACAAATACAACTATCATCCCCTTGACAAATCTAGTAAATTACCATTATTATTCTTTCTGTAATGTAAATCATTGCTTTCATATATACTCATATTTAAAAAGTTACAAACAGAGATCAAAAAAATAAATAAAATGGCTCCATCAGTATTTACTTATCTAAGTATCTACTCAGATTAAGTCTGTCCATATTTATTTGTCTATAGATCTGTTTTCACTTCGATAATATTGGGGCTAACTTTGGACAAGATGCTACTTCCTCTTCATTATGCAAATCTGCCAAAATCCCAATTGCTCAAATCCATTCAATCATGACGGCAATAGATTTTGCATAAGTTGTGGACAAAGCAACTTTGGCAAACTACTCAGAAACCGCTACCGTGTGTTAAGGCTATTAGGTGAAGGTGGTTTCAGTAGAACTTATGCAGCAGAGGATGTAGATAGATTAGATGCTCCCTGTGTAATCAAGCAATTTTTTCCCCAAGTTCAAGGAACCGGACAACGTACTAAAGCAGCAGAATTCTTTAAAGAAGAAGCATTTCGCTTGTATGAATTGGGAGAAAATCATACCCAAATTCCTCGCTTACTAGCTTACTTTGAACAAGGTTCAAGCTTATATCTTGTCCAAGAATTTATTCAAGGAAAAACACTTTTACAAGAAGTTCAAGAACAATCCTTTACTGAACAAGAAATTCGCCAACTTTTAGCTGATTTATTGCCAGTTCTTGATTTCATTCACTCGCGTAATGTTATTCATCGGGATATCAAACCTGAAAATATTATCCGCCGCGATAGTGATGGTAAACCCGTATTAATTGATTTTGGTGGTGCTAAACAGGTAACCCAAACTAGTTTAGCTAGACAAGCTACGGTAATTTACACAATTGGTTATGCTCCCACAGAACAAATGGCTGGGTTTGCTTGCCATGCTAGTGATTTATATGCTTTGGGTGTAACTTGCGTACGTCTTTTAACTCAATGTTTGCCCTTACAAAATACTGATGGACAGATTTATGACAATCTTTATGATGCCATGAATGCTAAGTGGTTATGGCCGGAGCGTTTGCACGAACATGGCATTATTATTAGTGATGGTTTAGGGAAGATTCTAGATAAATTACTCCAACATTTACCAAAAGATAGATATCAATCCGCAGCCGAAGTTCTGAATGACTTGAAGTCTACAACCACATCTGAACTAGAAGCGGAGATTTTGGCAATATCTCAACGGATATTACTGCCTATATCACCACCAACAAGACCACAAAAAGCCATAAAACCCCTACCCTCTTTACAAAGCTTTGAATTTGACGTAGTAACAGTAGATACAGCTGGTAGAGAAGTAAACCGCGATCGCCTTTATAGCAAATATTTTACAGAAGAATTGAGTAAAGCGATCGCCCTAGAAATGGTATCGATTCCTGGCGGTACTTTCCTGATGGGTTCCCCAAAATTTGAAGGTGATGCAGACGAACGTCCCCAACACAAAGTTACAGTCGCACCTTTTTTTATGGGGAAATTTCCTGTAACTCAAGCACAGTGGAAAGCCGTAGCCACTTTACCTAAAGTCAAACAACCTTTAAATCCCAACCCATCCAAAAACAAAGGACCAAATCGACCAGTAGAGAATGTATCCTGGCATGAAGCTGTAGAATTTTGTCTCAGGCTAGCCGAAAAAACTGGACGTGACTATCGTTTACCCAGCGAAGCGGAATGGGAATATGCTTGTCGTGCTGGAACGAAGACATCCTTTCACTTTGGCGAAACTATTACTCCTGAGTTAGTCAGCTGTAGTGGTAGTGATAGTAAATCCCGTAAAGAAACTGCCAATGTTGGCAGTTTTGAAATAGCGAACGCCTTTGGGTTGTACGATATGCACGGGTTAGTTTGGGAATGGTGCGCTGATCCTTGGCACAACAATTATGATGGCGCACCCGCCGATGCAAGTGTTTGGGAAGATGGTGGTGATATGCATCGCCGGGTGTTGCGTGGCGGTTCTTGGAGTTTTGGTGCAGAACTTTGTCGCAGCGCCAGCCGTAGTTGGAACGAATCAGATGGTGGGTTGAGGATTTGTGGATTTCGGGTGGTATTTTCTGCTGAAGGGAAGCTGTAAAATCAACGTTTGCGACTTTCAAACTAGCGTTTGTAACTTTCAAACTAGCATTTGTGACTTTCAAACTAGCATTTGTAACTTTCAAACTAGCATTTGTGACTTTCAAACTAGCTATTGTGACTTTCAAACTAGCTATTGTGACTTTCAAACTAGCTATTGTAACTTTCAAACTAGCTATTGTGACTTTCAAACTAACTTTTGCATCATTATCAATAACTGCGGGGAATTCTTAGGCTTAACTTTGGGAACCATAAACCAGAAGCGCTAAATCATCCCAAGTTATGCAAATCTGCCAAAATCTTAATTGCTCAAATCCCTTCAACCCTGATAGCAACAGGTTTTGCATAAGTTGTGGACAAAGCAGCTTTGGTAAGCTTCTGGGGAACCGCTACCGTGTTTTGAAAATCTTAGGCGAAGGTGGGTTTGGCAAAACCTATACAGCAGAAGACACAGGTAGATTTGATGATGTTTGCGTCATCAAGCAATTCTTTCCTCAAGTCTCCGGAACAGCCGCATTAAGTAAAGCAGCAGAATTATTCAAGCAAGAAGCAAAACGTCTTTATGAACTGGGAGAAAATCACAGCCAAATTCCCAGATTGTTAGCTTACTTTGAACAAGGCTCAAGCTTGTATCTGGTACAGGAATTTATTCAAGGACAGACTTTATTAACAGAACTTCAGCAACAAGCCTTTAGCGAGGAAAAAATTCGGCAACTTTTAGCTGACTTATTGCCAGTTCTGCAATTCATTTACGATCGCAACGTCATCCATCGAGATATTAAACCAGAAAATATCATGCGCCGTCAAAAAGATGGCAAACTTGTTCTAATTGATTTTGGTGGAGCGAAACAAGTAACCCAAACTAGTTTAGCCAGACAAGCCACAGGAATTTATACTATCGGTTACGCTCCGAGTGAGCAAATGAATGGATTTGCTTCCCCAGCAAGTGATTTATATGCTTTGGGTGCGACTTGTGTGCGGCTGTTAACTCAATGCTTGGCTTTACCAGATGCCAATGGTAATCTTTGCGATCGCTTGTATGATGCTTATAATGCTCAATGGCTGTGGCGAGAAAGGTTACAAGATAAAGGTGTTACTCTTAGCAACGAATTAGGGCAAGTTCTCGATAAGTTGCTAAAACATCTAGCTAGGGAAAGATATCAATCAGCCGCAGAAGTTTTGCAAGACTTGAATTCTACCAAAACAATTCAAGCGATTCCACAACCTCAATGCATTCCTGTTCAATCCAGTCAACCCAGTAATACTTCATCTCTAAAAACTTTTGAATTTGATGTAGTAACAGTAGACGCAAGAGGTAAACAAATTAGCCGTAACCGTCGTAGTGCAAACTTCTTTGAAGAAGACTTGGGAAATGGAGTAATTCTAGAAATGGTATCCATTCCTGGCGGTACATTTATGATGGGTTCACCGCAAGGAGAAGGAGACAATCGTGAAAAACCGCAGCATGAAGTTAAGGTTCCTGGGTTCTTCATGGGTAAATATGAAGTCACCCAAACGCAGTATCAAGCAATAATGGGTAGTAATCCCTCCAAATTCAAAGATGAGAAACGTCCTGTAGAACAGGTGAGTTGGAGTGATGCTGTAGAATTCTGCCAAAAGTTAAGCCAGAAAACAGGACGCACCTATCGGCTACCTAGTGAAGCAGAATGGGAATATGCTTGTCGTGCTGGAACTACTACACCCTTTTATTTTGGTGAAACTATTACCAGTGATTTAGTCAACTACGACGGAAATTATGCATACGCTTCTGGGACAAAAGGTCAATATCGCCAGCAAACAACACCAGTAGGTAGTTTTCCGCCCAACGCTTTTGGTTTATACGATATGCACAGTAATGTATGGGAATGGTGTCAAGATAATTATTATCAAAATTACCAAGGCGCACCTACTGATGGTAGTTTTTGGTTAACTAGCGGAGATAAGACATCTCATCTGCTACGTGGTGGTTCTTGGTATCACGTTCCAGGATACTGTCGCAGTGCGAATCGCAGCAGCGTCGGAGCAGTTATCCGTAACCTCTACATTGGATTTCGTGTTGTCGTTAGCGCGTGAGGAATTCGTTTTAAACTTTCTGCCTATAATTTTAGAAACTTTGAAAATTGCTGAGTTATTCATTTGATAAATTGGCATTTTAACTGTTAGTTCAGCATCCTAAGTCATGAAAAACCTCAATTGTTATGACTCAAGTCTTACCAAAAATAGTCACCTTTGATGAATTTATCGCCTGGTATCCAGAAAATGCTGGGGTACGCTACGAACTCCACAATGGGGAAATTGTCGAAATGTCACAGCCTACAGGAAAACATGAAAGAGTAAAAGGATTTTTAGTAAGAAAGCTATCTGTGGAATTTGAGAGATTAAATCTCCCCTACTTTATCCCCAATCAAGCAATCGTCAAACCACCCGAAAGAGAATCAGGTTATTTCCCAGACGTATTGATATTAAATGATGCGGCTTTAGCTGACGAACCTTTTTGGGAAAAATCTTCTACTATTATTAATGGCGCATCAATTCCTTTAGTAATTGAAGTTGTCAGTACTAACTGGCGCGATGACTACTATCTGAAACTTGCCGATTATGAAGCGATGGGCATTCCTGAATATTGGATTGCTGACTATGCAGCATTAGGCGCTAAGAAGTTTATCGGTAATCCCAAACAACCGACGATTTCAGTTTATCAACTCATTGAAGATGAATATCAAGTTAGTCAGTTTCGGGGTACTGACCGGATAATATCACCAACATTGCCAGAGTTTAATTTGACTGCCGAACAGGTATTTGACCCAGTACCACACACATAGAGTATGGAATATTTTTTGTAGGGTAGTTCTTAACAATGACACAACATTTCAGGGGAAAAATGTAATTGACTGCTGATCCTAAATTTGCTATACTAAAATCGATAAGGAAGATATATGCTAAATATGCTTATACTGAAACAAAAAACCGCTTGCCGTTAAGCAAGCGGTTTTTATGCTACTGTAGCAGCTTGATTTGATTAAACAAGCTTCAAATCGGGATACTCAGCTAACAAATCATCAGAAGTAAGAGTATCACCTTCAGCTTGAGGAGTCCAAAGCACCTCTATTGCTAAGGTTTGCTCGCTAGGAATGCCACCAATTTGACGCAAAGCTTGACGCAAATCATCAGCACTGTTAATTTCAGGAATTGCATACTTGCCTAGAGTTGCCACCAGCAAGGTAACAATAATATACTCTCCAGGACCAGAGGTAATGAGGTCTGTAGGATTTTCAGGATTTCCAGCACCAGGTAGAGCTTCTTTCGCCAGTGCTGCTCTAAGTTGGTTGTTGACGTTAGATAGCGTTTCTTCGCTAAATTTGCTGCGTTCTGCTAGTGAGAGACGGTTGAATTGAGCCTCAGCAGAATTTAACTTAGCTTGTTGTGTACCACCACCAACATATACCCAGTACTCTGGATGGCGGAGCAAAGCTAGGCTAGTTTCTTGCAGAATTTCTGCTCTCCCCTCTGGGGAGTTGGTATCAGCAGTTTCGGCAATGCGGTCGAGTTCGGTTTGCAAGCCACGAGCTTGAGCTAATAAACCTACTTGCAAACGAGTTACAGACACAGAAGGGTTGCTGCTGTAGCCTTCTTCGGTTGTAGTGTCACCACTGGTAACGCGGCGGAAGGTTTGGAGTAAGAAATTAGCGATCGCAAGAAAAATTAAGATGGTAAACAACCCGCCAAATCCCCCACCAATACCCCAAAAGGGAATCAGGAAAGGAAATCCAAAACCACCACCAGGATAAGGAGCATAATATCCTCCCCCGCCAGGAGGCGCATAGGTACGAGGTGTGTAAGTGCGGCTGGAAGGCGCTCTAAAGGAACCACCGCCGATTCTACCACCACTACGGGCAGCTAATGCTCCATCGGCGTGACCAAGTGCCAAAGCTAACACCAGGCTCAGGATAAAGAAAGTTTTTAACAGCGGTTTGATCGCTAGTTGTAGTTTTTTACGCATAATACAGTCGCTTGAAAAACGGTATTGGTGATGATTTCTCCCAACGCTGCTAGGAGAGTTGTGCTTGGTCGGTAACGCCAGCCCGTAGCAAGCAAGCGAGTTTTGATTGGCAGTAGCTCTCGTAACATTAGTCTTCGTCGGCTACATATTCAATGTACCGCGTCTTATATTGCCTAGGCAGCAAGCTTAGGGGGGATTTCTTGAGTAGATAACCGTACCTTAGATCTTTTCTCTATTGTGGGAATTTTGGGATCAATTAATCATTACCCTGTTTACCATTCCCCATAGGAGTTGTCCCAGTGCTCATCTTGTGTCTGGAGAGAGAGTTATGCTTCAAACCTTAGAAGGAAAAAGGATTTTATAGTTTTTGTACAGATGCGACAAACACTAATTTATACCGTTTCTCTATGAAGGTGAGCTTTGTTTGTGTAGCTCTAGGCTTCCAGTCAGAAAGCGAATATAGTGCTTTATTTGAAATAAAACGCAATTATACTTATCATTTAAGTAATTTCTGGTAATGATTTCGCACTTTTAAAATTCGTAATCTTAATTACAGTAATTTATGGAACTCATTACAAAAATTGATTTAGCGACCAAGTAATAGTGGTTTACTTTTGCATATCAGTTAACTACCATAATTAGTTGGGGGTATTTTGTTAACTGCATTTTAGCCTATGGGTAAGTAGGCAGGTGGTATTAAACCAAGCCACATTCTCCTTTGCCCATGCCAAAGCAGCTATATTTATTTAGGCTCATTTACTTATCTAACTGGAGGTCCGTAGGCTTAATACTTAAAATCTGCTTGATCTGAGACTCAAAACAAACCAGAGTCTTTTTGGCATTTTGGCAGAATTTTGAGTTTTTTTCAGGATAATCTATTTATAGAAACTAAATTAAGCAATTACCACAATAGTCTATGAACAATTGATTTAGCTGGCAGTACCGATCTTCAATGCTTGTTAATCAGATAGACAAATCTTATGTGGTGAGGAATTTAAATTAAAAAAATCAACAACATTAAAAACAAAATATTTCCAACTACTGTTATAAAATACTGCTGAAATTTGTATTATCCAATCGCTGAAACAAGGATATAGAATTATGTTTCTACAGCCTATGTATCATAAAGTGATAATTATTTATTACCAATATCCTTGCCATTCCTGAGATAAATACTAATAGTAAAAAATAATGTATATTCCTGGTTTTTGCAAGGTAGATATTAGTGAAGATGATAAAACAGGCGAAAATTAGATAAGTAAGTGGGCAGGAAAATTCCTAAATATGTAACGAAAAGTTAAACAGAGCAATTGCAGTTAAATTTAATACGTTGGGTACTATAGTTTCCTCTTTCCCCCCT
>NZ_MTAW01000141.1 GCF_002154725.1 Nostoc sp. 106C | reverse complement strand
TATTGCAAATACCACGATGGGTAATCATTACACCTTTGGGCTGTCCTGTAGAACCTGATGTATAGATGACATAGCTTAAGTTATCAAGCGTTAGTTTAGTTACAGGATTTTCTTGGCTATTCTGAGCAATGATTTCCCAATCTGAGTCTAAACAAACAACTTGCCTTTGATTACTAGCTAAGTTCTTGGCTAATTGTTTTACAGTTAATATTAGAGGCGTTTGAGTATCGTCTAAGATGAAGCTTAAACGCTCTTGAGGATATGCTGGGTCTAAGGGCACATACGCTCCACCCGCCTTGAGGATACCTAACAGTCCCACTACCATTTCCAAAGAGCGTTCTAGACAAATACCAACAAGTACCTCTGGTCCTACTCCTAATTTCTTGAGATAGTTTGCCAGTTGATTAGCTTTGGTATTTAATTCACGGTAAGTTAACTTCTGGCTTTCAAATATTACAGCTACCGCATTGGGTGTCTGCTCAACTTGTGCTTCAAACAATTCAGGAAGACACAAAGTTGTAGTTTGAATTGTTTCAGTTTTGTGCCATTCATGTAAGATTTGAGTGGCATCAGTATTATTCAATTTATCTACCTGAATATTATGCTGATATTCTAAATTTTTACTAACTATACTCATAATAAAAAAATAATCAATTAAATTAATACATGACTAAGGGTTCCTTTTTCAGTTGTAGTTTTGCTAAAGCTAATGCTTGATGAGCATTCTTGAAGTTGGTTTCATCTTTAAATCTTTGTTCAAAGCGTTTTAAATAAGCTTGGAGATATCGAATCCGAAGGTTTAAATCATCTGCACTCTGAAGAAAGGCAAGATCCGATTCAACCATATAGCGGATAGCTAGCATGGGGATAGGGCTACGAAGAGGACGAAAATTAGGGTTATGCAGACCAGGGGTTTGATTTCGTTTGTGAAATTCTCCAAGCATCAATCCTGATTCAACAAATAAAGGTTTAAGTTGTTTTTGGACACTATCAATTAGTCTGGGAGCATCCTCATGGCTAATATCAGGAAACAGTAGCAATATCGCTTTGTTTAAAGAATCTTCCTGCTCTTTTGGTTCTAACTCTAGGAAAGTATTCAAGTAAGGCAGAACTATATTTATAACTTGTTGCTGAACCAAATTCTGAGAACGAATAACTCTCAGTCGAATGTAATCTAACTTTATTGCTTTTGGCACAAATGGACATACAGGTCCAGGTCTACCAAGATCAGGATGCGGTTTAGCTAAAAACGTTTTCAACCATTGGGACGTTTCTATTAAGTATGGTAGATCTTGTTGGAGTTGTTCAATTTCACTAGGTGTATATAGTTCCATCGTGCATTAATAAATAGAATTTACTTGTCTGGGTTACTAGGAATTAAGCTAATAGGCTAGCCTGTTATAAATCTTAATTAATAAAAAGTAAATAAAATCAGATATCTGATTTTATTTCAATAATTTTTCCTTACCTATAGGTAATTGGAAAACTATTGTTAATTAAATTTGAAATGTTATTTCTAGTAAATATATCTAAAATATAGATATCAATAGAATGTTCTAAAAATCTTTATAGAAACTACTTTTTAATCTATGTGTTTATCAATATAAAACACTAGATATGGCATGAGCAACACTAATTAATTAAATTAGCTAAAAAAACATGATAAGTTTTTGCTTAATGGAAGAAACTTCATAAAGCTGAAAGTAACTTTAAAAAACGTCTTATTAATGATTTACATAAATGCTTAAAATCCACAACATTACTTATGTTATTTCATACAATCTTTATGTAATAGCCTCAATAATAAAGTTATTAACAGTATATTAGCTAGCTAATTGCTGTATTGAGTAAAGTATTCTTAACGAGTTAAAATATGATTTTCAGAGACTCAGTATTATTACTTAAGTATAAAGTGAGCCAAAAAGCATAAGCTTGAGATCTGTAAAGAAACTTGGGTATTGAGGAGCCAGTGCTTTGTGTCGCCAGACTTTGGAGATGCCCTCCGGACGTCTTCCCGCAGGGTAGTAACTGGGGTTATTGGCTATTTGTCCTTCTTCGAGCCACTAATTCCCTGTTAAGAGTTCCCTATTTTCAAGACAGCCATTCATAGGCGTAGGCGAAGCCCGCCGAAGGCATCGCCCATAACCAAGCACGAAAATAGCAGTCTCCTCCTCGTCACATCTCTACGCCTATTTTGGCAGGACATAACCCCACACGCTGTTCGCCCACGAATGAATAGCCTCGTCATTGTGTAAGTTTAACTAAAGCAAATTTTACGTAATTATTTTTTAATACTAAATATTAAACTAAATTTAGATTTGAAAACTAAGTACTAAAAGTTCAACTAATCCTAATTTTTCAGATTTTTTGATTTATTTAAGTGTCTTTTGCCAAGTAAGTATAAAAATTTTTTCGCTTAATCTTTATGATTTAAGGTGACTGTAGTCACATTAACTTTTACCGTAAGTCACAGTAAAATTACAGTAATTGCTTGTCAAAAATTACTTTAATGTTGTCCATAAACTGCAAAATAATTGGCTTCTATCCAGGTTTAATATGAAATTGTGGTTGATTATTGCAATTATTCAATAAATATTAACAAGAAAATATTTTGATTAAAATAATGTGACTGAAGTTGATAAAAAAAATGCTCAAAAGCAGAGATAATTTTTAAAAGGTAGAAACAAGAAAACCATTCAATATTGCTCAAAATTGATGTGGGTAAACTGCTCCAACTTCAGGAGAGGATTCATCAAAGAAGACTCGATAGAAATCAACCTGAAGAACAATTGTTAAGAAGCAGTTGTGAAGTGAAATAGAAAAAACTAAGTGAGAGTTTAGAGTTGTATGGCTAATAGTAGTGCAATTACCGCAGCGCTACGCTTAAGTGAAAAGTTACCTTTTCCACTGAAGCGCTTGGCAGATTTGGCTTATAACTATTGGTGGAGTTGGAGTGGCGATCGCATCGCTCTATTCCAAACTATTGATCCCCAAGAATGGGAACGCTGTGGGCATAACCCAGTGGCGATTTTAGAATCAACAAGTTACGAACGTCTGACCCAATTAGCCGAAGATCCTTTTTATCTCAAACAAGTCTCAGCCTTAGCGCGCGAGTTTGACCAATATCTGCTTCAGCAAAATACTTGGGTTAGTCGGGTTGCACCGCAACTTAGCAAAGAACACCCAGTAGCCTACTTCTGCGCAGAATTTGGCATTCATGAATCCTTACCAGTCTACTCCGGAGGCTTAGGCATTCTCGCTGGGGATCACCTGAAATCATCGTCGGATTTAGGCGTACCGATGGTAGGTGTGGGCTTGCTGTATCGCCAAGGATATTTTCGCCAACGCTTGAATCGTCATGGCTGGCAAGAAGATTATTACATTGACAACCCCTTCCAACGGATGCCAATTGAGTTAATTAAAACTCAAAATGGGGAACCGTTGATCGTCCAATTACAAGTTCGTCAACGGTTGGTAAAAGTCCAAATTTGGCGGGTACAAGTAGGGCGAGTCACATTATATTTACTCGATAGTGATCGCGAAGACAACGATCCCATTGACCGCTGGCTAACTGGACACCTCTACGGCGGTAACTTAGAAACCCGTATCGCCCAAGAAGTCGTATTAGGTATTGGTGGCGTCCGCGCTTTGGATGCTTTAGGTATTCAACCTGCTGTCTATCACCTTAACGAAGGACACGCCGCCTTCTGTACATTAGAAGTTGCGCGTTTAGAAATCGAAAGGACTAGCAAATCTTTCTATGACATCGAAGTAACGGTGCGGAATCGTTGCGTTTTTACCACCCATACCCCTGTTCCCGCCGGACACGATGTTTTCTCACCGGATTTAATCGACTCCTACTTTGCGCACTACTGGCCGCAATTACGACTTTCCCGCGAGCAATTTTTGGCATTAGGTGCGAGAAGACTGGGCGATCCTTGGGAACCCTTTGGGATGACTGTTTTGGCGTTGCGGATGACTCGTGCTTGCAATGGCGTCAGTGAATTGCACGGTCAAGTGTCCCGGAAGATGTGGACAGTTCTGTATCCCCAAAAGTCGGAAGATCACGTTCCCATTGGTTACATTACGAATGGCGTTCATGCGCCCACTTGGACTGCTCCTCTATTAGCTGACTTGTACAATCAGTATTTGGGAGAAGATTGGAAAACTCAGGCCATGCATCCCGAAATGTGGGCTAAAGTTGACGCAATTCCCGATGAGGAACTGTGGTGGCGACATCGAGTGCTGAAAGAAAGATTGATTGCCTACACCCGTTATAAAGTCAAAAAAGCACGGGAACAACGGGGTGAAAGTTACGAACTAATTCAAGCAACTGAAACCCTACTCGATCCTGATGTGCTGACTATTGGATTTGCTCGACGTTTTAGCCCTTACAAGCGGGGAGATTTAATTTTACGTGATGCAGAACGGGCATTGAAGATTTTTGGTAATGCCAATCGTCCAGTACAAATTATCTTTGCAGGTAAAGCTCACCCAGCCGATGAAGAAGGCAAGCGGATTATTCAAAGATTGATGGAATGGTGTCACCATTCAGCAATTATTAACCGAGTTGCCTTTATTGAAGATTACGACATTTACACCGGACAAAAACTGGTGCAGGGTGTGGATGTTTGGTTGAACAACCCCCGTCGTCCTCTAGAGGCTTCTGGTACAAGTGGACAAAAAGTCTGCTTTAATGGTGGTCTTAATTGCAGCGTCCTTGATGGCTGGTGGTGCGAAGGCTACAAAGCCGACAGCGATGGTAAAGCACTTAACGGTTGGGCAATTGGTGAAGATGCTAACACCAGCGATCAAGAATTACAGGATCGCATAGATTCGCGATCGCTATATCAGCTGTTGGAAGAAGAAATTGTTCCTCTGTACTATGAGCAAAACTCTCAAGGTGTTCCCCAACGTTGGGTGCAGATGATGAAGGCATCAATTAAAACAAATTCCCCACTGTTCAACACCGACAGGATGATTGCAGACTACGTTTCACAAGTGTACGTTCCAGAAATTGCTACCAATGTGGAACCAATTTTGGCTAAAGTTCTGGTTTAGAAAGTTTGGGTTTCCTGGTTAGATAGAGGGGTGGGGTTGTCTACCCCTTTTTTTGTAGCAACTTATAGATCAATACTGTTCAGTTAAGGTGATCAGAGTTCTCATCTGTCGGACAAAAACCAAGATTTGGGGGATTCTCCCCCAAACCCCCGATTGGGGGACGGTTGCGTCCCCCAAGCCCCCTCCAAAATAATTGTTCTGTTTTTTGTTTAGTAAGTAGGTAGGCATCAAAATTTTCCGCTATGTAACAAGATATTGACCAGAT
>NZ_MTAW01000190.1 GCF_002154725.1 Nostoc sp. 106C | reverse complement strand
CTCAGAGGGTGACAACCTACCTATAAAGGTTGCTGCATAAGGGATAGGGCATAGAAACCACGTTGAAAATAAAGCCGTTTATGGGGTTTGAGCGCAATCAGACTCAGAACCCAATCTGCCCATAATTCCATCCCGTAACGCCATCTTTGTCCGTAGAGTCCAAAGCTAAAGTCACTCTGCCGTGGGGTCTGTTCTTTGTGTTCTAGGATACGTCCAGCATAAATATCTATCCCTAATTTTTTCATCTGTTGCCCCTGCATTGTCGCCAAACTATAAGCCAGCGCAATCAACAAGACTAAGGCTAAAAAACGGGTTTCATTAACCTTGGTTTCTTCTAAGTTGTAGCCACCTGTTTTACAATCCTTGAACATTTGTTCAATGCCCCAACGACAACGATACACTGCCAATGCTTGTTTTAATGTTGGAAGGTTAGTTAAGATATACCAAGGTTCTTTTGCTCCCTTATTATTATATTTTCGTCTCCAATAGACCGCCAGATTAAATAGTCCTAATACATCCCCTTTATTGCACAAAATTCCCTGATAAAATTTAGACATTCCCGGTTTGAATCCAAGATTTTTAAGGACTTGATACTCCTCATTCAATGCTGATTGGAAATGGAGGTCTTTTTTCTGCCTTAGGGCAAAGAATACACCCCGCTCATTAAGCCATTGAGCCAGTTTAGGACTGTGAAATTCTCGGTCTCCTAATACTAAAACAGGATAATTTTTCAAGAGAGTCAGCACTGTTTTCAGAAGCCGTTTTTGAGTATGAAAATTACTGTTTCCTACCTGTTTTAACACCTCCCAATACAAAGGAAGCGCATGAGTTCCCCAGACTAAGCTCACCATAAATACATTCCGTCCTTTCCATTGCGTCCGGTCAATTGCGATCATCCAATATCCATATTTATGGTGTTTGAGTCTCTGGAGACGACGACGCTGATCTCGATTTAAGTTCCGTCCCGTTTGTACTTGTCTAATCCAATATTTTATCAAGGGAAACCACAAAAGTTTGACATTGAGTCGAGGCAAGTTCAAAAATCTTTGTAGGTTGCGTTTGCGACTGCCATATTGAATCGGTTGGGGAAAGACGCTAGCTAAAACGGAGAGTTTGACCTGACGATGAACTTGTAGCAATAACAACAGAAGCTGTATGGTTAGATACTGGCTTTCATTCAGATGGGCACGCAGGGTTTTTTGGTAAGATCCAGGAAACATATTTTTTCCAGGGAGCCACAAAAATGCTCCCTATTTTTTGTCTTCACTATCTTCTCAAATTTTTGTCCTGCATAGCTTAGAGTTGCCTTGTCACCCTCTAAG
>NZ_MTAW01000202.1 GCF_002154725.1 Nostoc sp. 106C | reverse complement strand
TTGCTCTGTTTAACTTTTCGTTACATATTTAGGAATTTTCCTGCCCACTTACTTAACTACGATCGCAGTTAAATCAGCGATCAACAAGTTATTCTCAGTTCTACAACGCCCATCCCAGCCTAGGTAATGAGTTTTATTATTTAGCTGCGTCACTAAAAATGACTTCCTAAGTTGCATAAAATGCATGGCATAAAGCTGAAATATTCTTTATATACTGAGTTGACGCAGGCTAAGAATCTCTAATTTCCAGCAAATTTAACTCAGTGACAGAACAGTAAAAAAGGAGCAGAAATTGACCCGGCGAGCGTATCTTCAATCTTGGATGACAGTTTTATTAGCCAGCATCTTCGTCATCAATAACTTCCCTAGTCGTGCAGCACAAACTCAACCAGAAACAAAAGGTGCAAGTTTACCAACATCCCTCAGGGACAAAATATTACAAGATATGGCTTGGCGATCGTTTGTACCTAAGCCAGAAGTGCAGATTCTTCGTACAGAGGAAGCTTTATTCAATGGCTGCTTAGATGTTGCACCATTAGATCAACTCTGTAGCGCTATTGGTCTGCGTGGTTGGAAAGTCACGATCGCAGCTAGACAAAATCGTTGGATTTATCACGCAACCCAAAATTATGGCTTTAAGTTAAATGCTAGAGCAAGTTTATCGCCTGCGATCGCTAATGAAGTCTTAGAAGAAGCATCTTGGCGTTCTGGTTTACCGTTTTCCCAACTCAAGATTTACTGGGTGGAAAACAAAACTTGGGATAATAGCTGCTTTGGTTTGCCAGGTTTAATCTCCTGTATTGCTGCCAAAACACCTGGCTGGCAAGTGACTGTCACTGATGGCACAAAGCAACGCTGGGTATATCGCACAGGTTTATCTTATTCAGCCTTATTTGATATTGCAGCCAGCCAAATCAATCCAAAAATACCACCTAATTTCACAAAAGGAACTGCAAACGCCGTTTTGCAAGATATGTCCAAGCGTACAGCTATTCCATTAGCTGCGCTGCAAGTTGTGAGTGCTGAACCCAGAATTTTGAATGGTTGTTTAGATATTGCCCCACCAGGAACAGCTTGTACTGAGATTGGTTTGCCTGGTTGGCGAGTAGTCGCCCAAGGCTATCAGCAACGCTGGGTTTATCATGTAGCAACCGGACGCGGTTTGAAATTGAATGGCCCAGAAAGTTTACCTAGAAAATTGGTCAGAGGTGTATTGAAAGATGTCTATCCTGCCACAGAAACACCCCCTGCCAACCTCAAAATCTTTTGGGTGGAACAAAAAGTTTGGACAGATAGCTGTCGTGGCTTTCCGGTAAGCGTTCCTAAAGATATTTGTACACCCGGTAATTTTCCCGGTTGGATTGTTACAACTACCAATGGAGAGCAAAATTGGGTTTATCACACAGGTCTATATGAAGGGGCAACCTTATTTTCAACATCAAAGAAACAATGAGTTAATTACTATCTTCTTTATAATTAGAAAAATTCAACTATTATTTAGCTTTTCTAAATACTGAATCGCTATCAAAATATGATTAATAATATTTACTGTTATTAACCTATTTTGAAAATAAGGTAGTTCCAATATTAAAATTTTTAAGACTATGTATGGGAAACTCAATTCCTATGCTTATTTTGAAGCAAAATAGCTAAGAATTTTTATGTCTAAGTTATGAATGCTGAGTTATCAAATAGATTTTCGGGTGTACTAATATACGGCATTCATGATGGCTACTTAAAGTAGGAAAAATCATAAGTAAAAATACAGAGTGTATTGTATAGTTTATTTCTATTTTTATTTTGAAATTGTAATATTAAGCCACCAATTCTTGATGAAAAGACTACAATTTGGGTGGTAGCTTCCATAATTTATCTGTGTAACACTAAGAAGCTACTCAAGTTGTTTTTGAACGGGAGGTCAGGTAATGGCTATCGCCACCATTAATCCCGCTACTGGGGAGACGCTCAAAACCTTTGAGTCACTGAATGATACAGAAATCGCCACTAAACTGGATTTAGCAGGTCAGGCTTTTGAGCATTACCGCAAGACTAGTTTCGTAGAGCGATCGCAATGGCTACAAAAAGCTGCTGAGATTTTAGAGCAAGAGAAAGCAGAATTTGCTAAAGTGATGACTCTGGAAATGGGCAAGCCTTTGAAGGCGGCGATCGCGGAGGTCGAAAAATGCGCCCTTGTCTGTCGCTACTACGCCGAACACGCTGCTAGTTTCTTAGCTGATGTTACTGTAGAAACCGATGCGAGCAAAAGTTTTGTTCGCTACCAGCCATTAGGTGTAATTCTCGCAGTCATGCCGTGGAATTTTCCCTTTTGGCAAGTGTTTCGCTTTGCTGCACCAGCACTAATGGCGGGTAATGTTGGCTTACTCAAACACGCTTCTAATGTGCCCCAATGCGCCTTAGCAATTGAAGATATTTTTCAACGTGCAGGTTTTCCTAAAGGTGTGTTTCAAACTCTGTTAATCGGTGCTGCTAAAGTTGCCGATTTAATGGCTGATGAGCGAGTTAAAGCTGCTACCTTAACCGGAAGCGAACCCGCAGGTATATCTTTAGCTGTGGCTGCGGGAAAACAAGTTAAAAAAACTGTTTTGGAATTAGGAGGAAGTGACCCATTCATCGTGTTAGAAAGTGCTGATTTAACGACAGCAGTTGTCACAGCTACTACAGCACGAATGTTAAATAACGGGCAATCTTGTATAGCAGCGAAACGCTTTATTGTTGCAGAAGCGATCGCTGATAAATTTGAAAAACTGTTGTTAGATAAATTCATGTCCTTAAAAGTTGGCGATCCTATGCAACCAGACACCGACTTAGGCCCGCTGGCAACTCCTGGTATTCTTCAGGATTTAGACCAACAAGTACAAGCTGCCACTAAAAGCGGTGGTAAAGTCCTCACGGGTGGACATCCTATCTCAGATCGTCCTGGCAATTACTATGCACCGACGATCGTTACAGATATCCCCCAAGATAGTGCGATCGCCCAAGAAGAATTTTTTGGGCCAGTAGCTTTACTATTCCGCGTCCCAGATATTGATGCAGCTATTAAATTAGCAAATGCCATACCCTTTGGCTTAGGCGCAAGCGCTTGGACTACCAACGACCAAGAACGCGATCGCTTAGTTGAGGAAATCGAAGCAGGTTCGGTATTTATCAACGGTATGGTGAAATCCGACCCTCGCTTACCCTTTGGCGGCATTAAACGTTCTGGGTATGGCAGAGAATTGAGTATCCAAGGGATACTTGAGTTTGTCAATGTTAAAACTGTGTGGGTCAAATAATTAGTCATTAGTCATTGGTCATTAGTCATTGTTAAAACTGTGTGGGTTAAATAATTAGTCATTAATCATTGGATAAATCACAAATGACAATTGACTAATGACAATTGACAATTGACAAATGACAAAATTGAGGAAATAAAATGAATACGGCAGAATTATTAGTACAGTGTTTAGAAAATGAAGGAGTAGAATATGTTTTTGGACTTCCTGGTGAAGAAAACCTCCATGTTTTAGAAGCCCTAAAACATTCTTCTATTAAATTTATTACTACCCGCCATGAACAAGGTGCAGCATTCATGGCGGATGTCTATGGACGCCTGACGGGAAAAGCCGGAGTTTGTCTTTCTACTCTTGGCCCTGGAGCAACCAATTTGATGACTGGGGTAGCCGATGCTAACCTCGATGGTGCACCTTTAGTGGCAATTACTGGACAAGTGGGAACAGATAGAATGCACATCGAATCCCATCAATATTTGGATTTGGTGGCAATGTTTGCCCCTGTAACTAAGTGGAATAAACAAATTGTCCGCCCCAGTATTACACCAGAAGTTGTGCGCAAAGCATTTAAGCGATCGCAAAGCGAAAAACCAGGTGCAGTTCACATTGATTTACCAGAAAATATCGCTGCTATGCCTGTAGAAGGCAAACCCTTGCATAAGCATAATATTGAAAAAACCTATGCATCTTTTGCTAGTATTCGTGCAGCCGCAGCCGCAATTTCTCAAGCAGTAAATCCATTAATTTTAGTAGGTAATGGTGCTATCCGTGCCCAAGCTAGTGATGCTGTAACGCAATTTGCTACCCAGATGAATATTCCTGTTGCCAATACTTTTATGGGCAAAGGCGTTATTCCCTATACTCATCATTTGGCCCTATGGTCAGTAGGATTGCAACAACGGGATTTTATTACCTGTGGCTTCGATAACACAGATTTAGTAATTGCTATTGGCTACGATTTAATCGAATTCTCACCGAAGAAATGGAATCCTGACGGCAAAATTCCCATTATTCATATTGGTCTTAGTCCGGCAGAAATTGATAGTAGTTATATTCCCTGTGCAGAAGTAATTGGTGATATTTCTGATTCCTTGGTTGAAATCTTAAAATTAGCAGACAGACAAGGTAAACCTAATCCCTACGCTATCAGCTTACGGGGAAATATTCGTGCCGACTATGAAGAACACGCTTATGATGATGCGTTCCCCATCAAACCGCAAAAATTAATTTATGACTTGCGACAAGTCATGGGCCCAGATGATATTGTCATCTCTGATGTCGGCGCACATAAAATGTGGATGGCCCGCCATTATCATTGCCATAGCCCCAATACTTGCATTATTTCCAACGGCTTTGCTGCAATGGGGATTGCAATTCCTGGTGCTTTAGCCGCAAAACTCGTACATCCTAACCGCAAAATCGTAGCTGTAACTGGCGATGGCGGTTTTATGATGAATTGCCAGGAATTAGAAACAGCTTTGCGTGTAGGTACTCCTTTTGTCACCTTAATTTTCAATGATGGTGGCTATGGGTTAATTGAGTGGAAGCAAGAAAATCATTTCGGCCCAGGACAGTCAGCTTTTGTCCGCTTTGGTAATCCTGATTTTGTTAAATTAGCCGAAAGCATGGGTTTAAAAGGTTACAGAGTTGAAGCTGCTACCGATTTAATTCCCGTACTCAAAGAAGCCCTAGCTCAAGATGTACCTGCGGTAATTGATTGTCCTGTAGACTATCGTGAAAATCGCCGCTTTACCCAAAAAGCCGGCGAGTTAAGTTGTGCGCTGTAAAAACTTGAGAGTAAGTAGTTAATTCAATACCTTCGCCGCTAAAATCCGGCACCCTAGACGTAGGGTGGGCACTGCCTACCAAAACCCTACAATTAAACTTCAAGTGTACGGAATTTTTTCAAAAATCAAGCCGGATTCCTCTACTCGTAGACGCAGTTCTAATACCGTCTACGAGTTTTATATATTAATGCATGAGTTTTAAATACTCGTGAATGAGGCTTTTATCCTCATTAATGAGGTTCTGATACTCGTGAACGAGTCTTTAATACTCGTGAATGAGTCTTTAATACTCGTGAATGAGCTTTTTATCCTCATTAGCAAAGCAGCATTCTGACTCAGGACTTTGCTTCTAATGCTCGTGCAGCCTCATCTAGCCTGTCATTACTATCTTTTGCCAGTTTTAGCCATGAAGCTGTAACACTACCATAAATCCCACCGCTTGCGGCTGTGATAGTTCCGGCTGAGATGTTGCCGGAAAACAGTAGCATAATACCAGCAAAACCTGCGATCGCACTAATCGTTGTCATTGCAAAAGCAAGGTTAAATGCTGCACTAGCTTGGCGGAGTCTCTCCTCATATATCCTGTGGCGTTCTTGATAAATTAGATCAGCACCTAGCTTGGAAGCAACAATGACTATGTATTGAGATATAGTTGACTGATAGCTAATTTATCGCTGACTTTGAGTTGCTCTCAAAAGAGTTAAAATATAAACAAGTTTTCATTAGGAGTAATGGCGCGATCGCTTCGAGTAGCCCCAGAGTATATTGAAAAAGTGAAGCTAGCACTTCAGCGTAATGGCTATCCTAGCCAGAAATCGTTAGCTAATGAAGTAGGAATTTCTTTATCGACCGTTAAAAACTTTCTTAGTGGAAAACCTGTTGATTACCTCAATTTTGTAGAACTTAGCGGCAAATTGGGATTAGACTGGCAAGCAATTTCATCCAAAGAAGCGGAAACTCAACCGCCTCAACCCCAGCCACACAACGGCGAAGCCTCACCCTTCATCACTGGTCCACCCATTACACAACCGCGTTACTTTTTTGGACGAGAGAAAGAACTAAAACGCCTCTTCAATCTACTCAAACGCCATCCCCTGCAAAACGCCGCTATCATCGGTAAAAAGCGCAGCGGTAAAACATCTCTGCTATACTACCTGAAAAACATTACCACCACCCCAACAGAACAGCTGCGTCCCAATCAAAAATCTGATTGGCTACCACAGCCAGAAAATTACCAGTGGATTTTCATAGACTTGCAAGACGCACGAATGCAGAATCGAGAGGGGTTGCTAAAGTGCATCCTAGAAGCCTTGAAAATGCAAGTACCGACACCTTGTGATTTAGATTATTTCATGGATGTAGTCAGCGACAACTTGCATACACCCACAGTCATCTTATTAGATGAAATTGGCGTGGGATTACAACGCTGCCCAGAATTAGATGATGGATTTTGGGAAAGTTTGCGTTCCTTGGCGACTAATTCTACAGGTGGAAATCTGGCGTTTATTTTAGCTACCCCCGAATCACCAATTGAACTAGCGCACAATACAGGACATAGTTCGCCTTTCTTCAATATTTTCGGCTACACCGCATATTTAGAAGCGTTGACAGAAAAAGAAGCGCGGGAATTAATAGCCAGCTCCCCAATTTCTTTTGATGATGACGATGTAGAGTGGATTTTAACTCAAAGTCAGTGTTTGCCAATTTTGTTGCAAATTCTATGTCGGGAAAGATTATTTACTCTAGAAGAAGGAGAAGATGATGAGAATTGGCGCGAAGAAGCTATAAGACAGATAAAGCCGTTTTCTTATTGATTTGGATAGAGAAAGCGAGGGCTGAAAATGTCTTTTAGCAATTAGTGTTAGAATTTGAGCTTTAAAGGCGGCTAAAAATCCTCGACAATTAATTCTTCTGCAACCTCTTTTCTCTGTGTCTATATATTTAAATCAATTACTTTTAAACTTGTACAATATAAAATTCTGCAAAGCCCTGGTCTTGGATGTTATCATCTACAGTCCACCACCCATCTTTTGAGAAAACTACTATTTCACAATAGTAAGTTTCTCCAGGAGACAGTTGATTGAGAGTAACTGTGTGATTATTTGTCAGTATGGTTATATTCTGCTGCCCAAGATGCTTGCCAAGAGTTAGCTTGCCTGGTTCAGTATGAAAGCGTATAATTGCTGTGGTCAGCATGTCAGTTTGCCAAGAAAGTGTTGCTCCGCTGATTTGTACATTGCTAATTTTCGGAAACATAAAATTACTGGCACATTCACGAGCACATTCAACTGCCGCTTTTACATTCAATTTACCGCTGCCCCAAGTATGATTAGGTAAAGTTGAAGTCCACTCATCTAATCGTGCGGTTTGCATTAATATTTGCTTCACCTGCTCGCAATTTAAACCTGGACACACACTTAAAATTAAAGCTGCTGTTCCCGTCACATGAGGTGCTGCCATACTTGTACCACAGTTTCCTGTGTGCAAATTATTGGAGATGGAATGTTTATTACAATGAACGGAACGGGTAGAAATAATCCATTCACCAGGAGCAGTAATTTCTGGTTTTTGCGAGCCATAGCGTGTTGGACCGCAACTACTGAAAGAAGATATACCTGAAGAAGATATTTCTTCAACTGGTGGGCTTGTGTAGCCATTTATGGGACGAGTTATATAGGAACCAACAGTAATGATTCGCTTGGCATTGCCAGGAGTTGTAATTGTGTATGTGTCTAGAGCACAGGCTGGGGAAAACTTAATCTGTTGTTGACGATGATTCCGCTCAATCCATACATCATAACGTCCTTGTTGCACCTGCTCTCCACGCAGCAGCAAATTCCACTTTCCTTGTTGAATACAGCTTGCATTCCCTTTTGAGAAGATAATAGTTATTACTGTATCGCCTGTTTCATCAGCATTGCGCTCTGAGTATATTGTGATTTTGTTGCCTTTTGATGTTACAAAACTATGTTGTTCCTCGTCAGGCTCTACAAAAGGCATTAGATCGCTATCGGGTGGTTGTAAAGCTACGCTTATTTGTTGCTCTTCTGAATTTTCGTACCACAGTTCGAGGATATTATCGACAGAAACGAAAGAACTAACCTCTAATTCTAATGACACTAGTTCTTCTTGAGCAATTTGTCCACCTGCATGTATGCACTTATCTTGCTCATTGCCCGCTGATTTGACTATCACAACATTGGATTGCCGTGCCAAATTATCTATAGCAGTCTCCAGTACAGTTTCACCGGAATGTCCACCGCCGTTCATTCCTTGACTAATATTAATCGCAACAGGGCGACTATTTGCACGCTGAACAATATAGTTTAGTGCATCCACAGCTCGTGCTGACCGTCCAAGAGTATTACTTCTCTCTTCCTTTTTATAAACAACCACAATCAAATCTGCTTCTGGTGCTATTCCTGTGAACTCACCATTACTAGCAAAACCATTTCCAGCAGCAATTCCAGCGACATGAGTTCCATGCCCATTATTATCTGTGTGAGAAATTAGCTCAAAATTATTTTTACCCTGTTGCAAACAAGTCAATGCTTTATCTAAATCAGCTTTGGTATATTCTTGCCCATACCTTACCTTTGCATCCGATGTAAATAGTTCTTCTTCCTCTAAATTTTGCTGTTGTTGAACTTCTGACTTTGCACCTTGATCCCACAAATACAGAATACGTGACAAACCTTTTTGATCTAGAAAACAAGGATGAGTATAGTCAATGCCCCCGTCCACAACAGCAACAATTGCCCCAGCACCTTTAATTGGAATGTCGTAATTGTGTACGTCCTTTCCACCTGTCTCTACACCAGAGATGTTGAGTTCTTCTAACATTGGACGCGAAGCTTCCACCTGCACTACAAATTCTAATTCATTCAGCTTTGGCAAAGCATCTTCAGGGACTTCGCCACTGACAACTGTGTAAAAGCCTTTAATAACGCTATACACATTCATACCAGCTTGTAGCAAGCTTTGCAGATGAAAACTACGGTTGCAACGAACTAAAACAGCCACCATCTCTGGTAGCTGACAGGTTTCAGAATATTCTAGTATTTCAGGTTGCTGACTTATCATGTACCGCAATCGCGGGTCAATTTTTTTCATAAAAACCTTCCTTACTCAGTTTTTATGACTCTTGAAACATCGGGGTGGAAAGTTCAATTTTACGAACGAAAGGTAACTTAGCTAGATTTTCTAGATGGCAAACGTCAATTACTACACCACTTAATACATTACCTACGCGAGTTCTCTGCCTATAGCCTGCCTCACGCATTTGCTTCTGTTGGTCATGGTTTGGTGGTCTTTGAGTGCGAATCAAAACTTCTACATCACCCGACAAGTTACCCCTTTCTAACTGGTACTTGCTCCTCGCATTTAATTTGTGTTTGAGATCCGTAATCATGATATTTTTTCCTCATTTTCATCTCTAAATTAGAAATGACGCTTTAAACTATGCTTTAAGAGAAAATATAGATATGATTTTTCTTTATAGTTCAACACCTCTATTAAACCGATGTAAGGGATGAATACAGTTTTGATATATGGGTGACTAATAGCAGACTTGTGGCTTAGAAAAGTTGACTTGGATAAAAATTGAGGTTGATTTAAATATGATGCTTTAAAGAAACGGCATTGCGATTTGCTCTCACCTTTAGACTTTACTAGATTGTGACACTCAATGTGCTTGGTTAAGCATTTTATCTTTTTATACTTACTACACAGCTTTTTAAAACATCAGTTAATTGCTGTTAAGCAACTCCAGTGATACGTAGGCATAATCATCAAATTTATAAAAAGATAGAAGCTTAATGAACGATAAACTGTAAAGCTTTTATCTCCTCATAAAGATGACAAAATAACTTGGACTTGTTAGAAGCAAGGTAGTAGTTCACTAAGGAGCCATTCTCTGATAAAGCTAGGGAACAGAAAAATCGACATGCCAACATCAGGTTTTTTACGCAATGTCTACACTCATAAACCTGAGCAGAACTCTAACTTGATCTTGGGTAGCCTGCAACTGCTTTTCTGGCTTTTGTTTCGTCCTTCAGCATGGCGTAACCATCTCAAAACGATTGACCTTGCTTTATATACTGACTCATCTTTAATTACATTATTAAAACACCGACGATGGCGGAACGTTGAACTATGGCGGCTGTTAATTCAAGGCTACTTTATCTTGCCTATTCTGGTTAATTTACTATCAGGTCTGGTGCTATGTATATTGGGTAAACCAATCGCAACTATAGTTATGAGCATGGTGGTGAGCATGGGGGCTGGTACGGCGTTTGGTATGGCGGTTGGTGTGACTAAAGGTATAGCAGTTAGTGTGGTGATTGGTGCGACATTTGGCGTTAGTAAAGGTGTAGCAATTAGTCTAGCATTTTGTATTGTGGCAGGCATGGGGGTAACTATTAACTCATGGAGATCTTTCTTCTTCTTTCCATTTCTCACAGTATGGAATTATCTGCTCTATATATTAGATAAAAGACGTAATGCTAAAAGTCCTTGTTTATTTCGCTATCACTCTGCTTTCTGGGATGAGTATCAGCGTTTACATCTGTTTGGTTTAGATGAGTATTTGCTTTTCATCATCGAATATAACCAAGTTGAAGGAAAAGCAGCCTTAAAATACTTGAGTACTAGTCCCCAACGCTGGGCAGTTCAAGCAGCCCAAATTGGACTGGATGCACATAGTTTAGAACGCTGTACGGATGTAGAAGCTATCCGTCAAGCTCATCGCAGTCTGGCAAATGGGGAACTTGAAAGCCCAGTTCGTACTCTACTAAATATTTTCAGTCGCATTAGCAATGATTTGGATGCTGCACTCAATCAAGTAAGTACTTACAATCAGCGTCTAGCACTCAGGGCTGTAACCGACAGTTTAGAGGGATACTTGCAGGAATTGACTCGTAATAGTGACAAATACACAATTCGTTTCCGTCTTATTGCCAAAAGTTGGCGTGAAATCATAGCCAACTATAGAGAGGAACTGGAAAAAGCTACTGAACTCCGCCAAGAAATTGACTCTCCTTACATCATTGGTATACCCCTAACACAAGAACAAGAAATTTTCACAGCTCGTAATGATATTGGTACACGCATTGAGCAATTACTCCTAGACCGCCGTCGCCCACCTTTGCTACTGTACGGTCAGCGACGCATGGGCAAAACTTCTTTACTTAATAACCTGGGAAAGCTACTGCCCAATACCATCATCCCCATGTTTGTTGACTTGCAAGGCGCACCCTCATCAGCTAGCGACCATGCAGGTTTTCTCTACAACCTTGCAAGAGAAATGGTGAAATCAGCAAAAAAGCAAAGTGTTACCCTACCACCCCTAACCCGCGAAGCACTAACCCCTGACCCCTTTACCAGCTTTGACGAATGGCTAGATACAGTAGAACAGAAACTCGAACAAAATACCGCCTTGCTGATGTTAGATGAGTTCGAGGTACTCGACAGCGCTATTAGCAAGGGACGCTTTGATGAGCAAGATATTCTAGGAATGCTGCGTCACCTGATCCAGCATCGTCCCCGCTTCAAGGTGATGCTAGCTGGTTCCCATACGATCGCAGAATATCAACGCTGGGCTAGTTATCTCATAAATGTGCAGGTAGTACATATCTCGTACCTGAAAGAAGCGGAAGCGCGACAACTAATTGAGCGCCCTGTGAAAGATTTTACCCTGCGCTATGAACCTGACGCAGTTGAGCGAGTGTTGAAACTCACCCGTTGTCACCCGTTTTTGGTACAACTACTCTGTGCGGAAATTATCGCCCTCAAGAATGAGCAAGACCCCTCTGTTCGCAGGTTGGCGACTTTAGCTGATGTGGAAGCAGCAATTCCCGAAGCTTTTAAGAGTGGTAGCTTATTCTTCGCTGATATCCAAAATAACCAAGTCGATGAACATGGTAGGGCGATTCTACGCTTTATCGCCGCTCAAGGGGAAGGCGCGATCGCTCCTCATCAAACTCTATCGCAACAGTTTCCCCATGCTGACATCACCCGCAAGTTGCTATTGCAACGGGAATTAATTGAAGAAGTTGGTGAAGGCGATCGCTTTCAGGTAGAGTTGATTCGCCGTTGGTTTACTCTGGAACAGTAAATTCTTCATGTACTGACTCGACCAATTCCACGCCAAAGACTTCGGCAAAAGACTGTGCCACATGAAAGCGTACCTCTTGGCAGGTAATCCCTGGAATCCATTCGGCTAAATTCGCTACAGGCTTATCAGCAATACCACAGGGAACAATCTTCGTAAAACCTTCCATTTCAGGACAGACATTTAAGGCAAAGCCGTGCATCGTAATCCAACGGCTGACTTTAATCCCAATAGCTGCAACTTTACGTCCTTCTACCCAAACACCTGTAAATGAAGGGATGCGTTCACCTTGCAATCCGTAAACTGCCAATACTCGAATTAAAACTTCTTCTAGTTGCCGCAAGTACCAATGTAAATCTTTTTGATAGCGTTGCAGATTTAGAATTGGATAGCCCACTAGTTGACCGGGACAATGGTAAGTAACTTCGCCGCCGCGTTCAACTCTATGAACATCAAACTTAGTTTTGTCAAGGTCAAATTTGAGAAATTCTGCATTAGCTCCTTGTCCCAAGGTGTAGACGGGGGGATGTTCTAGCAGAATTAACACGTCATCCAGATTGGGGTTGTGAATGCGATCGCTCATCAGCGATCTTTGCCATGCCAGCGCTTCTAAGTAAGGTAATAGCCCTTGGTTATATAACAAACAACGATATAAATGCATTTGCTTACTACGGATTCCTCTAAAAATCAACTGTTGTAGGGATAAACTATATTTCGAGTCACCAGGTATGAGTCAAAAAATGTCAAGCTTTGCAAAGGATTTTAAAGGAACATCAAGGGAACCCGCTTTAGAAAATACAAAGTGCTAGTTTGAATATATAACCTGAATGGTTTTAGGAGGAATTCTCTGCAATAAGCATCACGCCAAAACAACAGGAAGAAATGTAACGGCTGATGACGTCTAAAGTAAATTGTTTGCATCGAAAACACTACTCTTCTCTATGCGAATCGAACAACCCCTGGAAAAAGAAAGAACTATTCATAGTTATGTAAACATTGCACCGATAGCAAGGGCAAGTCAGGGGACTACTGCTCAGGCTGACTTAATTAGGTATCTCTCATAGGTAGCCAAATGTCTGGCAACCAGTTGGCTACCAGCGCAGACATAGAGAAATTTATTAAGGGAACGCGCGATTAAAAGGTCAAGATACAACAATTATGGTAGGCGTATCGGTAGTACATAAAATTGCTTCAGATATAGTTTTGGCGGCAGTGATAGACCTTACCGCAATTTCGTTTCATACAAAACTAATTCACATCAAATAAATATTGAGCGGGAGAGTTTACATGAAGCTTGTCATCCACGGCAAAAATATTGAAATCACCGATGCGATTCGGGATTACGTGCATCAAAAAATAGAAAAGGCAGTTAGTCACTTTCAGAACATCACAAATGAAGTGGATGTGCACCTTAGCGTAGCTCGCAATCCCCGAATTAATCCTAGACAGGCGGCTGAAGTCACTATCTATGCCAATGGTAGCGTTATCCGTGCCGAGGAAAGCAGTGAAAACCTATATGCCAGCATTGACTTAGTAGCAGATAAAATTGCTCGTCAATTGCGCAAATATAAAGAAAAACGTCAAGATAAGAAAACTCAAGCTCAACCAACTAACGAGGTAGTAATACCGGAACCAGTAGCTACAGATTTAATTGGCGATCGCACTCCTGAACTCCCCAGCGAAGTCGTTCGCACGAAATATTTCTCTATGCCACCGATGACTCTTGCAGAAGCTTTAGAACAGCTGCAACTGGTAGGACATGACTTTTATATGTTCCTAAATTCTGAAACAAATGAAATTAACGTAATTTATGAACGCAACCACGGCGGTTATGGTGTGATTCAACCCCGCCATAACAATGGCCATACAAACGGTCATGCCAACAGCAAGAATGGTAAAACAGCCAATGCTAATTTTGCCATCTCGGAAAAACCGTATTTAAGTAAATGAAGCCATTGAGCACTAGTAACTAGTAGGGTGGGCATTGCCCACCATCATATCGAGGTTATGGTGGGCAATGCTTGTAGTTCAAAAATCAGATATGAATCCTATAGAGATTAGTAACTCACAAAGAAGGCAAGAGTACGGAAGATAAGAGGACAAGTTAGACAAGGGATAATTTTACCTTGTCTCCCCATTACTTCTATACTCCTGCTATCTGTTTCTTCTGTAATCCCCAAACCCTCACTTAGCTGCAAGCTGTTGCAGCTTTTTTAGCGCTTCTTCAACATGAGCTTCAAATTTAAACATTGAATCAAAGATATATTGCACAACTCCCTGTTGGTCAATTACATAAGTTACGCGTCCAGGTAATAAACCAAAAGCAGCTTTTGCACCGTATAGCTTACGGACTTCGTCGCCTTTGTCACTCAAGAGAGTAAACGGTAAATTATACTTGGCAGCAAATTTCTGATGTGACTCGTTGGAGTCACCACTCACGCCAATTACTTCAGCGCCAACGGTTTTAAACACTTCATACTGATCGCGAAAGGCGCAGGATTCAGCAGTACATCCCGGTGTGTCGTCCTTGGGGTAAAAGTAAAGGACTACAGCTTTTTTACCACGAAAATCTTTCAGACTCACCGTTGAGCCGTTTTGAGCAGGTAGACTGAAATCAGGAGCAGTATCTCCGAGTTTAACAGGCATAGTTAAATGAAATAAAAACTAGGTTTCTTAGATAATGTTTAACAAAACATTGCATAATATTAACGCAGACTGCTCTTCAAAACTCTAGCTTCAATCTGGGATAGGAGTTTGAATTACTTGAATAGATAGCACTGAAGAACTAAAAACGGATGCGATCGCCGCAATTAAGTATCAAAGACTCATTTACGAGTAAGTAGTTAAACATAATTAATTACACAATGTCATTGCGAATGTAGCGTTCGCGTTGGTGTAGCCTCTTGTAGAGAAGCGTCCCGAAGGGAAGCGAAATAAAGCAATCGCAAAGGCGGGGATTGCTACCCTTCGGGAACGCTTTCAGCGAACGCTTCGCTCGCAATGACTGTAATTAATTTTGCGTCGTTATACCATTTTGAAAAAAGAATGCGACAGATGAGTAGGGGCACGGCACCCACAATCTTTTGGTATATCAAATTATCTTACTGACGCCGTGCCCCTACAAAGAATTTATCTGTCACAAACATTATTTGAATTGGTATTACTTATCAAAGACTCATTCACGAGTATTAAAGCCTGATTCACGAGTATCAAAGACTCGTTCACGAGTATCAAAGGCTCATTAATGGAGTTCAAAGCCTGATTCACGAGTATTAAAGACTCGCCTACGAGTATCAAAGACTCGCTCACGAGTATCAAAGACTCATTCACGAGTATCAAAGACTCATTCACGAGTATCAAAGACTCGCTCACGAGTGTCAAAGACTCGTTCATGAGTATTAAAGACTCATCCACGAGTATCAAAGACTCGTTCACGAGTGTCAAAGACTCATTCACGAACAACAAAGATAATTTCTTTTGCTTTACTTCTCCACCGCCCCCAATGCTTTCAGCGTAGCTATCTGGGCTTCGGTTAAGCCTGTAACCCCGGTAATATTCATGCCTTCATAAGGTCTCTCAACTTGCAGGGTTTTGAGACACTCACCAGTGTTAACATTCCATAATTTAATCGTCCCATCGCCGCTACCACTAGCTAAAGTTTGTCCATCGGGATGAAATGCGACTGACCAAACTCTATTAATATGTGCCTGTAAAGTATGAATGCATTTACCGTCATTCACTGACCATAGTCGCAGTGTTTGGTCATCACTGCCACTGGCTAAGGTTTTACCATCGGGACTAAAAGCAACTGACCAAATCCAATTAGTGTGTCCTGGGAAAACTTTCAGACATTTACCATCTTTGAGCGACCATAGTCTTACTGTTTGGTCATTACCGCCACTAGCGAAAAGTTGCCCATCTGAACTGAATGCTATTGGCCCAACTTGGCCAGTGTGTCCCTGTAAAACTTTGAAGCATTCACCGTCATTGGCTGACCATAGCCTTACGGTTGGGTCATAACCAGCACTGGCTAAAGTTTGCCCATCAGGGCTGAATGCTATTGCCCATACTTCCTTAGTATTTTCCTGTAAAACTTTGAGGCATTTACCATCACTAACTGACCATAGCCTGATTGTACTGTCATTAGAAGCACTAGCTACAATGTCACCATTGGGGCTAAATGCTATCGACAGAACTTTATGAGTATGTCCTACTAAAACTTGCAAGCATTGACCAGAACTCAAAGACCATAGCCGAACTGTTCGGTCATTGCTGCTACTAGCTACAATCTCTCCATTAGGGCTGAAAGCAACTGACCGTACTTGCTGAGTATGTCCGTTTAAAGTTTTGCGGCATTGATTATTATCGAGTGTCCAAAGCCTCACTTTTTGGTCGAAACCACCACTAGCTAAGGTTTGACCGTCGGGGCTGAAGGCGACTGACTCCACACCATTAATGTAACCTTGAAAAACTTTGAGGCATTGACCATCGCTGACTGACCACAGCCTTACTGTTTGGTCATAACCACCACTGGCTAAGATTTTACCATCGGGACTAAATGCAACTGACCAGACGCGATCGCTATGTCCTTGCAGAATTTGGTAACATTGACCGTCGCTGACTGACCATAGTCTCACTGTTTGGTCGTAACTACCACTAGCTATAGTTTGACTATCAGGGCTAAAGTTAATTGACAATACCCGATTACTATGACCATGCAGTACTTGCAAGCATTGTCCAGTACTCAGCGACCATAGCCTAATTGTGGCATCATAACTGCTACTAGCCAAAATTTGACCATCGGGGCTGAATGCTACTGACCGCAGTTTATCTGTATGTCCCTGGAAAACTTGCAAGCATTGACCGTCGCTGACTGACCACAGCCTCGCTGTTTGGTCGTAACTAGCACTAGCTACAGCTTTACAATTCGGACTGAAGGCTACTGACCAAATTTCATTAGTATGTCCCTGGAGAACTTTTAAGCATTGTCCAGTATTAACCGACCATAGTCTCAAAGTTTGGTCACGACTGCCACTAACTAAAAGTTGACCATCTGGACTATATGCTATCGACTCTACGCGATCGCTATGTCCCTGTAAAGTTTGGATGCATTTCCCATCTTTAACCGACCAGAGTTTTACTGTTTGGTCAACACTACCACTCGCTAAAGTTTGACCATCAGGGCTAAACGCTACTGACCGCACAAAACCTGTATGACCTTTACAAATTAAAATTTGTTGACCATCTTCAATCTGCCATAGGCGAATTTCGCCATTAGCATCACCTGTCGCGATAATCTTGCCATTGGGACTGAATGCTACTGAGAAAATAGTCGCCAAAATATCTGTAAAAACTGATCTATCTAAAGCAGCATTAGCTAAATTTAGCTGCTGCAAATTTTCACCCTTCAGGTATGCCTGCCAAAGTGTCAGATTAGAGAAGTCATAATTGCTTAAATCTGTTTGCAGGTAGCAAAGCAAATTTAAAATATTACCGCCTATATATCCCGGTTGATGGTTAAATTTATCTTGTAAAGTTGAGAGAATTTCAGTTAGCTTATTTTCAATTTTTTTATTGCTTCCTAGTAAATTAAATAACCTTTCGGCAAGGGGTTTAATGATCAGGCGAATTTGGGCTTCTCGAATGTAATCTTTGGCAGTCGCTTTCATCAAAGCATAGCGATTGAAAAGTGCAATTTCCCCACCAATGATATTTTCTGCTACTTCTGCAATTAAGCGATCGCTCAAATATTCCATAACCACAGGTTGCAGCGTAAACAGTGCATTACTTTTTTCGATCAGCGACCTTCTCACTAATGACTGCAACGCCTCCATCAAATTTGACTGGGATGGTAAGGCAACAATATCCTCGCGTAATTCCGCAATTCCTACAGCTTCCCGATTAATTGCTAGCCAATACATCACCTCTGTTTCTAAATCTGATAAGCGATGAAATTGCTGGTCTAAAAGTTGGCGTATACCCCCAAAAACTACAGTATCCTGTGATAAAAATGCCGAAATACTACTATCAAATAATTCTTTAATTGTGGTAGAAATTATTTTTAATGCTAACGGATGACCTTTATAAAATTCGATAAGTTTAACTTGTTCTACTTTTGTACCTGACAGTCCTTGAGTATGAAAAATTTCTTCTCCATCCACCGCTTTTAACCCAGTCAGTTGCAAAACCCGCACTGGCAAAGTTTCTCCTTCCGATGCAGCAACTTCTTGGGGTTTCTCTCTACTTGTTAAGATTAAGCAACTTTTATGAGTTGTACCACCAATGCGTCTGAGTAACTCGCCATAAGCTTCATAGCCTTCTCGATATGCTAAAGCACCTGACTGAAAAATTGACTCAGCATTATCTAGTATCAGCAGACAGCGTGATGAGCGCAGATACTCAATGAGTAAAGAAATTCTCTCTCCCACATCCTGGGGTAAATCAGTTTGTTGTTGATAAGAGATAAACTTAATCAAGTCTGCCAGAATATCTTGGATAGGTGGCGCATTCCTGAGACTGCGCCAGATAACATAGTCAAACTCCCCTTGAATCTTTTGTGCCAGCTTAATAGATAAAGAAGTTTTGCCAATTCCCCCCATCCCCAAAACTGCGACTACACGACAGCGTTCTTGCACAACCCACTTTTCCAATTTGGCAAGTTCTTCAGCGCGACCATAAAAAACTGAGACATCAACTGCTTCGCCCCAATCAACGCGATGTGAGATTTGAGGTTTTAACTGTGGAGTCGGTTTTGTCTTTTCTGACTGTTCTACTGCTAGCTGCTTCTCACGCCGTTTGTCTATATAGTCCAGAACTTGCACAGTGCTAGCAATAAAGCCAATTAAGCCCACAATAAAGCCGATAGTAGCGGAGATAGGGTCCATGTTATCAATGCCCTACTGAGGATATTGCTCTGATAAATTTAACATTTTCGTAAATTAGCGGCAGTCTACTTTGAAGATAGATTTAATAAAATAGCGATCGCAAATACGAATAAATGCACAGGAAGTATTTATCATAGATTACAATGGCTGATAGATACTTAACTATGAGCTACTGCCTCAATCCCAGTTGCAATCAACCCATCAATCCACACGACACTAATTTTTGCCAGAGTTGTGGGATAAAACTTATACTCCTGCTGCGGAATCGCTATCGAATTATTCAACCACTGGGAGGCGGCGGATTTGGCAGAACTTTCTTAGCAGAAGACGAAGATAAGCTCAAAGAGCATTGCGTTGTTAAGCAGCTAGCGCCTCAAGTTCAAGGAACTAACGCCCTACATAAAGCAACTGAACTGTTTCACGAAGAAGCACGGCGTTTGCAACAATTGGGAGAACATCCTCAAATTCCCACTTTGTATGCTTACTTTGCTGAAGATCGCTATCTGTATCTGGTACAGCAGTTTATCCAAGGACAAAGTTTACGACAAGAGTTGCAACAGCAGGGAACTTTTAGTGAAGCAAAAATTTGGGAACTTTTAGCCGAATTATTACCTGTTTTAAATTTTGTTCATGAAAATCAAGTAATTCACCGCGATATTAAACCAGATAATATTATGCGTCGCATCCCTCACTCCAAAGGAACAGGGGGAAATTTAGTATTGATTGATTTTGGTGTCGCCAAGCTATTAACAGTAAACTCTTTGGAACATACAGGTACCAGCATTGGTTCCTATGGCTACGCACCACTAGAACAAATGAAGTATGGTTGTGCTTACCCAGCTAGCGACTTATTCAGTTTGGGTGTAACTTGCTTTACGCTGTTAACAGGAACTCATCCATCGCATCTTTATATGGAAGCAGGCTATGGCTGGGTAGCAAACTGGCGAGAACATTTAAAGTATCCAATATCTGCACAATTAGACCGAGTTTTAGACAAGCTATTACAAAAAGATATTGAGCATCGCTATCAGACAGCAAACGCAGTTCTGGAAGATTTACCACACCAACCACTACCAGCAACTGTGCCACAGGATCGTGTAGTCAAATCAAAGGTTTCAGGGATTAATCTGACAGCTTCAACTACTATTAGCAACATAATTAAGCCCAAAAACTTGTTGCCATATCAACTACTAATGGCTGGTGCAATTCTACTTGTAGGATTAGGAGGATATCTAAATTGGCAAAGTTTGCCCTTGACTGGACATGAGGGCGAAGTCAATTCCCTCGCCTTTAGCCCGATTCCCTCATCTCGTACTTCCCAAGATAAACAAACAAATGTGGCAACTTTGCCATTACCTCAAGTTTCTATCGGACAAGAAGGAATATTAGCTAGTGGTAGCGATGACAACACCGTTAAAATCTGGAATCTCAAACAAAAACAGGTAATCCGCACCCTCAAAGCTGATTCTGGCTGGGTTTATACTGTGGCAATTAGCCCAGATGCTCAAACTGCGATCGCAGGTTACCAAAATAAAACTATCAAACTCTGGAATCTCAACACCGGAGACGAGATCCGCACCATCAAAGGGCATCAAGGCTTAGTAAATTCTGTTGCCATTAGCTCAGATGGTCAAACTATAGTCAGTGGCAGCTACGATAAAACTATTAAAATCTGGGATTTCCACACAGGAAAAGAAATTCGTACCTTGAAGGGGCATACAGGAGAAGTTTTGTCTGTTGCCATCAGCCCCAACGGTGAGAAAATTGCCAGTGCTAGTGCCGATAGAACTATCAAGATTTGGCAGCTAAAAACTGGCAAGGAAATATATACTATTCGCGGTCATTCCCAAGATGTCAATGCTTTAGCTATCAGCCCAAATGGCCAGATATTAGTCAGCGCCAGCGATGATAAAACCATCAAACTGTGGAACCTAAATACAGGGAAATACATCCGCACCTTTGTGGGACATACAGCCGATGTGAATGCGATCGCCTTTAGCCCCAATGGCGAATATATTGCCAGTGGCAGTGATGACAAGACGGTGAAAGTCTGGCAACTGAATACAGGCGAGGCAATACACACTTTTAAAGGACATTCAGCAGAGATTTACGCTGTCGCTTTTAGTCCTGATGGCAAAACCTTAGTTAGCGGTAGCAAAGATAAAACTATTAAGATTTGGCAATTGCCGTAGATTGTTTGGATATTGAACCACAGATGAACACAGATGAACACAGATAAATATCGGTGTTCATCTGTAGTTTTTTATTCTTATTCGGATTTGTGCAAAATAAGCACTCACTGCTGATTTCCCTATAATTTCATTTCTGGCTGTCAAACTATGTACTTGAGTGAAAAAACCACGTTATCAGCAATTATCTCAGGAAAAATTATCAGAGGGCTTGACTCTCCACCCAACTAGAGATTGCTTAATGAAATCAGGAAACTATTGAGACCGTTCTTATGCAACTCCCGACTTTGAAAAACAATTTTTTGGCATTAAGCTTGATAGCGATCGCCTCTTTTTCTGGCAGCGTGTTAACAGCTTGTTCCACAACTGAGTCTCAGAACCGAAGTCAAGCACCAAACGCTACTACCACCGCTACTGATACTAGCGACAAGCAACCGATGAACCACGACAGTGGAATGCATCACAGTAATGGCATGAATCACAGCATGGCTATGGATTTAGGCCCAGCCGATGTTAACTATGATTTACGCTTCATTGATGCGATGATTCCGCACCATCAGGGAGCAACTCTCATGGCCAAGGAAGCACAGCAAAAATCAAAACGCCCAGAAATTAAAAAGCTAGCAGGCGACATTATCAAAGCACAAAACCAAGAAATTAGCCAGATGAAAAACTGGCGCACAGCCTGGTATCCCAAAGCTGGAGATAAACCAATGGCTTATGATGCTCAACAGAGTCAGACTGTGGAGATGTCATCCGAGCAAATGCAATCCATGATGATGAACATGGACTTAGGCGCAGCTGATGCAGAATTTGACCTACGTTTTATCAACGCGATGATTCCGCACCATGAAGCAGCTGTGACTATGGCCAAAGATGCTTTGCAAAAATCGCAGCGTTCTGAAATTAGAAACTTAGCTCAAGCAATTATCAAAGCACAAGATACAGAAATTAACCAAATGAAACAGTGGCGAACAGCTTGGTACAAAAAGTAAGTCTAAGTTCCCTTAGCGTACTTGGCATACTTGGCGGTTCGTTTTTAATTTCTTATTGCAAGCCGATGCATTGTTAATGTATTAGTGATAAGACGAATTGTAGGGGCACGGCGTCCACAATATTTCGGCTCCTCAAATAATTTTACTGGTGCCGTGCCCCTACCAGACATTGCATCTTCTTATAGTTTGCCATTTCTAAATTTCATCCCAATTTCATTTTTAAGAGTATTTTATGAAGCACCTAAACCAAATTGTCACCACAGAACAAATTCGCAATCAGCTTTGGGAAGTCAGTGCAGAACCAGTGAGTAATGTGGTAGCTGCTCAAATGCGGTTGCTGCGGCGCAAACTAACCAATAGTGGTTGCGAAAATATAATTGAAACTTTGCATAGAGTTGGTTATCCTCTGAATCTTACAGCATCATCCTAAGTTTTTTTTCCACAACAATACCAAAACCTCTAAACATTTTGGGTAAGCGAGCGTCAAGATTTTCTATTTGTGATCAAACACCTACAAATTCCTTGAGTTCATTAAGAAAAGTTGATGCTTGTTCCATCCTCGTTATAGGCAAAAAACGCCAATCAGGAAGACTAGTCCATTGACAAAGAGGAGAGTTTAAAATACCTGTTTGTTTCCCCAGAAAGACCCAACAATCTTGCTTGGTTCTTCTACTGAGACGGGCAAGGCTTTTAGGTGATAGAGAAACATAAATATAATTACTGTCTATCTCCAGATTTTCATTATGAGATTCACATCCCATATAGAAGGCTGCTACATAAATCGGCTGACCATTTTTACCTAACTGGGTTAAATCTTTGTCCCAAAAGCTGACGCTTAAATTCTTGTGTACTCTTGGAGATGAGTAAAACTTCGATGCTTCGTGCCAAATATATTCAATCATGTCTAGCACCTCGAACTCTCTCGCTCTATCAAACACCTGATTTAATATATTTACTTGTTCTGTAGTCAATTTTTTGGCGTTGCTATTTCTGGTGTAATCCATATCAAAATCTCCATCAGGCTATTACCTATAAGATTTCCCAAAATCTACAGGATTGATATAACACTCTACTTGTCTTCTCAAATTTAAAACTATCTTCCATAGCTTCAAACTGCATGGCTGCAATAATATCTTCTTATGAATCAAAATCAACTATTCCAGCAAACTCGCTTGCGTTTCGCATTGTGGTACGCGCTGGTTATGGCTGTAATTTTAAGCATTTGCAGCTTTGGCGATCGCATCTAATATTACACTCACATCTTCGATTCGGGTTTCCAATCCACTGAATGTTACTGGCAATCAAGATCAGCTTTACCGTCTATTTTCTAACTTAATTGTCAATGCCATTCAATACACCCCATCAGGAAGAAAGGTAACAGTTTGCTTAGGCCGCAGTGATCATTATGCCGTGATTCAGGTGCAAGATACAGGAATTGGTATACCCCAACCAGAGTTGACGCAGATTTTTGATCGCTTCTACCGAGTGAATAGTGATCGCTCTCGCAGCACTGGCGGTTCTGGGTTAGGATTAGCGATCGCTCAAGCAATTGTTCAAGCACACTACGGTAGCTTAGATGTGCAAAGCGAATTAGGTAAAGGTAGCACTTTTACAGTTAAGTTACCCTTCGATATCCGCCCGAATTGGGGAATGGCAAAGGAAGACAAGGGAAATAAGGGATACAAATGACAAAGGACAACTTCGTGACGGTAGAATATACCTAATTTTCGTAGCTTCAAACAACGAAGTATGACAATGCATTTATCTCTTCAACGTGCTTTTGCCAACCGCTGTGTTCTGAAAGCGATCAGCGGTTTAAATAACTTTGATAGCGATCGCGTCGCCGCTACTATCAAAGCCGCCGATCTGGGCGGTGCTACTTTTGTTGATATCGCTGCTGATGCTGCTTTAGTAAAATTAGCGAAAAAGTTGACCAATTTACCAATCTGCGTATCAGCAGTAGAGCCAGAAAAATTTGTGCAAGCTGTGGCAGCTGGTGCAGATTTGATTGAAATTGGGAATTTTGATTCTTTCTACGCTCAAGGACGGAGATTTGAAGCTGAGGAAGTTTTAGCGCTAACTCACCAAACTCGTGCCTTGCTACCAGAAATTACTCTATCTGTGACTGTTCCCCACATCCTGGAACTAGATCAACAAGTACAACTGGCTGAGGAATTAGTGAAAGCTGGCGCTGATATTATCCAAACCGAAGGCGGCACCAGCAGCAATCCAGCACATCCTGGAACCTTGGGCTTAATTGAAAAAGCTGCGCCCACCTTGGCGGCAGCTTTTGAGATTTCCCGGGCAGTTTCAGTACCAGTATTGTGTGCTTCCGGCATTTCTAGCGTTACAGCACCACTAGCGATCGCCGCCGGTGCAGCTGGTGTTGGTGTTGGTTCTGCGATTAACCAACTCAACAGCGAAGTAGCCATGATTGCCGCTGTTCGTAGCATTGTAGAAGCCTTGGCAACAACAAAAGTGCTGAGTGCTGAGTTCTAAGTTCTGAGTAGTCTGGGGATTGAGGATTAAGGATTGGAAGCAAGAATAATTCTGTTCCATCTCTTCCTTGTCCTCCTTCTCCGCTAGCTTCCCCAGCTTCCCCTGCTCCCCCCGCTTTTCTTACCCCAAACAATCCTTCAGGGCATAAATCACCTGGTCTTGCTGTTCTTGTGTCAGTTCTGGGAACATAGGTAAAGATATCACCTCATGACAGATTTGCTCTGCTACTGGTAATTGCCCTGGTTGATAGCCCAAATTTTGATAAATTGGTTGCAAATGTAAAGGCAAGGGGTAGTAAACCATTGAACTCACGCCCCGTTCCTGCAATTGCTGACGCACTGAATCGCGATATTTGGCGGTAGCACCGTTTCGCCCTTCGCCAGAAATGCGAATCGTGTATTGATTCCATACTCCAACGCCCCCAGCTAATTCTTCAGGAGCGATGATACCGGGAACTTGGCTGAGGAACTGGTGATAATAAGCTGCGATCGCCCGTCGCCGTTCATTCCAATTATCCAGATGACGTAGTTTAATCTCCAAAATCGCGGCTTGTATTGCATCTAAGCGGCTATTGACACCAATTTCCTCGTGAATGTAGCGAACTTTGCTGCCATGATCCCTTAGTACTCGCAGTTGGCTAGCAATCTCTGGATCATTAGTGGTAATTGCACCGCCATCGCCACAACCACCAAGGTTTTTAGTGGGGTAAAAACTAAAGCATCCAATGTGCCCAATGCTGCCAACTTTTTGATTCCCCCAACTTGCTCCTGTAGACTGAGCGCAATCTTCAATTACTGCCAAATTGTGAGATTGAGCGATCGCCATCAGCGCCGTCATATCTACAGGTTGTCCAAATAAGTGAACTGGGATAATGGCTTTAGTTTTGGGTGTAATTGCCGCTTTTACCTGCTGTAAATTGAGATTAAACGTATGATCAATATCGACAAAAACTGGCTTGGCACCTACAGCACTAATGACTTCAGCTGTAGCGATAAAGGTGAAAGTTGTCGTAATTACTTCATCACCTGCACCAATATTCAAAGCGCGTAGCGAGAGAAAAAGTGCATCAGTACCGGAATTACAAGCTACACATTCAGTTACACCATGATAAGCGGCAAACTGTTTTTCAAAGCCTTCTACTACAGGCCCACCAATATAACGACCAGAAGCCAGAATCTCTAATACAACCGCACTCACCTCTGCTTCTAGAGTAGAGTATTGCTGTTTAATATCAAAGGCAGGGACGGAATTTACACTTTGGATCATGAGTTTTTATTGATCTGGAAATACAAAAGATGCACTTCGACGGTCAATTGTTGCTGATTGAATTTTTAATCAAAAAGTCAGGTAAGACTGTCGCTGAAAATACGCATCGCTGAGGGTTTATACCGGAATTATTTTATAAGGCAGGCTAACATGATTTCTGCAAAAAAGGTATTGTATATCAACCAAGAGCTAACACCTAGAAGCTAAGTTCCAAATGTGTAGACTGTTCTGAAAATAGAATCTCAGGAGGTAGATAACCAATGCAAGAGCTAATCAAACTAGATTTGGCTGATTTGGCGGTCGCTGTCGGCTTAATGGCGATCGCAGTTGGTTTGTCCGCTTGGGAAAAATTAGGATTAGAGTTAAACTTCCTCTTCGCTACTGGGAGAACTATTCTCCAGCTACTTGTCTTGGGATACGTTTTAGACTTCATCTTTGCTGTAGACAATGTTTGGGCAGTTTTGGCGATTCTAGCAATCATGCTGACGATTACGGCGATTGTCGCACGAAACCGCATCAGTCAAAAACTTCCCCGTGTATTGCTTTGGGTATGGGGGTCAATTTTTATCAGTACAGCCTTAACTGTGCTTTACAGCATATTTTTGATTGTGCAACCAGAAAGATGGTACGAACCCAGGTATATGATTCCTTTAGCTGGGGTAGTTTTAGGTAATGCGATGAATGCAGCTGCGATCGCCGGAGAACGTCTGGTAAATACTATCAATACATCGCATTTAGAAATTGAAACCCACTTAAGTTTAGGCGCAACTCCTCAGCAAGCCATTAGCCAGTATCGCACAGAAGCCATTCGCGCCGGATTGATTCCTACTTTAAATCAAATGATGCTCATTGGTATGGTTGCACTCCCAGGTATCACCACTGGACAGTTATTAGCTGGAGCTAAACCTCCCGATGCTGTATCCTACGAAATTTTGCTGTTATTCATGGTTGCTTTTGCTAACTTGCTCACAACACTATTAGTCACGCGAGGATTATGCCGTCAATTTTTTAGCTCCGCAGCACAGTTGATCGGGTGATGAGAATTCGACTTTCCGATGTATTTCAGTATGAATCAACAAGAATAAATATGACAGATGAACAGCAAGACTTATTAAAAATCACGAAAAATTATCTTAAAGCCATAGAAGAAGGTAAAACAGCGGAGGAACTTGCTATCTTTTATTCTCAATCAGTAGAGCAGATAGAATATCCTAATCGTCTAATACCTAATGGAGCTAAGAGAAATCTCAATGATTTAAAGGCAGCCTCATTAAGAGGGAAAGAAGTAATAATCAGCCAAAATTTTGATATTCAAAAATCTTATGTTATAGGTAACACAGTAATTTTAGAAACAATCTGGACAGCCAAAATTGCGGTTCCAATTGGGCAAATTCCATCTGGAGGACAGATGAAAGCTTATTTCGCTCAATTTATTGAATTTGAAGATGGCAAAATAGTTCGCCAGAGGACATATGACTGTTTTGAACCGTTCTAAGATAAAAATACAAAATTATGTCCTCAACTAAGTCTAGTGATGCCGCTAAGTTGAGGAACATGACTAGACAGCCGAGGTTTTCAAATTGCAACTCAAAATTCAGTCGTACACATTGCTTAAATAAACTACACAATTAGTATTTATTCACTCAAATTAAATCAAACTGACTACTAGTCAAAATAATTGACCAATATAATATATAGTTTCAGGCTGAGTTGTAGTTTTGGTACCATCTTGCTTCTATAGTGGAACTAATTACTACCTCTAAAGTCGTATTTACTTATAAAAAACTTCATGGATCAGCCAATAAAAATATGAAACTTAAATCTATTAATACAGCAGTAGCTTTCGCCTTGATTAGTGTAGGTTTGTCACAAACTGCCTATACTAAAACTCCCAGCACAAACAATGTGCAACTAATACAAGAAGTTGCGGTACTGCGATCGCAAGGGCCACGTGGTTTAGAAAAATTTCTTAATACTCACGCACAAGAACTTAAAAACCCTTCACCGCAGATGCGTGAGGCTTTAGATCAGCTTTGCCAGCAAAGGGATTGCTACGCTTCTAAGCTTTATTGGTATACCGATTTAGAACAAGCTAAAGTCGCCGCTAAAGCTAGTAATAAACCTATCCTCTCACTGCGTTTGTTAGGAAATCTTGACCAAGATTTAAGTTGTGCTAACAGCCGCTTTTTCCGTGTTTCTTTATATCCGAATGGAGAAATTTCCCAATTCTTGCGCGATCGCTATATTCTCCATTGGCAATCTGTTCGTCCTGTACCCAAAGTTACGGTAGATTTTGGTGATGGTCGTAAGCTAGAACGTACCCTTACAGGTAATAGCATTCACTACATCTTAGACAGTTCGGGCGAGCCAGTCGATGCCATTCCTGGTTTGTACGGGCCGCAAGCGTTCTTACGTCAGTTAGTTGCTGGTGAAAAAGCAGTTAAAGAATATACCAATTCCCAAGGTGTAGCCCGCGTCAGCTTTTTACGTGACTATCATCGCAAACAATTAGCATCTACTCAACGTCAATGGGGAGCAGATTTAGCAAAACTAGGTATTAAAAATCTCCCTCGCCTTGTGGAAATGTCTGATGATAATCAAACACCCAACGCGGCCGTTGCTGGTACGCTAGCTGTTACCAAGATGCGAGTCGAATCTCCTCTACTACGAAATATCGCTTCTGCTACTAATAATCAAGCAGCACTCCAAGACATTACTGACTCGGCCACATGGCAACGAATTGCTCAACTCTACACAAAAGATGCAAAGTTAGATAATAACAGTGTGACTTTAATAGGTAGCAAACGTTTTCAAGCAAACAATCCTAATAATTTACAGCGTGTTGTTAGCAATTTTGAAGCAGCAATGGCATTAGATACTGTGAGAAATGAATATACGCTGCACAGTAAAATTCATCAGTGGTTTATGCAAGGTAATAAAACAAATGATGTGAGTGCATTGAATGAAAAAGTTTACAGCGAATTGTTTTTAACACCGAGTTCCGATCCTTGGTTGGGATTGATGAGCAGTGAAAGTTACAGTGCCATTGATAATGATGGGATTCGCAAGTAATTAAAAACAAACCGTACATATTTCTTAGGAGCACAACAATGTTGTGCTCTTGCTTACATACCTCATTCAAACGAATACTAAAATTTTTCTAGTTTTTAAATAAATATATAAATTTATAAAAGTTATGAAATTTAGTTATTTATCCGTGATTGTTGGCGCTGTTACAGCCAGCCTAATTTAAAGCGTCTAATATACATCAAGACTTTAACAAAACAAAAGTAGTTTACCTAGAAATAAGTCTTTCATCCTTTAGAGAGGCTTGTTTTTGTTTTATCTTGAGACCTCATCATGTTATGTATTTCACTGGTCAAAAATTCCAAATTTATATGGAGTCGAAATATATAAAAATTAAACAACATTAGCTGACTAATTAAATAGAAGCTAAAGGCTAGGTAACAAAAATAGCCGATTCCTTGTGCAGAATTCAGGGCGTCAAAAAATTAGTTGCTTGCAAAACTCAGATTTTCTGCGCCACCAGTAAGAGGTAATCTATGGTGCAAAATTCAAAGTTAGGGTACAGATTGTCCCCTAAGTCTATTCTGCGTCCATCCGTTTTGATCAGTATAATTGCATCTTTATTGGTTGGCGGAATCAGCTTTTATACAATGAAACGTTTGCAATACTCTGGCAATTCAAACGCAGAAGTAGCAGCCAAAAAAATACCAGAAATTAAAACGGTAACAGCCTTGGGTAGACTACAGCCAAAGGGAGAGGTAATTAAACTGTCTGCTACTGTCTCTACACAAGGGAGCCGGGTAGAGCAGTTGTTGGTGAAGGAAGGAGATAAAGTTAAAAAAAATCAGGTAATTGCCATCTTAGACAGTCGCGATCACCTGCAAGCAGCCTTAAAAGAAGTCCAAGAACAAGTAAAAGTAGCTCAAGCGAATCTAGCTAAGATACAAGCAGGAGTCAAACGTAGTGAAATTGTAGCTCAACAAGCTGCGATCGCTCGCATAACAGCAGAACGCAAAGGCAATATCGCATCACAAATCGCCACAGTCGCCAGCTTGCAGGCTCAAGTGAAAAACGCCGCAACCGAAGACAACCGCTATCAGCAGTTGTATCAACAAGGAGCAGTTTCCGCCTCGCAAAAAGATAGCAAACGCCTGGTTCTAGAAAGTGCTCGTAAAAGTCTGCAAGAAGCTCAAGCACAGTTGGAGCAAATTCAATCAGCTAGTCAACAACAAATTAAAGAAGCCACAGCCAATTTAGAGCAAATTAGTGAAGTTCGCAGTGTAGACGTTGCAGCAGCTAAAGCAGAAGTAAATCGGGCCGAAGCCGCCATGAATTTAGCAAAAGCAAATTTACAACAAGCTTACGTGCGATCGTCCCAAGATGGACAAGTATTCGAGATTCACAGCCGTCCAGGAGAAATAGTCTCAGATGATGGTATCGCCAATATTGGACAAACCAACCAGATGTATGCTGTAGCCGAGGTTTACGAAAGCGATATCAGCAAAGTACATCCAGGACAGCAAGTACGAGTAGTTAATGAATTTCTCCCTCATGAATTGCAGGGAAAAGTAGATTGGGTAGGCTTACAGGTGCGACGGCAAAATGTTATCAATACTGACCCTTCTAGCAACATTGATGGCCGAGTCATTGAAGTTCATGTGCGGCTAGATTCAAATTCCAGCCAGAAAGCTGCCAAGTTTACCAATATGCAAGTCAAAGTTGTCATTGAACTATGACATTTACTCAGAACTCAGCTCTCGTTACTCAGCACTTTCAATAATGGGACTCATCCAACAACTGCGACGACGAACACCTCTAGGATGGCTACAACTAAGTCATGAAAAAAGTCGGCTGCTAGTAGCATTGTCAGGTATTGCTTTTGCTGATGTTCTGATGTTCATGCAGTTTGGTTTTCAAAGTGCTTTGTATGACAGTAACACCAGACTACATCACAGTTTGCTCTCAGATATCGTTGTTATCGGCTCCCAAACCCGTAATCTGCAAAGAATATCTACTTTTTCTCGACGGCGACTTTACCAAGCTATGGATATACCTGGGGTGAAGTCAGCAGAGGCAATTTATATTGGCACGATGATTTGGAAAAATCCCCAAACACGACGTGACACAGAGATTCTTGTGATTGGGTTCAATCCAGACAAGCCAACTTTTGATTTACCAGAAGTTAATCAACAATTACAGACAATTAAACAACCATATACCGTCTTGTTCGATCGTGGCGCTAGAGGAGAATACCAAAAAACAATTGCCCAACTGGAACAGGGTAAGCCTGTAAAGACTGAAATTGAACGCCGGACGGTAACAATTAGTGGTTTATTTAAAGTCGGGGCTTCCTTTGGGGCTGATGGCACTTTGATGACTAGCGATGAGAACTTTCTGCGGCTATTTCCCCGACAACTAGCCGGCAATGTCAGTGTCGGTTTAATTCAGTTGCAACCCAGTATTGATCCCCGGCAGGTAGTAGCAGCGTTAAAATCTCATCTGGGAAATGAGGTCAAAGTGCTGACTCATGAAGAATTCATTGAATTTGAGAATGACTTTTGGCGAAGAAACTCTCCCATTGGATTTATTTTTAACTTGGGTGTTTCGATGGGTTTTTCCGTAGGAGTGATTCTTGTTTATCAAGTTCTCTCTACGGATGTGAATGCCCATGTGAGAGAATATGCCACTTTCAAAGCAATGGGTTATCGCAATTTATACCTGCTAACTGTGGTGTTTGAAGAGGCAGTTATTTTGGCTATTTTAGGCTTTATCCCCGGAACAGCAGTATCTTTGGTACTTTATTATCTAACTTGCAATGCCACCAACTTACCAATGTACATGACTGCGGCCAGGGCTTTATATGTACTATTTCTGACTATTATTATGTGTGCCATTTCTGGGGCGATCGCTACTCGTAAGTTACAGTCTGCTGACCCCGCTGATATGTTTTAAATGCAATTTGTCATTGATCATTTGCCCCCTCATCCCCTGCGATCCTTAGTTCCTACTTATGGCTAGCAAACCAGCGATCTCGATCCGCAATCTCGACCACTACTTTGGTCACGGTCAACTCCGCAAGCAAGTTTTGTTCAATATCAACTTAGAGATTAACAGTGGTGAAATTATCATCATGACAGGACCATCTGGATCTGGTAAGACGACACTTCTGACCTTGGTGGGTGGGTTGCGTTCTCCCCAGTCTGGTAGTTTGCAGGTCTTAGGGCGAGAACTTTGCGGTGCTAGTGCTCAGGAATTAGTAGAAGCTAGACGCCGTAACGGTTATATTTTTCAAGCTCACAATTTGCATGGTAGCTTGACAGCAATCCAAAACGTCAAAATGGGCTTGGAACTGCACCAGTATGTTGAATTATCTGAAATGCGCATTCGTGCAGCCCAAATACTAGAGCACGTAGGATTAGGACATCGGCTGCATTACTACCCCGATCAGCTATCGGGAGGACAAAAACAACGAGTAGCGATCGCTCGTGCTCTAGTCAGTTATCCGCAAATTGTCTTAGCTGATGAACCTACCGCTGCTCTTGATAGTCAGTCGGGTCGAGATGTGGTCAATTTGATGCAGAAGTTGGCTCAAGAACAAGGCTGTACTATCCTCATGGTTACGCATGACAACCGGATTTTAGATATTGCCGATCGCATTGTGCATCTAGAGGACGGAAACTTAAAGTCAAAAGTTAAAATTGCCAATTAAAAATATAAAATCAATAATAATTTTTTATTTTAATTACCAATTGTGGCAAGAAGGTTTTAATAGCCACAGCACAGGCGCTGGATATTTCTAGACCCTACCAAGATCCTCAAATGTTTCCTAACTAACAGTCAAACTTTCTTTGATAGAGTACTAAGGAGCCTCAACAATTTGGCATTAGAAAAAGAACCTATGCGGTTCTGTTGGCAACAGCAATCCTTCTGACACCGAAATAAAGGTGCCAAATGTACGATGATTGAAAACCTGTTCCATGCTTATACTCCTTTGTTCACCTGGATTGGCTTAGGACTGTTACTGTCTCGGTTTATCCCCGATAGTTTTCTCAAATTACTAGGGTACGGGCTTTACTGGGTAGGAGTTCCTCTACAACTTTTCGTGCTAGCACGTCACACTGATTTATCTCATGGTGGACTAATACCTGCGATCGCAGTGGCCATATTACTGCTGAGTCTTTTCCTAGCATTGCTAATTTGGTGGGGATTGCAATCTGTAGCAAGTCGAAAAGTGCAACCAGAACAGGTCAGTTTAGATTTGCCTGTCGAAACTTCCTTATCCAGCGTAAACTCCTTAGCACGGGCAAGTTTAGGTAGTTTTATTTTGGCTACCATTTTAGGCAATACAGGCTTCGTCGGATTGACACTGGCTCAGGTGCTGACTGGCCCAGCAAATATGGACTGGGCAGTATTATTCAGCGTCACCAACAACGTTGTGGGCACTTACGGTATTGCTGTTTTAATCGCTAGCTATTTTGGCAACAAACAAACCAAAAACCATTGGTGGATTCAGTTGCGGGATTTGTTAACCGTCCCTAGTTTGTGGTCATTTTTTATTGGCTTAAATACCCAATTTATCAAATTGCCTGAAGTGGTTGAGTCAGGGCTAGAACAAGCTATTTGGGTAGTAATCGCCTTTGCTTTATTGCTGGTTGGTCTGCGGATGAAAGCAATGAAGGGCTGGAAAAGCCTAAAAATGGCTTTAGTTGCCAGTATGTTGAAAGTTGTCATTATACCTATACTAGTAGGATTAAGTGCTACCTATTTAGGTGTGATTGGCGAAGCACGTTTGGTACTAGTGCTGATGTCCGGTACACCCACAGGGCTTTCTGTATTAATTTTGGCAGAAGTTTATGACCTAGATCGGAATTTATTGGCGAGCAGTATTGCCTTAACTTTTGTGGGATTACTGCTAGCACTTCCTTTGTGGCTTGCCTGGTTTGGCTAAAATTTGTAACAGTATAAAAATAATTCCTAGGAGTGATAAATTAAACTTAAAAAACAGTTAAACTAAGCTTTGTTCCCTGCATAGATTTGCCTTAGGCTACACATTAGTACTCTCAGCTAGCTAATACAGTTAGATTAATTATCGTTCCCGATTCTTGACAATACGGCAATTAGGGTTTAGTCTCTGGACAATTTACTGAGATTTATCTTTTTACAAAACATTTACTTCAATTGGGAAACACGAGTAGTAGTAAGCTAGTCTGTTGTCCACAGAAGTAAAGTTTTTTGTGGCTCTATGAATATCGAGGATCGCACTAATAATTTTCAAAAAAAATTGATTGGTTTTAATATCAAAGGTTTTACAGCCAATTGCCGTGCAGCAAATTTGTTGATGGGTATGTTTGCGGCTTTGCCAGTCTCTTTAGCATTGCCTGTAGATGCATTGCAGGTACAAGTAAATCCTAATAATCCTCAGTTGGGGGATACAGTCTCGGTGATGATTAATTTAGATAATCCTGAGAATGCTAACAATCCAACAGTAATTAGCGGCGATAAGACTTACCCTGCATTTAAAATTGCACCCAATCAATATCGGGCTTTGATCCCCACAACTCCCTTGGAAAAAGCTGGAACCAGAACACTCCGGATTTCAGGGGATGGACAGGTGCAAAACTTATCAGTACAAGTAGGAAAACGTACATTTCCCGTACAACGCATTAATTTACCACCAGGAAAAGCCGGAGTAGATGCTACAGAGTTTGAACTCAAACGTGTAGCAGCTTTCAAAGCTCTACAAACTCCTCAAAAGTATTGGAGTGGCACTTTTTTGAAACCAAATGGTGGACGGATTAGTACAATTTATGGTGTACGCCGCTACTATAATGGTAAATTTGCAGATGATTATTATCATCGTGGCGTTGACTACGCTGGTGCAGCGGGTTCACCCGTAGTTGCCCCAGCCGCGGGAAAAGTTGCTTTGGTAGGCAAAGTATCCCAAGGGTTCCGGGTTCACGGTAATGTAGTTGGTATTGATCACGGTCAAGGAGTGACAAGTATTTTCATGCACCTAAGTCGCATTAATGTCAAAGAAGGCGATTTTGTTAAAGCGGGTCAGTTAATTGGCGCAGTAGGTTCAACAGGTGCTGCTACTGGTCCACATTTACACTGGGGTCTGTATGTCAATGGGTTATCTGTTGATCCAACACCTTGGCGCACTAAGGTTGTTGAATAGCAGAGACAAGATTGATTGCGACTGTACATAAATTGTATATTTTTTTGCCTATAATTAGGCAAAATAAACTAGATTGGTACCGTCCCTACCTTGCTGCGGTGGCTTAAAGATGATTAGCGTTATGAGTATTGAAAAAATTGTAGAACAAGCTCTCCAGGATGGTTATCTGACACCAGCAATGGAAGCAGAAGTCGGGCGTATCTGTGATAACGCCTCAGAACTGTCAATAGAAGAGTATATGGCGCTGGATCGGCTAATGGGAGCGCTACTGACTGGCGAAGTTGTGGCGGTACCTCGCAAACAATTCATTAACGTCATGGAAGAGTTGGTACTAACAGAAGCGATCGCCCGCGTAGCAGAAATTGAAGCTACTAGTGAAAGCTCATTGGACGTTGGGGATATTGCTGCTTACGCTCTTAATCGTCTTCCCCCGCTATACGCCACTACCGAAGAAGGTGCTAACTACCAGCGCCAAAGGGCTAAGGCAGAACTTCAAGAATTAATTTCTCACCAAATAGGTGAGGCGATTGGTCGTAACCTTGACCAACCCAATGACAACAGAACGCCAGTATTGGGCAAAAGCACTGGAAACGAAGTTTTACGCCAAGTTAGTAACTTGCTCCAAGTCTACGCACCTACTTTTGAGCAAAAATCATCATCTTAATCATCAAGAGTCCATAGTCCACAGTCAAGGGTCAAGGCTCTATTGATCATTGACTGTGGACTATTGGCCAAATTATTCACGCACTATCACTGCTGTCCCCACGCTGACTTGCTTGTATAGCAATCGCACATCAGGATTGCGCATTCTTAAACAGCCGTGAGAAATAGCACTTCCCATAACGTTGGTGTCTGGGGTACCGTGAAACCCAATTTCATTATGTCCATCTGACCAAAAACCAATCCATCGGTCTCCCAGAGGACTATCGGTACCAGGTGCAAATACTTTATTAGTAATTGGATGACGCCATATAGGGTCATGTTGTTTGTGCATGACTTGAAAAGTACCTGTAGGCGTTTCCCAACCTTTCTTACCCACAGCAACAGGGTAGCTGGCTATGACGACATCTGAGCGGTAAACATAGGCGCGGCGATCGCTTAAATCAACTACCACTTGCCTCTTACCGGATGTCAGCCCACCAGTATTCAATAGTTTTTGTTGAGCCAAAGCTTGAGGTAACAGCGACTGCGGCAGAAAAGACATAATTGGGTTCTGTTTTTGTTCTGGCAAGACTAGGCTAGTCTTTTGCGATTCTTCGGTTCCTAGAGCTACATTTGTGCTGGCTGTTCCCGGCTTACTATTATGAAGCTTTGTTGATGAGGACTTGGGTGTAGCTCTTCTTTGTGTGCGTTCGCTAGGAAGTATAGATGCTCCCAACGCGCTTGCTGCCTTTAGGCTTGCTTTAGATGACTTCTCATGGCTTTTGTTCGTGGAGGCTAGCTGCTCAAACTGCTGTTCTGTTGTCATAACGCGCCAATGGACAAGCAAAGATAAAATTGCTGTCCCAAAACAGAGCCACATTATTATCCGCGTTACAGATTCATTTCTTACCATTGCCACCACCTTTTTTTGATCCCTGACATATCCGGTTGGCTAATTCGATTTCTTCACTGTTAACTCATCAAAAATTTATCAATACTTATTAGTTTCCTTATCAATCTACCAATACCTGTGGGCACACTAAGGCTATGCAGAAGTCCCAGTAAGAATAACTCTAAATAAGAGACTTCATTCCTTGGAACTCTTGAGGTGCAGCAATCAATCATTAATGGTGTGGGTGGGAGTGAGACCATGTTTGAAAAACTATTGCTAGCAGTCACGATTACATTTTCCCTTAATTTCTTTTTGCAAGTTCGTGTACCCAATCAAGATCAGACTGGTGCTAATTATCAGCAGCACACAGAAACATCAGCAACAATTTTAGTCACAATACCAGATAAATAAAAGTCCTAGCAGTTACAGCAACCTCAATTACACAAATTCTTGCCTTGTGACTAGATAAATGTTGCGTATCTGAAACTTTGTATATTTTTCTGTCTTGAAAAAAACCGTCATACTCTTTTTCATCCTAAGTTTGGATTTTCCTGTTTTTCTTGGCACACTTTTTACCTTAGATGTCAAGCGTATAGTGCCAGATGTCAGTAGCAGCACAAATGTAAGTAAGATTGCTGTGCTGATAATATCTACTAAATTATGGCTAAAAACCATGCTGTGTCATAGGTAGAGCCAAAAAATGATTAGTTAGATTGTTATAAAGTGACCCAAACTTATATACCGCATTGTTCCAGTCATAAATCCGTCCCTGATTGTGGAACTTCTTACCAATTAGCAGGTCTAATAGTAAGGGATGATTTAAAGCCAGTACGATCTATGAGTCAATCGATTACTGTATCCTGGTCAACGGTTGATGCGAGGTGCCCAGAAGCATCAGTGCAAGTTGACAAACTCTCTAATCACGATTTAATTTTGCGCTGTCAAGCTGAACTGCGTCCCGATCGTGCTGCGTTTGCAGAATTATTGCACCGTTATCAAAGTCAGGTCGATAGAGTGCTATACCACTTAGCACCAGATTGGGCTGACCGAGCTGATTTAGCTCAAGAAGTTTGGATTCGAGTGTATCGGAATATTAACCGATTACAAGAGCCAGCTAAATTTCGGGGCTGGTTAAGCCGCATTGCTACCAACTTGTTTTACGACGAGTTGCGCAAACGCAAGCGGGTTGTTAGTCCCCTGTCGCTAGATGCTCCCCGCTCGGTAGATGATGGTGAGATGGATTGGGAAATTGCTGGAGATACTCCCGGACCAGAGGAAGAACTGACAACTAGAGAATTTTACGAGCAGTTGCGAGAAGCGATCGCCGATTTACCAGAGGTGTTCCGTACTACTATTGTTCTTAGAGAAATCGAAGGTATGGCATATGAAGAAATTGCCGAAATCACTGGAGTTTCTTTGGGAACTGTGAAGTCGAGAATCGCTAGAGCTAGATCCAGATTGCAAGCCCATCTGCAAAATTATCTAGATTCATGAGTTACAGTATTTTTCCTCTGCCAAAGGGCAGAATTTAAGCATTAATTAATAATGTTTAATCATTGTGCAGAAGGCTTAAAGATAGTCTGCTATTAGGAAAAAAATTGATGAATTTCTCAAAAATATTCACTGTCTTTACCCGTGTATGAATTGGTAATAATGTTAAGATGACTACTGATTCTCAGTTTTACGACCGTTCTCGCTTGCAAATTCCTCAAGATTTAGCAGATGGAATGGCTAAGCATACCAATGAATCAACGGGTGCTATGGATGATATGGTGAAGCGCGATCGCTTCGAGTTATTGAGTGCTTACCTCGATGGTGAGGTAACAGCTGCCGAACGTAGACAAGTAGAAGAATGGCTGGCAAACGATGCCTCCGTTAAATGCTTGTATGCCCGATTGTTAAAGCTACGGCAAGGCTTGCGAACTATGCCCGTGCCCGCCGCTGAACAGCCCATAGAAAAAACAGTCCAGCAAGTTATGGCTCGTTTGCGTCGCCGTTCACAGTTAGCTTGGGCATTTGGAGGTGCTGCCATTGCTGCTTGTGTAATTGGCTCAGTATCCGGCATCATCCCTAGTGGCGATACCAGGACGCTGCAACTGGCTCAACAAAGAATAGAACCCACACAAAAAATGCCAGAACCTGCTGCTGTTCCTGCATCACCGCTGATGGTGGCCTTAAATAACCCAGTAATCGAAATTCCTAAAGCAGCAGTAGCCTCTCCAACAAAACCAGTGCATCACCAACAGCCTAAACAGGGAGATGTTGAACAGAATTTTAACTAATCGTCAAGTTATATCAAGTCCAGTTAATTACTTAATTATCTGTCATTGCGCTAAGCGAAGCCATGCTATGCTGGCACTCCGCTCGCAATGACAATTATTCTACAGGACATGATATTAAGAGTTAATTTCTAAAATTTTATCTAAACTTAGCTTTGCTTTAAACCGCAGCCACTCCACCAGTCATCAGCTTGAGGGATACCTTTTAGCTGGGTGATTCTTTCCGGCGACATGAAGTAAACCCAAGCAAAACCCAAGGATAGCCCTTGCAAATCGTATATCTCAATTTGCTGCCGATTATAGAGATTTTCTGATAAGTTTCTATGAGATTGGTAATCTTCCAGTTCATCTAGCTGATCTAAAATTTCTAAGTCGGCAAATGAGAGTAAATATCCTTGGACTTGGCTATTCTCTAGTGTCATGGCTGGATAACCCATCGGCAGCGCAAACAGTTTACCCTGAGTTATAGCTCTTTTGGTATCTATGACCTTAGCAGCACAGTATCTTTTATAATTAACTTCACCTGGTTTAAGAGTGCCGTAAACAAAAATACGCACTGTATCAGAAAATTTTATTTTTAATTCAGTCATAGCTTATTTTAACCAACTGAATTTGTTTGCCTAGCATCTACAATATGGAGGCAGACATAGACAAGATTCCAGTAGGAGCATTTTTGGTGGATTCCCGATATAACCCAGCAGCAATTGAGGAAAAATGGCAAAAAGCATGGGCAGAACTTGGCTTAGATAAAACACCTAAAGATAGAGACAAGCCAAAATTCTACGCTTTGTCCATGTTCCCTTACCCATCGGGCAGCCTACACATGGGTCACGTTCGTAATTATACAATTACTGATGTGATAGCTCGCCTCAAGCGAATGCAAGGTTACCGGGTATTGCACCCAATGGGTTGGGATGCTTTTGGTTTGCCCGCAGAAAACGCTGCCATTGATCGTGGTGTGCCGCCAGCCACATGGACTTATCAAAATATCGCCCAGATGCGGCAGCAATTGCAGCGTCTGGGATTGTCTATTGACTGGGACAGTGAATTGGCTACCTGTTCACCAGACTATTACAAGTGGACACAATGGATTTTCTTGCAATTTTTACAAGCAGGGTTAGCTTACCAAAAAGAAGCAGCAGTTAACTGGGACCCCATTGATCAAACTGTATTAGCAAACGAGCAAGTCGATAACGAAGGACGTTCTTGGCGCAGTGGTGCAAAAGTTGAGCGTAAACTCTTACGGCAGTGGTTTTTCAAGATTACTGACTACGCCGAAGAATTACTCAATGACCTAGATAAATTGACAGGTTGGCCAGAACGCGTCAAATTGATGCAGGCAAACTGGATTGGCAAATCAACAGGTGCATACCTGGAATTTCCCATCGTTGGGTTGGATGAAAAAATTAGCGTCTACACTACACGCCCAGATACAGTTTATGGTGTTAGCTACTTGGTATTAGCACCAGAACATCCCCTAACAAAGCGTGTTACCAAAAAAGAACAGCAAGCAGCCGTAGAAACCTTTATTCAAGAAGTTGCCAATCAAAGTGAGTTGGAACGTACTGCTGAAGACAAACCTAAGCGAGGCATTCCTACAGGTGGTAAGGCAATTAACCCATTTACTGGAGAAGAACTGCCTATCTGGATTGCTGACTATGTACTGTATGAGTATGGTACTGGAGCAGTGATGGGTGTGCCTGCTCATGATGCGCGAGATTTCAAGTTTGCTAATAAATATAATCTACCGATTGAGTTTGTGATTGTCGAACCCGAAGCAGTTGCAGATAAAGATTTAAGTGCAACAATACCCGATGAAAATGGTGAAGTCTCAAACATCATCCAAATTGAATATAACCAGGCATATACAGACCCAGGAATTTTAATTAATTCGGGTTCCTTTAGTGGCTTAGCTTCCACAGATGCCAAGCAAGCAATAGTTGAATACGCCGAACAACAAGGTTTTGGCAAAGCGCGGGTGCAATACCGCTTACGAGATTGGCTGATTTCGCGGCAGCGGTATTGGGGAGCACCAATACCAGTCATTCACTGCCCTAACTGTGGTATAGTACCAGTCCCTGACAAGGATTTACCCGTCGAGTTGCCACAAGAAGTGGAATTTACCGGACGCGGTGGTTCACCTTTGACACAGTTAGAAAGCTGGGTGGATGTGCCATGTCCAACTTGCGGTACTCCAGCCAAACGAGAAACTGACACGATGGATACCTTTATTGATTCATCGTGGTATTTCTTGCGGTTTCCTGATGCTAAGAACGCACAGCAAGTTTTTGATTCCAGTAAAACTAATGACTGGATGCCAGTGGATCAGTATGTGGGTGGGATTGAACACGCAATTTTACACTTGTTGTATTCACGTTTCTTTACTAAGGTACTGCGGGATAGAGGCTTGTTGAACTTTGACGAACCGTTCCAACGCCTGTTGACTCAAGGCATGGTGCAGGGTTTAACTTACATGAATCCCAATAAGGGCGGTAAAGATAAATGGATTCCTTCCCATTTAGTAGACCCAAGCAACCCGCGAGATCCTCAAACAGGGGAACCATTGCAACGCTTGTATGCCACCATGTCCAAATCCAAAGGCAATGGTGTTGCACCAGAAGATGTAATTAGCAAATACGGTATAGACACAGCCCGGATGTTCATCTTGTTTAAAGCACCACCAGAGAAAGATCTGGAATGGGATGAAGCTGATGTAGAAGGACAATTTCGCTTTTTGAACCGGGTTTGGCGCTTAGTAACAGATTACATTGCCGCTAGGGTATCGGAAAAGAAAGCCGATATCTCAAATTTGACGAAACCGGAAAAAGAATTGCGGCGGGCAATTCACATAGCTATCCAAGCGGTTACAGAAGATGTAGAAGACGAATATCAATTCAACACAGCTATTTCTGAGTTAATGAAGTTGAGTAATGCCCTTACTGATGCCAGCTGTAAAGATTCACCAATCTATGCGGAAGGAATTCAGAGTTTGGTGGTGTTATTAGCTCCTTTTGCACCACACATGGCTGATGAATTATGGCATTTATTAGGGAAAACTGATTCTGTCCACACTCAAGCTTGGCCATCTTTTAACCCTGCTGCTTTGGTAGCGGATGAAATTACTTTAGTAATTCAAATTATGGGCAAAACTCGTGGTGCAATTCAAGTGCCATCGCAAGCAGATAAAGCCGCCTTGGAAAAATATGCCCGTGAATCAGAAGTTGCCCAACGTTACATTGAGGGTAAAGAGATTAAAAAAGTAATTGTGGTGCCTGGGAAGTTAGTGAATTTTGTAGTCAGCTAAAGACACAGGAAGAGAAATAAGGGCAATAGCTAATAGTTGGTCATCTTTAACTACAACCATCACGCCCTTTTTCTGATTTTTTAGGTCATTAAATAAATCCTGAAAATTCCTAAGATGAGCGATCGCCTACTATCAAAAAGCCTTGGAACTCCAGCCCAACTGCGCTGAAGCCCATGTCAATTTAGGTAATGTCCTCCACGCCCAAGAAAAACTCTCTGTTGAACAACTAGCGTATTATGCAGCACTCAAACTCAAACTCGGCATGGCGCGGAAAAAAGCAGGTGATGGCAAAACTGCTATTGCTTATTATCGCCAGGCGATCGCCCTACAGCCTGACTTAGGAGAAGCTTATTACAACTTGGGTGTTGTGCTGCAAACACAAGGCGAATTAGCAGAAGCGATCGCTTCCTATGAAAAAGTTTTAGAATTGCACCCTGACAACGATGAAGTTTGCTTCAACTTAGCGAAGATTTACCAACAACAGAAGAACTTTCCCAAAGTGATCGCTGCTTACCGCCTTGGGCTTAAAATCATCAATCCCCAGTACGCAGTACACCCATGTCTGCTGATATTCCCCAAGTGATTCAAGATTTAACAGTGAAATTCCGTTACAACAATATTGAAAGTGTTAAGGCAATTTTTGCTCAACATCCTGGCAAGATTGCTTGTGTGATTTTAGAACCTGCAACAGTGGTAGCAGATAGATTTCATGTGATGATGCAAATAAATAAAGAAATAGACATCCAAAGAAAAATCGAGAAGAGAAATGTAGAAGAGCTAATTAAGAAAACAAATTTAGCCGATAAAAAAGCTGAATATGAAATTATTTTAGAGGATTTCTCTGCGGTGATACCTGTTGTACAGTCTTTGCTTACCATGCATTGAATGAGCGCATACCTTGATTTGTCATTGAAATTTTATTTTGGCAAAAATGCTTACAATCAGGTTTTATAAATAACTTTTTGACAAAATTGTCAAAAAATCTCTGTACTTTAGAGAACTACATAACTGTGTAAGATTTGCAAAGAGAAATGTGATATTTTAGTATTTTATAAATAAAATATTTGCAAAAATAGAGTATTAAATTACATGATTTTTTTAAATTAAGGACAATAATTTTAAAGGTTAAGTACTCACACAGCCAAAGTACATTTAAAAAACAAAGATTTTTTGCATAGTGAAATTTTACTCTAAGGTATCCTGAGAGCTACTACTTCAATAGCTTTTGAAATACTGTTTTATACCAATAGTTCGGACATTTTTTTACGTCTGTGCATAAATTACAGAAGCTGATATGTCATTATGGTATTTTTTTCACAGTTAATGCTAAAATTAAACCTGAGTAAAATACCTAAAAACAAGCATTTTGGTCCGGCATATTGTTATATTTACTTCTTGTAAAAAGCATAAAACACTTCTGAGTAACTTCCCGCCAAAATGGCTAAAATTATTGCAAGATTTTAATAAACAAATAAAAAATTGCGTTTAAAATAACCAAAAATCTATATAGGATAAGCATTTGAGTAATTTACACAATCTACAAAGATTACTTATTCATAAGATTTAATAACAGAGATAGCTTAGGTAAGCAGCGAAGTGTAGAGATACTGCACCCAGTTGGGCATTTTTTCAAAGGAGTACTTACTGAACGCACAAAGAAGCGATCGCTCAGAATGCATGAAGCTTGAAAACACTGGCGATACGATCCATTTAAATCTCCCCAGGCTTATAAAAAACTTTCCAATACTCGTCTTTTCTATACATAACCCTGCGTGGAGCTTAACCAAACAAGGTCGTAATTTCTGTTACATTTCTAGTGGATTGCCTAAAATAGCGTGTGCTTTTAAGAACTTTTATAATTTATTTTCAGAGAGTAATTTTTTTCATTTATACACGAAAAAGCGCTTGAGATTTTTGCTGACCCAAGCGCCTTCCCGTATAACTTTATACCAATTCACTTGTTTGATGCAACATCTGAAATCCGCAATCACCCCTGAAGAAGAGCACTGCGAGGATAACTTGTAACAAACATGCGGTGAAGTGGTATCACTCCTTGCACTAACTAAGAATATCTCTTCTATAATCATACTGGGAATCTAGTGAGTGACAGTTTATCAACTGACACTAGTTAAAATAGGCTCACGATGGATGGTGTCTATCAAGACCAAGCAAGAGCGTAAGCATTTTACGTATTTAGTATAAATAAGGACTATAAGTAGGCGATCGTTCACAAGGCATCAGCAACAGCCTAGTTGAGCAAAATACTGAGGTTGGTAGTTGTCAATTCCTTACCCATTAACCAGGAATCGATATCGGCTACGCTAGGCAATGCTTCGACATCTGAAATCGGTGATATTAGATTTTGCCCAAAAATCCTAAACAATTTTGCTTCTATAACGCCTTGGTTGGATTGGAAAGCTGATGAGGTAGTAGGTTATTCTCGCCACAATCCCGATCTCAACGTAGACTACAGGCTGCTTGTTGCTAAGCTAATCATTATTTAAACAGCATTCCCAGGTCTTCGCGATGCTACGGATTATGCAATTTAAAGGCACATTAGCTGATTAATCAGGGGCTTGACACTAAGATGTCTAGTATTGTACGTACCCTGGAATGAAAAGAGCCGTAAAAATGTAAAAAATGAAGCCAAAATGGCTCCAATTATTTAAGAAAATTAGTTAGAAACTGCGCAGGTTTGATTAAGGGATAATAAAAAAATTAGGAGTCAAAATTAACAAGTCAAAGTTTCTTCAGCTTTTTCAAAAAAGCATAATTTTTTTCATCGCAATAAAAAGTTGCATATTCGACATTCTGTGTCAAGTACAGTAATGGTTACAGCAATATTTTGATATAGTTAATTACCTTTTTTCATCTTTAAATTTAATTTTTTAGCATAACAGGTACTGAAGATCCATTTTTAATTATGAATATAAAAATTTGATAAATTTATTTGCACAAGGACAAAGAACGACCCTGACAAGTCAATATACAGTTTAAATGGGTCACAGCTTATCAGTTCATGAATTAAGAAGTAGCGATGGTATGTAGTTGAGAAAAACTACAGTTAACCTCTAAATATAGATAAAAATCGGCCAAAATGAATAATTCAACATCAACTCACAGATGGTTCTAACATCTGTATTGTTCCAACATTCGCATTGATTTCCACTTGCACACCTATTGGCAAGGTAAATTTATCTTTAATATGACCGATCGCGGAACCATACCAAGCAGGAATGCCTAAAGGTAGTATGTGGTCTTGCAATACTTGCATTAATGTAAAATTTGGTTCATCTCCCAAACTACAATTGGTGCATTGCCCAAAAATCAAGCCAGCAATGCGATTGAGTATCCCAGCATTCTTTAACTGGGTCAGCATCCGGTCTACACGATACACATCTTCACCTATCTCTTCCACAAACAGGATGCTTTGGTTCCATGAAGGTAGATAAGGTGAACCTATCATCGCTGATAGTACAGATAAGTTACCACCCACAAGTTTACCTTTAGCTTTGCCTGGTGCGATGGTCGAGAATTGCACTTCCTTAATGGTGGGATTTTGCAATCTCACCGCTTCTCCAGTAAACAGGATGCGCTTAACGTAATCCACTGTAAACTGATTCCAAGTAGAAGTGGCAACTGGCCCATGAAAGGTAATTACTCGACTACGGGCGTTGATGGCTAACAATAGAGAAGTAATATCGCTGAACCCCATCAAGATTTTGGGATGAGAGCGAATATTAGTGTAGTTCAGTAAGGGTAAAATGCGATTACAGCCCCAGCCACCACGCATGGCGATTATCGCTTTCACCGATTGATCGATAAACATAGCGTTTAAATCTGCTGCGCGATCGCTATCTTTCCCTGCTAAATATCCATAACGATCTAAAATATGTTTCCCTAACTTGACTTTTAAACCTAAATCTGTAAGGCTACGTTGTGCTGTTTCTATATCTTGGGCGTCAACGATACCCGCAGGAGCAACTAATCCTACGATGTCGCCTATATGCAGACGAGGTGGTTTGAGGGTAGTCTGGGGAGATAGTTGACCTTGGACAGTCAATGGTTGTAACTGAGTGGCTAAGGTAGCTAGTCCAAAGTTAGTAAGAAATCTTCGGCGATTGATGGTCATGAAGGCAGTTTAACCCTCTTGTGTCACGCTCCCAAGAATAAATCCTGAAAAATCAGGATTGTCAATTATTCTCCAACTAAAGTGACAAAAACGGGTTAAGCGACTTAACCCGCAAGGACGTAGACATCGCATCGACCTGTAATGCGATTACATCAACCTATAATTTGATTGCATCGACCTGCAATTCGATTGCATCGACCTGCAATTTGATTGCATCAACTTGCAATTCAATTACATCGACCTGCAATTTGATTGCATTGACCTGCAATTCAATTGCATTGACTTGTAAAAACTAAGCCACCTTTTATTTAACCTTGCTATATCTAAGGTTTAAAAGCTTACATTACAGCGAGACTACACCGTAGTAAGCAAGAATAACAAAAATTGCTCCTACCCCTAAAAGGATAAATCCCGCGTACAAAGTAGCTAGTGAAATTACTTGGTAAGCTTTGAGATATGGTGGTTTTTGCCACTCCCAGCGATATGCTAGAGGAGCTTTGGCTTGGAAATATCCTAGTTGCGCAAGTTGTTGACGATGGTAGCTGTCGTAGCGGGGAAAGCGAGCAAAAGGTAGCTCTCCTAAGTGATGCTGAGAAATGATCCGGCGACGTTGATAGGGAACAGTATTCTCGCCAAAATTCGTTTGGTATTCTTCACTATTTAGCAATGCATTAATGAACCCATGCAACCCTTTGGTAGCTAGGATAATAGACCAGGAAATTGTTTCCTGCTGACTGTAAACGTTTCGTCCTAAAAGACGTTGTACGCACATTTCCACAAAGCGGTAGTTGTTGTTTGTGTCGTAGTTGCGTAAGCGAAAGGTTTCAGAGATAGTCAATCCCCTAATAAAATCCCTTACGGTAATGCTTCTGTTTTTCAACTGCGATTCTAAAGCCAGTTGACGGTTACTAACGAGAATTTGTTGTTCGTTAAAAATCTGACGATAAGCAGCCCAAATCAACTCATTTATTTCTGCGGTTGCAGCAGTGGCATCAGTGGTGTAGATTTTGGGATGTTCGTCTCCAGGCAATTCAAATCCTGCTACCCTTTGGTTTTGGCTAGAGGGAGCGTAAGCTAGTAAAGGAATACTCATGGTTATGCTGACAAAAGTGTAGAGATGAGGATTCACTAATTCCTGCATCACGACTTGGTAAAAGCAGTGCTGGCTTCGACTGTGGCGTAGGCGTAGCCTTTTTTAGACATCGCTCGAAAACTATAGCTCTACGATTTTGAGCATAATTAACTAGCAAATCTAGAGCGCGATCGCCACCAATGCAGGTAAGGATGCGGACAATATACGCTTTTACCTTCAAAAGCAGTAATAATCACGAAATACCGTCATCAGAGATTCCATACTTTCTGGAGCAAGTGGCGCTAGCTCCTTTACAATCACTGTAACAATTACTGGATAAAGATGGTTTGGAAGTTCAATTAAAGTAATGATTACAAGCTCTTCGGACGCTGGGGAGAGAGACAAAGGAACAAAGGACAAACGTAGAAAATTTTGGGAGGTAGCTATGGCGCTAAAACGTTTAATTATCGAGATGGGGATGGGAATCGATCAGCACGGACAGGAACCGACAGTAGCAGCAGCAAGAGCAGTACGTAATGCGATCGCTCATAATGCTTTACCTGGTGTTTGGGAAGTAGCTGGTTTAAGTGACCCCAATGAAATGATTGTGGAAGTCCAGGTAGCAGTACCATACCCCGAACAAGTACGACAAGAAGAAGTATTAGCGGTACTGCCTTTTGGGCGTAAAAGCCTTAAGGTCGAGTCTGGGGGGATGATAGTTCAAGGACGAGCAATTCCCTCTCTCAATGATAAAAATGACGAAATGTTGATAGCTGTTGCTGCTGTTACTGTTTTAATTGAATCTGAATAACTTTGGCAGTAATGGGAAGATTTAGTAGAAACAACATATTTATAGGTAATCTGCAAATATCATGATTATGCTTTTGCAAGGTTTACCTTAGCAGTATTCCAATTTGCAGACTGAATTTCTAACAAAAGCTACAAAAATAAGAAATTAACCACAGATAAACGCCGATAATCTTAATTTTGGCTAACTACTTGTAAAAAAATTCGAGCCGTTGGCATTGGCATACTCTGCGGTAAACCTTTCTGCGTCTACATTCTTTCAGCTAACTTTGTACTTTTAGACAAGTATAAACACTTATCTATGCCATGCATAAATGTTTTTTAATTTACGTCAGCTTTTTAACATGATAGTTATCGAGGTACAATTTTTTTAAAACGCGATCGCGTTTATCTTTTTAATAAGTTATGAATGATCGCTCCTGCTTTACCATCCTCTTGATTGATGATTGCGCTGTAGACCGGATGGCATGTCGCCGCTTTTTAAAGCAGGACAGCCTGCATACTTATCGCATTTTGGAGTTTGAGAGGGCAACAGAGGCGATGCAATGGTGTCAGCAGGAAACGCCAGATATCATCTTACTAAATTTTTTGTTACTCGCTGGAGATGGGCTAGAGCTTATTCAGCAGTTTAGGGAAAGCCTGAGCAATACTCAAACCGCTATTATTATGTTGGCGGGACACGCAGATGAAATCATCGCTGTTGATGCGATGAAAAGCGGTGCCCAAGATTATTTGGTCAAAGATCAGCTCACCTTAGAAATTTTTCAACGTGCTATTCATAATGCAGTTGAAAGGATGCATTTAACTCGGCAGCTAGAACAAAGTCGAGAACAGCAACAATTAATTAACGCGATCGCTGTGCGAATTTGTGAATCTCTGAAGTTAGAAGAGGTTCTGCGGATAACAACAAAACAAGTGCGGCAGTTTCTCAAGGCAGATCGGGTATTAGTCTATCAATTTCAGCCAGATATGAGCGGTAATGTTGTTGCCGAGTCGGTACTTCCAGGTTGGACAGTTACTCTGGGTAGGCAGTTTCAAGATGTTTACTTTCAAGAGGTTACAGCAGCCGATGATCGCCAGAGAAAAAAACAAGCGATCGCTGATATCTATCAAGCAGGTTTAGCAGACTATCATCTGCATCTGCTAGAACAATTAGAAGTAAAAGCCAATTTGGTAGTCCCCATTTTGGTTACAGATCAATTATGGGGATTGTTAATAGCTCATCAGTGTTCTGCATCGCGTCATTGGCAAGCGGCAGAATTGGACTGTTTGGAGCAAGTCGCTGTGCAAATAGCGATCGCAATTCAGCAGGCGAGTGTTTATGAGCAGGTACAAGCAGAACTGCTAGAACGCAAACGAATAGAAGCAGCGCTGCGAGTCAGTGAAGAAAAACTTCAGATCACTCTAAATTTTACTCACATCGGCTATTGGGAATGGAACCCAAGCACTGATGAATTATTTCTCAATCAAAATACAATTCGCTGTTTTGGCTATGAAATGAGTGACTCGAAGCTCACCTCTAAGCAAAGGTTGAGCCTGATACATCCAGAGGATCGGCAACGGGTAGAAAGGGAATTTAATCAAGCGATCGCTACACAAACTGATTATGCTGTGGAATACCGACTATTGTGGCAGGATAGCAGCATTCATTGGGTATCTGAGAAAGGAAAGGGAGTCTACGCCGAAACTGGGCAACTATTGCGAATGTTGGGCGTTTTGAAGGACATTAGTGATATCTACAACGAGCTTCGCTTACGCAAACAAGCAGAAAATTCTCTGCGGGAGAGCGAAGAACGGTTCCGCTGTACATTCGAGCAGGCTGCTGTAGGCATGAGTCACCTATCGCTTCAGGGGCAGTTTCTTCGCCTCAACCAGCGCTTCTGTGAAATTGCTGGTTATCCTCAAGCTGAACTCCAGACCTTAACCTTTCAAGAGATTACCCATCCAGAAGATTTGGCAGCCGATTTGCAGCAGGCAGAAAAACTCTTAGCTGGTGAAATTTCCACCTACTCAATGGAGAAACGCTATATCCGCAAGAATGGTTCCATTGTCTGGATTAACTTAACAGCTTCGCTGGTGCGCAATCGTTTTGGTGAACCAAACTACTTTATTTCTGTGATTGAAGATATCTCAAGTCGCAAACAAGCTGAAGCCTTCCTACGAGAAAGCATTATTGAGCGCATCTATGCAGAACAAGCATTGCAACAATTGAATCAGGAACTTGAAGCTAGAGTAGAACAACGCACAGCGGCTTTAAAGGAGAGTGAAGAACGTTGGCAGTTAGCACTGCGAGGTAGCAATGACGGGATTTGGGACTGGAATATTAAAACCAATGAAGTTTTCTTTTCCAGCCGTTGGGAAGAAATGCGCGGCTTTGCAGAAGATGAAATTAACTACAACATTGAGGAATGGGCAACCCAAATTCATCCAGACGATCGCGATCGCGTTTTAACAGCAGTTGCAGATCATCTGACGGGCAAGTCGCCTTTGTTTCGCGAAGAATACCGAGTCAGGTGTAAAGATGGGTCTTATACCTGGGTACTGGATCGAGGGCAAGCATTGTGGGATGAAGCAGGCGACGCGATTCGTATGGCAGGTTCAGGAACGGATATCACCGAACGCAAACAAGCAGAAGCGCAGTTATTAACTCTTTCCAGAATGCAACAAGCGATTTTGGATGCGACTGATTATTCCATTGTTTCCACCGATTCCCAAGGCATTATTCAAACCTTCAATGCTGGTGCTCAAAAAATGTTTGGCTATACAGCAGATGAAGTGGTGGGTTTGATGACGCCAAGCTGTATACTGCATGACCAAGCAGAAATCGAGCAAAAAGCAGCAGCACTCTCATTGAAACTAGGCAAGGAAATTGCACCAGGTTTAGAATTTTTTACCATTATTACCCAACAAGAAAAAATCTATGAAGATGAATGGACTTATATTCGCAAAGACGGCTCTCGCTTTCCTGTAATTCTGACAGTTACAGCTCTGCATAATAACGAAGGAGAAACTATTGGATTTTTGGGTATTGCCAAAGATATTACCCAGCAAAAACAGATGGAAGCGCAACTCCGTAAAAGCGCAGCTCACCTGGCTACCGCCCAGCGAATTGCTAATTTGGGTAGTTGGGAATTTGATTTACAAACGCAAACAGCAATCTGGTCAGATGAGGTCTTTCGCATTTTGGGACGCGATCCTCGGTCTGCTATACCTAGCTACGACAAAATGCTCCAGTATATTCATCCCGACGATCGCGATCGTTGCAATTTTATGGTGCAGCAAGCGATCGCCCTTGGGCAATCCTATGAAATAGAGTATCGCTATTATCGCCTAGATGGAAGTTTGCGCAATTTACTGTCTCGGGGCGAAGTCATATTAGATGCAGATAGCAAACCCAAACAGTTGATCGGTACTATCTTAGACATTACCGAACGCAAACAAATAGAACAAGCCCTGCGGCAGAGCGAACGCCGTTATGCAACTTTAGCAGAAGCCTCACCAGTTGCGATTTTCCGCCTTGACACTACTGGGAATTGTGTTTATGCGAACAATTGCTGGTACGAAATGACAGCTAGACCAACACAAGCAGCATTCGGGATGGGATGGATAGCAACCATACACCCGGAAGACCGCGATCATATCTTTACAGAATGGTCTCAAGCATTTGAGCAACAACGACCATACCAGAATGAAGCCAGATTTCTGCGTCCAGATGGTAGCACTATTTGGTTTTATGTCCAGGCGTTACCTGAAACCGACTCTGAAGACAGCATTATTGGTTACATCGCTACACTCACGGATATCACAGCTCGCAAACTTGCCGAAGAGGAACTTGTCCGCAACAAGAGATTGCGGGAAGTAATTTTCAACGAATCTACCGATGCTCTGTTTCTAGTTGATCCGCAAACGCTGCTTACCTTGGATTGTAATCGGCGAGCAATAGAACTCTTTGAGGTTGCTGATAAAGCTGAACTAATCGGCATTGAAGGGCATACACTCCAACGCCATCAATTCTCTGCGGACGAAATGGCTGCTATTTTGGCACAAATGCAGTCAAAAGGTTTTTGGAGTCGAGAAATTGAATATGTTACTCATCAAGGTAACTCTTTCTGGGGCAACATCGCAGCCAAACCCATTACCGTAGCCGAACGTAACCTTAACTTAGTGCGAGTTACAGATATTAGCGAACGTAAACAAGCTGAACAAAAACTGGAAGAATCACGCACAATGCTGCGATTGGTACTTGATACAATTCCCCAACGTGTATTCTGGAAAGATCGCCAGTCGCGGTTTTTAGGCTGCAACCCTGGATTTGCTAGCGATTTTCAACTCGCTCCCGATGAAATTCTCGGCAAGACCGACTTGGATTTACCCTGGGCAAAGTGGGCACACCTCTACCGTGCAGATGATGTCTATGTGATGAACACTAGAACTCCCAAACTGGGTTACGAAGAGCCAATAAATAATCTCAATGGTGAGCAAATATGGATACGAACTAGCAAAGTTCCCTTGACCGATAGCGCGGGCGAGGTATTTGGCGTCTTGGGTTCCTATGAAGATATCACCCAACGCAAACAAGCTGAAGAACAATTGCGGCAGACAAATGAGCAGCTGGCCCGCGCCACTCGCCTTAAAGACGAATTTCTCGCCAATATGAGCCATGAACTGCGAACGCCTCTGAATGCAATTTTAGGGATGTCGGAAGGCTTTCACGAAGGCGTGTTTGGTTCTATAAATGAACGCCAAGCAAAAGCGATCGCCACCATCGAGCGCAGCGGCAGACATCTGCTAGAACTGATCAATGACATCTTGGATTTATCTAAAATTGAATCTGGCAAATTCGAGTTGCAGTTGAGTGATGTTGCGCTTAAAAGCCTCTGTGATTCCAGCCTCGCCTTGATCAAACAAATGGCGTTGAAGAAAAATATTCACCTCAATACTAATATTGCCAACAATCTTGGTAACATTCAAGTAGACGAACGCCGCTTACGTCAGGTGCTCATCAACTTGTTGAGCAATGCGGTCAAGTTCACCCCAGAAGGGGGATTTGTAACGTTAGAAGTTTGGCTAGAAGATAGGGAGATGCATAGAAGTACAGCAGAGCAGGAACCAATTGCTTCATCTTCCCAGTCTTGCGAATTAACATCTCACCACGTTTTCTGGAAATCTTCAGTCCCCCAACCACAGTTCACTAATAGTCCTTACCTTTGCTTCTGTGTGATTGATACTGGCATCGGCATCAGTCCTGAAGATCTAAGCAAGTTGTTTCAGCCCTTCATCCAGCTTGATAGCAGTCTCAATCGTCACTATAACGGCACAGGTTTAGGATTGGCATTAGTGCAGCGAATTGCTACCTTGCATGGAGGAACAGTATCAGTTAGTAGTGAAGTTGGACAAGGCAGCTGTTTCACCGTCCGCATTCCCTACAAAGCCAGTGTTCATTTATCTACAAACCAGGTAACGGTTTCATTGCCTAGCCGTCGTTTACCTACTGCTAATTCTCCAGTTTTAATTATCGAAGATTCGGTTTCTGCGGCTGAACAAATTACTCGTTACCTCAATGAAATGGAAATGCAACCCATCGTCTATCCTCAAGGCGAAGGCGCTGTTGATGAAGTGTTGCGAGTTCAACCTGCTATGATCTTTTTAGATATTCAACTGCCAAACCTGTCGGGTTGGGACGTACTTCATCAACTCAAAGCCCACCCAGAAACTAAAGAAATTCCAGTCATTATCATTTCCGTAGTGGATGAGCACACTAAAGCAATGGTTCATGGTGCTTCAGAATATTTAGTAAAACCTATTACTCGTGCTCAGTTTCAGGCAACTTTAGAAAAACTACAACATCCTGCCCATCTTGGCTTATTTGCATCGATGGTAGTACCGAAACCAGATGTAGAAGCTCCTTTGATTTTGCTGGCAGAAGATAACCAAGCAAATATTGATACAATGTCCAGCTATCTTGAAAGTCGAGGATTCCATCTGGTGTTGGCAAAAGATGGACAACAAGCTATTGATCTTGCCCTAGCTAGACGACCTGACTTAATTGTGATGGACATACAGATGCCGAACGTGGATGGACTAGAAGCGATGCGTCGCATTCGTGAAGAGCGGCAATTTATTCATGTTCCAATTATTGCGCTAACGGCACTAGCCATGCCAGGCGATCGCGAAATTTGTTTAGCAGCTGGAGCTAACGAATATTTGGCCAAACCCGTAAAACTCAAACAGCTTGTAATCACAATTCAACAACTTTTAGCCAAATAGCGATAATTCTGCATGTACACTCAACCCTCTATTTTGGTAATTGATGATGAACCAGATAACTTTGATGTTGTTGAAACCTTACTAGATGGAGAAAACTATCAGCTCTACTACGCTCCTAGCGGTCAACAAGCTCTCGATCGCCTGGATAGTTTTCAACCCGATGTAATTTTGCTGGATGTAATGATGCCTGATCTGGATGGGCTAGAAGTATGCCGACGTATCAAAGCTGACCCGCAATGGCAGATGGTGCCAATCATTGTAGTAACGGCATTGACTACTAAAGAAGATTTGGCTCAATGTCTGGCGACAGGTGCAGATGACTTTATTAGCAAGCCCGTCAACAGTGTAGAGTTACGAGCTAGAGTTAATTCGATGTTGCGGATTAAGCAGCAGTACGACAACCAGCAAGCTTTGCTGAAGCTGCGAGAGGACATGGTTAACATGATTGTGCATGACTTACGAAATCCCCTTGCTAGTATTGTCCTATCGGTTGATATTCTCCGGCTTCCTGGACTAACACCTGAAAAACAGCAACGAAAACTAGCTCAAATTGATATTGCTGTACAACAACTCCAATCTTTGATTGATAACTTGTTGCTGATGGCAAAGTTAAAATCTGACAAAATGCTTCTCAATTATACAGAAGTAAACATTAATGAAATTTGTATTTCAGCCGTAGCAGATGTTGAGGCGATCGCTAGTCAAAAGCAGCTGACTTTAGTGAGTGAATTACCGAAACTGAGCAAGATTATTAAAATAGATGCAACCATATTCCGGCGAGTGCTGGATAATTTACTTTCTAATGCAATTAAATTCTCGCCGTCGAACTCTCAAGTCATCCTACGAGCAGAGTATTTAGAATCAGGAATAGTGAAAGTGCAAGTTGCTGATTCTGGACCAGGAGTTCCTGCTGGCCTCCGCCAAAGAATTTTCGATAAGTATGAAATTGGAAATTTAATGCAAGAAGTTACGCAAATTGGTTTAGGATTAGCTTTTTGTAAAATGGCGATAGAGGCGCATCACGGCAACATCACTGTTGAAGATAATCATCCACAAGGTAGTATTTTTACAGTATTCTTAAAAGATAGTTCCTAAAAGGAAAAGGGTAAGGCAAATTTGGTTTTTGCTCTTGTCCCTTTCCTTGTTAACCTAACTGTAATTATTTACAGGTGAGCTAGTAAAATCTAGTAATGAGTACCTGTTTTCCGATGGTTAATAGCAGTCACTGCATCAGGTTTGAGTAATTTACCGTTATCAACAGTTGCGTAAACAACCCAATGATCGCCACATTCTAGACGTTGACTCACAGAGCATTCAAGATAGGCGATCGCATCAGTGAGGACAGGACAACCGTTATCAGCAACTGCTGTACTAAAGCTGGCAAATCGGTCTTCTCCTGGGGCAAAAGATTTCCGAAAATGCTTCATGTAGTCTACATGATTGCCTTCTTCTAAAATATTTAAGGTAAATTTACCACCTGGATACATCAACGATTCAATTGCTCGTTCTTTAGCGATCGCAACAGTAATTCCTGGTGGATTAAAGGTTGCTTGAGATACCCAAGCGCCTAACATCCCAGTCGAAACTTCTCCTTGTTTAGCTGCGACTACGCAAACTGAACCAACAATCCGACCAACAGCTTGTTCTAAAGGAGTAGCGGATTGTTGTGGAACGCGGATTTTTTTCGCTTTCTTGATAGCTTGGGCAAAGTCTGTGCCTACTTCTTCACAGTATTTAAGAGTCACATCATCAGGTTTAAACTTGACCTTGAGGGTTTCAAAACCAAATTTATAGCCAGCATCCCGGAGTTTACCTTCAATTAAGTCAAAGGCTTCACCACTCCAGCCATAGGAACCAAACACCCCAGCCAGTTTATTGTTATCACCATCGCTGAGGACAATTCCTAAAGCGGTATGAATGGGGGTAGGTGCATGACCACCAATAGTAGGAGAACCAATGATAAATGCATCACACTCTTGCAAGGTAGTGCGGATTTCATCAGGGGGCGCAAATTCGCAGTTGATTGATTTGACTGCTACTCCACCTTTAGTTAATCCGAGAGCGATCGCCTGTGCTAAAGTTGCTGTATTTCCATAAGCTGAAGCATACAGCAATGCTACAGATATTTCCCTGGTTCTTTGAGCATGGCTCCAATCTCCATAAGATTTGGTGAGTTCGATTAAGCTGGTGCGTACCAAAGGCCCGTGACCAACACCATACATTCTCACCTGTAAATCGGAGATTTTCTCCAAAGCTGCTTCCACATGCAGTGCATTGGGAGCCATCAAACAGTTGTAATAGTAGCGCTGGTCTTCCTTGAATGTTTCCCAGTTGTCATCAAATACCTCATCACCACAGATATGAGAGCCGAAAAGCTTATCTGTGTAAAGAATTTGGGTTTGTTGATCGTAGGTACAAAGCGCTTCTGGCCAACGAGGACTGGGAGTAGGAAGGAATTTTAAAACATGGCCCTTACCTAAATCTAGAGTTTCTTTTCCCCGCATCACCAAAATATTCAAACTCTCATCAGGGAAAGCATTCCGTAAATTTGCAGCACCAGGAAGCGAACAGACAAATGTAATCTGCGGTGCTAGTTCAAGCAGAGCTTTGTAAGTTGCAACGCGGTTAGGATTAAAGTGACCCAAAATTACATAATCCAAACGTTTCAAGTTAAGGGTCTGCTGTAATGCTTCGAGATAAATTTCGGTAAAAGTTTCCGCAGGCGGGTCAATAATTGCAGTTTTATCACCTTCAATTAAATAGCAATTGGAGGTTGTACCCCTTTCAAGTGCATATTCAATTTCAAACCGCAGACGTGACCAACTACGTGCTCTCAGAACTTTAGTATTTGTCGCAATGGGCAAAACTTGTACGTCACGGGGTTTGGAATTGCTCATAGATTTCGGGTAAGATTTACGAAAAACTTGGAAAAACCGGGTAGGATTTACCCAGTTTTTAGCGAATTTAAAGACGCGGGTGAGGGGATTTGGAAATCTCATGTTAGTGCTGAGTATGAAGTGCTGAGTAATATTCCATAGCCAAATGGGGAAATAGAAAGCTGAGTGCAATTTGTACCTTAACCACTCAGCACTCGTTACTCAGCACTCAGAACTTTTGTGCTTAGTAGTAGTTACCTACTTTGCGATGGCGAACGGCTGTCAGTCCTTCTGATTTGGATACACGACCTTCTTGGACTGTGCAATATAAAATCCAGTGGTCGCTGCATTCAATGTTGCTTTGCACTTCACATTCCATATATGCCAAGGCATCTGTCAGAATTGGAGAACCATTCTTCGCTGTTTGAGTTTTTACCCCAGCAAATCGGTCGCCACCAGGAGGTAAGCGCTTGAGGAAGTGCTTCTTCAGTTCCTGATAATTGCCTTCTTCTAGGACATTCAGAACAAAGCGATCGCCTATTTGCATTAACGAATCAATGGCGCGGTCTTTAGCTACAGCTATTGTTAATCCCAAGGGTTGTAAACTTGCTTGGCTTACCCAGGATGCAAGCATTGCACTGCTGACATCAGCTTTTTTGGTGGTAACAATATATAATCCACTGCTAATCCGACCCAACGCTTTTTCCATATTTACGTCGAGGGACTTGATCTGCTTAATGTTGCGTTCGCGCATCAGCACTTGTCCCAAATCCGTACCCGCTTCTGTACAAAGCTGGTATGTCGAAGCGCTGGGAGCTTCTTTAATCCGAATTGCTGAAAAGGCTTCCTTCACACCCAAGTCGATAAATTTTCTGCGGAGTGTATCAATGGGTTCATCATCGCCACCGTAACATTCAAACAATCCTACCAGCTGCTTGCTTTTGACCACAGATAGCAGGGAACTGATACCAGCTTGAGCAGCAGCAGCAGTAGTAGGCGGCATACCGATAATAATGCCAGCTGCTCGACCTGCTAGTTCTTGAATTTCTTGGAGTTCAGCGGAACTGAGATCGATCATTTCGATCCCAACTCCAGTTTTCTGGATTCCTTCACCAATAGCCTGAATCAACTGATCGCCAAAGCCGTATTCTGAGACATAAAACAAGCCGACGGTGGTTTCTGCTTTTGCTTGTCTTTGGCTCCAACTTTGGTAACATTCGGTCAGCACGTCTAGGTTGTGGTGCAGTAAAGGCCCGTGACCGTTGGCAATAATGTTTATTTTCCCCAGATCGCTCATCCGCTTCATCGCATTCAGCAAGGAGCGCGCATTGGGACCCATCAAGCAATCGTAATAAAATCTAAAGTCAGCTTCAATCGCCTCTAAGTCTTCGTCAAAGGTGCGATCGTCACAGAAGTGCATTCCAAAAGCATCACAGGTATAGATAACTTCAGTTTTGCGGTCATAGCTGAAGATTGTATCTGGCCAGTGCAGGTTAGGCGCACTCACGAATTCGATTTCGTGTCCTTTTCCAATATCTATGCGATCGCCACTTTTGACAATCCGCTTGGAAAATGGCTCGTGTACCAAACCTTCTAAAAATTGCAATGCAATTTTGGAAGCTAAAACAGTCGCTCTAGGAGCTAACTGGAGAACATCTTCTACCAAGCCGCTATGGTCTGGTTCTGTATGGCTGACAATAATGTAATCAATAGTCTTGGGGTTCACAAGACTTTTTAGTGTCTCTAAATACAGTTTCCGAAACTTCTGGTGAGAAGTATCAATTAAAACTGTTTGCTCACCCCTAATTAGATATGAATTGTAAGTCGTACCATTTTGCAGTCCGAATTCGATATCGAAGCGATCGCGGTCCCAATCAAGAGAGCGAATCGCCGTTGTGTTAGGGGCAATTTCTACAGTTTGTATAGTTAGCCGATGCTGAACGTTCTCTGCGATCGCTACCATTATTCGTCTCCGAGCGCAAAACAACAGTATTTTTGTCTGCACTCATTGTCCCTATAATTTTTTCTTTAAGCTGTCATCTAAGCTAGTTTTTGTAGAAATAAACTTGTAGCAATTGTTGCTCTTTTTCAGCATATTTTTTAACTCAAAAAATATACTAAAAATCAAATTTTTTCCAAGTATTGCGTATTAAATATTGATATTTATTGGCATAATTTAAAATCCCAAACTTATCATACATATCATTTCGATCTTGGCAATAATTTTGTAACAAAAAGCATAAAATTACCACCGATGTATCTAGGATTTAGCTTTTATATATCATTGCTTAGTATTCATACACAATTACACTTGAAAAGAGTAGCTATTATTACTTAGCGTAAAATTATTGCTTTTTAGTAAGTCGCACCAGCTTGTAGCAAAATCTTCTTAATCACTGGATGTTTCTGCCCTGCATATTCAGCAAGATATAAGGCTGTTTCACCATTTTCAGTTCTACTGTTGACATTGGCACCAGAGCGAATCAAAGTTCGCATCGCCCAAGGTTTAGAGCGTAGAACAGCTTTCATTAATGGAGTCAAACCATCTGAAGCAAACTGGTTAACGTCTATCCCAGAAGATACTAAAAGATTAATTAACCTGACATTACCAATCTCGGCTGCCAGATGAATTTCTGTTCCTTTCCAACAACCATATTGAGCGCCAGCTTTCAAGAGTATTTTTGTAAAAACTGGTGGAATATCTGGATCTAAAACTACATAATTTAAAACTGTATATCCTTCCTGGTCTTTATAGTTGATGTCAGCACCAGCACGAATCAATGCCCGCAATGCCCTAGCTTGAAAAGCGTAGATGCCAATTGCTGACATCAAGGGTGTTTTTCCCTCTTCATTGAGGCGATTTAAATCAGCTCCTAATTCTGCCAGCAACTCTATCATCTTTACATTGCCACCAGCAACAGCACAATGAACAGCAGTACTACCATCTTCATTTAAAGAATTTATATCTAAACCTTGTGCGACTAACTGACACACTGTGGTTGTATCACTGTCTATAACAGCATCGAAGAATTTTTGTAAGGATTTATTTTCTCGTCGCTGTTTGCGAATTACTGCTTTTGGTAATTCTCGTTCGGCATATTCAATATCTTCTCGATTTCTAATTAAAGGAAGCAGATAATCACAAACTTCCTGATGTCCTTCATAGACTGCTTCTGAAAGTGGACTCATGTATCCATCATAGTCAATCCACAGATTTGGATCTGCACCTGCTTCTACCAAGTAACGGACAATCCTCACTTCTCCAGTTCTAGCAGCAGCAATCAAAGGTGTCCCCCAATCTGTGCGGAGATTTAAGTAAGCACCAGCCGCAATCAAAACTTCTACAATTTTGATATCTTTACTCCAAACTCCATGAGCAAGAGCATTAGATAGAGAATGTCCATCAAACTTTTGGATTGCTAATATTTGTTGTACGATATTCAGCCTTCCCAAGCAGGCAGCCATTTCTAAAGCTTCTTTAAAATAGCGAATTTTATATTTATCAGATTTACTGGTAATAGCTCGAACTAGAATTTGTTTTATTTCTGTATCAGTTTCTTCTAATAACCACAGTGGTTGCCATTGATGAGGTTGCATTTGCCCATATTCCATTTGCAGCGTTACACCGTGGTAAGAATAAAGCCCATTACCATCAATAAATTTAACCGCCGCTTCTCCTTCTGCATGAAGGAGATTTTCTGAATTAAATAAGAACTGAGACGGGCGATCGCAAACTAAACAAATTTTCTCAAAAGGAATAATCCAACCACAAGATTTAACCAGTTTTTGAAATACTTCCCAGGCATCCTCATCATAAGGCTGAAATAGCCTATGACTTACCACAGAAAAATGAAAATCGAAGAATCCACCTTTACAAGCATACCAGTGGAGTGGAACAAACCAATAAAAGTTATAGCCAGATGAAAATGATTGCGATTTACCTTCTAAAAGGTAATCTTTTAAACTTTCTGATAACTGACTGTCTAATTCCGAAGTTCCATCCACACGCAATTGAGAATTAATAAATTCATCCCAATGACCAATAGCATTTTCGTTATTGATATACAATTTCTCATGCAGCTTGCCTATTAATTCTGTTGCGTATGCTGAACCATCTTCAGTGAAGTAAGGACGTTCATATAGTGTTTTCGCTGCTATCGCTGCTGCATATAAACTATCAAATAATTCAATCTCTGGGGTTGGCAATTTTAGCAATTCATAGACAGATTGAACTGCTTCAATAGCCTGCTGGGAGTTAATTCTATTTGTCGAAAATGCTATGTCATACCACTTGTCGCGGTAACTTGGCATTAAAGATTGTTGTTCAGGTGTGATTTCATCCACAAACGCCATAATCTTACCAAATGCGACTATTGTTGTTTATTTAAGTGGAATTTTCATACTTAAATCCAACCACTTAGACTGTGTAATTGGTGCGCTACTAGAAATATAATCCACACCCGTTTGCGCCACAGCCCGAATCGTTTCCAAAGTCACATTACCCGAAGCCTCAATTTTGATATGGCTATACTGTTCGCGAATCATCTGCACCGCCTGAGACATCATATCTAGAGGCATATTGTCCAACATAATAATGTCAGCTTTATTCTCTAGCGCTTCTTTGACTTGCTCTAGAGTTTCTGTCTCTACTTCTATTGTTAGGGGATAAGGGATCTGAGAACGGATACGGGTAATTGCTTCGCCAATCCCTCCAGCCGCAGCAATATGGTTATCCTTGATCATGACCGCATCATCCAGTCCCATGCGATGATTAATTGCCCCACCCACAGTCGTTGCGTATTTTTCTAACAATCTCAGCCCTGGTGTAGTTTTGCGTGTATCTACCAACTGAGCAGGTAAATCGGCAATTTGCTCTACATATATATTAGTGAGAGTCGCAATCCCACTCAACCGCATAGCTAAGTTAAGCGCCACCCGTTCTCCCATCAACAGCGCGTCCAATGAACCATGAATTTCCGCTACTACCTGTCCTGGTTCACACGATGCCCCTTCATTTGTCATTGGCACAAAACTGACTTTTTCATTCAAAAGCTGAAATACCCTAGCTGCAACTGGTAAGCCAGCAATGATTCCTGGGGCTTTCGCTATCCATTTGGCTGTTCCTGGTGTGACATCTTTGACTAGTAGACTATTTGTTGTGCGATCGCCCCGACCAATATCTTCCAACAACCAGCCACGCAACAGTGGATCTAATACTAGCCAAGGTGACAAAACACCAAACTTGCTCACAACTTTATTGCTTCCTTGTCAACTTCCAGGAACACTATAACCTAAAATCCTTACTGCACATAGCTTTTACTTCCAAATTTAAATAACTCAATTTTTTTGGAAAAAAGAGTTGACAAAGCTAATTAGGCTCGATATATTAGATAAGTGCCTGAGAGCGGAGCGAGAAAAAGCGACGCGGTCAGGAGACCGAACCTTGAAAATATTATAGTTTGAAAGCCAGTATACAACAATCTACTGCGTCAGTAAAGAAAATAACCTGACTGAGGTTAAAATCAGTCGAAAGAGCTAAAACAAACAATTTCATTCACAAAATGGAGAGTTTGATCCTGGCTCAGGATGAACGCTGGCGGTATGCTTAACACATGCAAGTCGAACGGTGTTTTCGGACACAGTGGCGGACGGGTGAGTAACGCGTGAGAATCTAGCTTCAGGTCGGGGACAACCACTGGAAACGGTGGCTAATACCGGATGTGCCGAGAGGTAAAAGGCTTGCTGCCTGAAGATGAGCTCGCGTCTGATTAGCTAGTAGGTGTGGTAAGAGCGCACCTAGGCGACGATCAG
>NZ_MTAW01000187.1 GCF_002154725.1 Nostoc sp. 106C | reverse complement strand
TGATACTCCCCCTCAAGTGTTCCCTTTGTCAATAATCCTCTACCTGAATCCTTACAAAATATCCTTCTAGAAAAGGTGATATGGCTGGATAAAATAGTTCAGCAGAGGGAGCTTTCATTTGCTCAGTATTTAACCACTCAATGTCTGTAAGTTGATGTACTAATAACCCCAAATATTTACCGTCGTTTTCTAGCACTATTGCCATCATTTTTGAAACTAAATTGGGGCCTTGTAACAACGGCGGATAGCCTAGCATCTCTTCTAAATCAACTAACCAAAGCATTTCACCACGCCAGTTGTAGATACCTAAGACGCAATTGGGCATCTGAGGCACACCACAGATTTCTGTTAATGATACTTGTAGTACTTCTGCAATGTGCTGTAACGGAATTACAGCTAAGTCATTGGTTCCTAAATTAAAACTTAAAAACTTTTGCTTAGTCTCCAAACTTATTTGTCCTTTTTCGTAAATGATTATGTGTTTGCATCTAAATCAAAATTTAATGATTGATTAATCTTTGTAGAGTGCCTACCAATTCTTCTCTATTGATAGGTTTTGATAGATATGCTTCTGCGCCCAGCATATTACCCCAAATCTTATCCACATCACTGTTTTTCGTTGAGCAAAAAACAACAGGAATTTTACTAGTATTGGGATTACTTTTCAGTTCTCGACAAATTTCATAGCCACTTTTACCAGGTAAAATTACGTCGAGAAATATTACATCAGGCTTAGTTGTATCTATTTTGTCTTGAGCTTCCTCACTACTTTTAGCGCTCATCACGTAGTATCCTGCCTGTTGTAAGTAACTACTGATAATTTCCATATCAGTCAAACCATCTTCAACAACTAGAACAGTGTTCATGATAATTACCAATTAAATTTCTAGACAATTTTCACCAAAACAGAATTTGGTTTTGTTATAATACTGAGCCATTTTTTACTTATTAACCTCAGAAAAAGCACTTAAAAAATGTTTTTTTAATTGACATTGACAAATATCTATGAATTAAAAAGTAATTGAAACTTTATTCACAAATACCTACTCGTTGACGTTTTGTTATTTATCTCTTTAAACTGAGAATTTGCCGATGATTTGATAATTTGTTTTCAAAACAAATTCCATCAGGAACAGTCTCATCACCAAGGATAAATATAATTACAATCTGTCAGCTTTAGAGGAGTTTATCTTAGTAGATGAAGCGGGGATAGGTAAATATTTACGCACTATACCCATTACCTTATCGCTTGCTACGGGTTTAGTAAGAAAATCTGTAGAACCAGCTACTTTAGCGCGAACTCTATCTAAAAGACCATCATTGCCTGTTAAGATAATCACTGGTGTGTTAGCAAAGCTAGAAATTCGCCGCAGCTGAGTACAAATTTCGTAACCACTGGCAATAGGCATCATTAAATCCAAAAAAATTAAGTCTGGCTTATCCTGAATCAGAGTTGGTAGAGCTTGCACAGCATCTTGAATTTTGATGAACCTTAGCCCATGTGCAGTAATAATCTCCTCCAGAATTTTACAGACTTGAGGACTGTCATCTACACAAGCTATCAATGGAGCAGTTAATTTCTTGGGTGGTGTAGCTGTAGGATTTTTTTGGGCTTCAATGACTGTTAAGGGTAAGTCGGGTACTTCGACTAGTTCAATAATGCCTTTGAGGATATATGGCAGTAATGAACGAGCAACTGGCATCACACTTTGTTTCATTTTTACAGCTAAATCTCGCAGAGTGTGTTTGCCATTAATCAAAGTTACAAAGTTGTTGTAGACAGGAGAACTTACCAAATTTTGGAGTTGTTTTGGTTTCCGCAGAACTGGTGCTAAATCAGGATATAAATTTGTCAAACCTGCCTGCGACCAAATCTTCCACGACTCTTGCATCTGCTTTAAAGAAATATCTGCACTCGTGAAACTCATTGGCATTTCTAAGATCACTTGTTGGCTACGATGACAAGTTACAGAAGTAAAATCTGACTCCTGAGCTAGATCAAAGAATAATTCTGCTATCGTGTTTTCTACAATAGAGTGTATTTGTTCTCGCTGGATTTTTTGTTTTTTATATAAGATTTCCAGGAGATGATAATCCCAATAATCGTTTGATATATCCTCAGGACTTAAACGTATTTTATCTACCTCAATTTGCGGACAATATTGAGCCATCTGTCTGCGCCAACGACGGAAAGGATGAATTCCTCCTGCTGCCCAAACTATTCTTCCCAGCCGATAATAAAAAATCCATTGGTGCCCTTTTGAACTTTTAATATTTAACTGCCCATTATATTGAAGCTGGGTACAAGTTTTAAATTCATTTAATAAGTTATTTGATATCATCAGTTTTTGGTGGGTCATACATTGTCCTTTTACTAACAAGTCAGCCCGTAGCAACTCTACACTACCGATTTAATAGCCAGCAAATATTTTAATGATTTCCCATTTACTCATTAAAAGTAATCGGATTTTTCCCATTTATTCTGTATACATTAGATATAGTGTTAATAAAGTCAAGACTGATTGATTATCATAAATGCAATAGCATAGCAAAAATAGCGCAATGAAGGAGCAATATAGAAAATAACTAACCCTCATTTAACTCTATGCTTTAGCAATGATTAACTAATCAGTAATAACCTATATTATCCAGAATGATCCTGTATGCAGTTGTGATATATTATCTTATTCATTTTTAAGCCTGATTATGCTCAGGATTTATACGGAATCTATATTTAAAAAACAATTTGCAATTATTTTGATAAATTAAAATTTATCTTGTCAGTTTTGATTAAGTTGTTGATTTTTGAAACATTATTTTACATATTAGTTGTACAGCTAATAACAAATATTTTTGGGAAAAATTATATTTCTATATAAATTTATCTAAGATTTAGATTGACTTGATATTAGCTGTTACTAGTTTAACAGTAACAAGCTGACGGGGTAATTGCCCCGTCAGTAGTTCTAGCTAGCTCCCAAACTAGATTATTTCGAGTTAATTATTTCTCAGAAATTGACCTTACCTCGGTTGGTGGCAAAGGATTTGGTATTGGTAGGCAAAGTAAAATTTTCTCAAAATTCATTTTCAGGTTTTTGCGATGTTGTAGCTGGCAATAGCTGCCTTTAAATTACCCTGATGTTCTGACAACAAGCGATCGCCTGCTGCTGTTTCTAACCCAGTCCAGTGCATTAAAAGGGCTAACTTTACCCAGTTGCCGCTACGTTCTAGTAATAAACTGGCATCTTCCCGACTTAAGTCTGTAAGGTCTTGCAAAATTCGCAAAGCGCGATCGCGTAATTTTTGATTGGTGACAGCAACATCTACCATACGATTGCCGTAAACTTTACCCAGCTTTACCATTACCCCGGTAGAAAGAATATTTAAAGCTAGCTTTGTGGCTGTCCCAGCTTTTAGGCGAGTTGAACCAGCGAGGATTTCGGGACCAGTTAATAGCCGAATATCAACATCGGCATCAAAACTCACCTGTTCAGTAGGCACACAAGCCATAAAAATCGTGATAGCTCCTCGTTGGCGGGCGGCGTTCAGCGCCCCGTGGACAAAAGGTGTTGTCCCGCCAGCCGTAATCCCCACTACTACATCTAATTGTGTAATTTGTCGTTGAGCGATCGCCGCTTCTCCATCTTGAGCACGGTCTTCTAAATCTTCAGAACTACGTACTAGTGCGCCAGCACCACCAGCAATAATCCCCTGTACTAACTCTGGTGGTGTACAAAAGGTAGGTGGGCATTCAGCAGCGTCTAATACCCCTAGTCTCCCACTTGTTCCCGCACCAATATAAAATAAGCGTCCTCCCTGACGCAAACGCTCTGCTGTGTAATCAATCGCATGGGCTAACTGAGTTTTGGCCGCGGCTACTGCTGCAACGGCCTTTTGGTCTTCGCTATTAAACAAATCCACCAATTCCAGAGAACTGATCTGGTCTAAGTTAAGACTATTAGAGTTTACTTGCTCGGTCAAAAGATAGCCGCGTTCCTGCAAATTTGTCATTTATTTTTTGTCCTCTGTCATTTGTTATTGGTCATTAGTCAGTTGTCATATCATGTCCGTCGAATTGGCCATAATCAAAGCATCCCACCCCCACGCTAACTGATAAGGTGAAGTGCTAAGGAATTGTGGTCAATTGAGCGGACATCATATCAGTTACCAATAACCAAAGACCAACGACTAATGACTCATGACTAATTACAATAAACCTTCTAGTTTGCGACGCATCTTTTCTAGTTCAGTATCAGATAAGTCTGGTTCTGCTTGTTCTGCCGGATTAGGGCGGAAGATTTCCTCATCAGTATCCTCTTGTTGAGCATCAGGCTGCCAGTCGGTTTCTTCCACATTTAGTTCTGGGGGAGTGATGACTAAATTACTGTTTTCGGGGACAATTTCCCAATCATAATCAGCGCTGTCACAAAATTCCTTAATTTCCTCGGCATCGAGCGCTTCTACTGTTGGTACGGGGAAATCCTGAGCTTCTAACATCAAGGCAAAGCGCGTTGCGTCATCTTCTGATTCAAACATCAGAATTTTATTGCGATCGCCTATCCGTACGGTGTGAATGCCCTCATTCTCCGTTCGAGCATTAAAAATTAGCACAAAAACACGCATCGGTGTAATCATCTATCCTTATGTTTTTGGTGTCTATTCCTATTAAAGTTCTAGGTTGTGCCTCAAGGAAAGTCTTACTCCTAATTTTCACAAAAAGGCAGCGTCAAGCCCACTGTTTCTGGAGGTGGAAGAGATAGCCGTCTCACTGCCATCATTTGTCAGTTGTTTTTGCTGAAGACCAGTGACTACTGACTAGGAACATACAATTAAAAACTGCTATAGGTTCGTGAGGGTATAAAGATAGTTGCGTTTTTGAGAATAATCTCGGAACTCTATATGAATTGTGTCGTCTAGAATGATGATGTCTTTATATCAGTTACGGACTTTCCTCAACTACAAGGGCATTCTAGGCAAGATTGTAATTTTGCCTATATTCAGTCAAACCTGTCATCTATGTTTGCATATTTCGGCTACGCTCTGATGAACACTTTCAGTGTGGAAATGATTAATGGAGTGTTGACGCTGTTTTAAATGGAGCAAAAAATATTTCGTTCATTGGAGCTGCTGTAAGCTAGGCTGTTGTGCTTTGAAAACAAATACTCAGGAATATAAGAAGCCCACACCGAGCTGATAATACAGTGTGGGTATTTTACTCGTTCTGATGTTCCTGACAGTGCCAATATCATTAAATATCTATTGAATGAAGCAGTTTCCTCGACTCAAGCGATCGGGTCTTCTATTTTAGTTAACGTATCCTGGATCTGGCAGATCAATCTAGTACTAGTTAGTGCCAGATGTGAGTCAGCTACAGTCGCCAAACAAAGAGTGAAAGCAAATGAGTAAGTGCCCCAATCAAGTTAATCACTCCAATTCCCCAAATCCCAAGCGTTTCTGGTTGCTGGTGTTGAGTCGCGGTGGCATTGCTTTGGGCGGACTCTTACTACTAGCAATTGCAGGCGGTATCTGGCGGTTATGGGATTTTGTACAAAAAGATTTAGCGCCATTAGCAGAAAAAAATCTTACTACGACACTCAATCGTCCGGTGAAACTTGGCAAAGTAACAGAATTTTCTCTGGCGGGAGTAAGGTTTGCAGCTTCGGAGATTCCAGCAACCGCCACAGATCCAGACCGAGTGGCAGTTGAGGCTGTGGAAGTAGGTTTTGACTCATTACAGTTAATCTTGAACCGCAACCTTAAGCTTGATGTTACCTTAGTCAATCCGGATATTTATATTGAAAAAGATGAACAAGGACGCTGGCTGACTACTAGCATTGCTATTGGTGGTAAAGGCGGACCGATTAAAACCGATTTGGATAAAATTCGGTTACGCAATGGCAAGCTAGTTTTGATGCCTTTTCCTCAAACAGCAGGACAACAAAAACCCACAACGCCTCAAATCCCCAACTTACCTGTGGGATTTTCGCAACTCAACGGCACTGCCCAGCTTTTGGAAAACAACCAGCTGATGCGGTTTGATGTTGCAGGTCAAGCAGATAGTGGTGGTAGTCTGGCTCTTAAGGGAGATACACGCCTTAAAACACAAGCCGCTAATTTACAGCTACGAGGGCAAGACTTGCTGGCTGCTGATATTACTCGCATTATTAAGTTACCACTAACTTTACAGGCGGGTCGAGTCAATGGGGATTTACAAATTCAACTGATACCACAGCAGCAGACCTTATTGTATGGCAGTGCTTTTTTACAAGGAGTAGCAATTCAAGTACCTCGTTTACCACAACTGTTGAATAATTCCCAGGGAAACATCAGCTTCAAAGGAACAGAAATACAGTTAGACAAGGTAGCTGGTAATTACGGTAAAATTCCCCTATTGGCTACAGGTATTATCGATAGACAAGCTGGCTATCAGTTGATAGGGCGAGTTAATCAGGTAAATGTAGCTACAGCCTTGGAGACTCTCAAGGTAAAATTACCTGTGGCTGCAACGGGCGAAGTTAAAGCAGACTTACAACTGATTGGCGCACCTAACAAACCAATTCTGACAGGCACAGTTGCCACAATTAAACCTGCTCAGATTGACAAAGTAGATTTTAAGACTGTTAGTAGCAAGTTTGAGTTTTCTACTGGCAATTCTTTAATCAGGCTGAAAGATATTCAAGGCACACCGACAGTTGGCGGAAAGGTTACGGGTGCTGGCATTATAAAACTTGGTAAAACGCCGCAACTGGATTTTAATTTTACTGGTGAGAATGTTCCAGGGGATGCGATCGCGCAAATTTATAACACTACACCTTCATTTCAAATCGGTGCTGTCTCTGGTACAGGTCAGTTAACTGGTGTTGCTGGTAACATTCAAACTGTTGTGCAATGGCAAGCTCCAAAAGCAACCTATCCCGCAACTGGTATAGTCACCATTGCCCCAGATCGCACTGTCTTCTTCCGTGATGTTGCTGTTAATGTCAGTGGCGGTACAGTAAAAGCATCTGGTAGTTACGCCAATCAAAGTTGGCAAGCTGTAGCCCAAGCCTCTGGTGTACAGGTAGAACCTTTTGTTGATAAGAATAAACTGCAAAATGTCTCTTTAGCTGGGGCAGAATTTAACGGCCGCTTGTTGCTTTCCGGGACAACATCACCATTTAAAATTGCCTCAATTCGCCCTGAGGGTGCGGCTGTACAAATAGGTGGCGGTACAGTTGCAGTTTCTAAGATTCAACTACAAGACCAAAACTTTGCGGCTCAATTAGTCGCTAATGGCGTGCGGTTGGGACGGGTATTAAAGAATGTTCCCCCAGCCTTCACTGGGCCATTGGCAGGTACGTTTCAAATAGCAGGCAGCAGAGATAATTTTAGCCTCAAGACTCTGCGTGGTACTGGCGAGGGCAGTTTGGCAGTGGCTGGTGGTACAGTCACAGCGAAAAATATCCAACTGGCTAATGGTGTTTATCTAGCGCAACTGAGGGCAAATGATCTGGCTGTGCAGGAGTTAGCACCAACAATTAAGCAGTTTCGGGGTAATTTAAATGGTGATTTCGATGTTGCCGGGACAGTTGATTCCTTTAAACCAGAAACAATTGTAGCTACTGGTCAGGCACGGGTAAATGTTGCAGATGGCACAATTACAGCCTCAAATATTGAACTAGCTAACGGGCGCTATCAGGCTGTGGTTAAGGCTTCTGGTGTGAAATTAAATCAGTTAAATCAGCAGTTGCGGGGTCAGTTTGGTGGTCAGCTGCAAGTAGCTGGCACGGTACAATCAACCAAATTAGCTGATGTACGCGCTGCTGGACAGGTACAGTTTTCTCAAGGTATTGCGGCAATTGGGCAACCCCTAAGTGCAGCGATCGCCTGGGATGGCCAAAAGCTGAACATTGAACGAGCAACTGCAACTAATTTAAATGCCAGTGGTTATATATTAGCCAATGCTCAAGGAGCAGGCATACCACAAATTACAGATTTAAATCTCAATGTCCAAGCGCAAGATTATGACTTGCAACAGTTGGCTGTTAAGCTGCCAAATGCTATCAATCTAGCGGGGAAAGCAGATTTTGCTGGACAAGTAACTGGCAACTTACCTGTGCCGAATATCCAAGGGCAACTGAGGCTACGGAATTTGGCAGTGAAGAACTTTGCCTTTGAGCCAGTTTTAAGTGGAAATATCAAGTCTGTGCAAGGGCAAGGTACTAATTTAGACGTAGCTGGGAAAAGTGATCGCATTGCATTCAACCTTAATGCCAAAAATCGCCCCAACTCTTTCTTAGTCAACTGGCAGCAAGCATCAGCCAGCGGCCAAGCTCAAGGCGATAATTTGGCATTAAAATTAGATAACTTTCCCTTACAGGTATTAAATTTATCTTTGCCTGCTAACACTCGCCTTGGGAATAGTGCCTTGGCCGGAGCCTTGACAGGGAATTTGCTGGTGAATCAGGATACATTAGCAGCAAGTGGAAATGTGGCGATCGCCAATCCCGCGATCGGACGCATCAAGGGCGAACTTTTAACTGCTCAATTTCGTTATGGCAATGGCACGGCAAGCATTACAGACAGTGCATTTGTCAAAGGTAAAAGTCGCTACGCCTTTACAGGTAACCTTAATACCTCTGCTAAAACTCCTCAAGTCCAAGGTAAACTCAACATCAACGAGGGTAATGTCCAAGATGTTTTGACAGCAATACAGGTATTTGAGGTACAAGATCTCCGCAATGGTCTGCAAGCGCCAACCTACGGTACGGCTGCGGATTTGGTCACTACTCCTCAAGGATTATCCAATCAGCCATTATCAACCCAAATCGAGCGTTTTTATCAAGTTGATGCTTTATTGGCAGAACAACAACAAAAGCGGCGTGACGCCAATCCAATGCCAGATTTAGCGGACTTACAAGGAACTTTCAATGGGGAAGTTGCCCTAGACACTGCTACAGCTAACGGAATAGCAGCGCAGTTTAATTTGATTGGTCAAAACTGGACTTGGGGTAAAGATGCAGAAAAGAACGAACCAGGTCGTTTTTATAATGCCGAACAGTTGATTGCTAATGGCAGATTTGAAAACGGTGTTTTGACGTTGTTACCTTTACGGATTGAGTCTAAAGACAGGCTGATCGCTTTCAAAGGTAACATTGGCGGTAACGAGCAATCCGGTAATTTGCAGGTCAAAAATTTCCCGTTACAGGCACTGAGTAATTTCGTTAAACTACCAATTGGGGTGACAGGTAATCTCAACACTTCAGTAGCTTTAGCAGGTAGTATCAGCAATCCCAAAGCTAGAGGTGAATTACAAGTCACAGAAGGAACAATTAATCAGAAGAAAGTAGAATCCGCTACAGCCAGTTTTAGTTATGATAATGCTCGTTTAAATTTTGGCAGTAATGTCATAGTTGCTGGACCAGAACCTGTCAACATTAATGGCAGCATACCCTATAAGTTACCTTTTGCTTCTGCAACGCCAGACAGCGAGCAAATCAGCCTGGATGTCAAAGTGAAAAATGAAGGACTTGCACTCTTAAACGTGTTAACTAACCAGGTCATGTTTGAGAAAGGTGAAGGTGAAGTAGACCTGACAGTGCGCGGAACGAGACAGCAGCCACAAGTAGTTGGAATTGCCAGTGTTAATGATGCCACTTTTTCAGCCCAAGCTTTGCCAGGAAAGGTGAGACGTGTTTCAGGTAAGGTAACTTTTGATTTTGATCGCATATTAGTAGAGAATCTTCAGGGTAGATTTAGCCGAGGTAAAGTAGAGGCGGCTGGAGAAATTCCCATTTTCAATAACCAAGAAGCGAACATTACTAATCCTCTTGCCGTTAACCTCGATCAGCTAACGTTGAGACTCAAAGGACTGTACCAAGGAGGCGCTAGTGGTAATTTGCAGATTACAGGTTCTGCCCTTAACCCAGTCATTGGTGGAAAAGTAGAGTTGTTTGATGGTCAAGTGTTGCTAGCAGAATCTACCAACAGTGCTAACTCTACTGATAGCGCTCAAGGTCTTTTACCAAGCAAAGCTAACAAGCAAGATAAAACTGAAACAAAAACTACAACAGCAAGATTGAATAATCTAGAACTATTACTAGGTAAAAACGTACAAATTTCCCGGCCACCAATTATCAACTTCCAAGCAACAGGTAGCCTCGCAGTTAATGGGCCTTTAAATCAGCCAGTACCAGATGGTAAGATTCGCCTCAATAAAGGAGGAGTAAATTTATTTACTACACAGTTTAATCTTGCTCGTGGTTATGAACATACAGCAACTTTTAGAAAGGAACAACCCCGCGACCCGAATTTAGATATTCGACTATTTGCCAAAGTACTGGATGGAAATTTGACTGGTGATATTAGCAAGCTCAACACCACAGGTTTATCAAGCCTAGAAACTGTGCGAGTTGAAGCCACAGTTAAAGGACCTGCTAGTAAATTAAACGAAAATCTGCAACTGACAAGTACTCCCTCACGCAGCGAAACAGAACTTGTAGCGCTTTTGGGCGGTGGGTTTGTAGATACTCAAGGACGAGGTGACAGTACTTTAGGGCTGATTAATATAGCAGGTTCAGCTGTATTTAACAATTTTCAGGGAGCCTTTAACCAAATTGGTAATGCTTTTGGTTTAAGTGAACTACGTCTATTTCCAACTGTGATCTCTGATAATCCCGAAGCAGGAAAGAGCAATTCAACTTTAGAATTAGCGCTAGAAGCAGGGGTAGATATTTCCTCTAAGTTTTCTGTTTCCGGCATCAAAATTTTAACAGCAAATGACCCATTACAATGGGGTCTCAATTATCGAATTACCGATACAATTCGCCTCCGCGCCTCCACGAATTTATTTGATGATAGTCGTGCCGTAGTTGAGTATGATAGGCGATTTTAAAACTAGTTATTTGTCAAGAGTCAACAGTCAAGTTTCAATAGTCAAGGATTATTATTTCTTCCTTGTTCCTCTTGTCCCTCTGTTCCCTGTTGCTTCTGTTTACAAGTCCCACCTGTCAAGGTATAGTTGTCTACCTGAACCCAGCTATCTTGACCTACAGCCCAGAATCCGGTGAAGATGTTGTACTCAGGTTCATTACCTGTGACAAACCGCAGCGTTAAAGGGATGTATTGAGCTAATCTGCCAAACTTAAGTTCTACAAACGCTTTTTGATTAGCATCTCGCACTCCAAAAGAACCATCTGTGACATTTTCGGATGTCCTAATGTAGGCTTTTAACTCATACTCAGTGTTAGGTTGAAGCTTGATGCGTTGACTAATACCATTCCATCCAGAAACATTTCGCATCCAAACGTTGTTGTTAGCAGAATTGCTGTTTCCTACTCCTTTATCAATGCCAACTTTGCCTTCAGAAACCCAAGGACTGCTGACAATTGGGCTAGTTTGTTCTTCAAAGTCACCATCTAATAACGGAGTAGGACAGGAAGCTTTTACTTTAGTAGAGCCAAGACAGTAGGTAATTCCAACGGTAATAAATAATGCAAATGTGCCGATCGCGAACTGTTTACTAGTCATTTTGCTTGACCTGTTGACTCAGGGTGATTACCCAAATCAAGAGTATATAATATGTCTAAAATATCGGCTTGAGGGAAATTACTGAAGGCTATAGTTTTAGTAATCGAAGCGATCGCACAAGCTGTTAACACTTGTTCAACAGTAGTAATGATCATACGCTTTCAACTGCTTTCCACCAGCTAGGCCAGCGTTCGGAATGGGTAATTGCAGGCCAAACTTTCTCGATAGGTGCTTCAATCTCCCAAATTGTTAAAAAGCTGTAATTGCCTATATTCCAGATTCACTTGCTCAATTAATTCCATAATTCTCTCAAATTGGAAGTTATGAGCTAAGTCAGTCAGAAATTGTTTTAATACAGCATTATCCACAGAAATTTGACCTAGCAAATCTAGGATCATCTCGTCACTGCATTGAGCCGCAGCATGGTATAGCTGGGTTAACCATTCAGGTGGCATCTGGTATAACAAAGGTAGTACATCAGTAGGTGTTAAAATTTCGTCTGTTATTGTTTGAATAGCCTTTGCTAATTGATTGTTCTCTTCTTGATAAAGATATCTAACTTCTAAATATTCGCTAATTTTTTCTAATAATATTTCCTCACGAAATGGTTTGTTAATCAAATCGTCACAACCAGCTTGAATCATTGCGGCTCGTTGTTCTTCAAAAGCGTTAGCAGTCAAGGCAATAATGATGGTACGAGTATTGGATATTAGTTGTTGAGATTCTCTAGTTTTAATAACTCTTGTGGCTTCATAGCCATCCATAACAGGCATTCGCATATCCATGAAAATCAGATGTGGTTGCCATTGTTGCCATTGAGCGATCGCTTCTTGACCGTTAGTAGCTTCTTTGACTGCAAAGCCAATAGATGCCAGCAATTGTACTATTACAAGACGACTTTCGGCTGCATCGTCAACTACTAAGATGCGATATTCTCTTTGCGGGGGCGCTAAACCAATCACTAAAGATTTACCTTGCTGAATTTGAATTTCACTGGCTGAGGCGAGGCTGATTTGAATATCAAAGGTAAATCTACTACCCTCTCCAAGAGTGCTATTAACTGTAATATCGCCACCCATCAACTGTACGTATTTGCGGCTAATTGCTAAACCTAGTCCTGTTCCCTGATGGGATTTTCTCCCAGTTTCAGTTTGTCCAAAGGCTTCAAACAATAAGTTAATTTCTTGGGGAGCAATACCAAGGCCAGTATCTTGCACTTCAAAAAAGATCCGAGAAGAATTTTCCTCAATTGCTCGTCTATTTACGCGCAGAGTTACCTTTCCTTCGTTAGTAAACTTGATGGCATTGCCTAAGAGATTTAGTAAAACTTGCAGTAGTTTACTTTCATCAGTTTGCACATAGGGAGGAATATCGGACGCATATTCAAATACCATCTGTAAATTCTTAGAAGCTGCACGAAAGCGCAACATTTCTTCTAAGCTTTTTAACAGATGAATTAAATCAAAACTGGTGACATTTAATGTGGTTCTGCCCGCTTCAATTTTGGACATTTCTAAAATGTCATTGATTAAGTTAAGCAGATGCTCACCAGCACGATTAATTATGGCTAGGTGTTGCTGATGTTCACTAGATAAGGAATTTTCGCGGCTCATGATTTGGGTGAAACCCAGAATAGCGTTGAGTGGAGTCCGCAATTCATGGCTCATGTTGGCTAGAAATTCACTTTTGGCACGATTGGCAGCATCAGCAGCATTTACCGCTGCTTGTAATTCTTGTGATTGACTTTGAGTTTGTGCCAGCAATTGCGCTTGCTGTAAAGCAACTCCTAGTTGATTGCCAATTTGAACTGCAATATTGATTTCTTCTGTTTTCCATTGGCGAGGTTCAGAATTTTGATAACTTATTAATAATCCCCAAAGTTGCTGACCGCATAATATGGGCACGGTAATATAAGCTTTGGCCTGAAAGCGCTCCAACAGCGTGATGGCATCAGCTTGGAACCCGGCTTTGTGAATATCTGGTACACATTCGTAGATAATGCCTTGGTTTGTTTGCAAATCTGCATCTTGTAATGTATCTGCACTATTTAATAGTGTCATCATGCCACGATCATTTTCTGCCTTGAGACTGGGATTATTTAGGTGTGCTGCGATTAAAGAAATCCAACCAGTCCCTACCGCTTCTGAAACAAACTCACCATCGCCTTCCGGATTGCAACGATAGACAACAACGCGATCGCAATCTAATACTTGTCGCAATTCTTGGGTTGTGGCGGCAAATATTGTCTCTAAATCTAATGTCTGGCGCATTCTTTGAATTACTTGAGCGATCGCTCTTTCCCTTTCTGCGCTCTCTTGTAAGGCTTCTTCTGCTAGTTTTCTCTCGGTAATATCTGTAACTGTGCCGATGTAGCCTTTAATTTCTCCATCATCTCCAATTTCTGGCAAAGACTGACTTAGCACCCAGACAATCGTACCATTAGAACTTAGAAAACGATGTTCGCTCTTATACGGAGATTTAGTTGCTCTGGCTTCATTCCAGGTAGCCAAAACCTGCGGGCGGTCATCTGGATGTATAGCTTTTGTCCAAGCTTGTCTGAGGGATTCTGCTAAGGAGAGTCCCGTAATCTCACTCCAGCGTTGATTTAAATATAAGAAATTACCATCCACATCAGTATGGAATATACAAGCTGGGGAAGCTTCTGCTAAAAGTTGATACCGTTGCTGGCTTTCTTGCAAAGCTAATTCTGCCAACTTACGAGCATTGACATCTGCCCAATAACCAACAAACTCTATCGGCTTCCCAACTTCGTCACGGATTAACCTTACCTGCTCGTATAACCAATGATAAGTCCCGTCAGCGTGCAAAAAGCGGTATTCGTAAGAGTTGTATTCCTGTGCAAAAAGCTGGGAAAATTTTCTTAAAATATACTCGACATCTTCTGGGTGGACGTGACGCAGCCAGAAATTGGGATTTTCCAGAAATTCCCGCGCTTCGTAGCCAAGCATTTTTTTCACGTTCTCACTCATAAATGTATTGCCAAAGTCCCCTGAAGTTTTGCTGCTATAAATTACTACAGGGCTAGAAGTCAGCAGATATTGCAAGCGTTCGTTTGCCAAGCGCAGTTCTTGTTCTGCATATTTGCGGGCGCTGATTTCTACCATCACCGTGCCCACACCAGAGGGGCGATCGTCTTCACCAGGTATGGGAAAATAAGAAATCAAAAAGTGACGGACAGTATTCGGCTGCTGGGGAGATGGAATACTAACTTCTACGTTGAGTATCGGTTGACTAGTTAATAGCACTTGTTTGTAGAACGGTGCGACTAAAGATGCCATTTGGGGAACAATCTCGTGGATAGTCTTGCCAATATGGTGTTTTTGGGGATGTCCATGAATATCTGCGAGTAATTCGTTGATTTGCACAAACCGCAGTTGCTTATCTAAAATATCCATCCCGACGGGAGCACCAGAGAAAAAGGCATTGAGGCGAGCTTCTCGCAATGCTATTTCTCGTTCTAAAGTTTTGCGTTCAGTGATGTCTTTGTGAGTACCTGTCATTCGCAGTGGTACACCTTGTTCGTCACGCTCAAAAATCTGACCGCGGCTTTGAATCCACTTCCAATTACCTGAGGCACAGCGCATCCGAAATTCTACTTCATAAACAGGAGTAGCACCTTGGAAATGATTTTCTAGTAACGATCTGACTAAGGGTAAATCTTCTGGATGTACTAATTGCTCAAAAGCTTGCAGATTCTCCGCAATTTCGTGGTCTGCGTAACCTAGCATCTTCTTCCAACGCCAGTCACGATAGATTTTGCCACTAGTAAAATCCCAATCCCACAATCCTAAATCGCTAGCTTCTAAGGCTAGTTGCAAACGTTCTTCGCTCTTTCTGTGGGCGGCTTCTACCAGTTTGCGTTGAATTAACCCACCTAATTGGGCAGCTACCGCACCTACTAGTAATAACAACCGCTTATCCACCGACACTGAGCTGCTTTTAAAAAATACTAAAACAGCTAATACTTTGTTGCCAGCCAAAATTGGCACCCCAAAGACGGCTTTTAAACCTACTTTTAGTGCTTGTGGCGATCGCAAAAAAACAGGTTGTGCCACATGAGAAACATCTTCGATCCATTCTGGCTGCTTATTCTGCCAAACTCGCCCTGGCAAACCTTCACCTAAAGATAATTTCAGAGTTTTACTCTCTAACCAAAATTCTTCTAAGCTGTTATGGTCTCCGTACCAGCCAAGACTATGTTCTAAAACAGCCCCATCATCACTAGGTAGCCATGCTTCTCCAAAATCCCAACTGATATTGTGGCAGATTAAGCGCAGGACGAGTGCTAAAGCACTGTTGACATCAATGGCACGAGTAATGGCTTGGGTTGTCAATAGCAACAAACGGCTTTCATTTTCTGCCTGCTTACGCTCAGTAATGTCTTTAGCTGTGCCGAGTATGTACTTTTGCCCATCAATTTCGCTCATTTCCGCACTCAACAAAGTTGTCTTAACTTCGCCTGTTGCTGTGCGGACATCAACCTCATGATTGCGAATAACTTTTGTCTGTTGCAGAATTTGCGGGAGAAAAGCATATTCTTCTTGATTGACCCAAATCTGCAATTCCTGGTTGGTGTGACCAATAACCTGAGAACGAGAATAGCCAAAAAATGTACAGAAACTATCGTTAACTTCGATATAGCGCATATCTGGAAAAGTACTGAGGCTAATCGGGTCAGGAGATGATCTAAAAGCCGAGCCTAACTTTTCTTCCGAAATGCGTTGTGCTGCTTCTGCACGTCTGCGTTCCCGTGCTTCTAGCGCTAAAGATACTAAATTGCCTAAAGAGCGAGCAAAATTTTGGTCTTCCAATGTCCAATGATGAGCAATTGCCACTGCTTCTAAGCATAAAACTCCTACAGTCTTACCTCCCAGCCTGATTGGTGTATCAAGCATAGAAGTGATGTTAAATGGAGTTAAGTAAGAATCTAAAAATTCTTTGGTTCTGGAATCTGTACAGGCGTGATGGGCAACGATAATTTGGTCTGAGTGCAAAGCTTGAAAATAAGCTGGATAATGTGCTGTTACTAGTGAATATCCTTGGCTATGTTGCTGTTGACTCTGCTCAAATAGATCGAGACACTGCAAAATAGTACCGTTTTCTGAATACAGCCAGACGCTAGCCCGTTCGACTTTGATATTTTTTGCACCTACTTCTGTGATTTCACTGACGGCTGCTTTCAAGTCGCCTTGATAAAGGACTTGATTTTTGGCTAGTTCTGTTAACACTAAATTATGCTGGCGGAGTTTGGTGGCGCTTGCTTGCAATGCTTGCTCGGCGCGTTTGCGCTTAGTAATATTACTTGCTGTACCTGTAACCCCTACAACTAAATTATTCTCATTGCGTACAGCGATCGCATTGATCATAAGATAAAGAGTGCTACCATCTTTAGTACTACAGGTAATTTCATGCTGAAAAACAGATTCTCCCTTCAGCAACCGAGCAGACAATTTCTTAATCAGTGAAACTTGATTTGGCAATATGAAATCTGTAAAGTTACGCCCAATCATTTCTTGGGGTTCGTAACCGTAAAACTGTTTGACAGCAGGGTTAACAAAGGTAATCACACCATCTGCATCCACTGACCAAATCATGTCTTGGGATGTCTCAACTAGTTGGCGATATTTACCTTCGCTGGCTTTGAGGGCAAACAGGCGAGCCTTGCGGGAAGCTTCGCTAACGCGAATTTCTTGCTGGAGTTGGAGCAGTTGTGTTTGTAACTTATCCTCTGTTTGTTTGCGTTCATAAGCGATCGCGATCGCGGCGGCGGTGGCTTGTAAAAGCGCGATTTCTGAGGCTTCCCAATTCCTGACTTCCACACAGTTATCAAAGCCGATGAAGCCAAAAAACTCTCCTTTGATAATTATGGGGAAAATTAGAACAGAGAAAATTCCTTGTCTTTGCAAAATTTCGCGTTCTAATTCTGGACATTCTGTCACTATCTCGGAAACGATCTCGCCTTGTGATAATAAGTTTGCCCAACGCGGGTAAAAATCTTCATAGAGAAAGCTTCTGTGGGCAGGGTTGGGAATTTTTGGCGGAATTCCGGGAGCACACCATTCCGCACATTGACTCATCACCAACTCGCTCTCTAATGTACGGTGATTTTCATAAATATATACACGACTTGCTTTTGATGTTGGCCCTAGGATTTGCACTATTTCTGTGTAATATTTGTGGCTGCCATCAAAATTAGATAAAGTGCGTTGAACTTGTACAAGGGCTGACAGATAACGCTCACGAGATTTTTGCGTTGCTTCTACAATTTGATGGTTACTGATATCGATGAGAGTAGTAACGACAAAAAACTTGCCATTATCCTTTTGATAAATCACCTGACTCATCTCTACAGGTAAGCGCGAACCATCTTTACGTGTAATACTAAATTCCCTGTTTTCTGGCTGAATGCCATTGGAGATAAAATTTCTATATTGCTGAATTAAATTAGATTTTTCCCCAGCAGTTAAATTTGGATAATGTAAGGTAAATTGTTGCCCAATCAGTTCTTCATAGGTAAATCCATACATTTGGCAATAAGCAGAATTAACTTCTACAAAATATCCCTTTTCATCTGTTAGGCAAACTCCTACTTTAATAGCCTTTAAAACAGAGGCTTTATTTTGTTTTTGATTGTTTAACTCTAGTGTTAAGCGTTGACGATGTTGCGTCTCGCGAAGCAATTGATGATTTTGTTCTTTTAACTTTTTTTTAAGTTTTTGAATAGTAATTTGCTTGTGTAATTTTAATAATATTTCTTCTTTGTGTAATGGTTTATGAATACAATCAACACTCTCAGTTTTTGGTAATTTTTCTTGAGATCCCAGAAAAATTATCGGTATATCCTGTGTTGTTGTATGAGATTGAAGATGTTGCCAAACTTCATATCCATCAATGTCCGGTAGCACAATGTCAAGCATAATCAAATCTGGAGGAGAAGCGATCGCCTCATTTATTGCCACTTTTCCAGAAACTGCTCTTTGCACTTGATAACCTTGGCAGATGAGTATATCTGATAAAAATTGCAAATTTTCTGAATGAGCGTCTACCAATAAAATTTTGATTTGCTGAGCATTAATTGCCATATCAATTTTTGATTTTATTTCCTTGTTCGCCTTTGGCGTCTCCCCTCAGAGAAGGCTTGCTAACACTAACGTCGTTGGAAGGTAGTTGTGACAATGGAGGTTTTTACCTTCTTGATGCTGGGTAACCCGTTACAGTGGCTCATATGCTGCTGTCTGCTTGATTTTCCAGACAGCTAGATAAGAATCACAATAGCTGTGTACAGCAAGGTAAATGTATATTTTTTACTTATTGCTGACAAATCCGATTGGTATTAAACAGGGGTTGCTTTATAGTTCATGCTTTTTTGCTGACCTCACAATTTTCTTAAATTCTGGCTCTAGATTTGTAATGAAGCCAGATTTTGTATAGATTTTTGATACCAGTGTATGGTTGATTCCGTGAAGGGGCAAGTATGAGCGCAACACCATCTAGATAACGGACACCATGTTCTTCGGTCTTTGGTCCAGTGCAATCTTAGCAATTTGGGCGTAGAAACGAAGTGGTTTGTCGCTAGACATCGCTTGGTATCGATCTTATTGGTTCAGTATCTACCTGTTCTTTTAACTGTGACTATCGCCAGTTGGGTAAAATTCAAGCACTTACAACTCAGCGCCAAGTTTTTGTCCCGACATCTCAAATTGTTAATGACTTGCGGGCTATTATGCCCCTAGCGCAGATAGATGTGGTGACTCTCAGCGGCTACCCTAGCACTGAATTTAGAGAAAATTCTTGCTGTTGTGAACAAAGTTACCAGACTACCAACGGTAGTTTTAACAAATAGCACTTTGCTACATGATTCAACAGTCCACAGCGCTTTAAAACTAGCAGATACAGTTGCTGCTAAACTCGATGCAATTTCGTCAAATCAATTGCAGCAAATTAACCGCCCTGTAGCGACAATTAATCTGCCAGGTATATTGGAGGGAATCGAGCAATTTCGGCAGGAATATCAGGGACATTTAGCTATTCAAACAGTGGTTTTGTATCCTTGGACACCAGGCATGGTAAAGGATTATATCCAAATCCTTCAACGTCTGAAACCAGATGAAGTCCAACTCAATATTCCTTCCCGTCCCCGCGTTTTGGTACGGCAATTGGAAGCACGAGGCAACGATACTGTTCAATCCCCCCTGACTTTTTTCAGAACCTCAAATGTGTCAGCACTGACATCCTTGCTTCACTAGCTACTCAAATTCACCATGCCATCAACATTCCAGTAAATTACCCGGCAATGGCTTCGCTATATTAACGGTTGACAGGTAACGCTTCAAAGGAGGAAAAAGATGGAAACAAAGTCAAGCAAACCATCGCTAGCACTTATAGAAATTCCCCCTGAGCATCTAAACATCATGGGTTATGTTGATGAATCCGAAGTCAACGGGCCTGGTTGTCGTGCTGTCGTCTGGGTGCAAGGTTGTCTAAGAGAGTGTCCTAGCTGTTTTAATCCTGCATCCTGGCCATTTGAGATCAATCAATTGATTACTGTTGATACCCTTGCCGAAAATATTCTCAAGAACCCTCGCAATACAGGTGTTACTTTCTCTGGTGGCGAACCCTTTTGGCAAGCACCAGCATTGGCATCTCTAGCTCGCAAGCTGAAAGCTGCTGGTTTGAATGTGATGTCATTTACTGGGTTTACCCTGAAGCTACTACAATCTCAATCGGCACCACCAGGTTCGCAAGAGTTGTTAGAGCAACTAGATATCCTGATTGATGGCCCTTTTGTGGAGTCTCTGGCTATTCATTCTCCTAATTCCCCTGTCTCTTCTAGCAATCAACGAGTTCATATTTTTAATCCTGCTCTCCAAGACAAAATTACCTGGGCTAGTGACCAGATAGAGATTCATGTTCTCAAGGATGGAAGCAGGATTGTGACTGGCTATCAAAGTTTGTGGGAGCAAACAGAGTAATTAAATTCCATCTGTGTCATCATTCCAAAAAAGTTTCAATTTTTAATGGCGATCGCAGGGTAGTAAGCTTATGTAACTAGCTTTCTTTCTTTAACCTTTGCCCTACTTAGTACGTATTCTTGTTTCGCTCGTCTGCCATAGCCTTCCCTAACGGGACGCTACGCGAACAGCTATATTGGATGCTACAGATACAGATGAACAACGTATTTGGCTGATTAAACTGGGTTGTCTCCATACAAATGGACTAAAAAGCTATAACTGTTACCAATTCAAGGTTTAAATTGTTAACTTCAAAATCTGTAACCATGTCTAAGCAATAGCTGTTTTGGCGATCGCGTAGAAGGTTGTAGATTCAATATGATTGGCGATGCCTGCGGCAACCTGACGGAACGCTTGCAGGCATCAAAAATTATACAATTACACAATTTTTACTCAGTAATGGTTTCCGTTGTGATTATAGGCTTTTGTGTCTATCTAAAATAGATTTGCTGGAGACAGTTCAGCCTAATGCCAAAATTCCTGTATCTCATCCAAGAGAAAACTATAAAAAATGACTATCTATCAATTTCCTGAGGATTTTTATTGGGGCGTTGCTACTGCCTCTTTTCAAATAGAAGGAGCAGTTAATGAGGGAGGGCGTAAACCCAGTGTATGGGATACCTTTAGCACTACACCTGGAAAAATTTTAAGTAATGATACTGCTACCATTACTTGCGATCACTATCACCTTTATGAAACAGATGTGCAACTGATGGCAGAATTGGGCATCAAGCACTATCGTTTTAGTATTGCATGGCCCCGCATTATTCCCGATGGTCGCGGCACAGTCAATGAAGAAGGTGTTGATTTTTACAAGCGTCTGGTAGATTGTCTGCAAAAGTATAATATTACTCCTCACGCTACTTTATATCACTGGGATAGCCCCCAAGCACTAGAAGATTTATATGGCACTTGGCAAAGTCGGCAGATGGCTTTTGATTTTGCTGATTATGTTACAGCTATTGTTAGCCGCTTAGGCGATCGCATTACCCATTGGATGACACTCAATGAAATTTACTACTTTACTCACGCAAGTTATGGTGTTGAGCTAGAACCTGTACACGCGCCAGGAAAAATCCTCAGCAGCCAAAAAGAAGTTTGGCAGACTTCTCATCATGCCTTACTTGCCCACGGATTGGGGTGTCAAGCTATCCGCGCCGCTTCACCTGTTCCGTGCAAGGTTACTTTGGTAGATAGCATCGGTGTCACGGTTCCAATCAACGAGTCTCCTCAGCACATAGCAGCTGCCAAAAAGGCCTTTCACACTTTTAGGTTAAATGGGGGTATTCTGATCCCTGCCCTCACTGGTGCTTACAGCCCAGCCATGCTTGAGGAATTAGGCGAAAATGCCCCTGACATTAAGCCAGGTGATTTAGAAATAATTCATCAGCCGTTAGATGCTGTAGGTCTTAATATTTACAGTGGAACTTATGTGCGTGCTGTTGATAACGAAAAAGGGTATGAGTTGCTCAACCTTCCTAAAGGCTACCCACGAATGTATATGCCCTGGTTAAATATCGTTCCTGAGGGTATATATTGGGGAATTCGTCATGTCAGCGAGACTTTGGGGCGTCATGATTTACCTGTGATGATTACTGAAAATGGTTGTGCAGCAGAAGATGAATTAAACGCTAATGGTGAAATGATTGATACTGACCGCATTATGTACCTACGGCAGTATTTAAAGTCAGCTTATCGTGCTATTGATGAAGGCTATCTTTTGAAGGGATATTTTCTTTGGACTTTCATAGATAACTTCGAGTGGGCTTGGGGATATTCTCGACCTTTTGGGATTGTTTATGTAAATTACAATACACAACAGCGCATTCCCAAAGCCAGCTTTGAATGGTATGCAGAGTGTATCCATCAAAACCGGGTTGTTTAGCCCTAAAAATGCGCACAACCAAAAGCATTCATCATATTTATTTCAAGGAAACAGGGGAAGGGCAATAGACGGGGATTTATACCTCGTCTAAAATTTGCTGCACTTGTCGGCTACCACGCCACTTCCTCTAGTGGGTTTGCTTTTACAAGGGGACAGGCCATTGAAATAGATCTAAAAATAACTGGCAACTGACAGGCAAAGCGTAGTAAGTTTCAGAAATTGATTGTTTAGGATGTGTAGGAATTACTGTCTAGTTCCGAAGTTTCTATCTTATGAATCGTTGGACTTTACTGTTTCACCCATGCTTAATAGCAACTGTATTAACTTTAGCTATTGCTCAAGATCCGGTTACTGCTACATGTATCTCACCAAATAATTGCAATTATCATGCTTATCAAAGTGAGAAATATTACCGTGAAGATGAGCGCAGTGAGCATCCTTATAAAACTGGTATCACAATTATGGTTATCACCTTGATCACTACAAAAATAGCTAAGTCTGCATTAAAGTCATGGCTTGTGAAACCATAAAAAAACTTGTTAAGAAAAATCAAATAGGCTTAAACCCTCTTCCTCCCTGCCTCCTGCCTCATCTCAACGATAAATATTCACACCGACCTACTTATGTAAATCTATAATATTTCTAGGAATCACTTATTAAAACGCTAATTAACTCTACAAAATCTTGAATGCAGCATCTTTTCTAATTCAGCAACAGCAATATTTACTCAACTTGCTGCACTAATAACTTTAAACAAGTATTTCATATTGTCTTTTAAGTAACAAATTTCCTTTACATATGAATCAGGTAATAATGTACCTGGCGTAGATGAAACCCCACGATATAGGGGTGATTATAGCTTGGTGAAGAGTCATGCATTATTTCCCTTGGTTTCCTGACTCCAGATTCGCCATCAGCAAATCTGGAGTTTTTATTTTCTGATGGCTGGAAGACTGTGATAATGCTCTCCTGCTGGCTGTGAGGGCATTTCCAATTGTAGAAAAATCTCTATATTAAACACTCGCAAATCTATCGGAAAAGTGTATAATATCCTGAAAGTACGGTTTATCGGTAGACTTATAGTACTTTAATGACAACAATAATAACCCGAGAAGGCAAATTTCAAAGCCGTTAATTGAAAGCTTTTGAAATTTGCTGGATTTGGTTGTGCTTGTTTGCATAACTGCTCAAAACCAATTCAACAGCAGATATTAAATTGCTGGCAAAAATCTGGGAAGGGGGATTATCTGTTTAATCCTTACTTTTCATCTTGCAAAAGTACTATTTACAGCCCAAAGGAGTAAATGTGATCAACGCCATACAGATTAATGAAAACTTGACAACAACAGGACAAGTCATACATAAACAAATTCAACAAGCTAAACAAGAGGGTTTTAAGTCGGTTTTGAATCTGCGATCGCCTGATGAACTAGGATTTGTTAAGGATGAGCAACAGATGGTTGAAGCTTTGGGGCTATATTACGCGAATGTTCCCCTGAAGCTAGAACATTTAAATGAAGAGCTAATTACTAAAATCCTCACTACGCTAAACCAACTTCCTCAACCAACCCTTATACATTGTGCCGCAGCCATGCGTTCAACAGGAATCGCATTGTTGAGTGTAGCCATTCAAGAAGGATTAACACCAGAGGAAACTTTAACCAAAGCTAGGAATCTCGGCTTTGGATTCTTTGAACATGCTGGTGTCAGCCCCCGACTGAAGCAATTATTCGTCAACTATCTTGATAAACATACGAAGGTAGCTAGACCTTATGCATTAAGCATATAAGGTTTGCGATCGCCGACCAAGATTTAACTATCAACAATACTGGATTATCCCAACCTGCTGCTTTTTCGGCAGGTTGGGGTAGCATAGCTATGGCAATTTTTGCAGATCAAATTACCTCAAGTTTGCACAACTTTTTGGTGGTAAAGGTTGAGGATTTAAAGTATTCAAGATTCCTGGATTACCTACAGCAGTTGAATTTAACTGAGAATTTAATTTAGGAGCACCAGCAGGATCGTCTTGTTTAGGACCGATAGCTAGGATACCCCTGTTTCCTACCAGAATTTCTGATTGAGAATGTGGACGGGGTGGAAAGCCAGGAACGCGCGTTCCGCACCAATTATCTGGATCGGAATTAGCAACACCAGAAATGTTATTTAGTTGAATTGCATTAGGCGCAATTGGTTGTGGTCCAGCGAAAGCAGGACTAACTACATTTACAGTTAAAACTGTACCTAGTACCGCCAAAGTTAAAGAAGGTTTCAACATAAATACTCCATCATTAATTATCTTTGGATTTTCTTTCTTCATTAACTACATAGGTATGACATGGGTGGTTTATGCATGATAATAAAATTGCTCAAAATAAAACCACAGATAAACACCGGACACCAATGAATATCTGTGGTTAGCAATCATCAATCAGGAACTATCTAATTGGAGTGATGGGATATGTTGGAAACTCCAGTGGAACTCTCACTTTTGTAGATTTTTGAAAGTAATCGCGAGAATAATAATTTTGCCGCCCACTGTTATCTAAAAATTGAGTGAAGCCTTGTAACATTATTTGAGAGCCAGCATAGTCTAAGGTTAATAATGTATTGGAAAAACCTTTGTTATAGTTAGCTGTTCCATAGGTATGGTTTGTATCTTGAACATTAAGTCCATATGTAACAACTGGCGCAGTTCCCCAATCACAATCTGTGGGATGACATTTACCAAACACTTGAATATTTAATTTATTTGTACCTGCTGAGGTAATGACTAAGCGAGTAACACCACGAGTGTTAGCATCCTTATTTACCCAAGTACCAACAAAATCAGCGGGTGCAGCCAATGCCGGGCTAACTAAAGCAGTAGCTAAAGCTACAGTAGAAGCAGCAATCATTAAAGAACGTTTCAACATATTATTAGGACTCCATTATTAGTAATTGTGTTTTGATTTGGTGGTTCCTTAATTTAACTAATTGAGTAAGAGAACCTTGATATTTATCAGCAATATTTCAGAAATATATCGGTGGTTAAAATTTTCAATTTCCTAACGCCACTTTTCACTCCAAGCACCTGTGACATCAAAACCACCAGTAACAGGAGTTAACTTCAATGAACCCCAACCAAAGGTGTTACAAATGGGGCCGAAACCTTTACCACATATATCACCAGCACCAGAACCATTAAACGAACGTGTGCCTATGTGGGAATAAGTAGAACCTTCCCAATTACCGTTACCAAACCAAGTTGTATTGTTTGGACCAACACGGAGAACGCAACGCAAGCCTTCACCGTTACGATTTCCTGCTAAATCAGAAACTTTGTATTCATCGAAATAGCCACCGCAAGTTTTTGGTCTGGGTAAAGGCTTATAGTTAGTAGCTTGGACTAATTGCCATTCTTCATTCCATGCACCAGTAACACGAATGGTTGAACCATTGAGGATTTGTACCTTCAGGTTTCCAGGAAAGTTATTGTTAATATCTTCACCGTTTCCGTGAATATCAGAGGCAAAACCCACTAGGTTAGAACCTCGGTAAATCGCTTGTCCCACGTGGCGATAGGTAGCACCACCCCAATTACCTTCACCGTACCAAGCTAATTTGGGAATTGTCGTTCCTGGTCTACCTTCACTCAATTTGACACAGCGGATACCTCGACCTTGACGGTTATCTAAAGGCTTAACAACGTAAGTCTGAGTATGGGGGCCACAACTAAAGCTTGGTACTTGAGTTAGATGTAAATTTTGTAGTACAGGGATTTGAGCAAAAGCAGTAGTTGCAGTAGACAGAGCTACCATACTACCAAGTGCTAAAGATTTCATTGAAAGTCGCAACATGATTCTCATTTGGTGTAGTAAAGTTTGTGGAGGCACTCTTAAACGCCTTCACTACTTCTCTAGGTAGGCTTCGAGTTTTTTATGCACCCTCGGCAAAGCATTATTGAGATTTTTTCAACTTTTGTGCAATTCGATGCCGATCGCTTCAGTCATTGGGCGACAGAATCAAGATTGCGTAGTAGTATGCAAGGTTGTGTCAAACGCACACCGCAAGAAACTTCCGAATACTTTTGGGCGCTTTATTGGTATAAGTTTTGGCAGCTTCCCGAATCTCAATCCTTGGCCAAGCAACATCTCACGGCTTATTTGCAAGAATCCTGCTATTGGATATCCCAAAAAACTGTGAATGGTTTCGCCAGTACTCAGTACCAATTATCAGACTGTTTTCAGGTGGCGATCGCGCACATTGATCGCGTCCTTAAAGGTTTTAACCCCAGTCAAGGTCATACCCTAAAAAACTACGCTGGCCCCATCTTTGCAAGTGCAATCCGCGAAACTTTGCGCCAGCGTCACGAAGTTGATATCTGTACAGATTGGGGACTATTACGTAAAGTCTCGCACAAGCGATTGCAGGAGGCTTTGGAAAATGCTGGTTTATCTCAAGAAGATATTCATGCTTATATTCTTGCTTGGAACTGTTTTAAAACTTTTTATGTTCCCACCACCACCGGGACTTCGCGCAAGCTTTCTCGACCAGATGACCAAATATGGGAAGCGATCGCCAAAGCTTACAATTCTCAAAGTAACCAGCAGATCGGCATCCCAACCCTTGAGAAGTGGTTGCTAACTACTGCGAAAGCTACTCGTAAATATCTTTATCCCACTCCCGAATCTCTCAATATCACCCAAGGTGGAGATAATTCCTGGGAATTAATTGATAATCTGCCAGGAAATCAACAACCATCCTTAATTCAAGAAATTATTGCCCAAGAAGAAGAACAAACTAGGACTTCTCAACAAACGGAAATTAATCAGGTTTTAGTTACTGCGATCGCCCAATTAGAACCAGAAGCACAACAGATTGTGCAACTGTACTACGCTGAAGGACTAAATCAAGATAAAATCGCCAAACAGCTAGAAATGAAACAGTATACTGTATCACGGCGACTGACCAAAGCCAGGGAAAATTTGCTGAAATCTTTGGCTAATTGGAGTCGAGACACCCTGCATATTTCTATCACTCCAGATCTACTCAAAAGTATGAGTACCGTAATGGAGGAATGGTTGCAAAGCTATTACGGTGTATCTCCTGAATAACACGGAAAGTGGGGATAAGGGGGATGAGGAAGCAAAGGATAAATGATCAATGACCAATGACTAATAACAAATCCCAGCCAACAACTTTCCGGAGGAACCGCCATGACTGCATTTACTTTTGCCAACCCCACTGATTTAATTTTAGAAATCCCAGTTAATGCCCAAAATCAGGCGGATCTCCAGGGTCCATCTTTTTCTAACCCCACTTCTCGCTATCAAGGTTATATTAATGAACTTTGCCTGAGTGTTGTCTTGCCTTGGTTGCAAGAGGATTTTACATTACAGGCAAAGGTCTGGCCAACTACCACTGCTTTACCTAGTTTTTGGGAACTGGTAAATGGAACCGCAGTTTCTGTAGACGCCACTCGATTTATTTTGGTTCCCAGTGAAACTATTGATTTAAGTGAATTGCGAGTTCCGCAAGAATGGGTGGATTTGCCTAGTTGGGCTGGTGATTATTATTTGGCTGTGCAAGTAGAACCAGATGAAGGCTACGTTAGGCTTTGGGGTTACTGTACCCATGAACAATTGAAGAATAATGGCAATTATGATGCAAGCGATCGCACTTATTCTTTAGACGCTACTAAAATTATCAATGATATTAGTGTGTTGGCGGTAACTCAAGAACTTTGCCCGCAAACAACCACACGCAGCGCTATTTCACCCCTGCCAAACTTACCACAACAACAAGCCCAAAACCTGATTGCTCGCCTGGGAAAGTCGGAAGTATTGGCACCCCGATTAGCCATCCCTTTTCAACTTTGGGGTGGGTTAATTGAACATGGGGGGTGGCGACAAAGCTTATATCAACAACGTTTAGGTTTACCAGAACAATGGTCAGTGCTGCAATGGTTGCAAAGCGGCGTTTCCCAAGCAGCAGAAACTATCGGTTGGGGACGCTTGAATTTGCAATTGAGTTTTGTCGGTGGAAAAGGTGTAGAAGCAACACAACCAGATTCTATTCTGTCTCGCCAACTTGCGATCGCTGGTCAAACATACGAACTATTAGTCATCCCACAAGGCGAACCCGATGCACCCATCTGGCGGTTTGAATTGCGTAACGCCACAGTAGGTGCAGCCATACCTGGTGGGTTTAAACTGCGATTACTCACCGAAGATTTACAGCCTTTTCCTAGTAACGAAGATATCGCCACAACTGCCGTAGAACAACTTTTCGTAGAAGTTGCTCTAGAACCTGGTGAAGGTATAGTTTGGGAAATAGAACCCCTCCCGGAAAATTATGACCGCGAAATTCTCAAATTTTAAACTTTGGTTTGGCTTTTTTTATAGATACTAGGATGGGGAATTATTTCCTGAATCCATCGATAAATAAAAAGCCATGAGAGAAAAACCAAAACAACAAATGCGTATCTGGGCGATGTTTTGCCATCTCTCGGCTTTATTAGCTTGGATGCTATTGTTTTTATTAGTATTTCTCGGAATTCCTGTGTATTTACCGTTAAATATTTTAGGTCCATTTATCCTGTGGCGATTAAAGAAAGCCAAATCTCCTTGGATTGATTTTCAAGGTAAAGAATCGTTAAATTTTCAAATATCCCTGACCCTCTATATTTTGATTGTTATGATTGTATCCTTGTTGCTGATGCTAACCATCTGTGGTATTGCGATCACCACCAATAGTACAGGACAAGAGATTAAGACACTTTTAGATACTTTATTATTGGTATGGCTTTTGCTGACTTCAGCAATGATAGTCTTGCAATTATTTTTAGTTAATTTTGCTGCATTCAGAGCTTACAAAGGTGAACATTATCGCTATCCCTGGACAATTCGATTTTTAAAATAATAATTTAGATAACATTGGTTAATGACTAAAAACGATGAGCGTAAAGTAAGATTTTGGGTTATGCTATGTCATCTTGGGGCTATCTTCTGGCTACCAATTTACTTGTTTTTACCAATATTTATTCCTTTACTAAATATTTTTGTTCCCTTAATTATTTGGAGAAATAAAAAATCAGAACATTTATTAATTGATATTAATGGTAAAAATTCTATAAACTTTCAAATATCCACAACTATATATATGATTATTTGGATGATTCTTGTTTTATTTATGGCGACAGACTGTGGTAGCTCTTTGGGTGAGTTTATAAAGGGGAATAGTGAATTAAAGCGTAGGGTTTATAATTATTTAAGTATGTTTAGTTTGCCAGCACTTTTACTAGGATTCTTGCAGTTTTTCTGTAGTATGTCTGCTGCAATCACGACTTATATAGGGAAGTCATATGACTATCCATTGACTATCCGATTTTTGAAGTAAATAAGCCAATATGACCAAAACTAACGATGCTCGACTGCACCGCGCTCAATCCTCTCTTGAAGGCTTATCTGTGGGAGATGCTTTTGGAGAGCGATTTTTTCTCCATCCAGATGTGGTAGAAAGTTTAGTATTTGCCCGTGCTATCCCCGCATCACCTTGGTCATATACTGACGATACGCAGATGGCACTCTCAATCGTATCTATTCTGCGAGAATATGGGGAAATTAACCAAGATAAACTGGCAGAAAGCTTTGCCAAACAATACGATCGCGATCGCGGTTATGGTGCAGCAACAAGCAAGCTGTTAGCACAGATAAGGAATGGCAAACCTTGGCAACAAGAGGTAGTTACTCTATTTAATGGACAGGGTTCCTACGGTAATGGTGCAGCGATGCGAGTTGCACCTGTGGGAGCGTTTTTTGCCGAAGATTTAGACTTGGCTGTGACTCAAGCGATCAAGAGTGCAGAAATTACTCATACCCATCCAGAAGCGATCGCTGGGGCGATTGCTGTTGCAGTGGCGGCTGCTTTGGCTTGGAAATTACAAGATTCTTTACCAACTCAGCAAGAGTTTCTCAACTTGGTTTTGCCTTATGTTCCAGACAGCGAGGTGAGTTCAAAAATTCGCCTAGCTTGTGATTTGTCAGCGAATACCTCAGTGCATTCAGCAGTTGCGGTATTAGGAAATGGTACTAAAGTCTCAGCCCAAGATACAGTTCCTTTTGCTTTGTGGTGTGCTGCTCAACACCTTGATAACTACGAAGCAGCACTGTGGTTAACTGTGAGTGGTTTGGGAGACAGAGATACTACTTGTGCGATCGCTGGTGGAATTGTAGCAATGTCTACAGGTTTAGAAGGAATTCCCACAGATTGGCTAAAAGCACGGGAGCCTTTACCTAATTGGGAAACGGAAACAATCACTCTTTTCCGTCCTACTGGCCCTAAGGAACTAGCTCTAATTAAAGAAAGTGGTGATCGCGAGTTTCCGCCTCGACTTCCAGAACAGCCTATTTTTTACCCAGTACTTAACGAAGAATACGCTTCTCAAATTGCCCGTGATTGGAATGCAGCCAATGCTGATACAGGATATATCGGCTATGTAACGCGCTTTCAAGTACGTGCAGATTTCTTAAGTCGCTACTCAATCAAAACTGTAGGCGCTTCCATCCACCAAGAATATTGGATACCTGCACAAGATTTACCGGAATTCAATCGCAATATTGTTGGTTTGATTGAAGTGGTAGCGGAGTTCCGTCAGTAAGATGCATAGAAGAATACCAAACAGTTGGGTCTAAATGAGGGCGATCGCCAAATCGTCGATAGTCAGTTTATTAATAATTAAAATATAAATAATGCTAATTATTAATAAATTTACTTCATCTAAATAGTGAAACAATTCACCTGGATAAACAACATTAGCTAGCTCTGCCTAGAGAGTGATTTTATTGCAAATAATTGTGAAAATAATTTCATTCTCCAGATTGATGCAATCTTTAAAAAATCGGGATAAAAATAGACTATCGAACCTTTGAAGAACCTCCGACTTCCAAATATCATTGGATCTGTTGAATAATAATTATTTATAAGTTTATTATTCAACTTAACCAAAAGAAGTTTATTTCTTCACTAGGTTTATAACCATATTACTTCAAGAGGCATACCTTAGAAATTAGTTTTTTAAATTAACTTAATTCAGGTAAAAGCTTCTCTACTGAAGTACAAGTTCTGCGTTTTTGACGCTGTTATTGAGGAATGCAAATGAAAATTATTGCTTTGGTTACATCTATCCTACGTCCGGTACGTTTTCTAATTGTCGCTTTTACCTGTGCATTGTTATTGCTATCTAACGCAGTTCCCGCTTTTGCTATTGATAGCTATCAAAGCGATCCCAAAGAAGCCACTACACAACTTCTGGATATTCAACGCAAAACTGACGAAGTAGAGAGATCGGCACCTCCAGGATTAGATAAGGTTCAAAAAGAATCAAATAAGGGGCTGAATGAAGTTCAGGGAGATGCAGATATCGACCAGATGAAGCGTCCTGATAATACACAAGGTGCAGAGTCAGTAGAAGGCAAAATAGAAAATTTCCTGGAAAAAGTTACAGGTAAGAAGTAGGTTGCATTAATGGTAAACTCTGGAAAGCCGCGGTGAATTAACATTTGTGTATTCAAATAAACCGCGATTTCCCACCACCTGGTATCTTTGCCAAGATTGTAATCTAACTCCTATTAACAATCTAAGTTGATATCAGGTTATTTGTCACAATAGATTGGTGTAGCTTTTAGTAGAGGCATCTTGATTAGTAAGAATATTCAAGATGTCTCTTACTATTAAATACATACTAATTAAAGGATTTGACCATCTATCTATTAGCATAAAAATTAAATATTAACCATATATTTAAAATAATTTATTATCTTTCTATAGACTGATGTAAGTTCAGGATTAAATTTGTGAACTTAGTATATAAGTTCGTCAAAGAGAGGGAAAGTAATGCCAAGAATTAACATAGGGTTAACAGAACAACAACGTCAAGGTGTGATTGATCTGTTAAATCAAGATTTAGCTGATGCTTATGTATTGTTAGTTAAAACCAAAAAATATCACTGGGATGTTGTCGGTCCTCAATTTCGTACCCTACATCAACTTTGGGAAGAACACTACGAAAAACTGACAATAAACATTGATGCGATCGCAGAAAGGGTTCGCACTTTGGGTGGTTACCCAGTAGGAACATTGGAGGGATTTCTCCAGATTTCCACCCTCAAAGAACATGGTGGCCAAGTTCCCAGAGCCACAGATATGGTGGCTAACTTAGTGCAAGATCATGAGCAGGTGATTCGTAATTTAAGAGAACATGTAGATCAGTCTGGTGAAGAGTTTCATGACCAAGGAACTGCTGACTTTTTAACTGGATTGATGGAAGAACATGAAGAGATGGCTTGGATGCTGCGCTCATTTATTGAAGGACAAGCATTAGATCCAAATACTCAATCGGCAGCATCTGACACTCAAACTCCTGTAGGTGTGTAGCTCAGTCGCGTAAGCATAAAATCTAACTTTAAATGGCAGTCTGTGGAAAAAGAAATTTACCCGCAGCTGCCTATTTTGTCTGTACTTTGTAAAACAATATTCAAGGAGATTTCTGTGGTAGAAACATACACAGCAGAACGCACAATTTCAACTGTATTTAAAGAACAAAAGCAAGTTGATGATGTAATTCGCCGTTTGCTAGATCGAGGTGTCCCCAGAGATCATATTTCCGTATTGGGCAGAAACTTTCAGTCAGAAACTCGAATTGCTGGTTTCATTACCAAAAAAGATGTGATTTTTGGGGGTTTGAGAACCGGGGCAATTTTCGGTTCTTTATTTGGTTCCTTTCTTAGCTTGTTGACAGGGGTAGGCGTACTGTTTATTCCCTTTGTTGGTCCAATTGTGGCAGCAGGCCCAATTAGTGCGCTGTTGCTTGGGGCTGCAAGCGGTGCAATCGCAGGTAGTGCTGGTGCAGGATTAGTGTCAGTTCTAACTACCTTAGGAATGCCAGAAGATAAAGCAGCAGTTTATCAAACCCGCTTACAAGCAGGCGAGTTTTTATTAATGGCAGAAGTGCCAAGCGATCGCACTGGCGAATTTCAATTATTACTAGAAAGCGCTGGCGGCGAAGAAATTCACACCGCACAGAAAACCTTAGCTCGTCCTTGTCCTGGCCCTTGTAACAAGCCAGAGGACTTATCTCCGGAGGTTCGCTCTCATCTTTCCCCAGAGGCACAACGCACCTTCATTGAACGATATAACGTTACACTCAGTGAAACAAGTGACGAGTTCACCGCCGAACAAGCTGCTTGGGAAGCAGTTCATCAACAATTTGAAGAAGATGAAAACGGTGTTTGGTCAAAAGCCAAGGTAAATGTTTAAGCGATCGCGCCTCAGTTATGATATCGAGTTTGGTGAGCGAATTAATTGGGGCTTTTAAGGGTAAGTTTTATGGATTTCGTATTTTAACTGCCTAAGCCGATGAATATTGAGATTAGCCTGCGACGTCAGGCTATGTTTATATAGTCCCAAGCTTTTAGCTTGAAGGCGGTAGAAGTTATTATCGTCGATATTCGTCGCCGCAATCGCCAATTAACTGATATAAATCTCGTGACTGTCGAGACACTGCATCTATTTGATTTACATCCTCAGCATCTAAAGCAAAATCAAATACTTTGGCGTTATCTGCTAAATGTTCAGATATGCCAAGTCTGGCACCAACAATTACTCCTCCAACAGCAGACTTATCTAAAATGTAACGTACTGCCACATTAGAGATGCTAACTTCATGCTTATCGGCAATAGATTTGACGGTAGAAAGCAACTCTTGAAATAATCGCCACCCACCCCAAGCATCGACCATATTCTTATATTTCTTTAAGCTAACTGTAGCCAGATCAAATCCTCGTGGTTCTGGTTTACCCAAATACTTTTCTGATAGCAACCCGCCGCAAACTGTGCCATAAGTAAAAAGTTTGATGTCGTGCTGTTGACAAAACTGAATCATACTCACTTCAGGACGACGATCGACTAGCGAAAATTGCACTTGATTAGAAACGATTTTGATACCTGCTTCAACAATTATTTGCAGATGTTCAGTATCAAAGTTAGTCAAGGCTAAATGCTTAATTTTACCCTCAGTTTGCAACTCTGCCATGTACTTGAGAGCATCGAGGTAGTTCTTATCTTGATATTCCCACCAGTGGAACTGCATTAAATCTAATGATTCTACATCCATTCTTCTGAGGGAGATATTAATATTGTCCTCGACAATTTTTTTAGTCATTTTGCCTGGACGAGGAACCCACTTGGTAAAGGCTTGGATATGAGATACAGCTTCTTTACCACGAGTTGCAATTAGTTGACGGCGGAACTCACCAATCAAGTCTTCGGCGGGGCCATAATGATCTGCTAAATCCCAAGTAATAAAGCCTGCATCCACATATTTAAACATAGTTTGAATGGCGGCTTTGGGGTCGATGCGTCCATGTCCGCCAGAAACTTGCCACATTCCATTTAAAATGCGGCAGATGTTTAAATCGGGAGTAAATTGTAGATAGCTTGCTGCGGGTAGTGCCATGTTAAATTATGAATGATGAATTATTTAACGCCAATCTTTTTCAGATTGTTCTAAAACGTAAGCGGCGACAGCTTGAATTTGCTCTGTAGTCAGGCGATCTTTGTACGCTGGCATATTACTTTTACCGTTAGTAACAATTGATGATATTGCCTCTAAAGAATCCATACCATATTTCTTGAGGGCTTTTTTCTTCAAGGTCTTACCTCGTCTGACAATATTACCACCATTAACATGGCAACCAGCACAATGAATATCAAAGATTTGTGCACCGCTAACTATATCTTCTGCTTTCGCTGACGGGGTAAGAATACTTGACAATATAAAGAAAGCGACTAATATCAATTTTATTAGTTTCATCACTTGCTTTTTCCTATTTTTAAACTGATTTAGATACTCATAAATGCAGTAACAATACTACAAAGATTCAAAGTCTGCCATAAACCCAACAAACTTTTGGCATTCTTCCTGAAAGGATTCAGCATCACTAACATCTTCAATTTTATATGCCATGATCCGCTTGCCATCTGGCATTTTTTTAGAAGTAATGCAATCGCCTGTATATTTATCTGCCAATGCTTTAAATTCAGTTGCATAGATTTTCCAAGCTTGTCCAGAACAAGTGATATTTACTTGCCACATAATTAACTTTTATGCTGTATCAATAAATATTAATCATCTCACAAAATGGATATCCGTTACATATTAACTGCTGTCACAAACAGTTTAACTGGGAAAAAGCCAAGATTTACGAACCGCCAAAGACATTAAGTAAAGAAAGAAAAAATTTTATAGATTACTAAAGATTGCCAAAGCTTATCGAAACAGCAAAATTGATAATTCACATGATCGTGATTTTCTATCTAAAGGAAGTACCTTACCCAAACAGGCTGCACCATAATGGCAATAGAGGAGCTTGTCTGGAAAATTATATCCAAATTACCTAAATACCAAGAGTTGAAAATGCCTAACAATATCAAACAGAAAATTCAGACAGATTTGCAACAGGTCAAAGAAACTGGACAGTTGAGAAGTGAAAGAATTAGAGAAATTGTCAAAGCCGCAGTTTCTCAAGTAGGTTCTGAGTTTAGAGCGGGTTCTGTAGAACTGCGTAGTATTGTCAGAGATGCTGTTTCTGCTGTAATTGAAACCTTCCAAGAAAAAGGTAGCGAAATTAAAGAAGAAGTAACGGCTTCTATTGAAGGAGTATTGGAAGGAGTTAATAGCAAACGACACGAAAATATTGCTAAAACTCAGACGGAAATTAAAAAGCTACAGACTCAACTAGATAGCGAAGAGGAACAACTCCAACAAGAGGTTGATGTAATTTTGGCAGAGATTGAAGAGACAGGTAAAGAAACGTCTACTACTACAAAAAGTGTCCTTGACTCTGTAATCAACGGCATCAAAGATAGTGAGGAAGCAGCTATTTTACAGAAACGCTATGCGCAACTACAAGCGCAACTTGCTATTGTACGAGCTAATTTAGCCGCACGCTACGGCGGACGTTCTGAAGAGGTGAAGGATTATCTAGAGGAAGCTAAGCACTGGTATAATCAGGCTCGTCCCCAAGCAGAAAACTTGGCTGTGCAAGTAGAACAGAAGCGATCGCAGCTCGATGATAAACTGGGTGAAGCTGGAAGTGCGATCGCAAAAAGAGAACGTCAGCTAAAACAATCCTTAAGAGAGTTACTGCTAGCAGCGGCTGAATTGTTCAAAGAGAAAGATCATAATGATAAACCAAAGCTACCTCCTAGCTAATTTGATTTGTGAAAATTGTCATATTAAGATTCCCGGCCTCTTCAAGAAGTCGGGAATTTTGTTTTTCATAAATTATAAATTGAGTCGTCTAGGGGCTTTATTAAGATGATAAGCTTAATTTAAACTTAGAGATTTATCTACCTGATGATTTTATTTAGTATTCTATCTATCTTTTAAATAGAAAAATTGGTAACGGGAGTACTGCTAGGAGTACCGAAAACCCATTACCAATTTGACATGGTTAGTAAATACCATCCTGTCTATTTAATTGCTCTTCATGCTTAGCAATAACCCATACTGCATGAATGCTACCAGGAAGCCAACCTAACAGTGTGAGTACGATATTAATCAACAAACTCGGACCAATACCAACTTCTAGAAAAACTCCTACTGGAGGCAATAACAGACCAAGAAGTAAGCGGGTTAATTTCATGGGTTTGATTCTAATTTTTGATTGGTTTACTTACATTTGTATGGATGTCACCGAATTATAAAATCTACCTAAGGATTTAATTTAATCCGACGACTGTTAATTTACACAAAGATTTCCTAAATGAGAATTAGCTTGAGGGTAATTCTCCCTTGTTCTTAACATCGCCACTACCTAAAGCCAGATTTTTTTCGACAAAGTAGTTGTTAATGAAAGTGTTAGCAAAAGATAGAATCACTGGACCGAGTAGAAAACCAATGATTCCCCGAACTGAAAAGCCAGGAACTAGCGCTGCTGCTAATGCGAAACAAATGCCGTTAACAACTAACGAAAATGCTCCAAAGCTTAAGAAATTAAGCGGCAAAGATAAGGTTGAAAGAATTGGCTTTACTGAACCATTAATCAAACCAATAACTAAAGCTGCAATTATAGCTGCGGGAAAATTAGCAATATTAACGCCTGGAACAACTAAATCAACTATTAGCAGGCTCAAAGCTGTGGCTATTGCTGTGATCACAGGTCCCAACATTATTTTTACCTCAGAAACAGATTATTGATAATTTGAACTTCTTTAAGTTATTGTTACCTATCTAATCTGTCGTAACATCAATAGCAAGGTAGATTTCCCTTCTATCATTCGGCTGAGAATGAGCTAGCTAAAAAAAATTAGTTTTTAATTTTCTTATTTTATTTTTTACTGCTAGAACTTAAGAAATACTTTATAAAGAAAATATTAATTTTTTAGGCTGCTTAATATTACCATTTTGTCACTATTTTGGAATTCGATGTTTAAAGATATCTAATGCTTAAAACTTATTGCTTGTAGTAAAGCGACGATTTATATAAAACTTGTTCTTGATGGGTTTCTAAAGTGCAATCCGCTGAGGGATAAGTTACACAAGTAACAACATAGCCAGCTTGTATTTCCTGGGGTCGGAGAAATTTCTGCTCACTTTGATCGATTTCACCACTGATAAGTTTGGCAACACAAGCAGAACATTCGCCTTGTTTACACCCAGATGGAAGGCGGATACCAAAATCTTCCGCGATATCGAGGATATATTGATCGTCTGGTACTTCAATGATGCGATCTAACCCAATCGCAGGATTGATGAGTCGAACTTGATAAACTGCCATCTGCTATCACCAATACAAGAAATAACTGTTGTTATTTTCTCCCTTTGGGGCAGTTTCATGCAAAGTATGTTGAAAAGAGTATAGAAGTGCAAGGAAATACCAAACAATGAATTATGCCATATTCGTAGTGGCGTGTCTAGGTTAAACTTGTGCATTAGATTCATAGTTTAAGAAGCGCTAAAGCGCAACTACAAACATTTTTTATTGCAACATTTTAATCTTGTCACGCCAGTAGGGTGGTTTAACAAAGTTTAATGCAGCAGGTTAATCTTATCGGCGGTGCGTTAAAGGTTCCGCTGTAACGCACCCTTCTATTTACTGTCTAACAGACTTCATCGACAAACTAATTCGCTTCAGTTTCTCGTTAACTTCCAGCACGCGGACTTTCACAACTTGTCCGACTTTGACAATCTTCTTCGGATCGTCTACGAATCTATCAGCAAGTTGGGAGATATGCACCAATCCATCTTGATGTACGCCGATATCAACAAATGCACCAAAGTTGGCAACATTGGTGATGATACCTTCTAATTCCATTCCCTCTTCTAAATCCTTAATTTCTGTAATTCCCTCTTTGAAGGTGGCATACTTAAACTCAGCACGGGGGTCTCTGCCTGGTTTTTCGAGTTCGCTGAGGATGTCGCGCAGTGTCGGTTCGCCTACGGTATCGGTAACGTATTTTTTTAGGTTAGTCTTTTGAAGTTTTGCCGCAATTTGTGTAACCTGATTTAAGGGCACGCTGAGGTCAGATGCGATCGCTTCTACTAAGGAGTAACTCTCTGGATGCACGGCTGTATTATCCAAAGGATTTTCACCGTTGCGAATTCGCAGAAACCCGGCTGCTTGTTCAAACGCCTTGGGGCCTAGCTTTGGCACCTTTAACAATTGGCGGCGATTTTTAAAGGCTCCATTCTGGTTGCGATAGGTAACAATATTATTGGCAACTGCTGGCGTAATTCCAGAGACAAATGTCAGCAATTCTTTAGAAGCCGTGTTCAAGTCTACACCTACATAGTTAACACAGCTTTCTACAGTTTCATCTAACTTTTTCTTCAGCAATTTCTGGTCAACATCGTGCTGATATTGTCCCACGCCAATCGATTTCGGATCGATTTTCACTAGTTCCGCCAGAGGATCTTGCAACCGCCGACCAATGCTAATTGCACCGCGCACGGTAATATCTAAATCGGGAAACTCTTCTAATGCTACTTTGCTAGCAGAATAGATAGATGCACCCGATTCATTTACCATTACCTTTGTTGGTTTGCGTTCTATAGCTTGCAGTACTTGGGAGACAAACTCGTCAGTCTCGCGGGAAGCTGTACCGTTACCAATAGCAATCAACTCAATTTTGTACTTTTCAATGAGATTTTTAATAGTTTGTGCAGCTTTAGTGCGTTGTTCTGCTGCTTGGTGGGGAAACACTGCTTGGTATTCCAAAAATTTCCCTGTTTGGTCGATTACCGCTACTTTACACCCAGTTCTGAACCCAGGATCGATTGCTAAAGTTGGTTTCATCCCAGCTGGTGCAGATAATAGCAACTCCCGTAAATTAGTTTCAAAGGTTTTAATTGACTCAAAATCAGCGTAGGTTTTCTTCTCAGCAATTACTTCCCCTATCAGGGATGCTTTCATCAAGCGATTAAATGCATCCTTCACCATCGCCTGATAAAAATCGCGAATAGCGCGGACTTTGGTTTTTATTTCCTTTGACTCCAGATAGGAAAGTACCACATCTTCATCAAAAGCGATTTCAAAATTTAATACTCCCTCCGCTTCACCTCGACACAATGCCAAAATATTGTGAGGTGCAATGTTTTTCACCTTAGCTTGATAGTTGCGGTACATTTCAAATTTCGTTGTACCTTCAGGATGTTCGTCTTTAATCCGCGAGGTAAATACCCCCGATTCTAAGAGGTAATCACGAATATATGCTCGCGATTCAGCTTTTTCTGCGACTTCCTCCGCTAATATATCAGACGCACCTTTTAGCGCTTCTTCAGCAGATTTTACTCCCTGAGTTTCCGAAATATACTTTGCAGCTTCTGTTTCTAAAGAAGCCGATACTGGATTTTTCACATTCAATGATTTAATAAACTCCGCCAGTGGTTCTAAGCCTTTCTCTCTGGCGATAGTGGCGCGGGTGCGGCGCTTTTGTTTATAGGGTAAGTATAAATCCTCAAGTTCAGTTTTTTGTAAACTAGAAGTAATCTGCGCTTTTAGTTCATCAGTGAGTTTACCTTGGTTGGCGATCGCATTTAAAATTACCGATTTTCGTTCTTCCAGTTCGCTTAAGTAGGTATATCTATCGGATAAGTCCCGCAGTTGAACTTCATCCATTTCGCCGGTGCGCTCTTTACGATAACGCGCGATAAAGGGAATAGTTGCACCCTCTGCTAAAAGTTCCAGCGCATTTTGCACCTGAAAGGGTTTAAGGTCTAGTTCAGTTGCCAGTAGTTGAGGAATGTTCAGCATTGAGTGTCTAAGTGGAAAACGGTACTTCTCAAGGTAATATGCTAATCGTTCTTTTAATGCAATCGTAATAGTGTTAAGCTAATTTACCAGATGATTACAAAATCTTAATTTTCTCCACCGTTATTTTACATAGGCAGTAGTTTCTATATCTTGCTGGAATGTAAAATTAACCACAGGGTCAAAAACCGTTTTAATCTGTTTATATCAGCGTTATACGTTTGATTTTAGAGGTTAGTAAAAATGGCTTTGTTTTTTCTAGTTCCACTTTGTACGGCTTTATTAACTGGCTATTTAGTTAAGCGATCTACTGATGAAATAGCCTACATTGCTGGTGTATTTGGTTTCATTTGCTTCGTTTTGAGCTTGGTTTTAGCACCTTGGCAAATCCAGCTACTAATGTTAGTTGTTGTCCTGATAACTACTAACAAGCTCTTGTCAAAAAATGACTACCAATTAACTAATAGTACAGAGAAGGAACGAAGACAATGATACTAACTATGACTAAATAGTGTCGCGGAAAAAAATATCTAGTTAAATAAGCTTTATTCCCTTACATCATCTTCACACTAGTATTTTTTCTGACTTCAACTGATGAGGATTAATTACACGCTTGTTTGCAGGCTGATTTCCAACCTGCGATCTAGCCTAAAGACACATCTAAAATTGTTTGGATCTCTTCGTACAAGTAATTTTGGTAAACTACCTAAAATTTAAAGTTCCAGGATTTGAATTTCATCCAGTTGATTAATCACCACATCCGCACCTTGGACATGATCTGATTTTCCAATCCAAGTAATACCAATACAACCTGCGGCTTTAGCATCGCGTGCCATTTGCATATCACCAACAGAATCACCTACCATCAATGTGGCGCTTGGTTCTACTCCCAAAGCTTGGCAAGCTTGCAAAAATAGTACTGGATCTGGTTTACTCGGCCCTTCATCTACCCCCATTTCTAGCTGGAGATAGTCACTTAACTGGTGATGAGTTACAAACCTTTGGACTTCTTGAGTTGTCGCTGCTGAGAGGATGCCTAGTTTTAATCCTGCTTCAAAGAGAGACTTTAACACATCCAAACTACCGACAAACAGTGGCGAAGGAGTTTGATCGATGTATTTTTCTGCTTCATCCAAAGCTTGACGAGCGATTTTTAAGGACTCAAACCACCCCCTACCTGTTTCGGCAATATATGCGGCAGCTGCAACTTCGGTTTCGCGGCGACTTGCAACTGCTACAATACCCGCTGGATCTAAGTTATTGCCATTGACGCCAAATGCCATGAGTAGGGGTTCCCCTATACCTGGTATTTGAGCGTCTATCAACCGCGCTCCTCTTTGTGCGAGCGATCGCAAATACACTTCTGAGTTTTCTAGAGTACCATTTTTATCAAACAAAATCGCTTGAATATTGGAAAATGTGATATTTCTACATTTAATAGTTACCAAAATCTTTTACCCTTATATAACTATAAAAAATTCTCTATTACTTACTATTTTCGATTTTATTTTTGATTATACTCTTCCTGTAGTAACAAAATAAGGATAAGTCTACAAAATAGCGTGCTATATGTCTTTTATCGATGAAATTAATCAAGTCAATACGTTGATTGTGGGAGCAAGCCAAGGTATTGGTTTAGGTTTCGTAAAAAAATTGCTAATAGATCAGAGAATTAGCAAAATTTATGCTACATACCGTCAACCAGATTCAGCATTTGAGTTAATTAATCTTGCCAGCGAACATCCTGAGCGATTAATTTCTTTATCGCTAGATATCACTGAGGAATTGCAAATTGCTGAAGCTGTTCAACAGATAAGTACCCAAGTTAAGAAGTTGCATTTGGTAGTCAACTGTGTAGGATTACTACATGAAGGTACTTTGCAACCAGAAAAAAGTTTAAAACAAATAAATTCAGAAAATTTACTGCGCTACTTTCAAATCAATAGTATTGGTGCTGTGCTGCTAGCTAAACATCTATTACCATTATTAAAACATGGAGAACGTAGTGTGTTTGCTAGTATTTCTGCCAAAATTGGTAGTATTGGTGATAACCAACTTGGTGGGTGGTATGGTTATCGCGCCTCTAAAGCTGCGCTAAATATGTTTATGCGCACAGCAGCAATTGAGTATGGCAGAAGCAGTCCTAAAACTTTGGTAGTGACATTACATCCAGGAACAACAGACACACGCCTTTCGCAGCCGTTTCAGAAAAATGTACCAGCAGAAAAGTTATTTTCAGTAGAACGCACTGTTACCCAATTGCTGAATGTGATTGAGCAACTTCAGGAAGGTGATAGTGGGCAATTTTTTTCTTGGGATGGGAGTAGATTACCTTGGTAACTACGCTACGCTGGTGCTAATGAAATGTATGTTATTTACTACCACAGCCTATGAAATTTTTTGTTCCAGCAGCCAAGGATAATGTTAAAGCTGAGCAGGTATATAGTGCGATCGCTAGTTCTATTCAAGCAACAGTAACCGAAAAGCGGATTTGGAAATTAAGATGGCGTCACACTGAAATAGATATGGAATGCGAGGTAGGGAAACCTTTACCATCCTATTACTCAACAGGAAAAGAGTTAGTTCTGGCAATTTTTGATTGTGAAAACTTTTATAAAATTTGTACCCTTAATCATGGAGGAATAAAAGGGGAACCTATCTTGGCTGTAAAAAACTCTTACTCTTCAGCAACCTATTTTTCATAAAATATAAACAACTGAGGCGAAAAATAAATGATCCTACTCAATTAACTATTTACTGTTTTTTAAACACCTATCAGCACAGCAGCACTAATACATTTTTGTAACACTACATTTCATTCAATTCTTGATATAATCGCCACGATTTATTCACACTTCAGAACTTGAGCGATCGCCTCAATCAACTCTTCTGGATCAACTGGTTTGGAGAGATACATCTGAAATCCGGCTTGCAAGGCTTGCTGCCGATTGATTTCTCCGGCATAGGCAGTTAAAGCGATCGCTTTTATCTGTCCTCCTTGTTGCGGTGGCAAGGCTCTAATTTCGCGTAGCAATGTATAGCCATCCATTTCTGGCATACCAATGTCAGCTAGCAAAATGTCGGGTTGAGTTTGATTGAGTACTTGCAACACCTCTGTTGCCGAAGAAACAGTGATAACACCAGCACCCGCCTGTTCCAGAATAAAGGCAACTAATTCTAGATTGTCTACTTCGTCATCTACAGCTAGCACCTGAATTCCATGCAAAGTTCGCATTTCTTGTGCCGATGTTTCCGCTTCTGTTGTGAAAGTTGGTGTTAACAGCAGTGGTAGTCTAACTGTGAAGGTGGCTCCCTGCTCATCTCCAAGACTTTCAGCTTTGACAGTTCCCCCATGTAATTCTACGATGTGCCGCACGATCGCCAACCCCAAGCCTAAACCACCAAAGGTTCTGGTGATACTGCTATCAGCTTGGCGGAAATAATCAAAGACGTAGGGCAAGAATTCCGGATTGATACCTCTGCCAGTATCTATGACTTGAATTTGAGCATCTGTATCAATTGTCTCTAAGCGAATATCGACTCGACCCCCTGTAGGCGTGAACTTCACCGCATTCGAGAGCAAATTCCAGATAACTTGCTGCAAACGAGCCGCATCGCCTAAAACCTGACCGACATTGCTGGTAAAATTGGCTTGAATTTCAATACCTTTAGCTTCGGCTGCCAAACGCACAGTTTCAATTGCGGCTGTGATAGTTGCTTTCAGGTCAACTGGAGCAGAATTTAAATTGAGCTTACCTTGTAAAATCCGAGAAATATCGAGTAAATCTTCAATCAGTTGAACTTGTAACTTGGCATTGCGCTCGATAGTTTCTAGAGCTACATCTGTCTTGTTAACATCAAGCTTTCCCTTGCGTAGCAGTGTAGCCCAGCCCAGAATTGGATTTAAGGGTGTTCGTAGTTCATGAGAGAGAACAGCGAGAAATTCGTCTTTTGTCCGGTTTGCCGCTTCTGCTGCGGCTCTAGCTTGCTGCTCGGCTTCGTAGAGTTGGGCACGAGCGATCGCTCCAGCCGCTTGCTGGCATACAGCCAAGATAAATGCCCGCTCATCCTGATTCAGAGAAGATAATTCACTAAAGCCAAGGGTGATTCCTCCCACTGCTCGACCCTCAATCATCAAGGGTAAGGAAATCCAAGCGGTATAATCATAGCTAGCATAAGTATCTGCTAGATGAGGATAGCGAGTAACGCGCTCATCTATCGACTCTTCCCAAACGGGTTTTCCAGTACGCACCGCTTCTGATAAAGGATTTGATGACGTAATTGAAATCCGCCGCCATGTATTAACGATATCTGCTTGGAAACCAACAGAGTGGATAATTTCCAGTTCACGGCGATTTTCATCAACAATTGCTACTAGAGCACCAGTAGCCTTAAGTACAGAAACGCTCTGTTCTACAATCACTTCAGCGACTTGAGTAGGTGTGAGTGATTCTGAAAGAGCAGCCGTGACTAGCTGTAGACGAGCTGTACGATCGGCAAGTTGCTCTGCTTGGTTACGTGCTTGTTGTGCTTGTTCGTACAGACGAGCATTAGCGATCGCCATTGCAGCTCTGTCTGCTATATCTTGCAATAACCTGGGATGATCGTCGCTATAAGGATTACCAGGCCGTTCCCGCGAAATGCTTAGTGTGCCAATAATTTCTTCCTGCACTTTCAACGGTATCATCAACAAACTGTAAACACCGAAGCGCTCTAAATAAGGCAAATATTCTCGTTTCATGGAATTACGCAGCTGCTGTGGCGATACAACTGGCAAGAAAATCATCTCTCCTGTGCGTGCTACATATCCTGTCATGCCATCATCAACAGAACGCGGATGCACTAGTAATTTGCCAATAAATTCCCGCACTTGGGGATCGACATGATAAAAGGAAACAGTCTCAAGCCACTGTTTATCTTTTGACAACAAACTCAATACGCACGAATCACCCGTTAGTTCGCCAATTAGTTGGGTAATAGTGTCCAAAATCGTTTGCAAATCCAACCTAGCTGCGGCGAAAGTTTGGGAAGCGTGAGCCAGAAATCGCTCTCGTTGCTCGCTGCGTTTGCGGTCATCAATATCGGTTGCTGTTCCTAACCAACTAACAATACTGCCATTTTCGGCTTTGATGGGAACGGTTCTACTCAAATGCCAGCGATAAACATTATCAAACCTTCTTATGCGCAACTCAATTGAGAAAGCATTGCCTGTTTCTAAAGCCTCTATCCACCTTTCCATGAATAAGGGCAGATCGTCAGGATGCAAAGCTTGCTGCCATCCATTACCTTGGGTTGCCTCTAGAGTTAGCCCAGTGTAATCAATCCAACTTTGATTGCAGTAATTGGTGATACCATCCGCATCAGACATACACACAAGCTGCGGTAGGGATTCTGCCAACGAGCGATAACGCTCCTGACTTTGTCGCAACGCCTGTTCGACTTGTTTGTAGTCGGTCACATCACGGGCAATTCCCAATATAGATTCTACTGAGTTATCTGCTGCAAACTCAGGTACTAAAAGCGATTGATACCAGCGCATACCATTTGGAGTTAGAAAACTAAACTCAAGAGTATGGCGTTGACCTGTGCTAAAAACCTGGTGTAAATTATCATACCAAAATGTACAAATTTCTTCAGGCATACCTAAATCGGCATTGGTTTTGCCGATGAACGCTTCTTTTGCTAGGCCTGTTGCTGGTTCAACGGCAGGACTAACGTAGAGGTGGCGAAAATTAGCATCGACTCGACTGATAATATCTGGGGCATTTTCAGCTAAGGTTTTGAATTGTTGCTCTTGGCGGCGGAGTTCTGCTACTAGCTGCTTGCGATCGCTGATGTCTAGATACGCTCCAACTACACCTCGGACTTTGCCCTGCTCATCTTTAATGGGAACTGCCCTGCCGTAGATATACCTGACTACGCCGTCTTCAAAGACGAGTTCTGCTTCTTCGCAAACTTCCTGTCCAGTTCTGCCGGCTTTCTGCAAGGATAATTCTTCTGGTAGGATATCTTGACCGTTACGCTGTGTCTTAAACTTAAACGGAGATATGCCATCCACAGGGGTAGCAGTAGCAACGGAACCAGGAATTGCCCGCATTAACTCATAGGCTGCTGCATTTACAGTTACGTGATGGCACTGTGGATCGTGGGCAAGCCAGACAGCAACTGGGACAACTTCCATAAATGCTTCTAATTCCTCGGCCCTAGCGCGCGCCTGTGTCTCACTTTCTTGAAGGGCTGCTTCTGCTCGTTTACGGTCAGTAATATCATGAGAAATACCGATTACTTGCTGCGGTGAGCCATTATTTGTCCGGGTAAATATCAAATTCCGGCTCAAAAACCAGCGCCATTCTCCATTACTGTGACGTATCTGGTACTCCCACTCAATAATTTCTCCATCTTGTGCTTGATGCATCCGCTGCATGTGAGTAAGAAGCCTGGCAACATCGTCTGGATGTAGTAATTGGGCAAATAATTGGTTGCCCATTGCTTGTACTTGTGTTGCTGTGTAACCTAGGAGTTCACCTATCTGCCGATTTACATAAACATTACGCTGCTCAATCAGGTCATAAATGTACAAAATCCCAGGCGTAGCATTGGCAACTCGTTGAATGAACCGCTGATTTTGCTGAAGTTGCAATTCTGTTTGCTTGCGTAAGCGAACCTCGTCGTAGACATCGCAAATATCCTGAAACAGCATCACACATGTTGCTGGGCGATCGCGCATTGCAGGTAAGGTATCGGCATGAACAAGCAACGGGTAAACGCCAGTTGGGGTGTGCCAATTCAATTCCGCCCCTTGAATTTTTTCACCTCGTGCGACTCGGACTGCTGGCAGTTGTTCGGGCGGTATCGGTTGTCCTGTAGCATCAGTGCAGTAAAAATCTCTGTCATATACTCCAGCTGGGCGATCACTATAAATTTCACCTCCTGCCATGTCTTTCGCCGCTTGATTTGCGAAGGTGAAGCAAGCCGTATTGGGGTCAATAAATAGCAGGGGAATGGGTAGCAGATTTAATACTGCTTCCAGCCATTGGCCTTGATTAGCTTGGATTTGTGCTTGCTGCTGGAGTGTTTGTTCTTCTGTTTTAGGTACAACTGCCGTAGATCGCTGCAACTCTTCCCAGGCGCTGATTTTGCCGTCGGCTTCACCAAGAAAGCTTTCCGCAGAACTCGATTCCAAGCTCCGAGCAAAGCGTTCCACCAGTTCAGAACGGGAAACGCCGCGTTTACTTGCTTCTTGCTTTAGCTTCTGCCAAGCTGTCTTGGTTAGTGATAGGTTAACTGCCTGTTTCGATTCTAATCCCCAGGTTTGGATAAATTTACCTGTTCTGTCACGCTTCACTCAGGTGCTGCCCGTATACCTATATGGCTGACCCCATTAAATCACATTGCTAATCTTCAAAAATCTAACTATTGGTATTCTAGGAATATACCCGATGGTAGATGTCATAAACTACTTGACTTCAATCCCCTTTTCTAGGACTTCCCGAATCAGCTGAGCGCGCTGTTTGGCAGCCTCCGCCTCTCGTTCCATTTGTTGTGCTGCCAATTTGAGGTTGCGATCGCGCATTCTGGAAGCCATGCGTTCTGAAAGCATAGCTTTTTCTTGCAGTGCCCTTATAGCGCTCCACAACGCCTCCTCCAAGACCTCAGACTGCATTGCCAAAAGAGTTTCTGCACCGAAAGCATGACCTACATGGCACTTAAAACGCAACATTTTTCCTTCTTCAATTTCCCAGAGGGAACCACCACAATCAGGACAGGTGAATGTTGATGGTTTACCTGCTAGATCACCAGATTCCGCTTCCATATTTGATTGTGCTAGATCGGATTCAAGGTTACTTTGTTGGGAGTTTTCTGTCGGCGTATTAGCTAGAGTTACTAAGATAGATGGTATTTCTGACAGTGGCAAAATGTAGTCAATGTCGTCTACATTTTCAAGGGCGCTGTGCGGCATTGACGAATACATTGCATCATCGGGGTCTTGAACAACTGCCACACCGCCCCGCATTTTGACTGCCATCAGTCCTGCGGTGCCATCGTCCAGCATCCCCGTTAGCACTACAGCTACCACCCGTCGTCCGTAGGCTCGTGCTGCGGTGCGAAACAGTGGATCAATGGCTGGGCGATGATGGTTCTCTCTTGGCCCCTTTGTCAACTGCAAATATCCAGGTTTTACCCGTAGGTGATAGTCAGGTGGAGCAACATAGATTCTTCCTTTCTCGATGGCTTCACCATCTTGGGCTGTAGAAGCTGGCAATTTTCCGGCACTATTCAAAATCTCCGCCAAAATAGACGGACTTTCGCTGTGTACGTGAACAACTACCATGACAGCGGCATTCAGAGCAGCTGGCAACTGCTTAACTAAATCAGTTAATGCCGTAACTCCGCCTGCCGATCCGCCGACAACGATCAGATCGTGTACACTTGCCTGCTGTTGGTTTTGAGCCATTTCTATCCTTGTTGGGATGAGCAGAAACCTCGTTTACCATCTAAAATCTTGTCTCTGCACTTGAGTAATCTCTACAAATTAAGCTAGGAAATTGCTCAGAAATTATCTTTAACCCTAAGGTAGATCTAGCAGTATTAATTTATCTGCTGAATGTAGCTTTACTTACCTCATCGGGTAAATGTTGTTCTAACCAGTTTTCTAGGTCAGCCAGTACTTCTTGGTAATTGAGGTCACTTTGCAGTTCGTGATAGGCTTCGGGATACACCACTCGCAGCTTATCTTTGTAGGGTACTAACTGGTAAAATATTTCACCTCCCTCTGGTAAAGCTACCCGGTCGGCTCCACCGTGGAGAATTAATAGTGGCAATTGCCAATCAGCAGCGTGGGAATAAATCCAAGCAACTGTGGCAAAATACTCAGTAGCCAGACGGGCAGTGCCTAAGGTATGGCGTAGGGGATCTTGGGCGTAAGCCACTAAAATTTTCTCATCTCTTGAACCAGCAGACAGGTCAATACCAGTATTTAGGGTGAACTGCGGCCAGATGCGGGAGAGGAGTTTTCCTATAAGTAGCCGAACTTTTGACACGCCTACTTTTCCTATAGCTGGTGCAAGTGCGATCGCACCCTGCAATGTCGATGCTTCTGTAGGATGGCGCAAAATGTAGTCTAAGACAACTACTCCACCTAAGCTGTGACCCATAACAAAAATTGGGCAGCCTGGATGCTGGGTTTTAATTAACTCGATGAAGGCTTTCAAGTCTTCACGAAACTCCGCCCAACTATTGATATGGCCTCGCTGTCCTGGTGAGCGTCCATTACCACGCTGATCCAAAGCGTAGACAGCATATTGTTGAGGCAAAAGCTGCTCAATTACATTTCCATACCGTCCGCTATGCGCTCCCAATCCATGCACAATGACCAATATCGCCCGTAATTTACCTTCTGGTAACCACCTTTGGTAATACAGGTCAAGCTTTCCCGCTCCTTTGAAAGTACCTTCACTGTGGTAAAACATAGTGTTAATTTTTGGCATTTTTTCTGAAGTTTCTCACCATAGATTGGTTAATACGATGAAATCAAGAACTAAGATTTATTTACGAATTCAAAGAGGTTATTATTCACAATAATTCTAGGGACTTTGTGACTCAAAACTGCGCTGATGGGGCAACTTCTCAGGCACCAGAAAATCAAACACAATCAAATAGCTTACCGCTTTTGACTACTGAAGCAATCCAGCGGGTGCAAGAGGGTTTGGCTGCGGCTGTTGATCCAGCTGTTCGCCAGAGGATAGGGGAAACGCTCAAGCAATTGGCAACAATTACTGTGGAGCATTCCGAACCGAAAGCTAGTGGAGGTTTGCGTCGCTTCGTATTGCGATCGCTCATTCATGCTTTTTTCCGTGTGCGGGTAGAAAACTTAGAAAGATTGCCGCAAAAACCTGCAATTCTGGCTGTTAACCATCTCCATCACATCGATCCCTTTCTCTTACTAGGCGAAATCCCCGCCCAACCTTATTACTACATCCTTGGTGATGCCCGTACCCTCTACAACAAATGGTGGAAGCGCCTGATCCTCAGCTTTGCTGGGGGTGTAATTCCTTTGGAAAGGATGTGGAAAGAAGAATTTGCTGTCATTGCAGAGGCTAAAGCAGGACGACAAGACTTGCTAGAGTTAGCGACAGCAATTGAACAGAACGTACCCACAGGCAGAGATATCCAAACACTACGACAAATCGATCGCATTGTGCTAGCAATCTTGGCTCGTGGTGATGGCATAGTTCTGTTTCCGGAGGGACGGCTAGGAGAAACTGAGGGTAAGTTGCATGTCCCCTTGAAGCGAGGGACTGTAATTTATGCCCTAAAATCTGGCGTACCCATAGTACCAATAGCATTGATTGGGACTCATGACCTCTATCTAAGAAAAGAACTAACTATTCGATTTGGTCAGCCGTTATACTTTTCTCCCGTTACTACACCAAAGCGTCAGGAAGTCGATGCAGTTGTTTTGGCAGTGCAAGATGCAATGCTTGCTTTATTACCTACAAATTACCAAGAACCAACTGGACCAAAGCTATTGCGTAATTTCCTTAATCACTTATTTTGGTAAAGAATTACTTTTCTAAAAAGTTTGTCACCTTAAAATTGGATGTACCTTCCCAACAGTGGTTCAAACATACATTGAGCCTGGCATTTGGTGCATCAGCCGATTCACTGCCTGCATTAAACTGCACAGCAGTTACAGTGTACTCAAAAATAATTACACACTGTTTTGTAGGCGACATTCTCTCAACCACAATTGTTTCCCCAATCTTTGGGATTTGAGGTAAATCCACAACAAACGTTTCCATCTTTGGTTTTTCTAGTGGATTTTTGAAATTGAAGTACTTACAGTAAACAGTAACTTTCACTATAAAAACCACCAATAGTATTCGACAATTAAAAATTCAAAATAGAAAAACTGAGAGAGTTGGTATCAGACCATTTTGGATTGTGAAACAACTATTGGATAAGCGTTTCAGACTTCCATCTGTCGCAATCATTTTTCAAATTGCTATAAGTATCCTAATACAGCACGGCGCAAATAAATATATCACCTAACACAGTGACTAAAACTTTAAATAATAGTCTTTTAACTTTTGACTTACTCGGTAACGATACTAGCTTACTTAACTCGCAACAGACCCTGCAAAAAGCTAATAATGTTTCCAAGTATTGTTTCTAACCACAGCATAATACTATCAAGCAATTCTAAAATTTGTTCTAAAATGTGCTTTTCATATCCAACTAGTGTTGCTTTTGTTTCTATCCAATCTGGTTTTGCCTCTACTTGAGTACTTTGGTAACGCTGAGAAATTTCTCCTTTTTTACGATTACTGCTAGGTTTGGAAATCTGAGATTTGGTTTGTTTGGCAGAGTTAACTTTGTCAGATTTTTTCTGAGCAGGAGAGAGATTCTCAGATGATTTTTTCTTTTTTCCTAACCCAGCATTTAATTGTGGTAGTTGTAAAAATTTTTGATAACTCTTAATCAAATTGTTTGACGCAGAAGGTGTTGCTGATGGACTGGAGGGTAGTGTTGAATTTGTCTTTGGGGAGGTTGTAACTAGCTGTTCTACAGGCGTCTCAGAGTCACCAAACAAATCATTCCATGTCAACCAAGGATCTGCACTTAAAACCTCATTCTGCAACTGGCGGCTGTTAGATAGAGGTAATCGTCTACCTGGTAATTTTGTTTTAGTCTCTCTATTATCTAGTTTTTTGTCAGTACCATTACCAAAAAAGTAATTCAGCGCTGCCGCAAACAAAGCTTGAATATTTAGTGTTTGAGTTTCTAAACTATCAGTATTAACTGTAATTTGTCCTCTAGCTGCTAAATGCTCTTTGCCATAAAGAAATATATTGAACTGAGCTTGGGCAACTTGGATAATCTCTCGGCTGCGTTGTTGTATTGGCACTAAAGCATTTGATTCTAAATTTGCCACAACTGCATCTAGAAATTCCAAAGCTCTTGGTGAATTTGGTAAGTAATTAGACTCATTTACCTCCTCAGTTACCGTACCTGGACTTAGAATATTTATCTGTTCTGGATTACCACCAGTGAGCTTAGTTAATAAGCGTTTAATTTCTGGTAATAAATTAGTTTGTTTTGTTTCTTCTAATAAGCGCCTAGAACGCCAGTAGTTAGCAACTTCACTAATAATTAAGCTTTCTAATTTTGCTTGCTCTTGCGGTGTTAAAACATCCAAAATTTCATTATCCGCAGTAATCAGTAATAAATTGCGCTTCTCTATATCTGTAGCAATTCCCTGTACCATTGGATGTATAGGTGAGGGGTTGAGATTGCCTGCTGGATGCTCTGAAATAGTTAATGATTGAGAAAGACCAGAGTTATTGCTTGGTTTACGAGGAATAAATTTCAACCATAAGGATTCTAAAACCGCCAAGGGATTTGCAGGTGCCGATATGCTATTTGAAGATGTAGCAGGGGTTTCCGCAAATGGTAAATTTTTGACAGTCTCTAGTACGTTCTCAATAGGAGTATCAACATCTGGGGGAGTTGCTGCTTCTAACTGTAGTCTGGTTTGAGGTTCTTTACTATACAGAGCTTTCTTTGAAGATTCGGTTGACTGCAACAGCAGGTATACAGGGTAAAGTAGTACTCCAACACCCCATTTAGTAGCAACTTGTACATACCGGATGGTGTGTTCCAGCTGTTCTGTCAACCGCCGAGATTGCTGGTTAACGAAGTTAAATATTCTGCTTTGATAACGACCAGAGGAACCAGAAGGCATGGTAGTGATTTGTTAGTTAGAGCTTGATTGATCTGCGAGACTCCCACTGCACAGTCAAAACGACAAACTGTTAATTATCGTAAGTGCCCTGATTTTAGCCAAAATATGACCCTTCCTGTAAGCCAATCTCATACTAATTTAATATCAGAAGCAATTGCGCAACTGCGCTCTTGTTGTCAAGTAAATCTTCAGTCTACCTGGCTATACCAAGAATCTGACTGGAATATTACTGATGTTGCTGCATCGGATTTATCTCAATGGTCACCTGTCGAGCTAAATGCTAAAGGAAATATTGCTTGGACAGCTGGGAAGAAAGTGTTGTGGCTGGCTCAAAAGTTGATAGTTCCCCAGGATTTACAGGGTTATCCCTTGATTGGGTTGTCTTTGCGGCTAGCACTGCTTTGGTGGGCTGATGCTGCTGAGATTTATGTAAATGGGGAGCTAGTGCTGGAGGGAGATTTATTTGATTGCTCACCCAGAGTACTTCTGAGCCAGGGAGTGACGCCAGGGGACGAATTTATTGTGGCTTTACGGCTGGTGAGTCCGGGACATGATGATGGTGCTTTAGTGCGATCGCTCCTTGTCTACGAATCTCCTGATTATAATCGTCCTGATGCCGGTTTTATCGCTGATGAGTTGGCTGTGGTGCAGCTTTATTTGGAACAGTTTGCACCAGATAAGTTAGATGTTTTGGTGGGGGTGGTGAGGAAGGTAACGAACCGCAGAGGCGCAGAGAACGCAGAGGAAGAAAAGAAAGAGTGGGAAACAATACTCTTGTCTGTACGCAAAAACCTAGTTCAATCCAAAATCCAAGTTGCGCTGGAAGCGCACCAAAGGTGCGACCTAAAATCTAAAATCTATTTGGTTGGTCATGCTCACTTAGATTTAGCATGGCTATGGCCTGTCAGTGAAACCTGGAATGCAGCACAACGTACTTTTGAGTCGGTGCTAAAGTTGCAAAAAGATTTTCCAGAGTTAATTTACTGCCATTCGATGCCAGCACAGTATGCTTGGATTGAAGAACATCGCCCAGATTTATTTAAGGCCATTCAAGAGGCGGTAGCTGCTGGACGTTGGGAAGTTATCGGTGGTTTGTGGGTGGAACCAGAATTAAATTTGATTGCTGGGGAATCAATTGTCCGTCAGCTATTGTATGGTCAGCGCTATACCCAGGCAAAATTCGGCAAGATTTCGCCTGTAGCATGGTTACCCGATAGCTTTGGTTTTTGTGCAACTTTACCGCAGTTTTTCGTCAATGCTGGGATTGAATATTTTGTCACCCAAAAGTTGCTGTGGAACGATACTACTAAATTTGATTATGGAGCTTTCTGGTGGCGATCGCCTGATGGCAGTCAAGTATTTAGTATGATGTCTGCACTCATTGGTGAAGGTATCAATCCAGTGAAGATGGCAGCTTACACCTATGAATGGCAAACTAAAACTGGAATAAAAGATGCCCTGTGGCTCCCTGGTGTTGGCGATCATGGCGGTGGCCCTACGCGTGATATGTTAGAAACTGCCCAACGCTGGCAACACTCACCTGTTTTCCCTGACTTGGAATTTACAACTACGGAAAAATATTTACAGCAAATCAGCAATTTCTCCGCGTCCTCCTTCCCTGTCTGGGAAGATGAACTTTACTTAGAATTCCATCGCGGTTGCTACACTACCCACGGAGATCAAAAACGATGGAATCGGCGTTGTGAAGGTTTATTGTACCAAGCTGAATTATTTGCAACTTTGGCAAGCATCAGTTGTGGTGTGGAATATCCGAAAGCAGAAATCGAAACAGCTTGGAAGCAGCTACTATTTCAGCAGTTTCACGATATTTTACCCGGTTCTTCAATTACCCAAGTTTATCTGGATGCCCTGCCGGAATGGCAACAAGTTGAACAAATAGGAACGAAGATATTACAAGAATCATTGTTAGCGATCGCATCCCACATCAACCCATCACAACCACCACAACCAAATAGTTTACCTGTTGTCGTTTTCAATTCGCTGAATTGGCAACGTTCTGAGGTGGTTTCTATCACTTTACCCAAAACTGCTAACCAACAATGGCAAGTTTACGATGTTTCTGGAAAGCAACTGGTATCTCAGCTAAGTGAACCATCAACTCTGCTATTTCTCGCCACCGACATTCCCGCCGTCGGCTACCGCCTATTTTGGCTTGTTCCCAGTTCTCCTTTTCCCCCTACCCCACCGCTTCCATCTGACTGGGTTCTCGAAAATGAATTCCTGCGAGTTGTTGTTAACCCCAACACAGGAGATTTATCCAGTGTTTTTGATAAAACTAATCAACGCGAAGTATTGAGTGGTGCAGGTAATCAACTGCAAGCTTTTCAAGATAGCGGACAATATTGGGATGCTTGGAATATTGATCCCAATTATACCCAGCATCCTTTACCGCCAACTACTCTCAAATCAATTCAGTGGCTAGAAAAAGGTGCAGTGCAAAGCCGTTTGCGGGTGGTGCGTCAGTTGGGTGAATCAGAATTTTGCCAAGACTATATATTGTCAGTTGGTGTACCTCTACTCAAAATTGCCACAATTGTTAATTGGCAAGAAAATCACGTGTTGGTGAAAGCTGCTTTTCCTCTCAACGTTACAGCAGACTTTGCTACATATGAAATTCCCTGTGGTGCAATTCGCCGCCCAACTAAACCCCAAACCCCCGCAGAAAAAGCAAAGTGGGAAGTACCAGCTTTACGTTGGGCTGATTTGACTGAAGAAATAGATGAATGTGTCTATGGAGTTAGTTTGCTGAATGATTGTAAATACGGTTACGACAGTCAACCAAATCAATTACGCCTGACTCTACTACGCAGTCCTAACTGGCCGAATCCCGAAGCCGACCGAGGTTTTCATCAATTTACCTATGCTTTATACCCCCACGCTGGTAGCTGGGAGTCAGCCCATACAGTCAAGCGTGGCTATGAGTTGAATATTCCGCTGCAAGTAATTGTAAATCCCCTGATAACTCAGAACTCAGAACTCAGCACTACTGACAAAATGAGTTTCCTAAATCTATCCGCTGATAATTTAATCTTAATGGCATTCAAGCAATCTGAAGATGATCCACAACAGTTGATTCTGCGTTGTTATGAATGTCACGGCGATACAGCTAAGTTATCTTTGCATAGTGATTTAAGATTAGATTTGGGAGAGCCAGTAGATTTATTGGAGCGTTCTGTTACTACCAAATTCTCATCTGAGCAACAAATCTTTACAATTGAGCCTTGGAAAATTCTCAGTTTTAAGATCATACCAGAAAATTAACCCTGATTTTTACAGACGCAATTCATAGCGTCTGTAACCTTATGTACGTTTAGTCTTCGTGGTCTTCAAATGGATCTGCTAATTCCTTGCTGGGAGGTCCAAAAGAGATATAGATTCCCCACGCAGTGATGGCTATAACAACGGCAGCGACAGAAATGCTAAGAACTATTGCGGGTTCCATAATTGAGCGATAGATTATGAGTGCTATTCTTATAGAATATTACAGAAGATTAAAAAAAGCTTTGGCAAGTAATCTTAGGTGAACTATGGCACAAAGGACTAGGTTGGGAGATATACTGAGACCCCTGAACTCTGAGTATGGTAAAGTAGCTCCGGGTTGGGGAACTACACCTGTAATGGCTGTTTTTATGCTATTATTTTTCGTTTTTCTGCTGATTATTCTACAAGTCTATAACAAGACCATCCTGATCCAGGATGTATTTGTCGATTGGCGGAGTATAGGTCGTTAACTTATACAAGGCTATTGAGCTTTTAGAATCATCGAAGCTACACCCGGCTCGTCCGGGTTTTTTTGTAGATTTCATATTGAAAAAATTAATCCAAAACAAGTCAACATAGATAAATGGGAAGATAGTATTCTCCCTCCCAGCTTAACCTGTAGATTTATAGGAGAAACCCCATGAATATATTTGGTATTGGTCTGCCCGAAATGGCTGTAATTTTTGTAGTAGCACTATTAGTCTTTGGCCCGAAAAAGTTGCCAGAGATTGGTCGTAGCTTGGGTAAAGCAATTCGTGGCTTTCAAGAAGCTTCTAATGAATTTCAAACCGAGTTCAAGCGCGAAGCAGAACAAATAGAACAAGCTGTAAAAACTACTGCTGAAATTGAACCCAAGCAAATCGAAGCAGCCGAATTGGAGCATGACACTGCTAGTTCTTCTCCAAAAAGCTAAATTAGGTGCTGCATATCGATTGACTAGAGTCAAAATGACAGAGGCTGTTACAAAACCAGTTTTGGTAATTCCCCAGCTAATTGTCGGGTTGGGGAATCCAGAGCCTAAATATGACCAAACGCGCCACAATATTGGCTTTGCGGCTATTGATGCTCTTTCGCGTGCGTGGCAAATTCCCTTAACAGAAAATCGTAAGTTTCAAGGGGAATACGGTGAAGGTGTTGCGCCGATTGGCGGTAAAATCCGCTTACTGAAGCCGTTGACTTACATGAATCGCTCAGGACAAGCTATACAAGCAGTTACTAGTTGGTATAAATTGCCGCCAGAGTCAGTGTTGGTAATTTATGATGATATGGATTTACCTTTAGGAAAGACTCGCCTGCGCTTGTCTGGCTCGGCTGGGGGACATAATGGAATGAAAAGTGCGATCGCACATTTGAGTTCCCAAAACTTTCCACGGTTGCGTATCGGTATTGGTAAACCAAAAGGTGCAGCCAATACCGACGATTCTGGGGCTGTCTCTCATGTGCTGGGACGTTTTTCTGCTAGCGAAACTCAAATGATGTCTCTTGTACTTCAATTTGTGATTGAGTGCATAGAACTCAGCCTCAAACAAGGAGTAGAAAAGGCTATGAACCGTTGTAACAGCCGCACCATCGATACTTCTGAATCTTAGTCAGCTGGCTCAGAAAAAAACTAAACGGTTATTTTACATTAATTTTGGTTGATGGATAGCGGTGATCGCTAACTCCATCCAACCATACCTACGACATTTGAGACGCCCCAGACATGGGGAAAGGAATTAACTCACACCCCAATCAGGGCGCGGTAAATCTTCATTAATTTTGTAAGAATCATGGCAACGTCTTGTTGTTTGTTTAAGAACTTGTCTTCAAACAGCGCCACTACGAAAATAGGTTTATTTAAAACGTCGTTTGCGTCTAGCTGCCACTGCCTTACGTTTACGCTTTTCCAACGGTGTTTCAAAGTGCCGATGATATTTTACGTCAGCTAATATACCAGCTTTGGAAACCTGGCGTTTAAACCGACGCAATGCTGAATCTATTCCTTCGTTCTCTCCTAAAACCACTTGGGTCATTGCTTACCGTATCCTCATAATCGATCAGTTTCCATTGTAATAGCAGCCCCTAACTTAGCAAAACTCCCACCAAGAACTATTAAAAAACGCAGTTGTTGTAGTTGAGGTAGGTTATCTGTGCTGTTTAAACGGGGGAAATCTTCATCTCTAACGCCATTGCTATGGGATTCGAGAATATTAGGCGTAGACGCAAAGCGGCTTGTCGCCAGACATCGCACCGTCAAATTTCCTTGACTATATTAAAGTTCAAGTGGAAACTGTTTTTCAAGCATAAATACTTATAAAAACTAAAATAAAAAATTTGGAAGTGTTGATGTGAGTAGATGTACGGTTTTGGGATTAATAAAGGTGTAAAGCTTTTTTCACAAAACAGGCTTCAAAAGGAAAAAATTTATGTATCAGCAACTTTTTTGTAAAGTTGTGGATAGTTTCCCTAACAGAAAAGCTATTTTCTGGATTTCAGGATTAGCGATCGCTATATTTAGTACAGCCTGTACTCCCACTCGTGAAAGTTCATCTGCAACTCAACCAATTACTGCTGAGTCGCCTGGTAGCGTACCCAATCAAGCGGAAGACGAACAAGCAACTCTCACAATGGCAGTCATTCCTTGGCAGGTTACAACTGAGCAAGAAAAGCAACTTCAACCTTTGGCTAACTATTTAACTCAAGCACTGAAGCGACCCTTTAAATTTCAAATTACTAAGGACTATGATCAAGCGGTTGAAGCCTTAATTCAAGGAAAAGCAGAACTAGCATACCTCGGGCCGAGTAGCTACATCGCAGCCCGTCTTCGCGATCCTAAAATTGAACCCCTTGTTTCCCCAATTAATCAAGATACCAAGCGACCTTGGTACACATCTGTAATTATTACTAGCAACAGTAGTAGCATTAAAACTCTACAAAATTTGAAAGGCAAGCGATTTGCTTTTGTCACCAAGTTATCGACTTCTGGATATATAGTACCAATGGCTCATTTTCAGGACATAGGTATTAATCCTGAACAAGACTTTACAAAAGTGATATTTTCTGGTTCACATGATAAATCAAAGCAAGCTTTAGCCAAAGGAGAAGTTGATGCGATCGCAGATGATCGGCGATCCTATACTGAGCAAGTTAAACAGGGAAAGTTTGACCCAAGAAAATACACAATTATCTGGGAATCTGTTCCTCTTCCTAGCGTACCTATAGTTGCTTCTAGTAAAGTCTCTATCGAATTAAAAAATGCCTTGAAAAAGGCACTGATTGACGCACCAGCAGGGTTGATAGATCCTAGTGGTGCTATCGGAGCCGGATATACTTTGGTGCAAGATGGAGATTACGACATTGTTAGAGACTTTCAAAAGCGAGTTACAACAAAATAGGGCGACACCAATTTATGCGAATCACAACCAAGTGCATTGGGTCGTCTGCGATTGTCGTTGGACTAGTTGTTTCCACTTTAATTGGCGGTGACATATTCATCAGGCAAGCTGAAGGGAAAGCGCAGGATACTCAAGCAAAAAATGCTAAATCTTTGACAACTATCTTGAAAATAAATGTTGCTTTAAATAACCAAGTAGCTGCACTCAAAGACATGATTTTGCTGAGGCGAGATATTGCCAATCAGGTGAAATATGAAGAAGCATTATCTGGATTCATCACAGATTTGTCTGAGCTAGAAAACTTAAATCCAGGGATAGCTTCGGAGTTAGGCAAAATCCGCGATCGCCATAGTCTTCTTGCTGAATTAGTTACAGAGCTAACCAGTCAATCTCAAGTCAATAAACCCTTAGAATTAGCTGAATCTCAACAAGATTTCCGTGTGATCAATGCTTTTTCTCGGGATATTGAACTTTATTTAAATACCTTAATTCAGAAACTACAAAAACAAGATATTTTAGCAAAGCAAGACTTTGAGCATTTCAAACAAAATACTCAACTGGCTAGACAAATTCTTATCTTATCTATCTTGTTAATTTTTATCGGTCAATTATTGTTGATTTTTCTACCTGTAATTCGCTCAATTCAAAAGTTACAACAAGGAGCAGCAATCATTGGCAGGGGAAATCTAGAATACCGCTTAGATATTCAAACCAAAGATGAAATTGAACAACTTGCAGATGCATTTAATCAGATGGCTACAACCTTATCTGAATCATATCGCTCCTTGGAGGTAAAAAAAGAACTTGCCGACCGGGCGAACCGTGCAAAAAGTGAATTCTTGGCTAATATGAGCCACGAATTACGAACACCACTCAATGGCATTTTAGGTTATGCTCAAATTCTCCAACGCGATAGCAGCTTAACTACTAAACAACAAGATGGCTTAAGAATTATTCATCAATGCGGTTCACATTTGCTAACATTAATCACTGACATTTTAGATTTATCTAAAATTGAAGCTCAGAAAATGGAACTTTACAACCATGACTTCCATTTTCCCGCATTTTTGCAAAGTGTTGTGGAAATTTGTCGAATTCGTGCTGACCAAAAAGGTATCTCGTTTATTTATCAACCAACTTCGGATTTACCTATTGGTGTTTGGGCAGATGAAAAGCGACTGCGACAAGTGTTAATTAATTTGTTAGGCAATGCTATTAAGTTCACAGAAAAAGGAGGAGTGAAGTTTGATGTTAGCTGTGTTGAGCAACCTTCATTAACCGAAAATAGCCAACAAATAACTAAGACAATTCGCTGCCAAATTGCTGACACCGGGATTGGTATGAGTCAAGAACAGGCAGCTAAAATATTTTTACCGTTTGAGCAAGTAGGAGATACTAAAAAGCAATCAGAAGGTACGGGGCTAGGTTTAGCTATTAGCCAGAAGATTGTGCAATTAATGGGCAGTACAATTCAGGTCAAAAGTGAGTTAGGTCAAGGTAGTACTTTTTGGATTGACTTAAACTTGCAAGAATCGATTGATTGGATACAATCGGCTAGAGTTATAACTGCTGGCAAAATTGTTGGCATCGCCAGTGGTAAACGCAGAATTTTGATTATTGATGATAAGTGGGAAAACCGTTCTGTTGTTGTCAATCTGCTAGAGGAAATTGGGTTTGAAATGGCAGAAGCAACTGACGGTCAGGAAGGTTTAGAAAAAGCTTTACAATTTTTGCCTGATTTAATAATTACTGACTTGACAATGCCTGTAATGGATGGCTTTGAACTAACACGTCGCCTCCGACAAATGCCAGAATTTGGGGAATTGGTAATTATTGTTTCATCTGCTAGCGTATTTGAATCTGACGAACACAAGAGTATAGGAGTTGGTGCAGATGACTTTCTCCCAAAACCTGTACATGCTGATGATTTGCTAGAAAAGTTACAGAAATATTTACAGATTGAATGGATTTACGAAAATGTCCCAGGAAATTCGGAACATGAAACACTTATAAAGACTCATCAGCAAAATAGTTTTAGCGTAGCTATTCCTAAAAAAATTATCGGAATTACTGGCAATAAACGAAAAATATTGATTGTCGATGACAATATAGACAACCGTTCAGTAATTATTAATCTTCTAGGAGATATGGGCTTTGAAATAGCAGAAGCATTTAACGGTCAAGAAGGCTTAGTTAAAGCAGTTCAATTTCAACCAGACTTGATTATTACTGACTTAGCTATGCCTGATATGGATGGGATGGAAATGAGCAGTCGCCTCCGAAGGCTACCAGAATTTTATAAGTTGCCAATTATGTTTTCTTCTACCGAGATATTTCATTCTGAAGAGCATCAAAGTCTAGAATCAGGCGTAAATGATTTTCTGCTAAAACCAGTGCAAGTAGAGAATTTATTGGAGAAGTTACAGCAACACTTGCAATTTGAGTGGATTTATGATGCGCCACAAGAACAAGAAACTTTAGAACTCGCTTCTGTTGATGTTAACCAAAAAAGTACTGACTCAATTGTGATTCCACCTGAAGAAATTGAGCAACTTTGGGAATTAGCAATGCGGGGTAACATTAAAGCTATTCGAGAGCAAGCACAACAGCTAAAAAATTTAGATGAAAAGTTTCTACCTTATGCTGAAGAGTTACTGCAACTAGCAAAAAGCTTTCAAATCGAAAAAATTAAGGAATTAATTCAGTTATATCGAGGAAGTGAACAATGAATATACCTGCTCTTGAAACAGGTGTAATTTTGATTGTAGATGATAACCCTAATAATTTGGAAGTGCTATCGGAAGCATTGATAGATACTGGTTGGGAGATATTGGTTGCTGTAAATGGTGAAGGTGCGATCGCTCAAGCTGAATATGCTTGTCCTGATATCATTTTATTGGATGTGATGATGCCGGGAATTGATGGATTTACCACCTGCGATCGCTTAAAATCAAATCCTCTAACCTGTGATATCCCGATAATCTTTATGACAGCCCTCTCCGACACTGTCGATAAAGTCAAAGGATTCAGTTTGGGCGCAGTAGATTACATTACTAAGCCATTTGAGCAAGAAGAAGTATTGGCTCGTGTTAAGACTCATCTCAAAATCCGTAACCTCACCAAGCAACAGCAAGCTCAAAATCAGCAACTTAAACAAGAAGTAGCAGAACGTCTTGCCGTTGAAGCTAAGTTACAAAAACTGACTCAAGAGTTAGAGCAACGGGTGGAAGAAAGAACATCTCAACTGTCTCAAGCTCTACATAATCTTCACCAAGCTCAAGTTAGCTTGGTACAACGAGAAAAAATGTCTGCCCTTGGTGAATTGGTGGCCGGAATTGCCCATGAAATTAATAATCCAGTCAACTTTATTTTAGGAAATCTTGGTCACGCCTCAGAATATACTCAAAGTTTTATTGATTTATTACGTCTCTATCAAAAATATTATCCTCAGCCTGAGGAAGAAATAGCCAACAAAATAGATGAAATTGATATAGATTACTTGATATGCGACTTTCCAGAAATCATCTCATCTATGCATAAAGGCACAAAGCGGATGACACAGATGATTCATGCACTCAGGCACTTTTCTCGTCGAGATGATACAGTCGCTCAACCTACAGATATTCATGAAGGTATTGACTCTACATTATTAATTTTGCAATACCGCCTCAAAGCTAACCCTGAACGCCCGGAAATTCAAGTTATTAAAGAGTATGGAACTTTGCCGCTTGTAGAATGTTTTCCGGGTCCGCTGAACCAAGTTTTTATGAATCTCTTCGCTAATGGAATTGATGCAATAGAAGAGTCATTTGTTAATAGTAATTTTTCAGTGCCAGAGTACCAAGGAAAGATTACAGTTCGTACTGATATCAATGAACAAAGCTCAGGAGTGATAATTCAAATTGCCGACAATGGTATTGGCATGACAGAAGAAGTCAAACAACGATTATCTGAACCGATGTTTACTACTAAACCTGTAGGCAAAGGAACTGGTTTAGGATTGTCTATTAGTCGGCAAATTATTGAAGAAAAACATAGTGGAACTATTCGGTTCCAGTCTGAATTAGAGAAAGGCACAGAATTTTGGATTGAAATTCCTGTTGTTATAAACTAAAGGAGAGTATTGCTACTCTCCTAATTAATTGTGGAAATTTAGAGCTTAATGGTGAAGGTGAGCTTGACGTTCACGCAATTCACGAGCTTGTTGTTCGCGGATTTGACGTTCACGCAATTCACGAGCTTGTTGTTCACGCAGTTGACGTTCACGCAATTCACGAGCCTGTTGTTCGCGAATTTGACGTTCATGTAATTCACGAGCTTGTTGTTCACGCAGTTGACGTTCACGCAATTCACGAGCGCGTTGTTCACGCAGTTGAGTGTCACGAAGTACGTTACTATGATTAACAGCAACAGTATTAATATGAAAATTATCATGCTGATATTTAACTTCAGCAGCATTAGCATTTTGGGAAAGAGTAGCAGTTGAAGCAGCTGCTAACAAGCCTCCAAGAAGAATAGATTTAAAACGGTTCATATACTTTTTAATCTGCCTCACATTCCTGAATTTGGATATTCCTAAAGTACTCGGTATAATCAGGGTGACGCCTGTAACAAAAGTCATGTTTAAATAGTTACTTTTGTCACTCACAAGATGGGCAACAGATAAATTATCGAAAGTTCTTATGCTCTTATGAAAAGTAAATCAAATTTAAGTAAGACACTCGATAATTGAAGTATATTTTCGTTTTTGCAACGGGCAGTTTGCTCAAGTCGGGAAACCCGCCCATGCAACTGCCCTCATTTTCGTGTCTTTGTGATTTAAAACTAATTTATTCACCACAAAGACACCAAGAAAAATCCATTTCTGAGACTGATACCAATTCACGAAAATCCTGATACACATAAATTTTTCGTAGGGGTTTAGCAATGCTCATTGGTGTCAACTTAAGCTCAACGCTTATCCCACATACGTTTTACCCCACCCCTTAATCCCCTCCCCCGAAGTTTGCTCAACGGGGGGG
>NZ_MTAW01000001.1 GCF_002154725.1 Nostoc sp. 106C | reverse complement strand
CAAAAGCTGATGCTGTTCGCTAACACTCAGTAGTGGTAATTTAGCGATATTTTGTTCTGGCTGAGCCACAATCCCTGCCAACAAGGTTTGCAAATGCTCAATCATCCGCGAGATCGTGGCAGCATCAAACAAGTCAGTATTGTACTGTATCTTCCCCTTGATACCTGTGGGTGTTTCTAACATCTCCAAGGTCAGGTCAAATGCGGCTTTATCATTGTCAATTTCTTGGGCTACGACGCTTAATCCTGGTAACTCTAAATCTTGAGTTGGCGTATTTTGCAGGATAAACATCACCTGAAATAAGGGGTGATAGCTTAATGAGCGCTCGATTTGCAGTTGTTCAACTAGTTTTTCAAAGGGTAAGTCTTGATGTGCGTAAGCACTCGAAGCTACCTGGCGCACCCGCTGGAGTAATTGGAGAAAACTGGGATTACCAGACATATCGGTACGCATGACTAGGGTATTGACAAAAAAGCCGATTAACCCCTCAATTTCTTGATGGTTGCGTGAGGCGATCGCACAACCAACTAAGATATCTTCTTGTCGGCTGTAGCGATATAGCAGAGTCTGGAATGCTGCTAACAAGGTCATGAATAATGTCGCACCTTCTTGCCGTGACAGCTTTTGCAGTGCTTGGCTTAACTCCGGGGATAGGGTGAAAGATTGTCCTGCACCTTGGTATGTCTGGACTGGTGGACGCGGACGGTCTGTCGGTAATTCTAGTACTGGGGGTGCAGCTGCTAGTTGCTGTTGCCAATAGTTGAGTTGGGTTTGTTGGACTTGTGCTTCTAGCCATTGACGTTGCCAAACAGCATAGTCCGCATACTGAATCGGCAATTCCACTAGGGGGTTGGGTTGTCCACTAACAAAGGCTTGATATAAATCTGCCAACTCTTGCCAAACGATATTCATTGACCAACCATCACTGGCAATGTGGTGCATTACTAACACTAAGATGTGTTCTTGCTTGTCAAGTTGCAGCAAACAGCCACGCACCATCAAATCGCTGGCGAAGTCAAAGGGTCTATGTGTTTGCTGTTGTAGTAGTTGCTCGATTTGGTTGGGGCGATCGCTGTTTGGGATATCTTGAAGGTTGAATACCAGTAGTTCGACTGCACGGGGTTCTTGGATTACTTGGACTGGGTTACCATCTTGCACAATAAAGTTTGTGCGTAATGCTTCGTGGCGTGCGGCGATCTCATTCAATGATTTTTGTAGTGCTGGAATGTTGAGGTCGCCTTGTAATTGCAGTGCTTGCGCTATGTGATATATAGAACTGCCTGGCTGTAGTTGCTCCCAAAACCACATCCTTTGTTGCGCATATGATAGCGGTAGTGATTCTCTGTTGCTTAGTTTGGGAATTTTTTGTA
>NZ_MTAW01000091.1 GCF_002154725.1 Nostoc sp. 106C | reverse complement strand
GGTCAGACGACTGGCATAATTTTTGACTGGTTTTGACTTTTAAAACATCCTCTTAAATCAGTACATAACCCTCTAACACTGAGTAAAGCAGATTTTGTAGTTGTTTTTTGGTACAGAAATTCTGCAAAATCCAATAATTCTTGTTGCTTATCTATAGGTAGCTGCCGCAATTTTTGTAACACAGCTTGTTCAATATTCATAATATTTCCCTATGATTATGCGCAGACGCAAAGGGGCTTGTCGTAGACATGGCACCGACTGACAATGCCATTGTATCGCTTTGCAAAAATTACAAGAGTGCGATCGCTTTCTTCCTATAGAGTGCATTATGCATATCAGCTTACTGCTTACTAACCTGCGACCGACTTTGAATAAATAAGAGTTAACTTACCATACTCAGAAATAGGATTAAATTCTCACTATTTATCAGTAAGCTAATCGGCACTTAAGTTGCATAATAAAAAGGTAAAGCTACTTAAAAGCAACTATGCCACCACAAGCTAGGAACTTTTTAACCCCAGAACAAGTTCAAGCGCTACAGCAAGCTTTCTTTGAGAGTTAACTACCCCACGTCAGAGAAAGAATTCTCATTATTTTGCAGTTCCTAAATTGCGATATGATAGGGCGTTACTTCTGCAACTCTTTAGCTATTAAGGAATTGGGCTAAAATACTTTCCGCTTGTTTACACAGTATTTCGTGATACTGACCATTACTAGCAAGCAATCCACCCCACTGATTGATATCATCGGTGTTGTACTGCAAGGGTGAGCCATCAAAGTGTGTGAACTTACCACCAGCTTCTGTCAAAATTAACTCTGGTGCTGCTATATCCCAATCTTTAGGAGCAGATTTACCAGACAAAGAAATATAAACATCTGCTTGTTGCTCAACAATAGCTGCAACTTTGCAACCTACACTACCAATCGCTTTTTGATTCTTACAAGGTAAATTTTGCAGCAGGTAATTTAATCTTTGATTGCGGTGAGAGCGACTAACTACTAGAGTTAAATCCTCAAGGCGCTTTTTGCTTAAATCTGACGACAACTGTAAGGGAACAGAAGCATTACGAGTTTCTACAAATGTACCTCTGCCTTTGGTAGCATAATACAACTTTTCTGCCTCTGGTACTGCTACAACTGCAAGTACTGGGCGGGTTTCTTTGATTAAGGCGATGTGAATTGCATAGTCCCCAGTTTTATCAATAAAGTCTCGCGTGCCATCTAAAGGATCGATGATCCATACCCAGGTAGAGTTATTGTGATTCAGTTGTGATTTATAGGTTTCTTCGCTGATATAGCTGAAATCTTCAGTACCCAAAGCCGCTTGTAAGCAATCTAAAATGTATTGGCTAACAGTTATATCTGCAACGGTAACAGGCTCATTTTGTTTATATTGCACTTCGAGATTAGAGTCTTTAACAGTACCGTGGTAATAAGACCGGAGTATATCTGCTGCTTGCCATCCTACCTGACGGGCGATCGCTAATATTTCTTGTAAATCTTTCATTGATTCAGCCTTCTGTGAGTTTATCTAATCACTGCTGTGCATCCATCCAATGGCGAGTGCCGAAAAATTGGCAAGCTTTAGCGGCTACCTTAGCTGCCTGAGCCAGCGCATCCGTAAAACTTTCTTGTAAGATGTAATGGCAGAAAGCACCATGAAAAATATCTCCAGCCCCCAGTGTATCAACTGCTGAAATGCGCGGCACATCTAAGATACCAGTATTACCACAACTTAAGTATTCAATTGGCTGTTCTCCATGAGTGATGGCGATGTGAGGAATTGCCAAAGAACTGAGATAAGCAAAAACTTCTGCTGCTGTGTGACAGTTGGGGGGATAAAAATTACTAGAACAAATAGCGTAATCCACAAAAGGTAAGAGTTGATCAAAACCAGGCTTCCAACTGCCACCATCAATTGCAATTGCGATATTCTGAGCTTTAGCGATTTGGGCGATCGCAATTCCAACTTCCATTTGATGCCCATCAATCAGCACTATATCAATATTTTGCAAAATATCTGGTGGCAGAGATGAAATACTTGCTTGAGTTTTGACTGCATTGATGGAAACTACAGCCCGTTCACCTGTAGATTGGGTGACAATGATCGAAGAGACTGGTATGGCGGCAGTAGTGCTAGGGTCAAGATCTGCGATCGCTACTTTGTAACTTGCTAAATCTGTGCTAACTAGTTGCGTCATTGGGTGCGAACCCAGTACACCCAATACTGTGGTTTGGTTTCCTAAATAACTGAAGGTGACAGCCGCATTTGTCGCCGGGCCACCTGCGGCTACAGTATAGTCACTTGCCACTATCTTCTGATTATTCTGTGGGGCAGACTCAGCCAGATAAATAAAATCCAAGGTTACTAAACCCACAAATAAACCGTGATAGAATTTTTGATTAGTCATTTGTGTTTGTTTTGTTCATTCGCGATCAACCTCTACTAATTTTTGATAGCTAATGAGGTTTTAGGCGTTAAATCTGTAATTAGACGTAGAAACCTGTAAATTAGGTCTGTACCAAGATAGGTAATCAAGATCGATAAATTTGATAGCTTGGTGATAGGGTGGATTGAAAATACCTGCCCCGATCTCCAAGGAATTGCTTATGAATTATCAGAAGCTAGACGCAGCCCTGGTGACAGCACTCAAGGAAGTGCATGACCCAGAAACACCGAGTTTGGCAGTTTTTATCCATACTGAACCTGTTTTAGAATTGACTGCAACTGCTGTTCTAGAAAATTTAGGTGTCAGTGGCGTCACTGCTGGAAAAGATGTTTTTACGGCAACCCTTTCCGCAAATGCCATTACCCAGTTATCTGAGCAACCTTGGGTGCAATATCTCAAGTTATCGCAGAAATTGCATTTAGTTAATGCAAGGTTAAATTCTAGGAGATTGAGCGTTTAATAGATTTGGTGATCGCATCTCTTGTGTAACCACAATCTCAAATTCCTTTAACTAAAACTGTCAGCGAGGGTTGACAGCCAGCAAGCAAAAAAATTGTGAACAGACTTTGACAATTATTCCTAATATTATAAGTATGCGCCTGTTGTTTGTAGAACCTTGTTCACAGTATTTGCTACTGCCTACAAAATACTGCTTTGTTAAAATAAGCTGAGATTTTATGTTTATAGATTGCTTAGTTGTCAAACTGGTGTAACGATCGCTTCAATTTATTGAGTGCTTAATAATACACAATTCTTAAGGATATAGTTATTGGCAGCGACATTGATTACCGAGAGCATTCTGTAAAATTCACTAAGCAGAATCTGCGATCCCCCCTTATCAGCTGCCACATACAGTCCTAAACTGAAGGTGAGAGTTGAAAGGCAGTCGGGAGACATTTTGTGAAAAAAGTTTTAGCAATTATTCTCGGTGGTGGTGCAGGTACTCGCCTTTACCCGCTAACTAAACTACGGGCGAAACCAGCCGTACCAGTTGCAGGAAAGTACCGCTTAATCGATATCCCTGTCAGCAACTGCATAAATTCTGAAATATTTAAAATCTACGTCCTGACACAATTCAACTCAGCGTCTCTGAATCGCCACATTGCTCGTGCCTACAATTTTAGTGGCTTCAGCGAAGGCTTTGTTGAAGTCTTGGCAGCACAGCAAACACCAGAAAACCCCAACTGGTTCCAAGGTACAGCTGATGCTGTGCGTCAGTACATCTGGTTGTTGGAAGAATGGGATGCAGAGGAATATTTGATCCTCTCAGGGGATCACCTTTATCGGATGGATTACCGCGAGTTTATCCAACGCCATAGAGAAACAGGTGCAGATATTACTCTCTCAGTTATTCCCATCGACGATCGCCGCGCCTCCGATTTTGGCTTGATGAAAATTGATGACTCGGGTAGAGTTATTGATTTTAGCGAAAAACCCAAAGGTGAAGCTTTAGCGCAAATGCAGGTGGATACCACCATACTCGGATTGAGCAAAGAACAAGCTCAACTCCAACCCTACATCGCTTCGATGGGAATTTATGTCTTTAAAAAAGATGTTTTGATCAAGTTATTACGAGAATCTTTAGAAAGTACGGATTTTGGGAAAGAAATCATTCCTGATGCTGCTAAAGACCACAACGTTCAAGCCTACTTATTTGATGGTTACTGGGAAGATATTGGAACCATCGAAGCGTTTTATAATGCCAACTTAGCGCTGACTCAGCAACCCCAACCGCCTTTTAGCTTTTATGATGAAGAAGCACCAATTTATACCCGCGCTCGTTACTTGCCTCCCACAAAGCTGTTAGATTGTAATATCACCCAATCAATCATCGGTGAAGGCTGTATTCTGAAAAATTGCCGTATTGAACACTCAGTGTTGGGAGTGCGATCGCGCATTGAATCTGGGAGCATCATCGAAGAATCCCTAATTATGGGTGCCGACTATTACCAAGCTGCTGTAGAACGGCAATGTAACTTGTTCACAGATGAAGTTTCTGTAGGCATTTGTGCAGATACCATTATTCGCCGTGCGATTATTGATAAAAATGCCCGCATCGGTCGAGATGTCAAAATTATCAATAAAGACAATGTGCAAGAAGCCGATCGCGAAAATCAGGGCTTCTATATCCGCAGTGGCATTGTGGTCGTGTTAAAAAATGCTGTTATTCCCGATGGGACAATCATTTAACAGTGCTGAGTGCTGAGTTTTGAGTTTATGATCAAAACTTCTAATCATTCTTCACTCTTAATTCCCGACTCAGCACTAGCTACTAAAAACTCAGCATTTTTTTTACTAATTGGTCTTCCTGGTAGTGGTAAATCAATCTGGGCAAAAAAATTGCTAGCAAAATGCCCCCAGATGCAGCTGATTTCTACAGATGCGATTCGGGGGCTTCTGTTTGAGAATAAAGGCACTCAAGGACCGTGGCTGCACATTTGGCGGGAAATTCAACAGCAACTACAGCAGGCTACTATCCTAGAAAAAACAACGATTTACGACGCTACTAACGCCCAGCGCCGCCATCGCCGTGAAATCATTACCCTAGCCCGCAATATGGGCTTTAAGGCAATACGGTTTAGTTAAGGTGATTAGAGTTCTCATCTGTCGAACAAAAACCAAGATTTGGGGGAGAATCCCCCAAACCCCCGATTGGGGGACGGTTGCGTCCCCCAAGCCCCCTCCAAAATAATTGTTCGGTTTTTTGTTTAGTAATTATTTGTGAACTTTGTTGTCAATGAATTTTCTTAACTGAACTGTATTGGGCTTTAAGGAAATAATTGGGATTTGAGCAGATACTCCATTGTGGCTGTGTTTGGCACGCAATCAAAAACGCGATCGCCGGGTTCCTGAAGAAATCATCTTGAGAATGCATTGTCAACTCCGGGATACCCGCCTAATTCGCTTTTCCCAATTGCGGAAGTACGGAAATTGCGCTCATCATGCGAGCGAGAACCCCACATGATTTTCTATGATGTTTGTTAATTTAAAATCAGAATCTATATTGCTCGGTATTATACCTGGCAAATCACAAATCTCATATCTTAGAAAAAGCGCAAAGTCGAGCCAGTCATGTGGTGAGGCGTCCGATCTTGGGGGTTCCCCCAGGAGGAACTGCCGAAAGGGTCTCCCGACTTGAACGTAGACGCCCTCCGGGCGGCTTCTCGGAGAGTACTGGCTTTG
>NZ_MTAW01000191.1 GCF_002154725.1 Nostoc sp. 106C | reverse complement strand
TCCTAAAATTCTTTTAAGATAGGCATTACCCAGTTTATATTGCGTATCTGCCCAACTTTCGGCAAAGGCGCTGCGAGTAAAAACTTCCAATGCACCTGAGAAAGCAGCGATCGCTTGTTCGATATTTTCAGCTTGTTCTCCTAAAATTCTCTGACAGTAAGCAATCCCCAGACTATATTTCACTAATGCCCATAGGTTGGGAAAACTGTGGTGAGTAACTTCTAGTGCGTTTGTATATGCAGCGATCGCCAATTCAATATTCTCGGCGCGCTCTCCAAATATTCTGTTACAGTAAGCAGCTGCTAGATTATTTTGCGTCGTTGCCCATTGTTTAGAAAAGGCGTTGCGGGTGTAAACAGTTAGGGCTATTTCGTAGCCAGCAATCGCAATTTCCATATTGCTGGCTTTGCTACCCAAGGGAAACTGCTGAATCAGATTACTAAAATTACCAATGCCTGTGGCAATGTATATTGCGACATCTGGTTCAACATTTGCCAGGATATTTGTTGCCCAATTCCACAATACTTCTGCAAAAATATCATTTAGTTTATCAGTATTAGTTGCGAGTAATGCGTAGACTACCTGCTGATCGTGATCGCTGTCTAGCATTGCTTGCAGTACATCTCGTAAAAATTGCTCATAAACCTCCAAATCTCGTGAGGTGGCAGGGATAAGTTTTTGACGTTTTTGAGCTTTTTTCGCGGGGGAATTGAGTGCTGCACTGAGTTTCCTAGTTAAATTCCGTAGGCAATTTGCTATTCGCCGCATTGTAATTCTCTCTCTTGCACTTCCGCAAAGCCAGCATTAGGAATACCAAGACATAAATCATACGGTATTCTTAGGGTTTGAAGTGCGATCGCGTAACGTACCTTCATCAGATGAGGTGTTACCTTGTTAAGTTTAAAGACACTCAATGCAAGCACTGTAGTGGCGATCGCTTCCTCAGCTTGCGTACAAGTTCTGGCTGGTTTGCGGTTTGATAAAAGTTTAATTACACAGCTTTTTAGAGAGGATATTATGCAAGAATCTGTGATTTACCAAGATATTTTGCAGAAGGGATTGCAACAGGGAGAAGAACGAGGAAAGAAACAGGAGGCAATAGAATTAATTCTACGTCAGTTGACACGTCGTTTAGGTGCAATTGAGCCGGAGACAGAAGAACAAATTCGCGCTTTATCCATCACTCAACTAGAGGATTTAGCGGAAGCGCTGTTAGATTTCACTAGCCAAAGCGATGTGATTAATTATTTGGCGAATATTTCTCCATCTCAAGCTAATTCAGAAGATTAAGCGATCGCTTTACCAAACGATTAGAGTGTTCCAAACAATAAATGATCCAAAACCTGTCATTGCGAATGAAGCAAAGCGGAATG
>NZ_MTAW01000036.1 GCF_002154725.1 Nostoc sp. 106C | reverse complement strand
CCGCCTGCGGGGAGGGGAAGTTTTGGCTTTAGACAAAACTGGGGTGGGGTGACGAGGATCGTAATGGTAGGTGAGTGAATACAAAATCACCTTATAACAAGGGTTTCACGTTAAGTTGACACGTATGAGCAATGCTAAACCCTTAGCTTAACCGCGTATTTGTATCATTATTAAGGTGAAATAGTATAAAATCTCACGGTAGCAAGGCTATTTCTCTCTATCAAGCGACTCCTTTAAGTAAAGAGCGATCGCAGAGTACGCCAAGCAGGCCAAGGGAAAATTTTTCTGATGTGGAAGTGTCGCTATTTTGTGAAATCATGTTCTTAATAAATACAAGTTTTGCCAAGTCTGTTCTGAGCTAAGTACCTAGAAAGTAGTTTTTTTACAAATAAATCAAGTTATTACTCTGATAAGAAAAGATACATCGGGCACTAATGACGATTAGCTACGTCAATTATTTTAGATTGCTGAGTCTGCTTCAGTTCGTCTGAGGTCAAGATTTCGATGCCCAGGGGAATGCATAACTACCAGTTAACTAATTCTCTAGTAAGCATAAATGCTTGTAGACTGTATGACTAGTAGACTCCATAAAAAAAGCATCCAATGGCGCGTGTGTTTAGCTAACGCATCATTCAAACCTATGAAACTAATTTTGAAATTAATTTTTCCTTTTCAAAGTTGGCGACTTAGACACGCGGCAACTTTTACTCAGACATTGCGCAAGCGATTGTTCCCGATACTAGTGTTGATATCGTGTATTACGGTATTACTGGTAGATAATCTTACCCCTGCGATCGCTCAGATCTCCCAACTACCCCGTGAAGAAATTCGCGGGGTTTGGATGACTAATAACGATATTGACATCCTCAAGGAACGCTCCAAAGTACAGGAGGCTGTTAGCCAACTGCGCCGGCTCAACTTTAACACTATTTATCCCGTAGTGTGGAATTCTGGCTATGTAATGTATCCTAGTGCGGTGGCAAAGCGTACAGGCATCCAACCTTTTGTTTTGCGAGGCTCAGACGGACACGATATTCTAGCAGATCTCATCAACCAAGCCCATCGTCACGGGCTGCTTGTAATTCCTTGGTTTGAGTTTGGCTTTATGGCTCCCCCAACATCAGAATTGGTAATGGAGCATCCAAATTGGTTGACGCAAAAGCGAGATGGTAGTCAAACTTCTGTTAGTGCTGCTGGCGAGGTGATGTGGCTCAATCCTTTCCATCCAGAAGTGCAGCAGTTTATCACTAGTCTCGTGCTAGAAAACATCAGCCAATATGATGTTGATGGCATTCAGTTTGACGATCACATGAGTTTGCCATATGAATTTGGCTACGATCCATACACAGTTGCGTTATACACCAAGGAAACTAAAAATAACCCTCCAGCCAATCCTCAAGATCAAGCATGGATGCGCTGGCGGGCAGATAAAATAACAGCGTTTATGGTACAACTCAACCGAGCTGTGAAAGCTCAAAAATCTCGCTTGATTTTCTCTGTCTCTCCAAATTACTACGACTTTGCCTACAAGTTTCAATTACAAGACTGGCTCAACTGGATACGACTCAATATCGTGGATGAGCTAATTGTGCAAATTTATCGTCCCAATCTCCAAGGTTTTATTAGCAATCTCTCTCGTCAAGAAATTCAAGAAGCGCAAAAATCGATACCCACTGGTGTTGGCATTATGGCAGGGTTGCGTAATAATCCAGCCCCAATGCAGCAAATTCAATCCCAGGTGCGAGCTGCGCAAGAACGGGGCTTAGGCGTAGCGTTTTTCTATTATGAAAGCCTTTGGGAATCTGCTCCGGAAGCTGCCGCAGAAAGGCAGGCAGGATTTCAAGCCCTCTTCCGTGCTCCTGCGCTCCGCGCCAGAGTTGAATAATAAAGCGTTAGCGTTAGCGAGGAACGAGCGTCGGAACGAGCTTCACCCGTAAGGGTGGCTCTTGTTTAAAAGGGGTATGTATCCCCGATCTTACAAAACCTTCTGCCACGGCAGTTGCTTTATGCCAACGGTAGTCCGCACAACGGGGGGAACCCCCGCAAGCGGCTGCCTTGGAAACCCGTCCACCGCACTGCCTGCTCTGCCTCCTGCCTTCTTCAATAACTCCTATGATGATTGATTGTGTAACCTACAGCCATCTTCAAATAATTAGACCATACATTGTAGGGTGAACATACCCAGCAAAAGCCCAATCGATAGACCTTTGAAATACTGGTGGGCGCTGCCTAGGCTGTTAACTTTGATGGAATTTAAGGGTTTTTGGTTCATGCTGTTTCTGCGTCTGCGTAAAGTCTCTGTTTAGTCAAACTACGGTATATACACAAATGATCTAATCACCTCACTTTTTTAAGATACAAGGGTGTGTTACGCCGTAGGCTAACGCACCGTATGTACCATCCGAGATTGTTTGGTGCGTTATGGATGACAGGCTTAACGCACCCTACCAGATGAATGACTTGTGTAGATACCGTAGACACTGAAACAGAGGTAGATTCAACGTGAGCTTTTCTCTAGCATTAAATTTTTGTCCCAGGTATACAATCCAACCTTGTCAGGCACTCTAGAGAATCGCCCTGTGCGATAACCTCGTGATAACTCATTGAGTACCTTGCTTTTGATCTCTCTAAGTTCATCAGCATCTAGTTCTCCATAAAGTCCAGCGATCACTTCCGCAACTGTAAAAATTTTTCCCGAATTTTGCTTTAAGAGAGAGGTGATGGCATCAATCAAAAATTGACCCTCAAATACTCTAAGCATCGGTACTATTTTTGTTTTGGGGAGTATCAAAGGTTTCTTCTTTTTCTGTTGGAGAGTCTTAGCAGAACCATTGCCATTACTTGAGGTTAGCAACTTTAAATCCAAAGTATAACAGCCAGGTTCGTCGGGAATTGCAAACCAACTATTACCCCTACCCTGGGTAAGTGAGGATTGGACTCTACCTTTAACTACTTTGAAGATATGTGGCTCTAAATCACCATATAGCGATCGCACAATGAAATCTATATGGCATACAGTACCACTATGTTCTTGCAAGACTTTTTTGATAGCTTCTATGCGATTGATATAGTGTTGATACTCAGGGAGCATTGGAAAGTCTTGCCCCTTGATCGATTGATCTTTAGGCTCAGGGGTAGACTTGTTGGCTGAATTTGGACTTACAGATTGGTCACTGTGGGTATTTGTAGCGGCGGATGAAATAGTCTCCTTGTCCAAATTGTTAGAGTCTGAAAGTTCAAATTGAGTTGACTCTATCAAGTGGGTATCGGAATCAGCAATGTCATCTGTCGATAATAATGTCTCTTCTGAATGAAGAGGGGATGTTTCATCGGTAACATCAAGTGTGGCAATTTGGTTGTTAGTCTCTGGTGTTGACCAGTTAGACAACAAAGCTTCTACATGATTGAGATGCGATCGCGCTTGTGTATATAAGCGTTCGTACTCTTCTACAATGCGAGCATAGTACTCTCTTAATTCCAAAAGTGGAGAGAGGAAAACGTCAGGAGGAGGTTCTAATTGTCCCTTTACAGTCATAAGGTGTTAATCAATCTAAATCAGATTTACTTTTGTAAGTCATTGGTCTAGGTTTGGCTTTTGTCGCTGGTTGTTGCGGTTTTTTGGGCGCTTGGGGAGGGCGACATTGTTCACAATATAACGGTCGAGGTCCAAAAGTCTCGCGTTTTGTACTCTCATTGCACTGCTTGCAGATAAAGTTAAAAACACGAGTGTGAATCTCTCTTTTATGCGCTCTGACCGTATACTCTCTAACGTCTATTAACTTACTAGCCATAATCACGAGTTGTGAATTTCCGTCCTATCAATATAGCTATTCAAGCAAATGAAATAGCATCAGTGTGTATCAACTTGCCGATTTTAGAGAATTTTCTAGCTTAAGCTATAGACTCGGTAATGACACAACCCCCCCAAAGTTTGTAAATAAAAATTATTTACCATCTTCAGAGGCTGTCTCAAAAGTCTTTAGTGATACACGAAGTTATTGCAGCTTCCTCTAACTCACTCTTAAAAAAGAGAGATCCAAAGGCTGTACTTCCCCCCCGTTCCCAGTTGGCTGGGGAGTAAGAACAAAATATCTAATATTTCAAGATACATCCTCTGAGAAGAATTTTGATTTTAAAGTAATTCATACTTTAGTGATTTTTGTTGCAGCAAAAGTTATTTTTTCATAACAACTCCTGATGACCCTAGCCAAGTAAACAGTAAAAAAAAAGGGTTATAAGGGCAAAATGCACTAGAAATTTAAACCCTTGTTGGTTTAGAAGCTAGGATGTCTGTGTTTGATAATTGATGTTCTTTCCACATCCCTACACCCGAATTTTGATTCACCTTGGTGCGCTCCATCTACTATGACTTGGGATAGATGTAAGGGCAGTTATAGCATCTGCTATAGTCCAAGATCAGGGAAAAAATTAACAGTAAAATTGCCTTATGCCTGCGATCGCACAGCTAGAGGTGGCACAGTTGGTGATTGAAATTCGGCAGCGCCTAAAACTTTCACAGGTAAAATTAGCCAAGAGGCTAGGAGTTTCGTTTCACAGTATCAACCGATGGGAAAACGGACGAGCGCAACCTTCACCACTGGCTATGAAACAGATTCAAGATCTGTTGCATCAGATGGGAGAACTTGGTGAGGATCTTTTAGCCAAGTACTTTCAAAAACAGGAGCAGAAACTGTGACTGCTGAAGTCAAGGCAAGTATCCCCCAAGAAATTGCACAAGTCTTAGCCAAGATTGGCAGCGCTTTTTTCATGTTGAACAATCAATGGCGCTACACCTATGTTAATGACAAGGCAGCTGAACTAGCTGGGATTAATCAAGAAAGTTTTTTGGGTAAAACTATATGGGAATTATTTCCTGAGACAGTCAATAGTCAACTGCAAGCAGAACTATATCGAGCTGTTACCGAACAAGTAGCAGTTGATTTTGAGTATTTCTTTCCAATTTCGCATCGCTGGTGGGAAAACCATATTTATCCCTCAGAAAACGGCGTAGCAATGTTCATTACGGATATTACTCAACGCAAGCGTAGCCAACAGTATCAAGCCGCACAGTATGCAATTACTAACATTCTGGCTGAGGCTACAACTGTTGCCAATGCTCTGCCAAAAGTGCTGCAATCTCTTTGTGAAAATCTGGGATGGCAAGCTGGTATTTTCTGGAGTGTAGACCTACAAATTAATGCCTTGCGTTGCATCAATACTTGGCAATCATCCTCTTTAAAAATAGAGGATTGCCGAGCATTTTACCAACAGACAAACTCTGAGATTGGTCAAGGTTTACCCAATCGGGTTTGGGCAAGTGGTCAGGCTGTTTGGGAGCAGAGAGAGGGGAGTAGGGAAGACAGTGAGTTGCAAGCGGCTATAGGATTTCCCATTGAGTTGGGTAGTGAAATTTTGGGTGTAATCGAATGTTTTAGCCAGCGAATTCTTGAACCTGATACTGAATTCCTGAAGGCGATCGCTAGTCAAATTGGTCAGTTCATCGAGCGCAAACGCATGGAATCTCTACTAAGTCAGAGCGAAGCACGCTACCGTTCCCTAGCAGAGTCCAGTGCCGCGATTATCTGGACTGCGGCACCTTGGGGCAATGTTGTCGAAGAAATTCCTACTTGGCAGGTTTTTACAGGACAAACTCCCGCGCACTACAAAGGGTGGGGTTGGCTTGACGCAATCCACCCAGAAGATCGGCAATCAATAGCTGCTATCTGGAAAGCAGTTTATGCTACACGCAGTATTGCAGTGGCGGAATATCGTGTACGCCGACATGACGGCGAATACCGTCACATGAGTATCCGTAGCGTACCCATACTCGATGAAACAGGCGAAATCCAAGAATGGGTAGGAATGTGTGTTGATATTACTGAACACAAGCAAGCCGAGGCGGAACGAGAGATACTGCTGCGGCAATTAGAAACAGAGCGAACTCGCTTACTTGAAACCAATACCCTACTCGATACTCTCTTTAACAACGCGCCTATCGGTATTGGAATCTGGGATGAAAATTTAAGATACGTGCGCTTAAATAACGCTTTAGCTGAAATTAATGGTCTGCCTCAAGAAGCACATATTGGTAAGACTGTTGCTGAACTACTACCTGAAGTAGATGCGGAAGTTATGGCAGCTTTTCGTCATGTAGTTGAGACAGGAGAATCTATTGTTGCCCAGGAAGCAAGTGGCGAAACCCCCGCTGCACCCGGTAAGCTAAGGTACTGGTCGGTCAATTACTACCCGATCGCACTACCCAATAAAATCACTTGGGTGGGTGCAACTTGTGAAGAAATTACTGAGCGTAAGCAAGCAGAAGCAGCACTCCAAGAAAGTGAGACCCGGTTTCGACTACTAGCAGAGAATTCCACTGATATGATTTCACGTCATACAGCCAATGGAAATATGCTGTACATTTCCCCAGCCTGCCGCACAATTTTAGGCTATGAACCAGAGGAAATGATCGGTCGTTTTAACTATGAGTTTGTTCACCCAGAGGATCTGGCGGAAATTGCTAAAAATTACCCAAGCAATGCAGATTTACCAGATATTTATACCGTAACGCATCGGGCTGTTCACAAAGACGGACATTATGTTTGGCTGGAGGCAAAAGTTCGCGCCATCCACGATCTGCAAACTCAGGAAATTATAGAAATACAAGCATCCTCTCGTGATATTACAGAGCGCAAGCAAGAGGAAGAAAGACAGATCTTTCTGGCTGAAGCTAGCGGTATTTTAGCTTCATCACTGGATTATGAAACAACTTTAGCTAGTTTGGCGCAGTTGATAGTGCCTGAAATTGCTGATTGGTGCGTAGTTGATATTGTTGATGAGAATCAGTCAGTTCATCGGGTAGCAACAGCCCATGCCGATCCAACAAAACAGCAATTGGTAGAACAGTTAAAAAACTATCCCCCTGATTTAGCGCGAACTGAAGGTGTTGCTGAGGTGATTCGCTCAGGTAAGCCACAAATTACTCATTTTATCCCTGGGCAAAAAATGCAAGCGGTCAGTCAGAATGATAGTCATCTGCAACTTTTGCAGGAGCTAAAGCCTAAGTCTGGTATGTGTGTGCCGCTGATTGTTGGGGGGCGGGTGTTGGGAGCGATAACTTTAGTATCTACTTCGGGCCGTGATTACGATGATCGCAACCTCATCTTAACTGAAGAACTGGCTCGCCGCGCTGCCACAGCCGTTGATAATGCGCGACTCTACACCGCTGAACAAACTGCACGAGAAGCAGCAGAAACAGCTAACCGAATTAAGGATGAATTTCTGGCAGTTCTTTCCCATGAATTGCGATCGCCACTTAATCCGATTCTGGGGTGGTCGAATCTACTCCAAACCCAAAATCTTGACGACCAAACCAGCGCTTATGCTTTAAAGACCATTGAGCGTAATGCTAGGTTACAAGCTGAACTAATTGAAGACCTCTTGGATATCTCCCGGATTCTCCAAGGCAAACTTAGCCTCAATAGTAGCCCAGTCGATTTGGTATCTGTAATTACCGCCGCAATGGAGACAGTCAGGCTCTCAGCAGAAGCCAAGTCAATTGCAATACACACAATGCGAGATCCCGAAGTTGGGCAAGTGTTGGGAGATTCCAGCCGATTACAGCAAATTGTTTGGAATTTACTTTCTAATGCCGTTAAGTTTACCCCAGAAGGGGGGCGGGTAGATATTCGACTGGAACAGATTGGTACTCAAGCTCAAATTACAATTAGCGACACTGGTAAAGGTATCAGCAGCGATTTTCTGCCCTATGTGTTTGACTACTTCCGCCAAGAAAACAGTACCAGTACAAGAAAGTTTGGCGGACTAGGGTTGGGGCTAGCAATTGTCCGCCACTTAGTCGAACTACATGGCGGAACAGTCCAAGCACAGAGTCAAGGTGAAGGACAGGGAGCAACTTTTATTGTCAAACTTCCACTAATGCAACAGCGATCGCCGGTGAACAATGACACTACAGAGCCTCAGCCAGCTTTAGATTTAAATGGTGTACAGATTTTATTAGTGGATGATGATACAGATACAAGGGATTTTCTCAGCTTTTTCTTAGAAGAGTACGGGGCAAATGTCACAGCCACGGCATCAGCTGCGGAAGCACTCGCTGCTTTAACCCAGTCCCAGCCAGATATACTGTTAAGCGATATAGGAATGCCAGAAGTCGATGGTTGGATGTTAATCAACCAAGTAAGAATGTTGTCACCGGAACAAGGGGGTCAAATTCCCGCGATCGCAATTACTGCTTATGCTGGACAAATTAACGCACAGCAAGCATTGAGCGCCGGGTTTAACAAGCATCTTGCTAAACCAGTAGAGCCAACAGAATTATTAGAGATGATTATCAACTTGCTCGTTTGAAATAGTAATACCAATTTTAAAAATGATTGCTTTGGTGATATGTGAAATTATAAAAAGCGATCGCACCTGAACTATCAAACCAGATGCGATCGCCATCTTAGCCAAAGCTAATAAATCAGAGCGAAAATTTTTAATTAACCAATATTAACCTTGACAGTTTTTTGCTTGTCTGACAAAGATTTCGGCAAGGTTAGCCTGAGAATGCCATCTTTGTATTCGGCTTCTACCTTATCATTTTGAATTTGGACTGGTAGTGGAATCACCCGCTGAAATCTTCCATAGCGGAACTCAGAGCGAGCTATACCTTTTTCTTCAGTCTTAGTTTCAGTCTTCCGCTCGCCGCTAATAGAAACTGCGTCAGCAGTTACTTCTACATTAATATCTTTAGCATCCAAGCCAGGGACTTCTAGCCTTAGGTGAATTGCGTCATCAGTTTCTTCCATTTCAGCAGCAGGAACGAAGCCAAATCCCATACTTTCACCACCATTACTTGTTGGCGTTAACCTATCAAACAAGCGATTCATTTGCCGCTGTAAAGTATCAATGTCGCGGAATGGTTCTAACCGTTCAATATCTCGGAAGGGGTCCCAACGAATGAGTGCCATAGTATCACCTCATTAGAAGCAATCTTTGGTTTTTGGAAGCTCAATCTCAAACTTCCTAGTTATTAGATTAGAGTAACTTTAAAACCTAGTAGGTTCGGTTTTTTAGCAAATGTCTATAGCAATAACCGTACTTAATTATAATTTTGACAATTTGTTATCAAAAAACCCAGATGCCAACAAGTATAATTTTTATTTTGAAGCAAGTTCATAGGTAATCATTTATGAGTTTAGATTTACATATCTCCTATTCTTTTTTGTCACAATTACTTTACTATACTTTCATCTTCTCTGAAATCGCATAAAGACTGCACCAATCAATAATCCCGCTGCCTGTGTCCAGTAAGCGAGGCTAAATTGATTAACACCTACAGGAGGAATATTTAAACTACCTATGCCATAAAAAACCTGTTGAATAAACCACCAAAATAAATAAACAAAAGCTGGTAATTCAACGGGAATATATACAAATACTAGGGGTAGAATAGTGTCAATTTTGGCTTTAGGAAACTTCATAACATATGCCCCTAAAATAGATGCGATCGCACCATTCGCTCCAATCAATGGAACTGTCAAACTTGGTTGAGCTAATATTTGTACTATTCCTGTTACAATCCCACTTAATAAGTAAAATCCTAAATAGCGTTTATGACCAAGTATATTTTCTAAAGTCTTGCCAAAAACCCATAAAAATAATAAATTTCCTAATATTTGACTAAAGCTACCGTGTAAAAACATTCCTAAAGGCAAACAAATCAACCGCCAGCATACAATTATCCAAGCTGCCGGGTTAACGAAGGCATTTGTAATTGCTCCAGTAATCTGCGCTGGAATTATACCCCAACTGAAAACAAAGTCGGCTAATTTATCACCTAATTCCAGTTGAATTTCCCATAAAAATATTGCAATATTAATGCCAACCAGCCAGTAATTAATAATCGGTCGATGCCGAATATGAATATTATCACTAATAGGAATCATTGAGAATTGTCATTTGTCATTTGTCATTTGTCATTGGGCATTAGGCATGTAGGAGAGATGGTGAAGAAAACTCCCACACCCCCCACACTCCCCACACTCTCTTGTCCCCCGCCCCTTCTCGCGCCGAATCCGGTTAGCCTGTGCCAAGATTGAAATTAGATAATATCGCGCTCAACTAGGCAAACCTGATGCTGGGAAACACACTTGTTGGAAGATACCAAATTATTAGCCATTTGGGTGGTGGGGGATTTGGGGAAACCTTTATCGCTTGTGATACTCAATTGCCGGGATCTCCTCAATGTGTTGTGAAAAAACTCAAGCCTCAGGCAAATGATCCAGTCACTTTAGAGACTGCTAGACGTTTATTTGATACAGAAGCTCAAGTTCTGTATAAATTAGGCACTCATGATTATATTCCCCAACTTTTAGCATACTTTGAAGAAAACGCAGAATTCTATCTGGTACAAGAATTTATCGAAGGTCATGACTTAAGTCAAGAATTAACGCCAGGGAAAACTTTTAGCCAAGATGAGGTAATTTCCCTGTTGATAGAAATTCTAGAAATTTTAGAGTTTGTTCACCAACAAAAAGTAATTCACCGCGATGTCAATCCGTGCAATGTACTCAGACGCCAACAAGATGGCAAGTTAGTATTAATTGATTTTGGTGCAGTTAAACAAATTACCACCCAAGTAGTTACGCCACAAGGACAAACTAAATCTACTGTTGCTATCGGTACGCCTGGCTATCTTCCTGGGGAACAAGCGCAAGGTAATCCTAAATTTAGCAGTGATATTTATGCAGTGGGAATAATTGCGATTCAAGCTCTCACAGGATTATCTCCTGAACAATTAGAAAAAGATGCCGATACTTATGAGATTATCTGGCAAAATCACACCAAAGTCTCTCCAGAATTTGCACAAGTATTAAACAAAATGGTATGTTATGACTTTCGGCAGCGCTACGCTTCAGCAACGGATGCATTAAAGGCGCTAAGAGAGTTAACACAACCGGCTCCTCAAACAATCGCATTAACTCCAGCGTTACCATTTAAGAATTTAAAAAAATATAGATATAGAAAAGATATAATTCATAAGCTTTTAGCAGCAGTATTTATCTTAGGTGTAACTGGAGCAGGTTCTATATTTATTATTGACGGTATTCATACAAATAACGCCACAGAATTATATAAACAAGGTAATACACTGTATGACTTACAACGCTATCAAGACGCACTTGCTGCCTATAATAAAGCAGTTGATATCAGACCAAATTATGCTCAAGGGTGGTATGGTCGGGGCAACAGTCTATCTGCATTAAAACAATACAAAGAAGCTCTGGCGGCATATGATAAAGCAATTCAAATTCAGCCAGATTACTTAGAAGCTTGGAGCAGTAGAGGATTTGTGTTGGAAAATTCACAGCGCTATAAAGAAGCGATCGCCTCTTTTGACAAAGCCCTACAATTAGAAAATAACTCTCCTGAAATCTGGAATGCTAAAGGTGAAGCTTTTAGTACCTTAAAACAATATGAAAATGCCATAAAAGCTTACGACCAAGCAATTGAATTTCAAAAAAATTATTACCTTGCTTGGTATAACAAAGGACTAGCACTACATAATTTAAAACGTTACGAAGATGCAATTACAGCCTACGATAAAGCTATAGAATTAAAACCAGATTATGATACAGGGTGGTATAGTCGCGGCAATTCTCTAGTAAATCTAAATCGCTACGAAGATGCATTTAGAGATTATGACAAAGCAGTGCAATATAAACCAGATTATTACCAAGCTTGGTTATCTAGGGGCAATGTTCTGATTACTTTACGACGTTATCCAGAAGCAGTTGCATCTTTCGACCAAGTAATTAAATATAATTCCGATAACTACCAAGTATGGTACAGCCGAGGTTGGGCACTACATCAAAGCCAACGCTATCTAGAAGCAATTCAATCTTACAATAAAGCCATAGCGTTGAAGCGCAATGATTATCAAGTTTGGTATAACTTGGGAAATTCTCAATACAATTTACAGAAATACGAAGATGCGATCGCATCTTATAATAGAGCAGTTCGTTACAAGCCAGACCACTACGAAAGTTGGTATAGCAGAGGTAATGCTCTAGTAAATTTGAAACGCTTTCAAGATGCGATCGCATCTTATGCCCAAGCAATAAAATATAAGCCCGACTACCAACAAGCAATAGAAGCAAGCAAGCAAGCACAGAATCAATTACAAACTGAAAAACCACAGCCTGTAATTGTACCAATTATCCGACTTCCTAATCCCCTTGCTCCAAATCAGCCACCGCGTTAATCGCCTTCAATCTTGAGGCGATTCCAGGATACCGTCACCAATTGCTAACTGCACTTTGGTGAATTGTGCTTCTATAACTTGAGGCAATAATACCATTTTGGATTTTAGATTTTGGATTGTGAAATATTTATTGAATAAATATTTCAAATTTCCATCTATCGCAATCATTTTTCAAATTGGTATAACTATTGAATACTCACGTCGTGAATATCAATAATAGGTCTTAATTTTTCAATCTTTCTATTTGAGTAGTAACTGCTATTTGAGCTAGTTTTTTTTGCCGAAGAATTTTGCCTTGATAAAGCTATACTATTTGTTTGCGATCGCAGGCGTTGCTTTTGAGTATACTCATTCAATTTAATTTGAGCTTGGGCATAAACAGGAGTATTTTTCGGAACCTTTTGTAGAAATCTTACAGCGTCTTCAAATTCGCCAGCAGAGGCTTTATTGTAAGCTTTTTGTAAAAAAAATGTAGCTCTAATATGTTGCTTTTGATCGTACTCAGCCAATTTTTTTTGGACTAAAGCTCCCGCAGAACTTTCTAGAGGAACTTGACGAAGATATTGTATAGCAGCGGCAAAATCTCTGTTACTTGCACTCGTGTAAGCTTTTGCTAACAAGTCTTGTGTCTGTGCTTCCAGATGAGTGCGTGCCTGCTCAACTAGTTTATCTGTTTTAGATTGCCAATATAAAATATCGGGAACTTTAGGAGCAATAGTAAGTACATCTGACCATCTACCAGCATGAAAGGCTGTTTCAGCAAATTGGTATTGTTCAGCAGCAACTTGCCATTGCTGTTGCCATTCGTCAATTGTGGCTTGAGCTTCTGGATAAATATTGCTGTCGGAGGGAATCGATTTCACCAGGGCGATCGCTTCTTGCAAATCTCCTGATTGATATTCTTCTGTTGCTTTATATAAAGTTTCTTTTTCTGAATAGACTGGAGAATTAGTAAATAAAGAATACATTCCCAATCCTAACAACATCGAATTAGCCGCCAAGCCTACTTTCATCCCTGTTAGTAGGGGAGCCGATTTTGTTGATGCAGAACTTTGAGGTAAATGGCTAACTTTTACAGGGGGTTCTAGGTGCTGTTCATGCTGTACTTGTGCAGGTGGTAAATGAGTTTCCCACAGCATTTCTTGAAGTATATGTAGTACCTCACTTGCAGATTGAAAACGATCTTGGTAATCGTAGCGGATCATTTGGCTAAGAATAGCAGCTAAATAATCATTAACTGGTATTTGTGGAGAATGCCAAATAATCTCATTCGTATAAGGATCTAATTTAAATTGTAGTGGTGACAACCCTGTTAATGCCTGGATAGCGATTATACCTAAAGAATAAATATCACTATTGGGCTGTGTTTGACCAATAAATTGCTCTGGCGGTATATATCCCAATGAAGTTACAGGAACTGAATGGATAGGTAATTCTGAATCCTCGCCAAAATCAAATGGCTGAATTGAGCCAAAATCAATCAGCACTAATCTGCCATCATAAGCACGTCTGATCAGATTTTCCGGTTTGATGTCGCAATGGATAACGCCTTGAGAGTGGACGAATTCCAGAATTCCTAAGACATCTTCGAGAAATCCGATAACTTCGCTTTCACTCCAAATCTCTCTAGACTGTTTATTAATTGGTAGTTCCTCTGTTAGCGCATGTCCTTCAATAAACTCTTGCACTAAGTAGAATCGCTCATTCTCTTCAAAACAAGCAATAAGTTGGGGAATTTGATTGTGGCGTCCTAAACGCTTGAGAGTTTCAGTTTCAGTAAGAAAACGCAGTCTTAAGTTGTCTAAGTAACTGGGGTGGGAACTGCTAACCTTTAGTTGTTTAACAACACATTTTGGGTTTTCTGGGTATTCTATGTCTACGGCAGTGTATGTCTGTCCAAATACCCCTGCACCTAGGCTTTGGACGATTTGGTAACGTGCTTGTAGTACTTTACCGATCATGTGGTGGGTCATGAGCTGGTTACTGAGTAAGTCCTGATATAAGTTTTCTGATCTTTTCCCCCATTTTCCGGAATGCCTTAGAATTAATTCCACAGAGGGATGACTGTATGAATGACAAGTTTATTTGTGTAAGTAGTTTTTACTAATAAAAATAGTATGTTAAGGTTTTTATACAAAATCTTACAGTAAGCTCTCTGGTATTAAAAAGTATTAAGCTTGACAAATTTTTACTTCATACTGCACTTATATGCTGTGCCAGTTGATGTATCTATCTTGACCAGGATTTTTACTTTATTCAAAAAGTATTAATAAGTACAGCAATCCCCGATAAGTCCTGAACAAAAATCATGAAAATAAACTTCCAAAGATAAGGCTACTGACCTGTATAAAGTACATAAACAAAATTAGTTACACATTCTCTACCCTATTTCCCGTTCCCTCGTTTAGCTAATTAACCCCTTTGTAGGAGGTAATGAGCAAGCAAATCAGTGTATTTTACTGATAGCCAGACCAATACAACATGGTTTGCAGCAGCATTAATGTGATAGAGGTAGAAATCATGTTGAAACTGTTATTTACCCGCTTCATCAAAGTAACAGCCTTCGGGTTCTCAACTGCTTTGTTACTTGCTGGGCAGACTGCTGTTAATGCTGAACAAGCCTTGCCTCGCCTAACTCCACAACAAGCTCAACATTTATCCCGTGACTTGGTTCCATATAATTCTCAAGAATTTTTCCGCCAAGGTCAAGAATTGATGGAGAGAGAAATTCAACTGCTCAGACAAAGACAACTTTCCGCGAATGAACCTGTGCTCAAGATCAATTTAAGACCACAAGTCAAAAAAGACCGCCTCCCAAGCAACAACTCTAATGTCTTACCCAAGTAATCAGTAGCCGTCATGAACGGGTGCATCCCAGTTTTTATTTTGCCACTAGAGAATAACTGTCATTGCGAGGAGGAACGACGTAGCAATCACAAAATCTTCAACTAAGAACGAGTCCATGCGATTGCTTCGCTCCGCTCGCAATGACGTTCAAAAAAGTGGGATGCTCCCTCATGAACTATATAGGCCATGACGGATAAAAACGCTTTTTTATTTGAGTATTATGGTTCTTCAGTATCTATTATGCTAAAGTCGCAATAATAAATCGAAATCTGGAGTGGTGCGGGCATCTTACCCGCTACGAAGAGCAGGGAGCAAGATGCTCCCACTACTTTTAAAACTTATCAAAATAGATGTGGTTTAAGTACGGTAGAGCCAGTATTATTTGGTTCAAAATTTGTTTAACACTAAGGTGTCTGCGTTTTATCTGCCAGACTCATGGTCGTACTCAATTTTGCCATAGTCTAGTTTTACTACCCGATCTGCTAAATCAAAATAGCGATCGTCATGGCTGATTACCAGTACAGTTTTACCTTTATCTCTTAGTTCCGGTAACAGCTGAGTGTAAAATATGTCCTTGAATAATGGATCTTGGTCAGCTGCCCATTCATCAAATAGATAAATTGGTCGATCTTCTAAATAAGCAGTGAGTAAAGCCAATCGTTTACGCTGTCCTTGAGAAAGCTCAGTGGTAGAAAGTTTGCCATTTTCAACTTTCACTTTATGGTCTAATTGGAGTTGCTTGAGGTATTTTTTGGCTTTAGTATCTAAGTCAGGATTTTCTAAGCCTAAAAGTTCCTCAAATAAATAGAAGTCGGAGAAAACTACCGAAAAATGCTGACGATACCATTCTCGATTATTGTCATTAATTGACTCTTTATCTAACAGAATTTCTCCATTTTCAGGAATATAGAGTCCAGTAATTAGTTTGGCTAAGGTAGATTTACCACTACCGTTACCACCAACAATAAAAACTATTTCTTTGCAAAATAACGTCAAATCAATAGGGCCGAGGATAAAGCTATTATCTTCTTGATCTCTATAATAAGTATGGGTAATACCCTTTAATTGTAGGCGTTGCCAAGAAGTTTTCACAGTTGGTGGCACAGTTGATGTTTCTACTCGGCTAGCTAGAGATAAACCCAACGACTCTATCTTTTTTAAAGCCACGTTGGCTCTAATAACTTGGGGCAAATTATTAACTATATTGTCCATTGGCAACATCAAATAAGTGAAAGTTAGGATGAAGCCAGAGAGAGTATGGGGACTAATAGTAATCAAATTAGGTAACGCAAACAACAAAAAGCCAACCGCGAAAAAAAATATAAATCTGCCCCAACTAGTAGTAGTCGCAAACAAAGTCAATCCTTGAACATTATGATTGCGGTATCTAATAGCTGTTGATTGTAGTTGTTTTTCTAAAAATACTTGGCGGCGTCGATAATTGAGTTTAAGTTCTTTAACGCCTTCGGTAACGGTGCGAAAATGCTTAAACAGTACATCTTGATCTTCACGGGCAAGAGCAAGCAATTTCCCTCCTCCGCGTAACAGCCATTGGCAACTACCAAGTGCTACCACCATTAATCCGAAAACCATCAAAAATACTAACCAAGAAAGCCAAGTTATATACACTAGGCAACCGAAAACCATCGCCAAATCAATGCATAAGAAAGGAATGAGATATACGGCATTAGCAACAGCTTGGACATCTTCTGTTAGAGTTGCCAATATGCGAGGATTCCCTAGTTGTTCGAGATGACTTAACTCAGAAGCAAGTATTTGATGGCTCAAGCCCATCCGTAATTGCAAGATAGCATTTTGAGAGAGGCGAACTAGCATTACCTGAGAAATTATGCTGGTAATTAGTGCAACTATCACTAATCCAACAAAACCCCACGCTATGGATGTGAGGGGTGAGTGGGTATCAGGATTTGCAGCAGAACTAATGAGAGCAATTAGTCCAGCACTACTACCACCACTCAGGAATCCGGTAATGATCGCGATCGCCACCATCCCCCATGAAGAACGTAAAAGAAAATAAATCAGATTCATGAAAATATAATTAGCAATTTCTGGAGTGCGCTCTCCTAGGGGTAAAAACGAAATTTATCAGATGAACTCTCTATTATCCCATTCTATAAATAGAATTTATCAATATTTTCAACCAACAGTAGGAGATGTTACATGGGGTTTACTTCATTCTTCAACTCTCAGATTGCAATTATTGCGTTGCTGCTGTTAATACTTTGCCTCTCAGCTATCTTGTTCTACTGCTACAGCATATATGCAGCGATCGCTTTTTTTAGCCAACCCCATACTATAGAACCAGGTTTCCATCCACCTATCACCATCCTCAAGCCGATTTGCGGAATTGATCGGGATGCTGAACAAAACCTGGCTTCTTTTTGTCAGCAGGATTATCCAGATTATCAAATTATCTTCGCCGTGCGCGATCGCCAAGACCCTGCGATCGCAATTATCGCCAAAATTATCCAGCAATTTCCTGATGTGGATATTCATCTGGTGGTGAGCGATCGCATCATTGGCGCTAACCTCAAGGTGAGTAATCTAGCAAATGCTGTCACTGCTGCTAAACACGAAATTTTCCTGATCGCCGATAGTGATATTCGCGTGGGTAAAGACTATTTGCAACGAGTTATCCAGCCTCTCAAAGACCAGCAGGTGGGTGTGGTTACTTGTTTGTATCGTTCTTTAGCCCCAGGATGGGTAACAGCTTTAGAAGCGCTGGGTACGTCTACGGACTTTCATCCTAGTATTTTAGTTAGCAATCAATTAGAAGATATAAAATTTGCTTTCGGTTCTACCATTGTCATCCGCAAACAGGCACTAGAAGCAATTGGTGGATTTGAAGCTATTGCTGATTATCTTGCAGATGACTTCCAACTAGGCTATTTACCAGCCCAAGCAGGTTACAAAGTAATACTATCTAATTACATAGTCGATCATGTATTGGCTACTAGCACATTAGCCCAAACCATCCAGCGCCAAATCCGTTGGGCGCGTTGTATCCGTGTTTCTCGCCCTTGGGGTTATGTCGGACTGCTGTTTACTTACGGTACAGTTGCTAGTTTACTTTTATTACTGGCTACGGGTGGATCAATATTAGGCTGGACTTTACTAGCTATTACTTGGGTGATGCGTTTGCTTATGAGTTGGATAGTTGCCGTGAAAATCCTAAATGACCAAGTAGCCAAAAAGTTCTTCTGGGTAATTCCTGTGCGTGATTTATTCCACTTTGCAATTTGGTGTAGTGGTTTTGTGGGTAGCACAATTGCATGGCGGGGACAAAAATTAAAGTTGATCAAAGGTGGTAAATTGGCGGCGATGACAGCAGATTTCGCAAATTAAATAGCAAAACACGGGTTTGAAAGGTTTGAAATTGGAAAAGCGATCGCCAAAAAAGGAATTAATGGTAATTATTACCCACCATATTTAGGGTGTGGTGGGCATTGCCCACCCTACTTTTTTAATTTCGTCTAACTGTACTACTTACCAAACACAGTTCCTAAGGAACGCGCTATATTTTGTGGTTGCATCGCATCCATTGCTGCTGTTGGTTCATAGCCACAGTGAACCATGCAATCGGCACATTTGGGATTACCACTAGCACGACCGTATTGACTCCAATCGGTATCTTCTAGCAATTCCTTGAAGGTGGAGTAATACCCTTCATTTAATAGATAGCAAGGTTTTTGCCAGCCGAGAACGCTGTAACTTGGGCTACCCCAAGGCGTACATTCGTAGTCCTTCTCACCTGTGAGGAAGTCTAAGAATAGAGGGTTGTGATTGAAGTTCCAGTTTTTCGCACCAGATTTTTGCGGGGCAAGAATTTCTCTGAATAAGGCTCGTGTTTGTTCGCGTTTGAGAAAATGATTCTGATCTGGTGCCCACTCGTAACTGTAACCAGGAGAAATCATCATGCCATCAGTATTCAGGGTTTCTAAGAAGTCGAAGAACTCCTGCATTTCTTTGGGGTCAGTACCCTCAAAGATAGTGGTGTTTGTTGTCACCCGAAAACCTTTGGCTTTAGCAGCACGAATGGCTTTGACGGCAATATCAAAAACGCCTTTGCGGTCTACAGACTTATCGTGTAACTCTTGCAACCCATCTAAATGGACGCTAAAAGTCAGGTAAGGAGAAGGTTGAAACTTATCCAGGCTTTTTTCTAGCAACAAACCATTAGTACACAAGTAAACATACTTTTTGCGCGCAACTAATCCCCGGACAATCTCATCAATTTGAGGATGCAGTAGCGGTTCTCCCCCAGGAATTGAAACAACTGGTGCGCCACATTCTTCCACAGCAGCAAAGCACTGTTCTGGGGTAAGATTTTGCTTGAGAATTTCTACTGGATGTTGGATTTTACCACAACCGTTACAGGCTAAATTACAGCGAAACAGCGGTTCCAACATCAATACTAAAGGAAAGCGTTTACGTCCTTTCAAACGCTGAGTAACTAGATATTTTCCTATATCTATAGCTTGTTGTAGATTAATCGCCATTGATCTTTTAACTCCTCTGTTACGTTGTAAAACACCACCGAAAAAGTCAAATTGAGTTTTTGTAGTTAGTGCTTGAGCGCTGACTACGATTTTTTCTCATTTAACATACCCTCCCTTGACAAACCAATCGACAGCATCCTTAAGTGCTGTCGTCAGGGAAGACTGAGGTAGACCCAATTCTCGTACTGCTTTTGATGCATCGTAGTACATAGGTTGTTGAGCCATTCGCACACCATCTAATGGTACTGAGGGCGATTTCCCTAAGGGTGCGAGAATTTTTTCATCAACCCAAGCAACACTTAGAGGTAACCAAGCAGGTACGGCCTGTTGCGGAGCCTGCAAACCTGTAATTTGAGCGAGTTGTTCCAAAAGTTGCTTGAGGGTGAGATTTTGATGTCCTAAGATATAGCGATCGCCTGATTTACCTCGCTGCAAAGCTAGTAAATGCCCCCAAGCTACATCGCGCACATCAATAAAATTCAGCCCAGTATCCACGTAAAATGGCATTTGCCGCCGTAGAAACCGCAGGATAATATCACCTGTTGGCGTAGGTTTAATATCCAATGGCCCGATGGGGCTACTGGGATTGACCACAACTATTTCCTGACCTGCACTAGCTGCTTGCATGGCTGCTTGTTCCGCCAGAAATTTAGACTTTTTGTAGTGACCAACCAATTTATCTAAGGGACTCTGATGAGTTTCATCTACGACTTTACCAGATTCTCCTACCCCAATTGCAGCCACCGAGCTAGTATATACAGTGCGCTCAACACCAGCTTTTTGTGCTGCTGCTAGCACATTACGCGTACCTTGAACGTTGTGGCGGTAGAGTAACTCTTGGTCTGTTTGCCAAAGAGAATAATGAGCTGCTACATGAAACAAGTACTGACAACCCAACATTTGCTGCCAGAGATCGGAGTCATTTAAATCACCCTTGACAATTTCCACCTTTAAACCTTGGAGATTTTCCAGGTTGCTGCTAGGGCGTACCAGTGCTTTGACTGCATAGCCTTCTTGCAGCAACAGCCTGACTAAATGAGCACCGATAAAACCAGTACCCCCAGTAACAAAGACCTGCTTCAAGGAATCCACCTCTTTTTAAAACGCGGAAACCTGTCATCCAAAATTGCATAGACTACAGGCACAACAATTAAACTGAGGACAGTTGAAGTTACCAATCCACCAGTAATGGCTACAGCCATAGGCGATCGCAACTCTGAACCCGCACCCAAACCCAAGGCGATAGGCACCATACCTAAGATTGTGGCAGCAGTGGTCATCATGATTGGTCGAAGGCGTACTGGCCCGGCTTTGAGGATGGCTTCTTTGCGTTCCAGCCCAGAGTTACGCAATTGGTTGATGTAATCCACAATCAGAATGGCATTCTTATTGGTAATACCCAACAAAAACACAAAGCCGATGAGTGATATCATGCCGAAGTCGCTCTTTGTAATTAATAGCGCCAGCATTGCCCCCACCAAAGCCAAGGGTAAAGAAACGCCAATCACCACAGGGTCTACCCAGCTTTTGAATAGCCAAATCAGTACCACTACAATGCACAATGCTGATAGAGCTAAGGTAGTGCCGAAACTGCCAAAAACTTCACCTAGACGGGCAGAGTCTCCTCCCAAGTCTAAAGACACACCAGGGGGTAGTACTGCTTTAGCTTCTGCTACCACCTTATCTGTGGCATCACCTAAAGACATATCTTTACCGAGGTTGGCACTGATATAAGCCACTCGTTGATTATTTAGCCGCTCGATCTGAAAAATCTGGTCTTTTTGATTGCCTTCACCTGTAACAGCGACATCAGCGAATCCTGGTAGTTTCACTAATCGGTCTTTAATTGCCTTGGCTGCCTTGCTAAGTGCCTTGAGGTCGTTGCCTCTCAATGCCAACTGCAAAGGTTTTTGACCACCAGTATCGACAAATTGAATATCTTCCACACTGGTAGTGACATCAGGAAGATTCGGTAAAGAGGTACGCAATTGCTCTTGTAATTCCGCCGTTGTAATTTTGCGGTCTTCCTTGAGCTTGATATAAATTGTGCCTTTGTTCGGCTCACCCTCACGGGAACCAACGGTGGTAAATACCGTTTGCACAGCTGGTGATTTTCTGACTACCTCTTCTAGTTTCTTAGCAACTTGCAAAGAATCATCTAAAGGGTTGGAAATTGAGAGTTGGGATTGTGCATTGGCTATTCCCCCTTGTCCTGCTTGTCCTGCTTGTGCCCCTTGTGCCCCTTGTCCGCCCTGTCCTGCCCTTAAATGCTCAGGTAAGCTCAGCAAAGGAGTGGTGTAAGTAATATTAAATTCGCCGCGATCGAGTTTGGGAATAAATCCCTTGGGAATCATGGGAATGATGGCAATACCCGCAATTAAGCTGAGTAAAGCTAAACTCATGACTATTCGCTTGTGATCCAAAGACCAAGCCAGCAAATTTCGGTAACTTTGGGCAAAGTTAATCCATAGCTTAGATTCGCGACGGCGAGAACGGGACGATGCAGGTTTTAGCCAGTAAATAGACAGTACAGGTGACAAAGTTCTGGCTACTAGCAAAGAAGCCAGCATGGCGGCGGAAACAGTAATACCGAAGGGCTTGAAGAATTGACCAATCACTCCACCCATCAAACCAATTGGCAGGAAAACCGCTACGGCTGTCAAAGTGGCGGCGGTAACTGTAAGTCCAATTTCATTGGTGGCAGAAAGAGCAGCTTGACGGGGGTTTTCGCCATCTTCGACGTGCCGCATGATGTTTTCTACATCCACGATCGCGTCATCGACAATACTACCAATCACCAAAGCTAAGGCTAACAGAGTAATCGTTTCTAAGTTGAAGCCAAAGAACGCCATGACGATAAATGTCGCCAACAATGATGTCGGAATCGCCAAGGCAGAAATCAAGGTAGCTTGCCAGTTCCACAAAAATGGAAAGATCACAACTACCGATAACACAACTGCTTCAATCAAAGCGTCGATTGTGGAATGGGTGGCGTTGCGGATATATTCAGCCTGAGTAGCGGCTAAGGTAAGTTTGGCATCTTTGAGAGAAGACCGAAGCTTTTGAACTTCTTGCTCCACTCGGCTCACCACTTCCAAAGTATTAGCTGTGCCCTTTTTAATTACCTGAAATGCCAAAGCATCTTTGCCATTGAAGCGCACTAAAGTAGCTCCACCTTCCGGTAAAGCAGCTGTATTTGCTGCTAACTGGGGAGGGGAAGTAATAGGCGCACCCAATAGTACTACTTTGAGTACTCCTGGCAGTTTAGCGATCGCTGGCACGATTTTGTCTTTTGCCAACTTCGTCAGATCGCTAAGATTCCCAGAAGGGCTTTCAATGGCATAACTAATCGCAGATGACTCATTGAGATTCAAGGGAATAATTTTGTAATTTGCTCCCTGAGTCAAGGTCAACTTTTTGAGTGCAGTCTCAACTTGACGAGTCGAATTTTCGAGGTTTGTACCGACAACAAAAGACAAACTAACGGCAGTTTGACCTGGATAAGTGGATGAGCGGATATCCTCAATTCCTTCCAGGGATTGCAAACGCTTTTCTAGAGGTTGGGTGAGTTTTGTCTCTGTATCCAGGGCTGTTTCTATGGGGGCGGTAGCATTTACCACCACTACAGGAAAGGTAATGTCTGGAAACAAAGCATACTTGAGGGAACTGAAAGCCAAAAGCCCAGCTACCGTCACGGCAATCCAAAAACCTACCGTCAGCCACGAAAATTCAATCGCCAATCTAGAAATATTGAAGCGTTCTCGTGCGGATTTTGAGCTATTAGGCTTGACCATCTTGGAAAATCATCGTGCGGGTGACACAATTATTAGTCATGCTACAGTAATCACTTAAAGTTTGCGAGTTCGGGTACTCCCCAATCAGCAAGATTGCTGAATATTGTTACCTTGGTATGACTCAATTTTTCCTTTCTACAAAATGGAACTTAGAAATGAAACTTGGATCTTTTGAACACAAGGAATTATTCTGCCGCAGCTTTTTAGATAGCCATTTGGAGTATGAGCCTGAGCATCTGCCCTGGCCTGACTTGAATGATGCAGATCTTGCTCGTCTGCAAGCCATTCCCTTTTGGGAAAAAGCACTTGATATTGAACGAGAAGCTGGCGCAATGGTGAGTAGTTATGCAGCCACTGTGACAGATCCCCTGTTACATGAAGCGATCGCTCTCCAAGCTAGAGAAGAATCGCGCCACGCCCGTTTGATCGAGACACTAATTGACCGCTATGGCATCGAAATGTCGGAACGTCCTCCTGTGGAAGTACCGCCAAAGATTGAGCCAGCCTTCACAACCTTTGGATTTGAAGAGTGCCTAGATTCCTTCTTTGCCTTTGGGCTGTTTGGAATTGCCCGTGACGCTAAAGTATTTCCAGAAGCACTTTTCACGATTTTCGATCCAATTTTGGACGAAGAAGCACGTCATATTGTCTTTTTTGTCAACTGGTTCACATACATCCAAATTAATCGCGGTCAAGGATTTTTACCTCTGCGGATCGTTAGAACTCTTTGGTACTATGGCAAAGCACTGAGTAATTTAATTACCGCCTTTGGCGATTCCGATCCTAGTGGTACTGGTTTTACCGCTACTGGCGCAAGCACTTTCACCGACGAACTCACACTAGAAAAGTTTCTGGGAGTGTGCATTCAGGAAAATCATCAGCGGATGAGTAAGTATGATTCTCGTTTGCTACAACCGCAATTGATACCTCTGCTTACTAATGTCGCTTTCCGCACTCTCCAATTATTACCTCAACGTAAGCCCCAAAGTGTAGAGAGAAAAGGGAATTGGGGAATGGGAGGATAAGGGAAAGGAGTGTGGGAAGTGTGGGGAGTGTGGGGAGAAATGAGATAAGGAAGACAAGGAGGATAGGGGAGACAAGGGAGCAGGGGAAGAAATGCTCAATGCCTGATGCACAATACCCAATGACAAATGACAAATGACAAATGACATCCATGTAATTCTTGTGCCTCAGGGAGCAGAGTACAAGGCTGTGTGTCGTGGTTTACGCCGTGTCACTTCAACGCCAACTGTAGTTCCTATTCCTGTGGGAATAAAACCTTTGACCACATATCTGCACGAATTACCAGAGGATGGGCGGTTTCTGAATCATCCACAGGCGAGAGTGCTGCTTATGGGTCTGTGTGGTAGTTTGTCTCCCAGCTACCCTGTGGGCAAAGTCGTTTTGTATGATAACTGTGTTTATCAGGGGAAGCTTCAAACTTGTGAAGCTAGATTCACAACTCAGTTATACTCAGCACTCAAAACTCATAACTCAGCACTAAATTTAGTTAAGGGACTAACAAGCGATCGCGTAGTTTGTTCCGCTGCGGAAAAACGCCAGCTTGGTGAGACTCTAGGGGCTGATGTTGTAGATATGGAAGGATTTGCCGCTTTAGAGTTTTTCAGTGCGGTGGGGGTATCAGTGGCAATGTTACGTGTAGTTAGCGATGATTGTCACCACGATATTCCTGACCTCACATCAGTAATCAGCCCTGATGGTTCCCTGCGTTCTTTACCCTTAGCATTGGCATTACTTCGACAACCTATTGCTGCTAGCCGTTTAATTCGAGGTTCCTTACAAGCATTGAAAGTATTGGAGGAAGTAACCGGAGTATTATTTTCTGATTAATATCTGCCTCGTGAACAACAAGATCCCCGACTTCTTCAAGGAAGTCGGGGATCTGAGCAAATCGGACTTTCATCAAGCGAGAATATTTATAGATGTGCAGCGCAGTCGGTGAACAAAAAACGGGAACTACCCTTATGACACCACTTACATTAAATCTCAATTCTGTAATTAAACTGACTTCAGAAGAGTTTTATCAGCTGTGTCAAGATAACCCTGATTTGAAGCTAGAACGTAATGCCGCAGGAGAACTAATTATCATGCCGCCTACTGGGGGAGAGACGGGAAAACGTAATGTTAATTTAATTCTTCAGCTAGCACAATGGAATGAACAAAACCAACTCGGAGAAGTTTTTGATTCTTCTACTGGATTTACTTTACCAAATGGGGCTGACCGTTCTCCTGATGTTTCTTGGGTTGATAAAAGCCGCTGGAATTCTTTAACTCAAGAACAAAGAGAAAAATTCATTCCTCTGTGCCCTGATTTTGTAATTGAAATACTTTCACCTTCAGATAGGTTGCAAAAAGTTCAAAAAAAGATGCAAGAGTATCTTGAAAATGGCTGTCGTCTGGGTCTGTTGATTAACCGTAAAAAGCAAGAATTAGAAATATATCGTCCTCATCAACAAGTTGAAATTTTGCCAGCACCTCAAACCTTTGCCGCAGAAGATGTGTTACCCGGATTTATCTTAAATTTGCAGAAGATTTGGGAATAAATGGAAGCAATTTTATAAAAATAACTACCATATCGGGATTTTGTCAGACATAACCCTACCTAATTTAGCGATCGCACTTTGCATATTGGCAACAGCATTGATGTCCATCGCGGCAGATGCGATGTTGATCGCGGCAGATGCGATGTTGATCGCGACAGATGCGATGTTCATCACGCCAGATGCGATGTTGATCACGGCAGATGCGATGTTGATCGCGACAGATGCGATGTTCATCATGACAACTTGAGCGATCGCACCCCGCGTATTGTCAAAATTACCGAAAATAACCGATACAATCGTTAAAAAATACTATTGAAACTACTTAGGCATTCACATGGCAACGATATCTAACGTTCAGGTGACACTTTCTCTAGCTGGGCTGGATTTAGACGATGAAGATTTGCAAGCAGAAGTAGAAAATTTGCGCCCGCAGCTAGAAGAAGTAGATGGCGTAGAAGCAGCAGATTTAGTAGCCGTGGAAAATACACCTAGAAGTGCAAAGGCTTTCGGCGGTTTTTTGTTGGGATTGCTAAATTTAGAAGTTAATCCTGCAAATATCAAGAGTTTGTTTAAATTTCTGAGCGATCGCTTCGGCAACAAACCCATTAAACTAGTAGTCAAAGGTACTGATGGCAGAGAACTTAATCTCGAAGCCAGTAGTCGGGAAGAGTTTGAATTTGCTTTCCAGAAAGCACAGGATTTTTTAAACAATACACAGAAAACACAAGACAGCTAAGATGGCGAAGGTAGCACTGCTGATAGGGATTAGTGAATATGAGTCAGGATTAGATCCCCTACCAAGCGCTGTCAAAGATGTGGAAGCGATGCGGCGAGTTTTGCTCAACCCAGAAATGGGTGGTTTTGCTGAGGAGGATGTCACAGTACTGAAAAATCCTCCACGGCAAGAAATGGAAGATGCTATTTATCATTTATATGCCAATCGTCAAAAAGATGACCTGCTGCTTTTCTATTTTTCTGGTCATGGTGTGAAAGTAGAGGAAGGTGATTTTTATTTTTCAACTCGCTACACCCGAAAAAATCAGGGAAAGTTGATTCCCACTTCAGCCGTAGCAGCGACAAATGTACACAGTTGGATGAACCAGAGCAAATCTAAGCGACTGGTGGTAATTTTAGATTGCTGCTTTAGTGGGGCTTTTGCCAAGGGTTTAACGGCTAAAGATAGCGGTACTATTGATTTGCAACAGCATTTAGGCGGTGAAGGTAGAGCAATTCTCACAGCTTCCACTTCCACACAATATGCTTTTGAGTCTGATGGCTTGGAACTTTCAATTTATACCCATTATTTGGTAGAAGGAATTGAGAAAGGTGCAGCAGATATAGATGGCGATGGCTGGATTTCGGTAGATGAATTGCATGGGTATGCGAAAAGCAAGGTGCAAGAAGCATCTCCTGCCATGACACCAGAGTTTTATCCTATTAAGGAAGGTTACCGGATTTTTCTGGCTAAGTCGCCTAAGGATGATCCTCAGCTGAAATATCGCAAGGAAGTGGAACGCCGCCTTAATCGTGGCAAGTTTACCATACCCGCCCGTCGCCTATTAAACTCATTGCGTCTCCAATGGAAGCTTGATGATAAGATTGCTGATGCGATTGAAGCTGAAGTTTTACAACCATATCGGGACTATCAACGGAAATTAGCCGAATATGAAGCAACTCTAATTGAGACAATTAAAGATGAGCCTACACTGAGCAAAACTACTCTCAACGATTTGAAAGATTATCAACAACATTTAGGACTGAGAGATGAAGATGTTGCGCCAATAAAAGAAAAGATTCTTGGTCAACCAAAAAACCTTACCCCCGAAAACCCTCCACAGGTGCAGGCAAAAACCATTAAAGATGTAGAGTCAGCGAATCAGTTTGAGTTTGAAATAGTGATAGTCAATGCTCAGGGAAAACCCATCTACCGCAGTCAGGAACGCACCGAGTTTTTTACAGAAAGCCTGAGTAATGGCGTAGTTCTGGAAATGGTTGCAATTCCTGGTGGTAAATTTCTCATGGGTTCCCCAGAGAATGAGCCAGAACGATATGAGTCTGAAAGCCCTCAGCACATTGTCACCATTCAACCATTTTTCATGGGTAAATTTCCTGTTACTCAGAGTCAATGGCAAGCCGTTGCTGCTCTTGATAAGGTAAATATTGATTTAATTCCCGACCCAGCCAAATTTAAAGGTGCTAATCGACCTGTTGAGCAGGTGTCTTGGGATGATGCAGTTGAGTTTTGCGCTCGACTCTCAAAAAAGACAGGGAAAACCTATCGCTTACCCAGTGAAGCTGAATGGGAATATGCTTGTCGTGCAGGAACAACTACACCATTTTATTTCGGCGAAACGATTACGACCGATTTAGCAAATTACGAGGGAAACTACACATACGGCCAAGGACCAAAGGGTGAATATCGTAAGCAAACAACAGATGTCGGAACATTTCCTGCCAACCTCTTTGGTTTATTTGATATGCATGGTAATATACGGGAATGGTGTCAGGATGAGCGGCACGAAAATTATAATGGAGCGCCAACAAACGGCAGTGCTTGGTTAAGTGGCAATGATAATCAATATCGGCTGATACGTGGTGGTTCGTGGGATAGCTTTCCCGGGATTTGCCGTTCGGCGGATCGCGTCTATTTCGCGCGTGACCTTAGGGACAACGACGTGGGTTTTCGGGTTGTGGTGGTTCCGGGCAGAGCTTATTAGCACTTTACACTCTTTCCCTTTAGCTCTCTACCCTTGTTTTCTTTTCCTTTCTTAACCCTTTCGCGCGAAGGGCGATAAATTTTTTTAGCGACTGGTGCGTGGTAGTTTGTGGAAGAAAAATCCCAGGAATTGCTGTTTAGCGAACCGCAACTATAACGCGCATGACAAGAACTGGTGAATAGGAATTCATCGAGCGTACCAAAATGGATGGTAGGGGTACGGCATCCGTAGACTTTCGGTAAAACAGACATTTTATCGGTGCCGTGCCCCTACGAGTGAATATCATCTTGTAATCAACCAGGGTAAACGCGACCTTTCCAAGCACCGCCGCGCCCTTGCCAGTGACGTATAGCTGAATCTATGGTCATTAATGTATAAAGAAAAGAGATCGCAGGTAGGCAAAAAGCTAGCCAGGGAGGACATTTATAAAAGCGGATAGTAGGAAAGTAAGCTAAGGTCATCAATAGCCAAGCAGATAAACCAACAAGAGCGATCGCCCAATTTCCTGTCAAACCACCTAAAATAGCAGCGACAGGTGGAATTAAATAAATTAAAGTCATAGCTACGACTGTGCCAACTAATAGCAATGGAGAATAATTTAGTTGGGTGTAAGCAGTACGCGCCACCATATCCCATACTGTATCTAGCGTGGTATAAGGACGTAAACTCCGAGTTAAAGTACTTAATCCTAGCCAAATATGTCCTCTACCATTTTTGCCTAACTTGACTGCATGAGCTAAGGCACAATCATCAATTAAGGCTTGGCGAATCGCTGCAATTCCCCCAATGCGCTCAAGTGCTTGTTTGCGAATCAAAATAGACCCGCCAGCAGCAGCAGCAGTGGCATTTTTGGGATGATTAACCCAGCGGAAAGGGTAGAGTTTTTGAAAGAAAAAGACGAAAGCTGGAATTAAAAGTCGTTCCCAAAAGCTTTCGCATCTAAGGCGCACCATCACCGAAACTAGGTCTAAATCTTCTTGTTCAGCTTTTGCTACTAGTCGGCGAAGACTGCCCAAGTCATGTTCAATATCTGCATCTGTAAGTAAAAAATAATCAGGTGTAAATTCAGTAGCTATTTGAATACCTTGCTCAACTGCCCAGAGTTTGCCACTCCAACCAGGCGCTAGGGATTTGCCGGAAATAATATGCAATTTTTCGGGTTTATTCAAGGCGCAAGCAACCCCTTGCGCAAAATCGGCTGTGCCGTCGGTGCTGCGGTCGTCTACCAAAAAAACGTTAAAATCACCAGGATAATCTTGAGTTAGCAGCGATCGCAGAGTGATTGGCAGTAAATCAGCTTCGTTACGCGCCGGAATGACCACGCAAATCCTCGGCGAAGATCGTAGCGGTATTTCTGTCGCTTCTAATTTCTGATCAGATCGCCAAAACTGCCCCCGTAAACTCAGTAATCCTATCCAAATCACTAAAGATAAAACTGTTAGCGCTAATACAAATCCCACCATGACTTGTTGCCCATTCTCAATGCCTCAGACAGGATACTATGTCTGCTGATTATGGGAAAATATTTTTCACCGTTGTGGTGTTGAGGTGGAATAGTATTTGATGCAAACTCAAGACAGGGTAACAGTCAATCAAGTCGCAGCGGCGATCGCAGCCAGTCAAAAATATCTGCTGTCAATTCAAAATCCGGCAGGTTACTGGTGGGCAGAGTTAGAATCTAATGTCACTATTACTGCTGAAGCTGTCCTTCTGCATAAAATTTGGGGAACAGAAAGCACCAGACCCCTACATAAAGTTGAAACCTACCTGCGTGCTCAACAACGGCAGCATGGAGGCTGGGAACTGTTTTACGGGGATGGAGGAGAACTGAGTACCTCGGTGGAAGCTTACATGGCTTTGAAACTGTTAGGTGTTCCCGCCACCGATCCAGCAATGCTCAAGGCTAAAGCCTTTATTCTCCAACGCGGTGGCATCAGTAAAACTCGCATCTTTACTAAGCTACACCTGGCCCTGATTGGATGCTATGACTGGCGCGGCATTCCCTCACTACCGCCTTGGATTATGCTTCTGCCCAATGCTTTCCCCGTCAATATCTACGAAATGTCGAGTTGGGCGAGATCGAGTACTGTACCGCTGTTGATTGTCTGTGACAGTAAACCTGTGTTTCAGATTGACCCAGCTATTACTGTAGACGAACTTTATGCTGAAGGACGCGATCGCGTCCAGTGGGAATTACCTCGTAGTGGCAATTGGACTGATTTATTTATCACTCTCGATCAAGGATTTAAGTTGGCAGAAAGCTTGAATTTCGTTCCTTTCCGCGACGAAAGCATCAAAGCCGCAGAAAAATGGATTATCGAACGCCAAGAAGCTACAGGTGATTGGGGTGGGATTATTCCCGCCATGCTCAATTCTCTGTTAGCTTTGCGCTGTCTAGGTTATGACCCAGCCGACCCAATTGTAGAACGGGGATTAAAAGCAGTTGATAACTTTGCGATTGAAACCGCAGATAGCTACTGCGTCCAACCTTGTGTTTCCCCAGTTTGGGATACAGCCTGGGCAATTCGTGCTTTAGTAGATTCTGGTTTTGCTCCAGATGATCCTGCTGTAGTGCAAGCGGGAGAATGGTTAATCAACAAGCAAATTCTTGATTATGGTGATTGGAATGTCAAAAATCGCCAAGGAAAACCAGGTGCTTGGGCATTTGAATTCGACAATCGCTTTTACCCAGATGTAGACGATTCTGCTGTTGTGGTGATGGCGCTACATCAAGCGAAACTCCCGAATGAAAAATTAAAGCAAGCAGCGATCGCCCGCGGATTGAACTGGATTGCTTCCATGCAGTGTAAACCTGGTGGCTGGGCAGCTTTTGACCTCGACAACGATCAAGAGTGGCTCAACGCTGTACCCTATGGCGACTTAAAAGCCATGATTGACCCGAACACAGCAGATGTCACCGCCAGGGTACTGGAAATGCTGGGTGCTTGTAACCTATCAATAGATACCCAGAATTTTGAAAAAGCGATCGCCTACATTCTCCGCGAACAAGAACCCGAAGGCTGCTGGTTTGGTCGTTGGGGAGTAAATTATATTTATGGCACCAGTGGCGTTCTCTCGGCTCTAGCTTTAGTTGCGCCTCTAACTCAAAAAAATAGTATCGAAAAGGGAGCAGCTTGGTTAGTTGGTTGCCAAAACCCTGATGGTGGCTGGGGTGAAACTTGCCGCAGCTATGACGATCCTAGCCTTAAAGGACAAGGCACTAGTACTGCTTCCCAAACAGCTTGGGCTTTAATTGGGCTAATAGCAGCAGGTGAAGCTACTAACAAATTCGCTCTTGATGCCATTGAAAAAGGAATTAGCTACCTGTTGACAACCCAAAAGCCTGATGGCACTTGGTTTGAGGCAGACTTTACAGGTACAGGCTTCCCCAGCCATTTTTATCTGAAATATCACCTCTATCAACAGTATTTTCCTTTAATTGCACTCGGTCGCTATCGCTCAGTTTTAAAAACTAGGGACTAGGGATTGGGGAGACAAGGGAGACAAGGAGGACAAGGAATGGGGGATGAGGGATGAGGGAAATAATAACTAAGACAAATGCCCAATGACCAATGACAAATGACCAATGACAAATGACAAATGACAAATGACAAATGACAAATCTAATCGAATACGAAGACGCTAGCGATGAAGTGCGGGCTGTATATGACGACATCCGTGCCACGCGCCAGACTGAATATATCAACAATTTTTGGAAAGCGATCGCCAATCATCCTCCAACGCTGCAACGCACTTGGCAAGCAGTCAAGGAAGTGATGACTAGTCCTGGTGAGATTGATCCACTGATGCGCGAACTAATTTACATCGCCGTGAGTGTAACAAATAGCTGTGATTACTGCATTGCCTCACACAGTGCCTCAGGACGTGCTAAAGGCATGAGCGATACTATGTTTGGTGAACTGTTGGCGATCGTTGCCACTGCGAATATGACCAATCGCCTTGCTGATGGTTATAAAATTCCTGTAGATGAACAATTTAAGAATCACTAAATCAAGTAGAGCGATCGCAGTAAGTTCTCAATGTTGTAAATCATCCCAACCTAGACGAGTCAGCTAGGACTCGTCTAGGAACGGGGTGGTATTGGTGAATACATTAACCCTAATTATGTCAAGTTCGCTGTACAGCAGCAGAGCGAGGGAGAATAATTTATAGCTGTAATTTAAGGAATTAATCTAGTGTCATTATCTGATTTTGATAGCCTGCTTTCAGATGAGGCTTTAATCCATTACGGAAGTGGCCACGAGCAAGAGCGGTTATCACGAGGTACAGGTGTGCTGGAATTAGCTCGAACCCAAGAAATTCTCAGCCGTTACCTACCTGCTGCACCTGCGGTTATCTTTGATGTTGGTGGTGGCGCTGGTATTTATTCTTACTGGCTTGCCCAACAAGGCTATGAAGTTCATCTTATTGATGCGGTTGCTATGCACATTGAGCAAGCTCAACGCTTTGCACAAACGCAACCAAATTATCCTCTAGCTAGTTTGGCAGTTGGAGATGCTCGTCAATTAAATCGGGCAGATGATAGTGTTGATGCTGTTCTTCTACTTGGGCCTTTATATCACTTGACTGAGCGTACAGATAGAATACAGGCTCTGCGTGAAGCTCACCGCATTTTAAAAAGTGGGGGTTTTGTCTTCGCTGTGGGAATTTCTCGCTTTGCTTCGACCTTAGATGGATTATTTCAAGGTTATTTAGATGACCCTGAATTTGTGAAAATTGTGCAACAGGATTTAATTGACGGTCAACACCGCAACCCAAATAATCATCCTGCTTACTTCACCACAGCTTTTTTACATCATCCTGACGAACTTAAAGCCGAGATTGAAGCAGCAGGTTTATATTATCAAAGTACATTGGCTATTGAAGGGCCAGGCTGGTTACTACAAAATTTTAAAGAACATTGGAATGAGCCAGTTCGTCGCGATCGCCTTCTGGAAGCTATCCGTTGGCTAGAAACTGAACCATCTGTGTTGGGAATGAGTGCTCACATCATGGCTGTTGCTCGTAAAAACGCAGTCTAACTATACCTAGATTTTTTCAATAGACTTCTTGCAAAAATGCTAATCAGCAAAAAAGGAACCACAGATAAACACAGATGAACACCGATATTTATCGGTGTTCATCTGTGTTTATCTGTGGTTTGATATTCAAAATTTTGACTTATGCAATAGGTCTAATAATCAAATCCGATTCCTATATGACCCGATTAAATACTTTGCTGCCCTATAAAATCAAGACTTATACCATTTCACTTCATGCCTAATACAAATGATTTGTCCCTAATTCTTTCTCCCTGCTCCCTGCCAACAAAGCGATAGGATATTTTTTAAGTTGGAAGTCCTTTAGTTGCGTTCTAGCAAGTTTGCGATCGCCCTCACTAACTTCTCTGGCTCTACAGGTTTGGTAATGTGAGTTTGAAATCCTACCTGAAGTGCTCTTTTTCGGTCAATTTCTGCGGCATAAGCAGTCAGTGCGATCGCCCGAATGGTTCCTCCTTGATTCGGTGGGCGAGAGCGAATCTGCTGCATCAGCATATAGCCGTCCATCTGTGCCATGCCTATGTCACTCACTAGCACGTCAAAAGTGAACTGCTCTAGAGCTTGCAAAGCTTCTAAGCCAGAAGCAACATCTGTTACATTTGCCCCGCTTTGTGACAGCACAAATGCTTGGAATTCGCGGGTATCTGGCTCATCATCCACCAGCAAAATTTGAACGCCGTTTAAAGGCACTTCTGCTTCTGTCTGGGTGTGGATTGACTCGGATGCGTTGAGCTTTGCTCTTGCCTCAGGCATCGCTGTTGTCTGCTGCATGAGGGGCAATTGCACAATGAAGGTTGCGCCTTGATTCTCACCCTGACTTTCTGCTGTAACCGTGCCTCCGTGCATTTCTACAATTTGCCGCACGATCGCTAGCCCCAACCCCAACCCGCCAAATTTGCGTGTCGTTGAGCTATCTTCTTGCCGAAAATACTCAAATACATGGGGCAAAAACTGTGGATTGATGCCCTTGCCAGTATCAATTACCCGAATCTGAGCTAGCCCGTCGAGTTGCCGCAGTTCAACCGTCACTTGTCCGCTGTTGGGTGTGAACTTCACCGCATTGGTAAGCAAATTCCACACCACTTGTTGCAAGCGGACTGCATCGCCAGAAATCGGAGCGATCTCAGAGTCAAGATCGAGAGCGATCGCAATATTTCTTGCTTCTGCTGCCAAACGCACCGTTTCAACTGCGGCAGAAATCACAAATATCAAACTGACCGGAGCCACTGTTAAGCTGAGTTTGCCCTGCATGATGCCGGAGATGTCGAGCAAGTCTTCGATTAGTTGCGTCTGTAGATTGGCATTGCGCTCGATTGTTTTTAAGGCTTCGACTCTACGGGCTTCGCTCAGGTTGCCGTTTTGTAGTAAGCGCGCCCAGCCCAATATCGGATTGAGAGGCGATCGCAATTCATGGGACAGTACCGCCAAAAACTCATCTTTGATCCGGTTGGCGCGATCGGCTGCCTCTCTTGCAGCTTGTTCGCGGGCAAGGAGTTGTTCTCGTTCTGCCTGAATGCGTTTTTGCTCAGTGATATTGAGCACAGTGCCGACAAAGCGTTGTGGATTGCCGGCAGCATCAAAGTAAGCCTGTCCTCTGGCCGCAATCCACCGTTCAACTCCATCCTGAATCCCGATCGTGCGATATTCTACGTCATACTTGCCGCTGCTTTTTGGATTCAAAGTCCATTGCAGCACCTGTTCTAGTCGTTCGCGATCGTCGGGGTGCAGTCCGGCAAAAAAGACCTCAATGCTGCTGTTGGCTTCTGGTGGTAAGCCAAACATGGCTTTACAACCCTCATCCCAAATCAATTGGTTGGTAATGAAATTCCAGTCCCAGGTGCCTAATTGGGCTGCTTCGATCGCCATGCGGAAGCGGTTTTCACTGTCGCGCAGAGCTGCTTCGGCGCGGGCGCGTTCGATCAGCGGAGCGACACGCGCCGCAACGTTTTCTAACAACAACATCTCATCCGCCGTCCAATGGCGCGGCTTGTCGGAACTGACTCCGATCGAAGCCACCCAACGCCCTTCACGGACAAACGGTGCGATGACGTAGGATTGCAGATTAATGAGCGTGTAATTGTCCGCAAAATCCTTTGTCCACGGATGTGTGTTCACGTCGTCAATCCCGAACGGTTGACGTGCCGCTGTTTCCCACCATTCCTTCGCGCCGAAAAGGGCGAGGTCATAAGTTCCGGCAAGATCTGATCCGTCGAGCCGCCAATCGGGTAAAACCGTTACCTGGCTGCCGCCCGGCGTGACATCGAGATAATAACAGCGATGCCCGTTCAAAAACGTTCCAACTTCGCGCGTGACGATGCGGTTAATTTCCACCGCATCCTTCACCGTGCTGAGTCTTCGGCTTAACTCGGTCAAAAACTCCACTTGTCGTTCGGCTTGTTTGCGCTCTGTGATGTTGCTGAAATAAACGGTGATACCGTTTGGAGCGGGGTAGGTGCGAACTTCGTACCAGCGATCGTGATCCGGGTAAAACGCGGTCATTGACCCAGCCACACGATCTTGCATGGCGCTCCAGTATACCTGCGCCAACTCATTGCCAATCAGTCCTGGATATTCTACCCACAAATTCTTGCCAACTAAATCGCCTGGAGTGCGATCTAGTAGTGTTTCGGCAGATGGATTCATGTAAGTAAACCGCCAGTTCTCATCCAGGGCAAAGAAAGCTTCGGCGATGCTCTCCAGAATATTCCGAGTCTGTTCCTCGCTTTGGCGCAAGGCTGCTTCTACCCGTTGGCGATCAGTGATGTCTCGCGTTACGCCTGCCACTGCTTCTACTGCGCCATTTATACCCAAAAGTGGCACGAAAATGTATTCATAAGCGCGTGTACCGATGGCGCTAGTGTAGCGTGTTTCGTCTTTGAGCGGCTGGCGCGTGGCGATTACCTGTTGAATCTGTTGCTGAAGTCTGGTCGCTAAATCGGTTGGATAATCGAGTTCAAAAAAGTTCTTTCCCAAAGCTTCATCCGCAGTTTTCTGCCAAAGATTGAGCAACGCCGGGCTGATATAGGTGAACCGTCCCGCCAAATCAAAGGTGTAAACAAAATCGGGAATTGCAGCGACGATCGCGTCAAACTTTCGCAGTTGCCGTTCGAGTTCGGCGCGGCTCTGGCGTGATGCTGCTTCGGCACGGGCACGCTCGACGGCTGCCCATGTCTGCTCTGCTGTTTCCTCGACTCGTTTCACCTCGTCTTCCGTCCACGGGCGAGGGTTTGCCTGATGCACCGCTAGCAAGGCGACAAATTGATTGTTTTTGATCAGAGGCACATCAATATGCGCGGCAATATCGATTGCTAGATACCTTGCCTTCTGGCTGGCTGTGTATTTGGGGTAGTTTGCCACATCAGGAACGATCGCCGTTTGCCCCGCTTGATGGTCATCTGTTAGGTTGCGCCCAAAGTCTTCTAGATGGTACAGTCCGCTCAATTCGGCAACACCGTTCGTGTAGTTTTTATGAACGATAACCTCTTTGCCGCCCGGTAACACTTCAATGTAAATGACGCGGCTTGCGTCTAGAGACTCGCCTAAAATGCAGGCAGCGATCGCCTGAATCTCATTAGCATCAGTCAGCAAACGTAGCGCATTGGTGAGCTTGACTCGAAACGCATCGGCTTGGGCAGCTTGACGTAAGGCATCTGTTGATGTGGTAACCAGCAGCAGATCGGATTCTAGCTGCGTTTTTTCGGGCGGCTTGGCTCGATCGAGTTCTGTCAACAGAATCTGCACAGCCGTTTTCAGGCTGTCCGGCCAGGCTTCCACAGCCCCTAGCGGCGTTTGTGACCAATCGTGCGATCTCAACAATGCACCTATCTCGCCACCACCAACAAAGAGGTTTTCAGCCCAAGCTTTGTGTTCCTCTGCCTTCATGCTTGCAGATCCTTTATCGGAAAGTATTTTTCTCGAATTGTCTGACTGCATTTCCGTAAGGCGGCATCAGGGAACTCAGATAATTGGTTTAGCAGAGTGTGAATTTGCTTAAGTGCCAAATAAGAAGGAGCCGTATGTCCATTGTCCCAGCAAGCGATCGTTGGAAATGTGACACCAAGTTGAGTCGCAAACTTCTCCTGTGTCAGCTTCAGGGTTTGTCGGAGTTCCCGAATCAATTGACCCACGGCTGGTTGTTCAACACCAAGGTAATCCTGATGGAAAGGCATACGACTCAAACTTTATAAAGTCCTTTATTTCTATAAATTTTGGTTAGTTTTGGCAAATAGACAATCCATCTCAAGACTTAGACTGTTTTTTTGCAATTCCGTTAGCAATGCTCAATCAAATTTACGTTATTCAAAATTTCACCAATTACATCTAAGTAAGTGGTAGAGAAAATTTATAATTATCTAATAAATAATTAAGCAGAAGAATTAGAGTTAAATTTTACACCTTGTGTAGTCTAACTAAAGTTTTCAATCGCTACAGGTTCAACAGATTCAGCCAATTCAAAGCCAAAAATCCGCGAGTAAAAGTAGAGTTCCCCTTCCAAAGAACGCTTGATATTCTCGGCTCTGCGAAAACCATGCTGCTCACCTTCAAAGGGAAGGTACGCTACTGGTACACCCTTAACTCGCAGTGCTGTCACCATTGCTTCTGTCTGGTTGGGTGGTACTACTTCGTCTTCCAATCCTTGGAAAAAAATCACCGGCGAAGCCAGACGTTCGGTAAAATTGATCGGCGATCGCTTTTGATAAATCTCGCGCTGTTCTGGATAAGCACCAATCAAGCGATCTAAATATCTTGACTCAAATTTATGGGTATCTCGCGCTAAGGCTTCTAAGTCACTAACTCCGTAGTGGCTGGCTCCGGCTTTAAAAGTATTGCGGAAAGTTAAAGCACACAGGGTTGTATAACCACCAGCACTACCACCAGAAATTGCTAGGCGATTACCGTCTACTTCTTTTCGTTCTACCAAGTAACGCGCACCATCGACACAATCATCGACATCAACAATTCCCCACTGACCATCTAATCTTTGACGGTACTCCCTTCCATAGCCAGTGCTACCACCATAATTTACATCTAAAACTGCTATACCGCGGCTAGTCCAGTATTGAATGCGAAAATTCAAACTACTCCCAGCTGCGGCTGTTGGCCCACCGTGGCTTTTGACAATCAGCGGCGGTTTTTCCGCTACAGGAGCAGTGTAATCTTGATTTTGCGGTGGATAATATAACGCATAGCCTGTCTTGCCATCGGCTGTCGGGTATTCTATTGCTTGGGGTAGTGAAAGATAACCAGCCTCAATCTTCACATCACTAGCGCGGCGTAGCACTTCCAGCTTTTTACTTGTTAAGTCTAACTGCACAATAGCTGTCTGCTCAGTTGGAGAACCAGCGATAAAAACCACTTTACCAGGGGCTGTGTGCAGTGAAGATATGTCTGTGTATGGGTTTGGCAGAGATTCTAGTTGTTTTGTTTTAGTATCGAGACTAGCTAAATGCCAAATGCCTTGCTGAGTATAAGTGCAGATGATGCGATTTGATGACTCAAAATCATAGGTACGCATCCCTAACACCCACAGAGGCTTACCAAACTCCGCCTTCATTTGAGTCAACGGTTCCACGCTCCCATTTTGCCAGCGATAAAAATTCCACCAGCCTGTGCGATCGCCTATAAAATACAGTGTGCCATCTGGTGACCACTGCGGCTGAAAGATAGATTCGTCTAAACCACCTGCGACTTGTTGAGCTTGTCCTAAAAATCCGTCTGCTTGTATTTCTGCTACCCACAGTTCGGTGCCATCCCAGGGCATATTAGGATGGTTCCAAGTCAGCCAAGCCAAGCGAGAACCATCAGGACTGAGGCGAGGTGAGGCATAAAAATCGTTACCCTCAACTAGTTGCTGTGGTGTGCTATCTTCTGTCAACCCTAGGCTAACCACTGTGTTAACAGCTTCTCTTCCAGCAACGGTATGATCTTCGCACACGCAAATAATTCGCTGGCGTTGCTGGTCAAAGATTGCGTCTGCATAACGTTTAGCTACTTCTGGTGTGATGGGTTGTGGTTCGCTATCAGCAGATTGACGATAAAGCCGTTGGTCGGCAAAGTTAGAAAAGTAAACTGTGCCATCAACTACACAAAAAGAAGCTCCGCCATATTCATGAACACGGGTACGCACGTTGTAGCCAGCAGGCGTTACATCCTGAGTTTGACCATCTTTCAACCGTACAATTACATTCCTGCCTTGTTCTGATGGTCGCAATTCGCTCCAGTAAATGTCTTCACCATCAAGAACAACTTGCCCTAACCCAATAGTTTGGGAAGTGATCAAATCTGTTGTAATTGGCGATCGCCAAGCTCCATAAGATGCTATCTCTGGTTTAATCATGCTCTAGCTGCCTCCCTGCTTTCAACATTTAGCAAGCGTGTAGACGCGTTAGCGAAGCGGTAGCGACGTACTCCTACGGAGAAGCAAGCTACGCGTAGCGTCTCCCCTTGGGAGAAGGAGCGTCAGCGGCTTGTCGTCAGACATCGCATTTTGCGTGCAGATACAAAACTCTACCATACCTAACAATATGACTACCCAACACAACAAAAAACCTCGGCTGTTAAACCAAGGTGAGTAGGAATAGTCCAAATCTCAATCAATTTCTCAGTTTGACCTTGTAGAGCAATTCCTCTTTAATGCGGTTGAGAATAGAAGCTTCATCTAAAGTTGCCAAAATCCGACTGATTACTGCTTTGGGCCCATCAGGTCCCCAAGTCGCACCATTTGCTAAATAAGCTTTAGTAACTTGTCCAATACCATAGGATGAAACACCTGCTACACCACCTTGAGTTACTGCTACTGATATATAAGGCCCAATGGCAGCACCAGCAGTAGCTGATGCAGAGATACCAAGTAAAGTTTTTAACCCACTTAATCCCAAATTTGCCAGTAGCTCACTGACACCGATACCACCCATACTCAAAGCAATTTTTTGGAGCAATTGCACAGCCCCAGCTTCGGTCATGGGAATACCGTAGAGTTTAGATAGACCTAAAATTAGAAAAATATCAATGGTAATGCTACTCAATATATCTACTACAGTGACAGGATTGAGCGCGATCGCTAATGCCTTGGTCATGACAGCTTTCCAAATTAGCTGATTGGCATTCTGCTCCCGAATCATTAATTTTCGCTGCACTAATTGCTCATTCACTATATCCGCGTAAAGCATGGTATTCAAAGCTACCAAGGCTTTGCCCTCACGGTGCAGAATCTCCAAGATTTTCAGCTTCAGTTCTTCGACTTGGGCATTACCTGTACGCAACTGTAAACCCCTGCTGCCATCAGGACGAAGAATCGCCGTTTTCACCAAGGGTGATGCAGCCGCCATGACAATTTCTAAGGGTGAGACTAATTCTTTTACCCTTTCATCCCGAATTTTGTGGTAGATTGCCATCCTGTCTGCTTCTGGGTACTGGTCTACTTTGTTAAACACCAGAATTATTGGTTTACCAGCTTCCCGTAACTGCGAAAGAGCAATTTGTTCAATTTTGGTCATGTCACCAGAAATCACAAACAGAATTAAATCTGCTTGTTTTGCCACCTGTTCAGCTAATGCTGCACGGGTATCACCATCAATTTCATCTAATCCTGGTGTATCAATTAATTCCACCTGAGATTGCCCTACGGCTGGCAGAGTAACTCGCAAAGTGCGTTCAGATTCACCAATTGCTTCCTCGTTAATACTCCAATTAACTCTTTGGGCATCCCGAGTCACACCGTGTAGGGGACCAGTTTCAAACACAGGTTGCCCAACTAAGGCATTAAGTAAAGAAGATTTACCCCGTCCCACCATGCCAAAAGCCGCAATCTGCACCACCATGCGGTCTAACTTTCCTAGCATGGTTTCCAAATCATCAATTTCTGTCTCTAAACCGCGCTTTTCTTGGGGGGAGAGGTCGAGATTGGCTACCAAATTTCGTAATGCTGTTTGTGCCTTTTTATAGTTAAGTTCCGTCTGAATATCTTCAAAACTGAAAATGGCACTATCTAGTTCTTCCTCCCAGTTCAGGGAATTGGTATCAGTATTGGGCGAATTGCTGTGATGAGGTTCGGGCAATGTGGAATTCATGTGAATTTTAGATTTGAGATTTTGGATTTACCTCGTATCCGATCCTAGTTTGTTTTAGCAAGGGTTTGGGACAGGAGAAATAAAAGGGACATTGCACCTACAAAAGAGGTTCGGCTGTGGTTTCCGTAAATAACTCAAGAATTTGGGGTGCAAAATGTTCTAGAGTGAAAAATGCATCTAGTAGCGTTAGGAACTTGACTAAATCACCTGTGCGGAAAATAGTTATTGCTGGTAACTGGAAAATGTTCAAAACTCAGGCAGAGTCCCAAGATTTTTTACAGGGATTTTTGCCCCACTTAGAGGAAACTCCCCAAGAGCGAGAAGTTATATTGTGCCCTCCTTTTACTAACTTAAGCATTTTATCCAAGAGTTTGCACGGTAGTCGTGTACAGCTAGGGGCGCAAAATGTCCACTGGGAAGAATATGGAGCCTACACTGGTGAAATTTCTGGTCCCATGCTCACAGAAAGTGGTGTACGCTTTGTGATTGTCGGTCATAGTGAACGACGACAATATTTTGGTGAAACAGACGCAACTGTTAACCTCCGCCTCAAAGCTGCGCAAAAGTACGGTCTTACCCCAATTCTATGTGTAGGCGAAACTAAACAACAACGAGATGCTGGGGAGACTGAAGCACTAATCATCAGCCAGTTAGACAAAGGCCTGGTAAATGTCGATCAAGATAACTTGGTGATTGCCTATGAACCGATTTGGGCAATTGGGACTGGTGACACTTGTGAGGTTACAGAGGCAAATCGGGTCATTAGCCTAATTCGCAGCCAGTTGAGTAATCCTCATATGTCGATTCAATATGGTGGCTCAGTTAAGCCCAATAATATTGATGAGATCATGGCTCAACCAGAAATTGATGGTGTTCTAGTAGGAGGAGCCAGTCTAGAACCTGAAAGTTTCGCCAGGATTGTGAACTATAAGTAGCAAAAATTGGGCATCGGGCATTGGGCATTGGAAATTGCTATTTTTCCCTGGTCTCCCTTGTGCCCCTCATCTCCCTCATCCCCCATCCCCTCTACTCCCATGCCCCATGCCCTATGCCCTATGCCCAATAACTTGATACTTCGGGAACGCTGTTTCCAATGGGGGCAGCAGACTTATCTAATGGGTGTATTGAATGTGACGCCCGATAGCTTTAGTGATGGCGGTAAGTTTAACACTACCACTGCGGCTCTAACACAAGCACAAGCATTGGTAGCAACTGGTGCTGACATTATTGATGTGGGTGGTCAATCAACTCGGCCAGGAGCAGAGCAAATAACTCTTGCTGAAGAACTGGAGCGAGTCCTACCAATTGTGCGAGAGCTAAGATCGGAAATTAATATACCGATTTCTGTAGATACCACTAGAGCAGATGTAGCTAAAGCATCTATTGCGGCTGGTGCTGATATGATTAATGATATTTCTGGCGGCACGTTTGACTCTGAAATGTTACCGACAGTTGCAAGTTTGGGCGTGCCTATTGTGCTGATGCACATCCGGGGTAACCCGCAGACTATGCAACAACAAACTGATTATCAAGATTTAATGGCAGAAATTTATAGTTTTCTAGCAAAGCAAATTGCAGCTGCAACGGCTGCGGGTATAGATCCACAAAAAATTATTATTGATCCTGGTATTGGCTTTGCTAAGAACTATGAACAAAATTTAGAAATTTTTCGCCGCTTGCGGTCATTGAGAGCGCTCAACTGCCCTATTTTAGTAGGACCATCCCGTAAAAGTTTCATTGGCCGGATTTTAAATCAACCAGATCCCAAAGCACGAGTCTGGGGAACAGCGGCGGCGTGTTGTGCTGCCATTGTTAATGGCGCTGATATCCTCCGAGTTCATGACGTTAAAGAAATGCGTGATGTGTCGCTGGTTACCGACGCAATATGTCGGCAGTCAGTACAAGATTAAGTAGCACCATTTCCAGAGTTCTTGCCATTACCTTCAGTATTAGTTGTTTCAGCAATCACCTCTTTCATCAATTCACCACTTTTACCTGGATCTACAAAGACAACTTTGGCATTCTGGCTTTCTCCCAGTCTGTAGCTAGCATTTATGTAGTCTTGAGCAACAAGATAACGGAGAATTTCTTTACTTTCAGGATTGGTACGTAAAGCCTCAGCAATTATCTGCATTGAGGTCATAGTTCCTTCGGCTTTCTTAATTGCAGCTTGCCGTTCGCCTTCTGCTTCGGAAACGAGTGCGCGTTTTTTGATTTCAGCGGCGCGCTCTTCTTCCATTGACTTCCGTACACTTTCAGGTGGCGTAATGCTTTGAATATCTAACCGAATAATCTCAACTCCCCAACCTGACGTTGTATCATTCAACTGGTCTAAGATGGCTCTGTCCATTTCGGATCGAGAGACATTGGTTTCTTCTACTGTATTCTGAGCAATGATTTCCCGCAGGGTGGTGTGAGCCAGCTGTACAAGTGCTCCTTGAAGGTCATCAATTGCATAAAAGCTCTTTTCTATATCTTTAATACGCCAGTAAAGGATAGCATCAACTTCCAGATAGATATTATCTTTAGTAATTACGTTCTGGGGTTTGATATCTATAAACTGTTCCCGTGTAGTATCTTCCATGACAATCTGATCGACCAAGGGAACAATGAAGTTTAGCCCAGGACTAAGCTTTCGATGGTATCGCCCTAATCGTTCTACCAAGGCTACATTGCCTTGATTAATCAGTTTTGCAGATCCTAAGGCATAACCTATAAGCGCTAAGACAATAGCAATGATTGGCTCCATATCTGCTCCTAATTTAGCTTTTGGAGAAATTTTAGTTTAAAGGACATGGTACTATCTTGTCCTATCTCTAAGTCTAATGTTTTGCATCTGTAATTTTCCGAACACCAACAGCAACATCCGCTCGCAAGTCGCAGTTCGCCTTGTGCAGTTAGGAGAGTTTGGCTGAATGCGATCGCTATTAAAGCACCTAGATTACATAGTGGCAAGGTATAACTTCGTAATTACAATAGTTTTCAGCTATACCTTTGTATTTTCTGGGCACTGATTCAGCGATCGCAGATTTAACTTTCACAGATGATGTTTTCCAAGCAGAACGCACAAATATAATTTTAGTTATTCAAATTGTGATATGTCGTTATATAGTATACGAGATACTTATCTACTACTTAAAACTATTAATTTGGCACAAAACTCAGCCAGGTTTTGATACTTCCGGGTAAATCAGAATTAAAACGTAAGGGTAATTCAGGTGTAGAAAGAGATTGGGCGTAAGCCGATGTCAGAAACGGTTGGTAAACTTTTGCTTCTGAAGTTGACTGTTTAACAAAAGCTAAGGTGACACCACGAATCAACTGGCGTAGGGAATTAGTTTCTTCGCCGCGCTTTTCTTTAACAATAGTAGTGACTGTACTAACGCTATAGGCGGGATCGCTAATACTTAAGTGAGTACCACCAATCGCAGTTAATAAATACTTGGGACCTCGCAGTTGGGTAAAAGGTGCTATTTGGTGCTTTAATGCTGGGGTCAAGGCATCTTCGGTTCCAGTTAAAAATAATACTGGCTTGGTAACTTGATTTAGACCTTTTTTACCAAAGAGTTTGCCGATTAAAGGGTTAAAGGCGATCGCACTCTTGACTCGCTCATCTTTTAACTGAAGTTTTTGCTCTTTTAAAGGAGCTGCTGCACATTGCAACCAATCCCCAGGAGATTCGTTGAAGGAGAGAGAAGTTTTACAGAATTGCCGTAATTCCTCTAAATCGACTTCTGTGCCTAACAACGCTAAAGCAGTATAACCTCCCAAAGAGTGACCAATCACAGTGACATTTTCGGTGTTAAATTTTCCTTGAAATTGCCCTGATTGATTATTGAGCTTCGCTAGTTCGTTGAGCAAGAAACTGATGTCTTTCGGTCGTTCAATAAATTCAGTAGCGGGTAGCAGTTGCGCTAAATTGTCTGGTTGTGAGCCTTTATTCACAGAGCTAACCTGGCTATCTGGATGTTCAATGGCTGCAACGGTAATGCCGTAAGAAGCGAGATGACGCGCCAAATAGCCAAAAAATTTGCGGTTGGCACCAAAGCCGTGGGAAAGCACAACCAGTGGTGTTTGGGTGTTACCTTTACTCCAATAAATATCTACAGGAATGATTCTTTTGCGTTGCTGGTCTGCTAGAGTCAGGGTTTGCTGCTGCACTACTTCTTTGCCAATAGCAGCTGGATCGAAGCTCGGTTGAAAGACTGTAGTGTTTTTTACGAACAGATCCCGTTCTAATAAAGCTCCCAAGGCTTGGCTTTGTAGGTAATTAGCGTTAAATTCTATGGCGATTTTAAGAGCTTTAGTTGCATCTATGGTGACATTCTCTTGTGGGTAAGCTCGCAAAAATCCAACAGTACTTAAACCGTTCACTTGACGTAGAGAGAGGTTAAGCGCTGTTTGCAGTGCTTCTACCGTACTACCTGGTATGGCTACTCCTAGGGATGCAATTAATTGTTGACCTTGTGGCGATCGCACCAAATCATCGAAGAATTTGTCTGCAACATCTGGATCAACGTCCAGACGTTGATTGAGCAATTCTCGTACTTGGGGGGTCAGTAAGACACCATAAATTTGGAGGTTGTCAGGCAGTTTTCCTGTTTTGGCAAATCTTTCTAAGTCAGCGATCGCTATTGATTGCTGAAATGGGCCTAAGCGGATAGTAACTTTTTGGGCTGCTAAAGTAGAGGGCATTCCTACACCCCAACTTAGAGCAATAGTCATGCTGCACAGTAACCCTTGCAACCAAGATATTTTACGTTGCTGTCTACCAAGCCGAAAACGCATATTAGCCATTAGTTATTAGTTACTAATAGTTCATAACGCATAACTTTGACTGGTTAAGATTCGCTTTTGTTGCAGTCTGGGGGCAAAATCGTTAACCAATGCCCCCAGTTTATAGTTAAATCTAAAATCCGGTAAATAAAGTTCTAAGAATACCAAAGACAGAACCGATAGGATTGAACAATACACCAAGGGTGTCACCAGTCCTAGCTGTACCATTACGGCTGACTACCACCACATCATTATTGCGGAGTATCGGATTGGTTTTCTCATTGATTCCTTGAGAGAAATCTACTTGTACTACACGTTTAGTCACAGAACCATTGGGGTTAAGACGAATCAAATCTACAGCACCGCTTTTAGCTCTAGCATCGTTAAATCCGCCAGCAGCAAGTAATGCTTGATTTAACGAACTATTCGGCTTAATTTCTACAGTTCCAGGTTTCTTGACTTCGCCTACCACACCAACTTGAATGCTTGTGGGCGATAAGGTAGTAGTAGCTAATTGAGTAGCTTCTGCAGGGTTAATCTCGGTGGCGGTAGGTATAACAATTGTATCTCCGTCTTGGACGATGACATCTTGATTCGCATCACCACTCTGCAATAACTGCCAGAGATTGACATCTATAGTTTGTTCTGTACCAATTCTTGTGGGTCGGCGCAGCTTGAGACTACGAATATCAGCTTGTGGTGTGATTCCCCCAGCTAGTTGAATTGCTCGTGTTAAAGTTGGCAGACCACTGCCGACGGTACCGCCACCTTGACCATCTGTACTACCAGCTGATACAAGATACGATCCAGGACGGTTAACTTCGCCAATGATTGCTACTGTACGTGGTTTGGTGGGGTCAGAAGCAAAGTTAGCTGCAAACAAATTACGTGCTTCTGCTACGTTGAAGGTAGTTGCAGTTGGCACAACAATTGTGTCACCATCACGTAAGGTAATATCCTGTCCGATTCTGCCTGATTGGATGAGTTCTTTCAAATTTAGTGAGACTGTTTGCTCACCAGAACGCCCCAGCTTGCGACGTAATTGAACTTGAGTTACATCTGCTGCCAATGTTACACCTTGAGCTGTTGTGAGTGCAGCTAATACTGTTGGGTATTGTACGCCTGGATTATTTCCGGCTCCTCCCTGTAAGCTGAGAGTGTAAGCCCCTGGGCGTGTCACTTCCCCTGCTACAAAAATATTTATTGGACGAGGTGATAACAGGTTAACCGAAATTAGAGGGCGTTTGAGAAAGCGGGCGTATCTTTGAGCAATGTCGTCAGCAGCCTGTTCGGTAGTTAGCCCTAAAACCGAGACACTACCGATTAAAGGTAGATTGATCGATCCACCAGGGGGAATTTGGTATTCGCCAGTATATTCTGGTACTTCAAATACGTTTACACGTATGAGGTCACCGCCTCCTAATGTATAATTTGTATCTATATTAGACGATACTGGCGGTGTTGTTGTAGTAGGTGTTGTTAACTGAGTATTAGGTATTACTGGTCTTCTATTAGGTGATACTGGTTGTCGCTGAGCTAGGCTGGCAGATGGCGCAGCGACATTGACAGCCGTTAACAAGACCACACCCAGACTTGATTGGGTGAGTATTTTCAGCAAACCTGTATTAAGCATATTTACCCGAGACTCTGAAACTACAATTGCTAAAGTACTGTCTAAACATTTTAATCGTGACTATACTGAATTACTCAAGTTCCCCAACATTCTTATTTTCTTAGAAAAACTTGACCTTCCGGAGGAGTATTTACTGATTAAGTTTGAATTTTTAGTAAAGCTAACTTAAAGTTTAAACACTTTGAATACAAAATGGTTGTAAATATTCTTATAGAGTCAAGTTACATTTTTTGCAGACTGTATTAGCGATCGCTACTAAAAATTTCCCCTAATCCTCTGATCCCTTACCTAACTGCTACGTATTTATAGCAAGCTGAAAGTAAAGTTTTGGAGAATTAAGCGCAATTTCGCCACAAAATTAGTGCAGCTAGACAAAATTCAAAATCCAAAAACTTTCTATCGAGATTATTTGCAATATTTTGAGCTAGAAAATTGATATCTACCGTACAATCTTAGCGATCTAAATTATTTAATAGAATGATTTTTTTGTTGGATCTGTTGAATGAAAAACTCTTCTAGGGAGATGCGAGACAAATTCATAGCAATCACTTGTCCTCCCATGAGGCGGAGACTTGCAAGAAAATCATAGTAATTCTCTTGTTGTAGGGTACCTTGCCAAGAACTATCAGGCTTAAATACTATAGTAGGCATCCATTGTTGAAGAAATTCTTCATCGCCACCTAAACCTTTGATGTGATATGTGCTTGAGCTTCCTAAAAGTTCGTGAAAGGAACCAGTACAAATTAATTCACCCTGGGCGAGAATAGCAACGCGATCGCAAAGTTGTTCTACTTCACTAAGAATATGGCTGTTGAAAAAAATTGTCTTGCCTGCGGCTTTAAGTTTTAGGATAATTTCCCGCATTTGATAGCGTCCTACAGGATCAAGACCAGACATTGGTTCATCTAAAAAGATCAACTCCGGATCGTTAATTAGTGCTTGTGCCATGCCCACACGCTGTAACATTCCCTTAGAGTAGCGACGCATTTGTTTCTTACGGGCATCAGCTTGAGATAAACCGACTAATTCGAGCAGTTGGGGAATACGTTGGCGTTGAACACTATAGGGAATTTGAAATAGCCCTGCTGCTAGCTGTAAAAATTCCCAACCAGTGAGATAGTCATATAAATAGGGATTTTCTGGCAGGTAACCAATGTACTGTTTAACGCTGCGATCGCCTAATGGTTTACCCAATAATAATCCTCGCCCAGAAGTAGGACGGATAATTCCCAGCAATAGTTTTAACAAGGTAGTTTTACCAGCACCATTCGGTCCCAGTAACCCAAAAGTTTCTCCTTGGTAAACGGTTAAAGAGCAACTTTTGAGCGATAAAACTTTTTGATGCATCCAAAAGCCAGTACGGTAGACTTTTCGCAACTCAGAAGTTAATACTACTGGCGGAGTATTAGGAGTATTCAGTTGAGAATCAGGAGCGTCTGCAACAGACTTCATCTCGGTTCCATGCACCTTTAGGCAGTAACTTGGTATCAATTACAGATTACCCATTGGTTACCAATAACTAACACTGGGTTAAAAATGGGACATGGGGCATTGCGCATTGGGCATTGATAGCAGTGGAAAGCTTTTTTATCTTCTTCCCACACTCCCCACACTCTCTACACTTCTCATCCCTCCTGATTTATAAAACTCCCTTAGAACTGGGAATCATCCCAGCACGACGGGGATCTATTTCTACCGCTATGCGCATTGCTCTAGCAAAAGCCTTAAATGTTGCCTCAATAATGTGATGGGAATTAATGCCATCTAGCTGGCGAATGTGCAGTGTTAATTGACTGTGGTTCACCAGTGCCACAAAAAATTCCCGTACTAGTTGGGTATCATAGGTTCCTACTCGCTCGGTAGGAATTTGTAAACCATAGCTGAGGTGAGGTCTGCCAGAAAAGTCTAGTGCTACCTGAACTAATGCTTCATCAAGTGGCGCTAGAAAATTGCCAAAGCGGATAATGCCTTTTTTATCACCTAGTGCTTTACTCAAAGCTTGTCCTAGGGTAATTCCCACATCTTCGTTAGTGTGGTGGTCGTCAATTTCCCAATCTCCCTTTGCTTGCACCTCCAAGTCAATCAACCCATGAGAGGCGATTTGATGCAGCATATGATCCAAAAATGGAATGCCGGTTGCTGCTTGACAAATCCCCGTACCATCGAGGTTGATAGTGACTTGGACATCAGTTTCACCAGTAGTGCGATGAACAGAAGCAATCCGAGGAGTGGGATGGGATTGGTTGTATTGGGGGAAGTTAACTTGACGGTCGCTGATTTGCATAGCTAAAGGGGATTGGGGATGAGGGGGACGCGAAGAAGCGGAGAATGACAAAGGACAAATGACTATTGACTATTGACCCTTGACTTCCTACTACATTCCCATAATTTCATATCCTGCATCCACATATAGGACTTGTCCTGTAATTCCACTGGACAAATCACTACACAAGAAAGCCGCAGTATTCCCTACTTCTAGCTGGGTGACTGTGCGTCGCAGGGGAGCAACTTGCTCTACATGATGAATCATATCCAAAATGCCTCCCACAGCACTAGATGCCAAAGTGCGGATGGGACCAGCAGAGATGGCATTTACCCGAATATTTTGTGGGCCGAGTTCAGCAGCTAGATAACGTACGCTGGCTTCCAAGCCTGCTTTGGCAACTCCCATAATGTTATAGTTAGGAATTGCCCTAACGCTTCCTAAATATGAAAGGGTGAGGATACTTCCTCCTTCTGTCATTAAAGCTTTGGCTACACCACTTAACTGCACTAGCGAGTAAGTACTAATTTGTAGCGCCGTGTTGAAGCCAGCGCGTGATGTTTGGCTAAAATCTCCGCTCAAATCATCTTTATTGGCAAATGCCATACAGTGAATTAGAATGTCTAGCTTGCCCCACTTACTGCGGATTGTTTCAAAGGTAGACTGTATCTGTTCATCGTTTTGAACATCACATGGAACGAATAAGCTGGGGTTTAGAGGTTCTACCAATTCCGCAACTTTTTTCTCCATCTTACCCCGCTCATCAGGCAAGTAGGTAATACCTAAGTTAGCTCCAGCTTTGTGTAGTTGTTGAGCAATTCCCCAAGCGATTGAGCGGTTATTTGCAATACCTGTAACAAGAGCGTTTTTTCCAGTCAGATTTAGCATAAAAATTGTTAGTGTGAACAATCATGCTAGAGCATACTAGAATCTGAGGCTAGTTTGACTTTGTTTTATACAGGATTTGTAAAAATGATTATTGGTAGGCGTGTTTATGGCAATGAAATTATTGTTTATTCCTTAAGATATTCTCAAGATATCTTGATTTTGTCTTTAAAAAACCTTTTAAATACAGCTATTATAAGTACTATTCAAAAAGTAATAGCTAAAAATATCAATAATTATGTATCATTATAAACAAATAACTATGAAGCAAGGATTTTGAGTATAGGAAAGTACAGAAAGGTTGACGGTGCCTTATTGATTTTTCGGGTGTATTCTTAGGTAATCAGTTTTTGTTTTTCCGGCATTGGGTAGGGGAAGGGAGATGATCGTGACACAAGATAAAGCCCTAGCAAATGTTTTTCGTCAGATGGCAACTGGAGCGTTTCCGCCGGTTGTAGAAACGTTTGAACGCAATAAAACGATCTTTTTTCCTGGCGATCCTGCTGAACGAGTTTATTTTCTTTTAAAAGGCGCTGTTAAGCTTTCCAGGGTGTATGAAGCAGGAGAAGAAATAACGGTAGCATTGCTGCGGGAAAATAGTGTTTTTGGTGTGTTGTCATTGCTGACGGGAAACAAGTCAGATAGGTTTTACCATGCCGTTGCATTTACCCCAGTAGAATTACTGTCAGCTCCAATTGAACAAGTGGAGCAAGCACTCAAGGAAAATCCAGAATTATCAATGTTAATGCTGCGAGGTCTGTCTTCGCGAATTCTACAAACAGAGATGATGATTGAAACCCTCGCACACCGAGATATGGGTTCAAGGTTAGTGAGTTTTTTGTTAATTCTCTGTCGCGATTTTGGTGTTCCTTGCGCTGATGGAATCACAATTGATCTCAAGCTATCTCATCAAGCGATCGCAGAAGCAATTGGTTCTACTCGCGTTACTGTAACTAGGTTACTTGGAGATTTGCGTGAAAAAAAGATGATTTCTATCCACAAAAAAAAGATTACTGTGCATAAACCTGTTACCTTAAGTAGGCAATTTACTTAAAAACAATTGGGGGAAGCAGAGGTGGCACATGTTGTTTTTTTAGAGATGGCACCCATAATGGAGGTAGATCTAAAAAATTGAGTAAATTCAGCTATTGTCAATCTCTCATCCCCCACAAAAAATGGTTGAAAGTAGTAGGCTGTATCTGGAAGCATTTCGGTAGCTGAAGATGACCACTGGGTACATCCTCATTGCAGCAATTTTAATTTTGGGAGGCATGCTTGCCACCGTGGGCGATCGCATCGGCACACGAGTTGGCAAGGCGCGCCTCTCTCTATTTAAGTTACGTCCTAAAAATACTGCTGTACTAGTAACTATTTTTACTGGCACTTTAATTTCAGCATCAACTTTGGCAATTTTATTTGCTGCGGATGAAGGATTGCGCAAAGGAGTTTTTGAGTTAGAGGATATTCAAAGGGACCTTAGAAATAAACGCGAACAGCTAAAAACCACAGAAACTCAAAAAAGCCAGGTAGAGAGTGAGCTAAACCAAGCAAGGAAAGAACAGGCCCAGGCTCAAAAAGACTTACAAGCAATCAATCAGTCCTTACAGGCGGCGAATGCCAAACAACAGGCAACGCAAGCCCAACTCAACCGCACTCTCACTCAACAAGCTCAAACTCAAACTCAACTGCAACGCACGCAAAGCCAACTAGGCCAAGTTGTAGCTCAATATCAAAAAGCAATAGCGGAACTACAAAGCGTTTACGACGAGAAAAAGAATCTGCTGGCGGAAATTGAACAACGTAAGATAGAACGCCAAAGACTGTACGCTGAAGCGAAAAAAGCTATTGACGAAGCCAAAACAGCTATTGCCAAACGCGATCGCGAACTAGCTAATCGGCAAGAAGCGATTCAACAGCGAGATCAAAAAATTTCGCAGTTGGATCAACTGATTCAACAGCGTAATCTAGAAGTTGCAGCCCGGGAACAAGTGATTGCCAAGCGGGAATCTCGTCTCAAAGAATTGGAAAAGCAACAGAACTATTTAGAACAAGAAGTGGCAAGACTGGAAAAATATTATCAGTCTTACCGTGACCTGCGTTTAGGCAAGCTGGCTTTAGTGCGTGGTCAAGTTCTGGCTGCTGCTGTAATTCAGGTTAACCAACCTATGGCTGCGCGTCAGGCAGTGACGCAACTGCTAAAGGAAGCTAATCAGAATGCTCTGTTGGAATTAGCTGAACCTGGTACAAATACAGGAAATAATGTAGAGATACTGCACGTTACCCAGGATAGAATCGAGCAGTTGATCAAGCAGATTGATGACGGTCGAGAATATGTAATGCGAATTTTCTCTGCTGGGAATTACGTTAGAGGCGAAAAGCAGATAGAATTCTTTACCGATACCGCAAAAAACCAACTAGTATTTTCTGGGGGACAGGTACTAGCTACTACTACTGCCGATCCCAAAACTATGACTTCTTATCAGCTAAGACAGCGGCTCGATCTGCTGATTTCTGCTTCCCAATTTCGCGCCCGTAATGCTGGAATTATTGAAAATGTACAAATAGATGGTACTTTCCTGCGGTTTGTTGCCCAATTGAGACAATTTAATCAACCGTTAGAAATCAAAGCGATCGCGGCTGAAAACACTTTTACAGCCGGGCCGCTAAGAGTAAAGCTACTGGCAATAGTTAACGGCCAAGTTATTTTTAGTACCTAAAAAATTAATCAACAGACCTGAATAGAATGCCAGCCTATTTAAAAAAATGGGCAATTGTAAAAAAGCTTTATGAAAGACTTGTGATTAAATTTTAAATTTTGAATTCTAAATTACTATGACTCTCCGTGAATTCTCACCGACACAACCAGTCATTTTAGGCTTTGATCCCGGTCGAGATAAGTGTGGTTTAGCAGTGATTGGATTAGATCGACAACTGCATTATCACCAAGTTGTGGTTGCAAATGAAGCGATCGCTACTATTGAAAGCCTGCGTCAGAAGTTCCCTGTTTCCTTAATGGTGATGGGCGACCAAACTACAGCCAAGCAATGGAAACAACGACTGCGTCAAGAATTAGCAGAACCGCTAAATATTGTTTTAATAGATGAGCGCTATACAACTTTAGAAGCACGCGATCGCTATTGGCAAATGTACCCGCCCAAAGGACTAACGAAGCTATTACCCCAGGGTATGCGGCAACCTCCACGACCAATAGATGACATTGTTGCCATTCTCTTAATTGAAAGGTACTTAAATCGTTTAGCTGAATCAGTAAACAATTAATCGTAGTTAGGAATACTTAAATGACTGCTTAACTATAGCTCAGCTCGGATAGTGAAAGCATAGTCGCCTCCTGGCTCTAATTGGTAATCTTGTTTCTCTAAGAAGCGACCTAGAGGTTCTTTAATTAAAGCGCGTCCTTGAGAAGGCTTTACAGACAGTTCTCCCCGGCGAAAATGCCATTGGAACTGCCACTCATACTCACCCGCACTCACTTCACCCTCAAGGAAGCCGTGTTGCCAAGATTGGCGAGTAATTTTCACATGGGCGATGGTTTCTGGCAGACGTTTAGCACTCACAATGCTGGATATCAAGTTGGGAATGAAAGTTAACCACGTAGGCTAATTCTTTTAATACCAAACATAGCGTAAATCGAGAAACTGACAAAGTGGGTATTTGTAAATTGAGTCTAACGGCTGAAGTCACACCTAGAACAACAAAGCTTGCCTCCCCAGACTGGGGTAATTTAGCCTAGAACAAAAAGGGGGTTTTCACTGTTGATTGTAAATTTCTCAGTGTTGCTACAAGCGTTATTTCGATAGTTAGTCACTTAGCAGAGCAGCAATACTTGAATAGTCGTTTTGTTACCCATAATTAACCCAAACACAGACAACTAAAGCTTACTTCAGTAAGCTTTTAAAGTAAAACATAGGTAAAATGCATCAAAATTTTACACCGTTGCAGCTACATTAAGTTTGAGAAACTTGAGACAGACTGCCAGTAGTTAGGCTAGATATTCAAGAAATAATTTTTTCGGCAATTGTCAAGCAATGCTGATATTGAGGATGCAATGTAATGGCTATTGCCAGCATAGTTAATCGAGTTCACTTACTAACTGGCTTTCCGCCCAACTTAACTATTTCTAAGCTTTGATTATTCATGAAATCAAATCCATGTATTTTACAAATGGCGCGGCGGTTATGGTGCATTTACAATTAGTCATCATCTCATCGATCAGAGCCAATTATATTCGCAACCAAGCCACCCGCCATCAACCACAATCCTGCATTTCTGGATGGGAAATCATTTGGCTTTGTTCTTGTAGCCGTGACCTCAGTCGTTCGGCTGCGATTAACATGTAATTAATAGCATCGAGCCTGCGCTGGCAGGCTTAGTTTTTATAGTCGTAACTTCAGTCTTGCGCCTAGATCTAAATTTAATAGCATCAAGCTTGAGAAGGTAGACTTTGTTTCTTTAGCCGCGACTTCAGTCGTGCGGCTTGAATAATTTTGACAACTGAATCAGAGAAGCATACAGCGATGCCTTGCCCTAAGGCATCGCGGATTTTAGATTCAATCTAAAATCCTAAATCGATTTATCGATTCACTGCTGCTGCTTCCCGCGCCGCAGCTGCCTGGTCAGGATGGATACCTAAACGTGTCAGATTAATCCGACCTTTGTTGTCAATCTCGCGCACTTTGACAATCACTTCATCACCAACAGCTACTTCATCCTCTACTTTGCCAACGCGGTAGTCAGCTAGTTGGGAAATGTGGATCATGCCTTCTTTACCAGGCAAAAATTCCACAAATGCGCCTATAGGTATAATTCGAGTCACGCGTCCCACATACACATCACCTTCGTGCAACTTACGAGTCATGCCTTGGATGATGTTACGGGCTTTCTTCGCCTTGCTTTCATCCACAGCAGAAATCGTAACGGTGCCATCATCTTCGATGTCAATTTTTGCACCAGTTTCTTCGGTGATGCCTTTAATTGTCTTGCCTCCTGGCCCAATTACCAGACCAATCATGTCTGGATCAATCTTAATGGTCAACAGACGCGGCGCATAGGGTGAGGTTTCTGTACGCGGTTGCTCAATGGTTTGGAGCATTTTGTCCAAAATGTGCAAGCGAGCTGATTTAGCTTGGTGGACGGCTTGGGCAATAATGTCCAAAGAAAGACCGGAGATTTTCATGTCCATTTGTAAGGCGGTAATCCCCGTATCTGTCCCAGCAACTTTAAAGTCCATGTCGCCTAAAAAGTCTTCGATACCCTGAATATCAGTGAGAACGCGGACTTCGTCGCCTTCTTTAATTAGACCCATTGCTGCACCGCTGACAGGCTTGAGAATTGGCACGCCAGCATCCATTAAAGCTAGGGTAGAACCACAGACCGAACCCATCGAGGTGGAACCGTTGGAAGAAAGTACTTCCGATACGACGCGAATCACGTAAGGGAATTGTTCTTTTGGTGGTAGCACAGGTAACAGCGCTCGCTCTGCTAATGCTCCGTGACCGATTTCACGCCTTCCTGGGGCGCGCATCGGCTTAGTTTCGCCAACTGAGAAGGGGGGGAAGTTGTAATGGTGTAAGTAGCGTTTGGATTGGTCTGTTTGCAGGTCATCGTTGAGATTTTGGGCATCACCGGGTGTACCAAGGGTACAGGCGGATAATACCTGGGTTAGTCCCCGATTAAACAAGCCACTACCGTGGACACGCTTAGGTAAGACATCAACTAAACAAGAAACAGGACGCACTTCATCGAGTTTGCGACCATCAACACGAACGTTATCTTCGATGATTTGACGGCGCATGAAGTGTTTGGTAATTTCCTTGAAGGTGTTACCAAGGGCCTTGCTATTGGCGGCTGTAGCAACGCGAACTGGGTCTTCTTCGGAAAGTTCCGCGATCGCGTTGGCAATATTTTCTTTGACAACATCCAAAGCAGCATCGCGCTCTGGCTTAGTCAATTCAAATTGCGCCAGAATTTTCTTAATTTCATCACTGGCGCGATCGCTGATGAACTTGTCTAAAGTTTGGTCTACTTCTGGGGGCGTTGCTTGCACAATTTCTAGACCTAGTTCTGCAACTAAATCTTGTTGTGCCTTGATTAAATCTCGCACTGCTTCGTAGCCAAAATCAATCGCCTCGATAATATCTCGCTCTGGCAACTGATTGGCTCCCGCCTCTACCATGATTACGCCGTCTGGTGAACCTGCAACTACCAGATCCAAGTCTCCAGCTTCAATTTCTGCATAGGTAGGATTAATGACAAAATCATCTCCTACTAAGCCAACTCTTACTGCTGCCATTGGCCCGTGAAACGGAATTTGGGCAATAAGGGTAGCAATAGAAGCACCAGTAACTGCTAACACATCGGGTGGTACTTGCTCATCCATTGACAATGTCAAGGCAACAATTTGCAAGTCATCCCGCAACCATGAAGGGAACAGCGGACGTAGGGGACGATCGATCAGACGGCTGGTAAGAATTGTTTTTTCTGGTGGACGACCTTCACGCCGCATGATCCCGCCGGGAATCCTACCCGCAGCATACAGTCTTTCTTCGTAATCTACTGTGAGGGGAAGAAAATCAATGCCTTCTCTGGCTTGCGATCGCGTAGCCGTCACCAAAACAGCTGTATCCCCTGATTGTATCAAAACCGACCCACCAGCTTGGGGAGCTAGTAGGCCTACTTTCAGTCGAATATCCCGTCCGTCAAAGGATATTGACTTATCAACTTCTGTCATTCAGTTTTTTTTCCTTCTATGCACGCTATTCTCTCTCTGTGGCAATCCTAACATTTATGCACTATGGCTGGCTTGGGCTACATACAAAGATAAACAACTTTGTCAACATAAAGCACGATACATCATAACTGCCTCTATCACTTGCCCATCGGCTAATTTAGCTGCCTGCGGAATACGCCCAATAATCTCAAATCCCAATTTCTGCCACAGTGTAATTGACGGTATATTAGTTGCAAAGACCAAATTGAACATCACCGCCTCGTACCCTAGACTAGCTGCTATCAACAGCATCGACTCTCCCATAAACTGCCCTATGCCCTGACCTCGCAACTGTGGTTGTACAATAAAACCAGCGTTGCAAATATGGCTACACCGACCGGGGAAGTTTGGTTTCAAATAAAATGCCCCTAATATATCTTTGGGTTTGTGTGTATTGCTCTGCTCAACAGCCCTGACAACAAAGGCATCCTGACTCAACCAGTAAGCCGCAAATTCTGTTGGAGAAAGGGGTTGCTTTTGAGGATAGGTTTTACCTTCAAAAATTACTAGATTTAGTAATGTTCTGACTACCTCCTGCTCTTGAGGATGCATATAATCTAGTTCTACTTTTATGCCATTTTTTGTAAATTTATTAAGGGGAAATTGCATTAATTACTAATCTTTAATTATTGACTATCAAATTCTGACTTTAATTTTGAAAGCTAACTTTTGATGGAAATTGCCCAGCTTACATTAATTAGCATTTATTATATTGATCTTAGCTAATTAAAACCAGATAAATATGAATTCAAGTAATTATGAGCGCCAAATATTGAAAAATTAATACTTGATAGCAGCAATACAGATAACGTAGTTGATTGGTAGTTGGAAAATGGCAATTTTACACGGTATTTGGTTGAATAGAAAGCAAAATAGTTGTTTATTTATTTGGGGAGAAACTTGGCGTTCTTCCCAGATTAATACTGATTCTAGTGCTGCTTTTGATATCCCATCACATCCATTGGCAATGCCACCACAGGAGTTAAGTGAGTGGTTACGTTCGCGGAATTTAAAAATTGCCAACTTTATTCAGCAGCCCCAATTAGCTGTGAGTGTGGGACGGAAACGTCAAAGTGCAAGTGTGGCTGAAGTAATGCCAACACAATCTCAAATAATTGCTTTACCAACTCACATCTTAGACAACAATCAACAGGGCGCAGTATCAATTTTTCCGGTACATTCTGCCGTTGTCGAAACGCAATTACTACCATCAATAGAAACAGACTCAGCACCATACCTGCACCCTTGGCGAGTTGAGGGTTTTTGTCTGAACCCTACCGCAGCGATGAAATTTCTTTATTCTCTTCCCTTAAGTACTATTAGCGGCGAAGAAGCCTTTTTAGGAGGAGATTTACGCTTTTGGTCGCAGGTTGCTCGGTGGAGTTTAGATTTAATTTCACGGTCTAAGTTTTTACCAACAATCCAGCGACAATCAGATAGTTCGATAGATGCTAGCTGGCAAGTACTTTTAGATAGTGCTGTAGATGGGACAAGGTTGGAAAAATTTTCTCAGTTGATGCCATTAGCTTGCCGCACTTTTCAGAGCGAACTAAGGAGTGATGAAGTAACCCAATCCCAACTATATATAGATTTACCACTACAACCTCAGGAATTACTTTTAGGATTTCTCAACACTACGATAGATGCTCAAGTCCGTGAAATGGTAGGTTCTCAACCCCCAATTGAAACTAGGGTAATGGCATCCTTACCAGCGGCAGTGCGGCAGTGGTTGCAAGCTTTAACTAGTGAATCTCAAACAGTTAGTGCAGATCCTGTTGGAGTCGAAAGATTAGAAGCGGCACTGACAGCTTGGACTATGCCCCTGCAATATCAATTAACTCATAAAGCTCTATTTCGTACCTGTTTTGAATTGCGTTCTCCGGAGTCTGGGGAAACAGAATGGAAGTTGGCATATTATCTCCAAGCTGCGGACTCTCCAGAGTTTTTGGTTGATGCGAGAACTATTTGGCAGCACCCAGTTGAACAATTAATCTATCAAAATCGCACAATCGAAGAACCTCAAGAAACTTTTCTGCGCGGCTTAGGGTTAGCTTCTCGATTGTATCCAGCGATCGCACCCAGTTTAGAAAGTGAATATCCCGAATCTTATAGTCTTAACCCCATGCAGGCATACGAATTTATTAAGTCTGTGGCTTGGAGGTTGGAAGATAGTGGTTTAGGAGTGGTTTTACCACCTAGTTTGGCGAACCGCGAGGGATGGGCGAACCGTTTGGGTTTAAAAATTACTGCCGAAACACCAAATCAAAAGCAGGGACGCTTGGGATTGCAGAGTTTGCTCAATTTTCAGTGGAAATTGGCAATTGGTGGACAAACAATTTCTAAAGCTCAATTTGACAGGCTGGTAGCATTAAATAGCCCACTAGTAGAAATTAACGGTGAGTGGGTAGAGTTACGACCCCAAGATATTAAGACAGCACAAGCATTTTTTGCTTCCCGTAAAGAAAAAATGGCGCTTTCTCTAGAAGATGCTTTACGCCTAAGTACAGGGGATACCCAAGCAATTGAAAAATTACCTGTGGTCAGTTTTGAGGCTTCTGGGGCATTACAAGAGTTAATTGAGGCACTGACAAATAATCAGGCGATCGCACCTTTACCCACACCAGCTAATTTTCAAGGACAGTTGCGACCTTATCAACAGCGAGGTGCCGCTTGGCTAGCCTTCTTAGAACGTTGGGGCTTGGGTGCTTGTCTCGCCGACGACATGGGTTTAGGAAAAACCATCCAGTTCATCGCTTTTCTTTTACACCTGAAAGAACAAGACGTATTAGAGAACCCAACTTTACTAGTATGCCCAACTTCTGTATTGGGGAACTGGGAACGGGAAGTTAAGAAATTTTCTCCCACACTCAAGATTTTACAATATCACGGTGATAAACGCCCCAAAGGTAAGGCATTTACAGAAGCAGTGAAAAAATATGATTTAGTCGTGACTAGTTACTCGCTGATTCACAGAGATCTCAAATCATTGCAGAGTGTTTCTTGGCAAACAATAGTTTTAGATGAAGCTCAGAATATCAAGAATGCTGATGCCAAGCAATCACAAGCAATTAGACAATTAGAAGCAACATTTCGTATCGCGTTGACTGGCACTCCAGTAGAAAATAGATTGCAAGAACTTTGGTCTATTTTAGATTTTCTCAATCCCGGTTATTTGGGTAATAAACAGTTTTTTCAAAGACGATTTGCCATGCCAATTGAAAAGTATGGTGATTCTGCTTCATTAAATCAATTACGCTCATTAGTCCAACCATTTATTCTGCGGCGACTCAAAACAGATCGTGATATCATTCAAGACTTGCCAGAGAAGCAAGAAATGACGGTATTTTGTGGGCTTAGTCTTGAACAAGCCACACTTTATCAAAAAGTGGTGGAAGATTCTTTAGCAGAGATTGACACAGCTACCGGACTGCAACGCCGAGGGATGATTTTAGCTTTACTAGTCAAGCTCAAGCAAGTTTGCAATCACCCAGCTCAATACTTAAAAGAAAGCTCATTAGAAAAATATCATTCAGCTAAACTTCAGCGCTTAGATGAAATGCTAGAAGAGGCTTTAGCAGAAGGCGATCGCGCTTTAATTTTCACCCAATTTGCGGAATGGGGTAAGTTACTTAAACCCCATTTAGAAAAACAGCTTGGACGAGAAATTTTCTTTTTGTATGGTAGCACTAGTAAAAAACAACGTGAGGAAATGATCGACCGTTTCCAACACGACCCCCAAGGGCCACCAATTATGATTCTTTCCTTAAAAGCTGGTGGCGTAGGGTTAAATTTAACCAGAGCAAATCACGTTTTTCACTTTGATAGATGGTGGAACCCCGCAGTCGAAAATCAAGCCACAGACAGAGTATTTCGCATTGGTCAAACCCGAAATGTTCAAGTACATAAATTTGTCTGTACGGGAACTTTAGAAGAAAAAATTCATGACATGATTGAAAGTAAAAAACAACTAGCAGAACAAGTTGTAGGTGCAGGGGAAGAGTGGTTAACTGAACTAGATACAGACCAACTCCGCAATCTACTTTTACTTGACCGCAGTTCTGTCATTGAAGAGGATGAAGGATAAACAATTTTGCTAACTAAGCCTTCTACAATTATTTTAGATAATGAACCACAGATAAACATGGATACACACCGATAACTATCTGTGAGCATCTATGGTTCATAATAATTTAGGATTATTTATAATAACAAATTCTCTAGCTGTAATCCTCGAATTATCGTTAAATTTTGAATTGATTATGACTAATTATACTTTGCAAGCAAGCCGTGAATGGTGGTCACAAAGGTGGCTAGATCTATTAGATTCCTATCGTTTTAAAAAGCGTTTAGAACGTGCGAGAAACTATGCTCGTCAGGGAAATGTCTTGAGCATTGAGTTTAAAGGAGCCAAAGTATTAGCTAGAGTACAAGGTAGCGAAGTTGAACCTTATAAAGTTTCTCTTTCTCTTGAACCATTTAGCGATGAAGAATGGGGTTATGTAATTGAAACAATGTCCAAAAAGGCGATTTTTGCTGCCAAGCTATTAGCAGGAGAAATGCCACAAAATATCGAAGAAGTCTTCACAGCAAATGGACTTTCTTTATTTCCGTTTACCCTATCAGATATCCGCAGCAAATGCTCTTGTCCTGATAAAGCAAATCCTTGTAAACACGTAGGTGCAGTGTATTATCAGTTAGGCGATCGCTTCAGCGAAGATCCGTTTGTACTATTTAAATTACGCGGACGCACTAAGGAGCAAATTATTAGCGATTTGCGCAATTTACGTAGCGCTAAGATTGAAGTTTCTCGTACGAAAACATCTGATGTTAAACAGCCAATTACTAACAATCAATACACAATTAAACTGAACTCATTCTGGCAGTACAATGAGCCACTCGATTCTTCTTTAGTAGTGATTGCGCCTAGTGCTAGCGAGACAGTATTAGATGTATTAGGATTGATTCCCTTGGGTAAGGAAGAGGAGAGTGTACTAAATATCACATCATCAGAGGTGGCAATGAAGTATTTGGAGACAGTCTACCAAGATGTCAGACAGAAGGCTGTTTTAGCAGCGATGAATGTGGGAGAAAGTTAATATCAGCCACGGGAAGAAGTGCAGGGCAGAATCCTTTGTAGCTTAGTATGGCAAGAATTGGCATAACTTATCCAAGTTTGGATTTTAGATTTTGTGTCAGTGGGTTTAGTCACAACGCTTGTAGACACTCATAGAGTAGTAACTGATGTGATTTTGGTTGAAAAGTCTTCATCCCTAGGAGCCAAAATTTATTTTGTATGGGTGGTTGTATTTATTACACGTGGTTGAATGATATAAATGCAGAGTAATCCTGTCAAACCCACATGGAAGCACAAAATAAAGTTATTTCAGTAGAACTGTCTGATGGTACAAGTGTGAGAGTCGAAGCTACGCTAATTGGGGAACGCAAATTAAGTGTCCCAACCCGACCTTTTAATGAAGTAACCGTGGCTATTGAATCCCTTACCAAGGAAATTGCAGAAGTAATCCAAAAAGTTAAACCAGATAAGGCTAGTGTGAAATTTGGTATAGAAATCGCTATGGAATCAGGTAAACTCACGCCTGTACTAGTTAAAGGTACTTCCACAGCCAATCTAGAGATTACTTTAGAATGGGGTCAACATTCTGCGGGAGAATTCAAAATTCAAAATTCAAAGTTTAAGCAGGAAGCTCTATAAACCAGTCGTCATCATCAAGTTAGGTGAACATTATTAAGCGCGCATCTTTACTCACTATTGAACCTTTCCCCCTTCCCTGAGCCACTTCCTTACATTAACTAACTGATGTTGTAAAGCATTATGCAATCTGAACAATTCTTAGTAATTTTCTTTCAATATCTAACAGAACATTTTAAGTAGTTTACTGCCCAAACTCTAGGCGTGCTTGTTCAACCAACTCTGCTGTCACAATATTCTGCTTTGCCTGACGAGCTAGCTGCTCAATTCTTGCTTTTGCTTGAGTACGGACAAAAAAGGGAATATTTTTTAATTTTTCCTTGGCTTCTGTGGTCCATCCTAAAGAATCGGAAAAAATTGAGTCACTCATATTTAATACTCCTTTATTTAATTGCAGCGTTTCTATACCCAGCTAGCAATAAAAATTAAAAAAATTTTCTACATCTGTCTCTAATAAATCTGATTTTGTCACATAGCAACAGTACTAACTATTAACAATTAATAAAAAAGCTCTTGATTTTACACAAGAGCTAGAAACATTTAATTGTCAGTGATGAAAGAAAATTTCTGAACTAGTCGAGTTCGGTCATGGACATAACTGGCTCATTCTCACGGTCAATACCTTTCTCAAAGCCACCTGCTGCTGCTCTAGCGCGACCAGCGTGCCACAAGTGACCAATGAGGAAGAAGAAACCTAAAACGAAGTGAGAAGTTGCCAACCACGCACGAGGAGATACATAGTTGAAGGAGTTGATTTCAGTAGCCACACCACCTACAGAGTTCAGAGAACCCAGAGGAGCGTGAGTCATGTATTCAGCAGCACGACGAGCTTGCCAAGGCTGAATATCGTTCTTAATTTTTTCTAGGTCAAGACCGTTAGGACCACGTAGCGGCTCCAACCAAGGGCCACGGAAATCCCAGAAGCGCATGGTTTCTCCACCGAAGATGATTTCACCTGTGGGAGAGCGCATCAGGTATTTACCTAGACCTGTAGGTCCTTGTGCAGAACCGACGTTAGCACCTAAGCGTTGGTCACGGATCAAGAAGGTCAGAGCTTGAGCTTGTGAAGCTTCAGGACCAGTAGGACCGTAGAATTCACTGGGGTAAACAGTGTTGTTGTACCAAACCATACAGGAAGCAATGAAGCCCATCAGGGACAGTGCACCCAAGCTGTAGGAGAGGTAAGCTTCACCTGACCAAATGAATGCACGACGTGCCCAACCGAAAGGCTTGGTGAGGATGTGGAAAATACCACCAGCAATACAGATGAAGGCAACCCAGATATGACCACCAATGACATCTTCTAGGTTATCAACGCTAACAATCCAACCTTCGCCACCAAAAGGAGACTTGATTAGATAACCAAAAATAACTGCTGGGTTCAGTGTCGGATTGGTAATAACACGAACATCACCACCACCAGGTGCCCAGGTGTCATATACACCACCGAAGAACATCGCCTTCAGCACCAACAAGAGGGCACCAACACCCAAGATTATCAGGTGGAATCCGATAATGTTGGTCATCTTGTTCTTGTCTTTCCAGTCGTAACCAAAGAAGGAAGAATACTCTTCTAGGGTTTCTGGACCGCGGACGGCGTGATAAATACCGCCAAAACCCAGCACAGCTGAAGAAATTAGGTGAAGTACACCGACAACAAAGTAGGGGAAAGTGTCGATGACTTCGCCACCAGCGCCAACACCCCAGCCCAAAGTAGCGAGGTGAGGTAGCAGGATTAAGCCTTGTTCATACATAGGCTTTTCAGGGATGAAGTGAGCGACTTCAAATAAAGTCATTGCTCCAGCCCAGAATACAATCAAACCAGAATGGGCAACGTGAGCACCAAGCAGTTTGCCAGATAGGTTGATCAAACGAGCGTTACCAGACCACCAGGCAAAACCTGTTGATTCTATGTCGCGTCCACCGCCCAGGACCGCTGGTCTATTAGAGAGCGTTACCACGAGGTAATACCTCCTCAGGGAATACAAATTGTTCGTGGGGCTGATCTTGAGGAGCCATCCAAGCACGGA